>NZ_JAKMCS010000019.1 GCF_022662195.1 Aestuariivivens insulae | reverse complement strand
TACTATATTTCTTTCTGCTTACCGTAACGTTTGGTTATGGCCAGGAGCTTAACCTGCCGGTATATACGCAATATTTGGCGGACAATGATTTTGTGGTATCGCCGACCTTTGCGGGTATAGGTGACTATTTAAAGATCCGTGCCAATGGGCTTACGCAGTGGGTGGGGATCAAGGACGCCCCCGATAACCAATCGGTTTACGCCGATGTGCGCCTTGGTGACCGTTCGGGGCTAGGGGCATCGTTCTATAACGACCGCAACGGTAACACGATACAGACGGGGGCGAAGTTCTCTTTTGCCCACCATTTGATCTTGGACGTGACCTCGGAACAGTACCTGTCCCTTGGGCTTTCGCTCAACGTTAACAACTTTAGGATCGATATAGCAAACTTTGTTGGTTATGACGAAAGTGGGAATCAAATACCGGCATCGGCCTTAGGCATTGAAGACGACAGGGCGCAATCTAATATAAACTTCGATGTTGGAGCACTGTACCGTTACAAGGATTTCTTTATTAGCTTGAACTTGAATAATTTCCTCGACAAGAATATCGATGAGTTTAGGGATATTCAAAACCAGATATTCCAAGAGGAACCAAGGTTTCTGTTGAACTACCAAATCTATACGGGCTATACCTTTGGCAAGCCCATTCGCAATGGTGTTCAGTTCGAGCCCTCTATATTTTACCAGATGTTTACCAGTGATAAGCGTTCCAGTACGGACCTTAATTTCAAGGTGAAGAAGTTCGGCAGGAACGACAACTATGTGTTCGGGGGGATCTCGTACCGCTTTTTGAACGACCAGCTGCTCAAGCCGCTCAATATAGGTCCCATGGCGGGGATCAACCAGGACAAGTTCTATTTTGCCTATGCCTACCAGATCACTGCCAATGGGCTGTCGGGCTACAACTCGGGGACCCATGTCATTACCATCGGGCTTAACTTCCTGAGGGGGATAAGCAACTGTCCCTGTACCAAGACCAGGGTGAGGTATTAGACCCGTTTATAAGCGTATGAATACATCTATTTCTATATTTTTTAGGAGTTATTACTAATAATAACAATTAAAAGTAGGATAAATACTTTATTAATATCAACTATAAAGTTGTAAGTCTTACTATAATTTTCAGTATAAGCATCGTTTTCTTCAAAATGATAATCATCTAAATACGTTTTCTTTAAAGACTATCATTATTGGCATAAATTATAGTTGTTGTTATGCTTGTATGATCCTATGGGAAGTTTTTATATTGAGTTTATTCCATTTTTCTTTCCAGTTCTTTTTTTTAATCCTGTTATGGTAGGTGTTTAAATCGAACTGAGGTGTTGGAATTACCATGAGATTGAATAAGTCGTCTAAACCGTACGGAGCAATAAAATCAATTGTATTATTAGGGGTTAATCTGATGGCTATTGATGTAGCGGTATCTGGCCAAAATGAAATGGCCTCATAACAATTAATGTATTGTTTATGATTATTTTTAATGTGCATTCTAGCTTGATTTTTTACAGACCAATTCAAATTTGAAGTAATTGTTTTTAGTTTGTTTTCAATTAGCAGATCATCATTTTTTAAAGCTTTGGTCTTGTTGTAATAGATAACATCAATATCATTTAGTTCTGTTCTTTTTTTACCGTGTTTATAATCCCAGATTTTATTTCTAACGAAACCAGCTCCAATCCAGCAATCGTTTAGGTTCAAGTCCCTAACGGTTTTTAAAGTTTGAATCATCCAATCGTCGCTTTCTATAATATTAATGAGTTGTTTGGTTAAGGTCAAGTTTCTTTTTTTAGGATCAATAATCCCGTTTTAACGGCAATACTGTTTATTGATTATACATTTTTTACTGTAAATGATGCTGTTAATCCAACGCTAAAATTGCGAGGCAGTTTTTCAACTCCAAAAATGGCTCTTGAGTGTCTGCCCTTATTTTCTAAAATTTTTACGAATAAGTCTGAAGCCCCATTAACAACTATAGGTGAATCGTCCCAATCTGCTCCTGATTGAAAATAGGCATCAATATGGTTTAGTCCAACAATGTTTTCAAATCCAATTTTATCATGTATTTGGGCTAAAACATTCAAAGCACATAATTCCATTGCTTTATAACCATCTTCGGTTGTTAGGTTTTCACCCAAGCGTCCTTGATAGTGATATTTTTCATTTTGAATAGGAAATTGGATGGCAATGTAGGCTATATTTTGTCTAATATTAACCGATACGTAGTTTCCCCCAGGTGTTGAAACGTTTGGCAATTTATACCCGTGTTGTTCTAAATTTTCTTTTGGGGTCATTGATTTTAGTTGTGAATATTGGGATGTTTATTAAAAATAATGGTTTGTGAGGGGCTTTCCGCAGGAAAATCAGAAGAATCTATATTGTACCATACACCGTTTAATTCAGGTGTTTTTTTGGAGAGCATCCAATTAATATAAAAACTAGAATAGGGAAATAAGTTTGTGGTTTCATTATTAATGAATGTCAACTTGATACATGCATCTCCACATACGATTTAATTTTCAACAATCTCAACCTCAAACAATTTATCCCAGCGTTTTCCGGTAACAAATATGGTTTTGGTTTCTGGGTTATAGGCAATACCGTTTAATACATCTAGGCCTTGATGTTGCGTGACCAATTTTTTTAACGGAGAAAAGTCCACAACCCCAGTAACTGCACCATTTTTAGGGTTTATAATGGCCACGCCATCTTTTTGGTAACGGTTGGCATAGATGCTTCCGTCAATCCATTCCATTTCATTAATCCCCACTATTTTCCCTTTATTGGTATAGACCTGTATGTAGCTTTGCTCTACAAGGGTTTTGGGATCCAAAAGCCAAATGTTTTCGGTGCCGTCGCTTTTGTAAATGGTAGTGTCGTTGTTGCATAATCCCCAACCTTCCTTACTGTTGCCATATTTAAAACTGGTAAGTTTGTCGAAGGTATTAACATCGTAAACAAAGCCTGTGCCTTCTCGCCATGTGAGTTGATAGATTTTATCGTGCAAAATGGTTAACCCTTCTCCAAAATATTCATCGGCAAGATCTATGTTTTTTATAATCTTACCTGTTTTGTAATCCACCTGGCGTAATTTGGACTCTTTGTACTGTCCGGTACTTTCGTATAAATTGCCATTGAAAAATTCAATCCCTTGGGTATAGGATGTAATATCATGAGGATATTCATTAATTATTTTGTACTTAAATATTTTAGGAGCTTCATTATTTAGAATAGTAATAGGCGTGGAGGTAAGCTGCTTTTCGTTATTGAAATATACCGTTGCTTCAATGGTATGCTTTCCTAGTTTAAAATTGGATAAAGGCGTATTGTCCTTTATGTTTCTACCGTCTAATGTATAAGTAACGGAATCAATAACATGCTTTTTTTTGTTACTGAGTGAGATATTTAAGGTTTCATTTATAGAAATATCGCCTTTTTTGGCATTGGTGGTTAGGGTAAAATCACTTTTTTTTTGTTTGGCGTTCGAACCACAAGACACAAGTATTAACCCTAATAATATGAAAGTAAGATAGTTAAAAAACCGCATTGTCGTTTTAATTTTTAAGCAAGATATTTATTTAAAATCGGTTTAAAAAATCATTGTGAAAATTTTAAAAGGTTGTATCTTTGCACCTGGCAAGTCCTACACAACCAGCTCCTGTAGAATCCTCCAGGGCGGGAACGCAGCAAAGGTATATGGTCGTAGCGGTGTGATGTAGGTAGCTTGCCTTTTTTTATGCCCTATTCTGTCCTTTTTTAATCTTTTTTGGTTTTAATCTTATTTAATCAGATTCATTGTTAATTTTACATTTTTAATTATTCATTTTTATTTATGTCTAAAGTTGTTTTAATAACGGGAGGATCTTCAGGTATAGGAAAATCCATAGGTGAATTTTTAATCGAAAAGGGTTTTGTGGTTTATGGAACCAGTAGAAATCCGGAGCGATACCCAGAAAGTAAGTTTCCATTATTAAAGCTAGACGTAAAGGATCTTGCTTCCATTAGAGCTGCTGTAGAAGCTATTATTGAGAAACAAGGGAAGTTAGATGTATTGATCAATAATGCTGGAGCAGGGATTACAGGGCCTATTGAGGAAATTCCAGAAGCGGAAATCAAGGCCAATTTTGAAACCAATTTTTTTGGTCCTATCAATGTTATCAAGGCAGTGCTGCCGCATATGCGATCACAACAATCAGGTTTGATCATAAATACAACTTCCATTGCAGGATATATGGGATTACCGTATCGTGGTGTATATAGTGCCAGTAAAGGCGCTTTAGAGCTAATAACCGAAGCATTTAGAATGGAATTAAAGCCTTTTAATATTCATATGACCAATGTGGCACCAGGCGACTTTGCAACTAATATTGCCGCTGGACGCTACCATGCCCCGCTATTGGACAATTCGCCATATAAAGCGACTTACGGAAAAACATTGGAGTTAATGAATGCTCATGTCGATTCTGGTAGTGACCCCAATATAATGGCTAAGGCTGTTTTTAAAATCATACAGGCTAAATCGCCCAAGGTGCATTATAAAGTTGGTGAGTTTATGCAGAAATTTTCTATTGTTTTAAAGCGTATTTTACCAGATACTGTTTATGAAAAGCTTTTGATGAATCATTATAAGCTATAGTTTTGGTATGTTATTTGTGTTTGGTTTAGGAGAAAACTGACGACATGAATAAAAGCATAAAATTCTTTTCCGTTTTACTTATCTTAATTTTTATTACAACTAGCTGCCAGGATATTTTGGAGTGTGTGCTTAATAGGCATCCAGTGTTATCTGATGATATACTGAAAATAGGCCAAGTTAATAGTTACTATACAGATGCGATTAATGCACAGATTAAAAACGAACCAAGAGACGACGATTACTATTATTACTTTTCTATAGATGGAGATTTGCCTGAAGGATTAGAATTTGTAGTAGATTATAGGTCTGTAATTATTGAAGGCACGCCACAGGAATCTGGGAGATACCAATTTACGGTACGTTTAAGTGTTGAACAAGTAGATGACTACTATGAGGATTGCGAAAACACATTAAATGATTGCGATGGACTTTGTAAAGAGAGCACTTCTAAAACGTATACTCTTAAAATTAGGTAAGCGGAGGATGTATTTGATGTCCATTACCAATCATGGTACTTAAACCTTTAAGTAATTAGTTGAATTTCTTTTATCTAATTATTGTAAATTTGCAACGAATTATAACTTATAAACACAAAAACATAATAATGAAGTTTTTTATAGACACAGCTAATCTAGACCAAATAAAAGATGCCCAAGATATGGGGATTTTAGATGGTGTTACAACAAACCCTTCCTTAATGGCTAAAGAGGGCATTACGGGACATGACAATATAATGAAGCATTATGTTGATATCTGCAATATAGTAGATGGCGATGTAAGTGCCGAAGTTATTTCAACCGATTTTGATGGCATGGTAAGGGAAGGAGAGGCTTTAGCTGAACTGCATGACCAAATCGTAATTAAACTACCTATGATTAAGGATGGGGTTAAGGCATGTAAATACTTTTCTGAAAAAGGAATAAAAACAAATGTAACCTTGGTATTTTCACCAGGGCAAGCTTTATTGGCTGCTAAGGCAGGAGCCTCTTATGTGTCTCCTTTTATAGGACGTTTGGATGATATTTCTACCGATGGTTTAAACCTTATCGCAGAAATAAGACAAATTTTTGATAACTATGGTTTTGATACCGAAATATTGGCAGCCTCTGTACGTCACACCATGCACGTTATTGATTGTGCCAAATTAGGTGCCGATGTTATGACTGGACCATTAAGTTCTATTGAAGGCTTGCTAAAACACCCATTAACCGACATTGGCTTGGCTAAGTTCTTAGAAGATTATAAAAAAGGAAATAACTAACATAAGATTCCTTTTAAAAAAAATCCTCTTCAGTATAAACATTGAAGAGGATTTTTTTATACTTTTTTTAAGCTTTTACCTGTTTATTGCTCCAAGCAATTCTTCTTCAAAATTATGATTAAAAATATTGGAATTGCTATTTACAATCTTTTTGTTTTTATCAATGATAAATGTTTTAATTTTAGGATAAATAGCAAGAGTAGCTCTTGCCTTTTCAGGGTTTTTGAACAGGTATTCATTGTCTAGCCCAATATAATTTTTCCTTAACGTTTTTTGAATGGTTTCTGCATTGTAATCGTCTATGTTGATCCTAATAAAAGAAACCTCAGGATACTTGATTTCCAATTCTTTTACTCTATTGTGACAATCTTTAAAGTGGTTATATGCCGCAAGTGTCCAAAAACAGATAACAGTAGTCGCTTGTATTTTTGAATCTAATTGGTATTCTTTGTTGCTATAATCTTTAATGACAATATTAGGTAAATAGTTTCCTGGTTTTAAGCTTTTAATTGCAGAAGCATATTGCTTTACCATTTTACTCTTTTCTTTATCGGTACTTTTCTCCAGATAGGCCTCGATTATAGCCTCATTATTTTTTCCCTCTTTATTATTGGCTAAAAATCTAGACGTATAATGATAGAGTAGGTTGTTTTTTATAGTAGTATCATCAATTAAACTGTCAATTAGGTTTAACCTGTCTAGCGTAAAACAAACCGAAGCCCAATTAAAATGTTTTTTTTTAGAATGATCCAAATGGGTTTTACAGGACAAATTACTTAAATTATAACGTAAAAACGATTGGTAGCTAAAACTGTCTTTTAATAAAGAATCGTTATAGTTCACCAATTCCCTATAGGCGTAAAAGTCGTTTGGCAACAATGCCAATGTTTCAGATTCACTAGTTCCCTTATGGTATAGTGGATAAGCTTCTTTTTTTAAATAGTAATTATAATCAATATTAGCCTTAGCTAGATTATTAAATAAGTTGGAGGTTGGATTTTTTTCTTTAAAGGCTTCTAAAACTTTGTAACTTCTTTTTCTTATGTTTTTTATTTTCTCCTCAAAGCTTTTAATATCCAATTGGCAGGATTTATATAGATTCTTAACTTCCAATGAGGGTTCGTTTTGAAGATACTCACTAATAAAGTAGTTGTTTTTTTTAGCGCCTAAACCGGTATATACTAAAGATTCATCAAAATCTAAGGTGTTTAACCTAAATAGGAGGCTGTCTTGGGGTTCCAATAGTACCGATTGAATTTCATCGCCATGGCGAAAGGTATAGAACCCAGCTTTTAAATTATCAATTTTATGAATAAATCTATTGTTGCCATCCAATAAAATGGTATCTAAAACGTTTTCAGATTTATACAGCACCACAAAATTGGATTTAGGATTAATCACTTGACCTCCAAAATAGGCATAATTCCTATCCGAAGACCTCGTGTCCTTTTTACATCCAAAACACGTTATGGCGAGTATTAAAAGTCCAATATAAAATTTCATAAATCCCTACCTAAGTTTGTTTGGGCACAAACACCCAAATCCATTAACAAAAATAGACCTTGTATTTATATTGTCCTGTTAATGGCCTGTTAAATCTTATTATGTCTATAATTGATATATTTTCCAAGAGCTTAAAAATATGGTAAGAACGTTTCACAAACAGTTTGAATTTTCTACTTTTGCAAAAAATTTTAATACACGCTATGCTATCAGTTTCTAATCTTTCTGTCCAATTTGGAAAACGTATACTTTTTGACGAGGTTAACACGACTTTCAACAATGGTAATTGTTACGGCATCATTGGTGCAAATGGTTCAGGTAAGTCTACATTTTTAAAGATATTATCAGGAAAAATGGAACCTACTTCTGGGCATGTATCCCTTGAAGCTGGTAAGCGTATGTCTGTACTTGAGCAAAACCATAATTTGTACGACGAGCATACGGTTTTGGAAACCGTTTTAATGGGAAACAAGCCTTTATTTAAGATTAAAACTGAAATAGATGCTTTGTATGCCGATTATTCAGATGAAAACGCCGATAAGATAGGGGAGTTGCAGGTACAATTTGAAGAAATGAACGGTTGGAATGCCGATAGTGATGCAGCGGCTTTATTATCGAATTTAGGGATAAAAGAAGAGTTGCACTATACGGTAATGGCCGATTTAGATGGGAAACAGAAAGTACGTGTCTTGTTAGCGCAGGCTTTATTTGGTAATCCAGATGTGTTGATCATGGATGAGCCTACCAACGATTTGGATTATGAAACCATTTCGTGGTTAGAGAACTTTTTGGCCAATTACGATAATTGCGTTATCGTGGTATCTCACGACCGTCACTTTTTAGATGCGGTTTGTACACACATTTCAGATATTGATTTTGGAAAAATCAACCACTATTCCGGAAACTATACATTTTGGTATGAGTCTTCGCAGTTAGCAGCGAAACAACGTGCCCAACAAAACAAAAAGGCCGAGGAAAAGAAGAAAGAATTGGAAGAGTTTATTAGACGTTTTTCTGCTAACGTGGCTAAAAGTAAGCAGGCTACCAGTAGGAAGAAAATGATTGATAAGCTTAATATTGAAGATATTAGACCTACAAGCCGTCGTTATCCAGCCATTATTTTTGAACGTGAAAGAGAAGCTGGAGACCAGATATTAAATATTGAAGGCCTTTCTGCGTCTATAGATGGCGAGGTGTTGTTTAATAACATCGATTTAAACTTAGCCAAAGGGGATAAGGTAGTTGTGTTTTCAAGAGATTCTAGAGCGACAACGGCATTTTATCAAATTATAAACAATAATGAAAAAGCAGATTCTGGTAAGTTTGCTTGGGGGGTTACAACAACACAATCGTATTTGCCATTAGATAATAGTGCGTTTTTTAATAATAATCTAACACTTGTTGATTGGTTACGCCAATGGGCTAAGACCGATGAAGAGCGCGAGGAAGTTTATATACGTGGATTTTTAGGGAAAATGATTTTTAGTGGAGAAGAAGCCCTAAAAAAATCGAATGTGTTATCTGGAGGCGAAAAAGTACGTTGTATGTTGAGTAGAATGATGATGCTAAGGGCAAATGTACTTATGCTGGACGAGCCTACCAACCACTTAGATTTGGAAAGTATTACCGCTTTTAACAACTCCTTAAAAAACTTTAAAGGTACCGTGTTGTTTACAACCCACGACCATGAGTTTGCGCAAACCGTTGCCAATAGGGTTATAGAGTTAACTCCAAATGGAATTATAGATCGCTATATAACCTTTGATGAGTACATGCAGGATAAAAAGATCAAGGAATTACGCGAAAAAATGTATTCCGTAACGGCTTAATAGTAAGCTGTTATTAAACGATAGACAAGCAGAAAAGGGAGCGTGTTAGTCTTCCATTTCTGCTTTTATTTTGTCTACAACAGTCATAGCTTCATCAAGCTCGTCATTATTTACAAAGACTTCTTGAAAACCAGGAACAATACCACCACCAAAACCGGCCAAGCGTGCCGATTCGGTTTCGTCTTTAACTATGGCATTAATACCGCTTTCCTCCAGTTCTTGTACAAGATGCTGTACAATGACTAAACTGCCCGTAAAAATTTTAGTATAATTAGAATCAGTCATTTTTTTAGTATTAGATATCCTGTATTAAATATACGGAATATAAAGGATAACAAAAACTTTATTTTCTTCATGAATTACATAGAATTAAATCATTAAATTAGAGGTTATTACATGAGTGTAAATAATTAATCTCTAAATGTATGGGTCATGGATAAAAGAATTTACATATTGTTTCTTGGCGTTTTGATAATGGCTTGCAAGGAAAATGTTCAAAATAAAAAGGAAAGTTACCCGTCTGAAAAAGGGCTTTTGGCTAATGCTGAAATTATTGATTTAACCCACGATTTTTCAGATGAAACCATTTATTGGGTAACGGCAAAGGAGTTTGAATTGGATACTGTGGCCCATGGCGAGACCGAGCAGGGCTTTTTTTATGCGGCTAATAATTTTTCAACGGCAGAACATGGAGGCACCCATATAGATGCACCAATTCATTTTGCTAAAGAAGGTCAAACGGTAGATGAAATACCTTTAGAACACTTAATTGGTAGTGCTATTAAAATAGATGTGTCCCATAAGGCACTAAACAATCCAGAATATCTTATAACGACAGATGATTTTTTGAATTGGGAAAGGACCGAAAAAACACAAATCCCAGAAGGAAGCATAGTGCTATTGCAAACAGGATATTCTAAATATTATCCCAATAAGTTAAACTATTTAGGAACGGAAATGCGTGGCCCAGAGGCAGTAAAAGATTTACACTTTCCTGGCTTAGCTCCAGAAGCCGCCACTTGGCTTGTTGAAAACAGAAAAATTCATGCCATAGGTATTGATACACCTAGTATAGATTATGGGCAGTCTACCGACTTTAAAAGCCACGTTATCCTTCTTGGAAAAAATATTCCAGCTTTTGAAAACCTGACTCATTTAGACCAGTTACCCTCCAAAAATTTTACAATCGTAGCCTTACCTATGAAAATTAAGGGAGGAAGCGGCGGCCCTTTAAGGATTATAGCACTTGTTAACCAATGAGCAAGCTTAATAGATTTGCAATAAATATTACTGTTGATGTCTTTAGGGCAAATGGCAAGCCACCGTGCTATCCGCTATAGTTTTTTAAAATTTTTGAATTTTAAAAAAGCTGCCGCTGCTATCACTTTTGCGGGGCTTTATTTGTTAGTTCAGTATATGATAAAAGCCTTGTACTTTTTTTAATAATACCCTTCTAACTTTAAATTCTTAAACGAGTTTAAAGCCACCTTTCCTTCATTTCGAGGGGAACGAGTTCTGTTCATGGATTCATTCCGAGTAAACGGAATGAAGACGAGATGGTTAAAAAACGTTTGCCCAATTATTTAATTTTTAGCGTGCAAACTATATCAGGGATGTACACAAACATCTAACTTCCATCAATCACAAGGGCTAAACTTGTCGTATACACTATCGCAATTCTGCCCCAAGCTGTTTTTCAAAATTAGCTTGAAGCTTACTCATGATTTTGTCAATTTGCTTATCGGTGAGCGTTTTGTTCTCATCCTGTAATGTAAAGCTCACCGCATAGCTCTTTTTGCCTTTAGGCAGGTTTTTGCCTTGGTAAACATCAAAAAGGCTTACCTCCTTTAGCAATTGTCTTTCACTTTGTTTAGCAATCTTATGGATGTCTTCAAAAGAAACATTATCATCTAATAGCAAAGCAAAGTCACGTCTTACCATTGGGTATTTTGGAATGGGCTTAAATGTAATTTTATTACGTTTCACCAATTCTAGAATGGCATCCCAATTAAAATCGGCATAAACCACTTCCTGTGAAATATCAAAAGCCTTTAAAACAGATTTTTTTACTAATCCAAAGTCGACTAACTTGGTTTTACCTTGGGAGATCGACAAACCTTCCCCAAATAAATCATTGGCAATAGGCGCTTCGGCATATCTTGATATACCCAAACGTTCCAAAGTAGTAGCTACAATGCCTTTTAAAAAGAAGAAATCACTTTTCCCATTAGCGCTATGCCAGCTTTCGGGATTTCTGCTACCGGTAACCAATAGGCTTAGGTGCTTAAATTCCTTTCTTTCACCATCAATGTCATGATAGGTCTTTCCAAATTCGAATAGCTTTAAATCCTGGCGTTTTCTGTTAATGTTATACGAAATAGCCTCTAAGCCAGAAAACAATAGCGATTGTCTAAGTACCGATAAATCATTACTTAGTGGATTTAACATGGTAACGTTATGTGCTTCATCTAATTGATCACTTAAAGCCACATAATTGGGTGTGGTTAAGGAATTAGAGAGTGTTTCAAAAAAACCTTGGGCAGCTAACAAATTACCAATAACATCTTGTATTTTATGGTCTTCAAAGCGAGATGTGTTGGAAACTGAGGCGTTTAGCTTTGTTGTTGTTTTAATGTTATTATAGCCATACACCCGTAAAATTTCCTCAATAACATCGGCTTCGCGTTGTACGTCATTTCTATAAGCGGGTACAGTAAGTCCCAAGCCAGCTTCGGTTACATTATTAACCTTTATCTCTAATGATGTAAGTATACGTTTAATAATTTCCTTAGGGATTTCTTCGCCAATAAGCTTTTGTGCATTTTCGAAGCTTAGACGTATTTCAAAGTCCTTAATTTTTTTAGGATAGATGTCTATAACGTCGCTTGTAACTTCACCACCAGCTATTTCCTGTATTAAAAGCGTTGCTCGTTTTAATGCATATTCAGTGATATTAGGGTCAATACCACGCTCAAACCTAAAGGAAGCGTCTGTGTTCAACCCGTGGCGTTTTGCCGATTTACGAATGCTTACAGGATTAAAATAAGCACTTTCTAAAAATATGCTTGTTGTACTTTCGGTTACGCCAGAATCAATCCCACCAAATACTCCAGCAATACAAATGGGTTTTTGGGCGTCACAAATCATAAGATCGTCCCCATGTAACTCACGCTCCACACCATCCAAGGTTGTAAACTTGGTACCACGTTCTAAAGTTTTAACTTCAATTTTATTGCCAGCTATCTTAACGGCATCAAAGGCATGAAGCGGCTGTCCCAACTCATGCAAAACGTAATTTGTGGCATCTACGACATTATTTATGGGTGCCAAGCCTATAGCCTTTAAACGATGTTGCAACCATTCTGGGGAATCTCCAACTTTTAGTCCAGAAATGGTAACTCCACAGTAACGGGGAGCTAAATCTTTATTGATAACATCGACATCAATTTTAAGTGTACGGTTGTCGGTATGAAAAGCACTTACCGATGGCGTAATAAGTTCTAAATTGATGTCTTTTTGAAGAAAACCGGCTTTAAGGTCACGGGCAACACCAAAATGACTCATGGCATCTGCACGATTGGGCGTTAGGCCTATTTCGAAGACGCTATCATTTTCAATTTTAAACACGTCGGCCGCAGGTGTTCCTATTTTAAGATTGGAATCAAGTACCATAATACCATCGTGCGATTTACCCAAGCCCAATTCGTCTTCGGCACAAATCATACCATGGCTTGCTTCTCCTCTAATCTTACCTTTCTTAATGATCCATGACTCACCTTCTTCGGTGTATAACGTGGAGCCAATGGTTGCAACTGGTACTTTTTGCCCTTTAGCAACATTGGGAGCCCCGCAAACAATCTGTAGCGGTTCATCACCTCCAATATCAACCGTAGTAACTTTTAATTTATCGGCATTGGGATGTTTTTCACAGGTAAGCACTTCGCCAATAACAACACCCTGTAATCCACCTTTTACCGATTGATAGTCCTCAACACCTTCTACTTCAAGCCCTAAATCGGTTAATAGTTCACTTATTTGTTCTGGAGCCCAATCGGTTTTGATAAATTGCTTCAGCCAGTTATAAGAAATTTTCATCTGTATACTTTATTGTTTTAGAGGTCAGATCTAACCATTCATTGTTAAAATAGTTGTTGAACATATATTAATAACGACGGTTTCATAAACCATGTACTATTTAAGCCAGCAAAGATAAACTATTGCAACAAGCATTCAAATATTGGAGTATTAAAACCGTGATAATTTGATAAAATTTAGAACGAAAAAATTTAGATTGCTTTATTGCAGGATTGTAAATATGAATGTTGCAAACAATGAAATAAGAATAACACCATATATAATATTTGTTCTGCCTTTAGATAACGATAGCATTACTGTAAATACTGTTAACCCTAGCAGTAGCATAGTAATGCTATCCAGTCCTAAAATAATATTTATATCAAAAATAACACTAACAAAGGTAACTGTAGGTATTGTGAGCCCTATGGCCGCCAAAGCAGAACCTAAAGATAGGTTTAGGCTTGTTTGTATATCATCATTATGTGCAGCTTTTATTGCCGCTATGGCCTCAGGCAATAAGATTATTAAGGCTATAATTACTCCGAGTAATGATTGTGGTAAACCGGCCTCAATAATAATGCCCTCGATGGTTGGGGAAATGGTTTTTGCCAATAAGACCACGATCACCAAACTTATAATCAAAAATATAAGATTAACATATAATGGGACTTCATTAGGTTTAGCTTGATGACTGTCTTTTTGATTAGATAAAAAGTAGTTACGATGGCGAATGGTTTGAACGTATATGAATGTACCATAGATAACCAAACAGATAACGGCCACAAAGATGAGTTGGGATTTACTTGAGTTGGGGTCATCTGCATTTCCTATGAAGTTTGGTAATACTAACGATAAAACGAGTATGGTAACTAAGCTTACCAAAGCTGTGTTGACTGACTTTTTGTCGAAGGTTTGTTCAAAATGTTTTATACTACCAATCCAGATGCACAATCCAATAATCACGGTTAAAAGTATCATGACAGCCGAAAAAACAGTGTCCCTAGCTAAATAAAGGGCTTTGTCCCCACCGGCAAGCATGAGGGATACAATTAATGCGACTTCTATTACTGTTACCGAAACGGCCAGTATAATGGTGCCAAAGGGTTCTCCAACCCTGTGGGCTATAATTTCGGAGTGCAGTACTGCTGCAAGAACAGAACCAATTAATAGGGCAACAACAATAATTTGCCCCAAAGTATTAAACTGGAATAGGTTAGTGATATAGGCGATAATGGCAAGTAGGGGGATGATTTTGTACCAGCTAAGAATGCGTTTCATTTTTTTATTATTTCAAAATGATTGTTACTGTGATTATAAATGTAGGAAATTTTAATGCAATTAAACTATGCATGAAGGGTGAAATTAGAATTTAGTGCGTTTTTAGCCTATTAACTCCTTTATGTCTTTAGGTAAGAAGTTTTCTTCAATTGTATGGCAACCTCCCATGTAGCTTATTGTATTGAAAATAAAGCTAAAGTATTATTCCAAAAACTTCTTTTTAAGTTCTGGGGTTGGAATCATACAAGTCTCTTTTTTACCAAACCATCGGTAACGGTTTTTGGCAATACCATCGTAAATCCTGTTTCGTATAAATGGTGGTATAATAAAAAATACACCCATCATATTATGAGGAAAACCCAATTGGTAAGCAATTTTTAAGACAGCAGTACTTTTATAAGTAATGCTTTTTTGTGGTGTGTATAAGAGTATGGAATCTATTTTAGAGGTATTGATATTGAAATCGTTAACAAGTTGTTGCCCTGCATTACTTTGTAATGCTGTAAACATAAACTTGTTTTTTTTGTCGTGTTTTATAACATAGTTCACGGCACCATTGCAGAGGTTGCAAACCCCATCAAAAACTATAAGTTTTTTATGGTTGGGAATAGGGGTCATCATTTTTTTGCTTCTACAAGCTCCAACTGCTCCAAGCTTACGCTTGTGGTAAATATGCCATAGTTTACAACAGCCTTGTTTTTTTCAATTTTATCAATGCTGCCTATGGCACGTCCATCTTCCATACGCACGCGATCCCCGATTTTTAATACCGGTTTTGGCTTGGGTGTTTCGACAGCTTTCTTTTTGGCTTCTTTTTTCTTTTTTCGAATAACTTCTACTTTCTTTTCTACTTCTTGTTTTACCTGCTGTTCCTTAGCCTTCTCGACTTTCTTTTGTTTGGCCGATACTTTTTTGCGTTTGGAATTTTCAATCTGTACAACCTTAAACAATTCCGCCATTAAATCGCGCTTGCGTTTGTTTTCAAAATATTTTTCGGCGAGATCGTTTACCTTTTGTCCTAAATAAATAAGGCGTTGGTTACTATCATACAACTCTTGGTAACTTTCCAGTTTTTTCTGAACTTTACTGTTTATTTCCTCGAGTTTATCTGCTTCTTCACTTTTTTTCTTTTCGTTTAGTTTTAGCGACTGTCCCGTTTTTTCCAATCTGGAACGTTCTTTTTGAAGCTTTGCGATAGTCGCATCAAAGCGTACTTTACTGCGTTCTATTTTCTTTTTGGCACGGTTTATTAAACTGTATGGAATGCCATTTTTCTGAGCGACTTCAAAGGTAAATGAGCTCCCTGCCTGTCCTACAACCAATTTAAACATGGGTTCTAAGGAACGCTCGTTAAAGAGCATATTAGCATTGATCATATATGGTAGCTCTGTAGCTAATATTTTAAGGTTGGAGTAGTGTGTGGTAATGATCCCAAAAGCTTTACGGTGGTAGAACTCCTCTAAAAAAGTTTCAGCAAGGGCACCTCCCAATTCGGGGTCACTTCCCGTACCAAACTCATCAATTAAAAATAAGGTGTCTTTGTTGCACTTTCTTAAAAAGTAGTTCATCTGTTTTAGGCGATAGCTGTAGGTGCTTAAATGGTTTTCTATGGATTGGTTGTCACCTATATCACTTAAAACCCTATCGAATAAACACACTTTACTGCGCTCGTGAACAGGAATAAGAAGTCCGCTTTGAAGCATAACCTGTAATAAGCCAATTGTTTTTAGGGTGATACTTTTTCCTCCTGCATTGGGACCGGAAATAACAATAATTCTACTGTCTTCCTTTAGTTCTATGGTTTGTGGAAAGGTTGGTAACTCTTTTTCCAAATTATTTAAAAAGAGTAACGGGTGATAAGCATCACGTAAATACAAATGTTTTTCTTCAGAGAATTCTGGGAGAATGGCATTTAAAGACTTGGCGTACTTTGCTTTGGCCGAAATGATATCGATATCAATTAAAAAAGATTGATAGGCTTGTAGCAGAGGTAAAAATGGACGAATGGTATTAGTTACTTCTTTAAGTATTCTAATAATTTCTTCCTGTTCTTCGTGTTCTAAATTATTGAGTTCCCTGGTGTGCTGTAAGGTTGCTTCTGGTTCAATATAAACAATGCTTCCTGTTTTACTACTGCCCATAACACTACCTTTAACCTTACGGCGGTACATGGCTTTAACGGCCAATACACGCCTGTTTTCAACTACAGATTCACGAATGTCGTCCAAATACTCTAAGCCATGATAAGTGTGAAGTGCCGTGGCAAAACTCTGGTTTATTTTACCTTTTACCTTGTTAATAGCTTGCCTTAAATCGAAAAGTAAAGTGGATGCATTGTCCTTAACATCGCCAAAGCGATCTATAATACTGTCTACCTTTTCAATTAGTATTTTAGTGACTTCTATTTTTGAGGCGTAAGTATTAAGGGTGGGGTAGTATTCCTTAAACTTTTCAAGAAATAGTATAATGGTATTTGCTGTTTGGGATATTGCAGCTATCTTTTTTAAACCGTGTATGTCTAAATAGGTATTTTCAATTTTTAACAGTTTAAGCTCTTTGGAGATGGCATCGAACCCATGATTGGGAATACGGTTATCATTATAAAAAGACGAAAGATATTCGTTGGTTAGCTTTAACGCTTCCATTAAAAGTTCCTTAGACCTGTATGGTGCAATATTTTGTGCTTCATGGTTTCCCAATGCAGTAATGCAATGCTCACTAACCTGCTGAAGCACGGTAGGGAATTCTAAATCCTGTAATGTTTTTTCGTGAATACCGTTCATTTTATAGTATTATTGGGTACTATCGACCAGCTAGACAATAGGTATGCAAAGTTAAACATTTAGTGATTTAATTCTTCTAACTTCAAATTATAATCGTATTGTAGATCGGCATGGAGGGTGCTTATTATTTTTTTTGCTAGTGCTATTTGTCGGTGATATAAATTGGTTAATTGCTGACTCCGTTTAATGTTTGGGCTAAAGTGTTTTAACTGTTCGCAAAAATACAACAACAGCTCCACTTCGGTCTCTTTGTTTTGGGAATAGCGAATGTACTTTTTTACGTTTCTTAAAATTTTTCGGATACTCTTTCTAATATAAAAAAAACTATCCCTGTTTATTAGCTCAAATTCACCATCCATATAAGCTTTTATGCTGTCTATATAGCTCGCTTCATCAGCCGATTCAAAAAGCAAATAGGATAACAGTTCCTTGTTTTCTTTTTTAAATCGAGCTAGCCTTAAACAGAGGGCTTCAAGATCTTGGTGTGAAAGCATGTTTAATTCCTTTTTGATGTCTTTAAGTGGCAGTGCTTTCATGTTGTGGTTATTTGAATGATAAATATATAAAAAGCGTTATAGTGAGGTGCATGATAAGTTTTCTTTTTTTTTAGATTAGAAGTTAGAGGTTAGAGGTTAGAGGTTAGAGGTTAGAGGTTAGAGGTTGGAAGTTAGAGGTTGGAAGTTGGAAGTTGGAAGTTGGAAGTTGGATGGAGATAAATTAATGGACAAAATCCCGCAAAAGCGATAGGAGCGGCAGCTTTTTTAAAATTCCAAAGATTTTAAAAAACTATAGCGTAAAGCGCGGTGGCTTGCCATTTGCCCAAAGATAACTGCAAAAAAGGTATTTGTTATCTCAACTTAGGAAAATTGGACGGATTGGCTTCGTGCATGACTTCATAAACAGCTTCAAAAATATCTTCGGCCGATGGTTTGGAAAAATAATCGCCATCGTTGCCGTAGGCTGGTCTATGGGCTTTTGCCGTTAGGGTCTTGGGTTCGCTGTCTAAATATTGAAATGCTTTTTGAACGTTAAGAATTTCATCTAGAATATATGCAGAAGCACCACCTGGCACATCTTCATCTATAATCATTAAGCGGTTGGTCTTGGCCACACTTTTAACGATATCATGATTTAAATCGAACGGTAAAAGCGATTGAACATCGATTACTTCGGCATCAATACCAACTCCTAACAGGTCTTTGGCTGTTTCCATAACAATACGCAGTGTAGAACCATAGGAAACTAAAGTTATGTCCTTGCCTTCCTTGACGGTTTCAACCACGCCTATTGGGGTCCTTACTTCTGGTAGGTTATTAGGCATGCGCTCTTTTAAGCGATAACCATTTAAGCACTCTATAACTAATGCTGGATTGTCGCCCTCGAGCAGTGTATTATAGAAACCGGCCGCTTTGGTCATGTTTCGAGGTACTAGAACAAATACGCCACGAATTAAATTTAAAATTCCTCCCATAGGAGATCCCGAATGCCAAATGCCTTCAAGTCTATGACCTCTGGTACGCACTATTAAAGGGGCTTTTTGCATGCCTTTAGTGCGATATTGCGTTGTTGCTAAATCGTCACTAATAATTTGAATGGCGTATAATAGATAGTCTAAGTACTGTATTTCGGCAATAGGGCGTAGGCCTCTAAGTGCCAGACCTATGCCTTGTCCTACTATAGTTGCTTCTCGAATACCGGTATCTGCAATACGAAGTTCGCCATACTTGTCCTGTAATCCTTCTAGGCCTTGGTTTACATCGCCAATATTACCTGTGTCCTCACCAAATATTAAGGCCTCTGGATGGTTTTTAAAAATGGCATCAAAATTATCTCTTATAATAATTCTGCCATCTACATTATTTGCTTCGTCATCACTATATGTAGGTTTTACTTCTTTGACTAAAATAGCCGAGGAGTCGGTCTCAGAATATAAGTGAGAACTAAACTTTGGTTGTGTTTCGGCCATAACGCGATCAATCCAATTGGCCAGATTGTTTTTTTCGTTTGAAGTTTCGCCCAGTGTAAAACGCAAAGCTTTTCTCGATGTGGACATCACATCTTTTCGGGTAGGTTCATGAATTTTTTCCAAATCTTCCATAAGCTTGGAAATGAATACGCCATTGGCACTAACACCTACTAAACTTTTTAAAAGGGTGATTAATTCTTTTTGGTCTTTTTTTATAGGGTCAAGGAAGACATTCCAGGTTTTGGCTTTAATTTCCCTGACTTCTTTTTTTATAGCACGTTCTAAATCAAGAAGGGCCTCGTTTGTGGCTATGTCACTTTCAATAATCCATTCCCGCATTTTGGTATTGCAATCGTGTACTACTTCCCAATCTAGTCGTTCTTTGCTTTTATAACGTTCGTGAGATCCCGAAGTAGAATGCCCTTGGGGTTGGGTTAATTCCTGTACATGGATAATTACCGGAACGTGTTCTTTTCTTGCTATGTTAGCGGCTTCTTGATAGGTCTCTATAAGGTTTGGGTAATCCCAGCCCTTAACACGTAGAATTTCATAGCCTTTATGGTTTTCATCGCGCTGAAAGCCTTTAAGGACTTCAGAAATATTTTCTTTTGTAGTTTGGTATTTAGCTGGAACCGAAATACCGTAATCGTCATCCCAAACACTAATAATCATAGGGACTTGTAGTACACCAGCAGCGTTTATGGTCTCAAAAAATAGTCCTTCGCTTGTACTGGCGTTGCCAATAGTTCCCCAAGCGACTTCGTTACCGTTATTTGAAAATTTACTGGCATCGAATCCCTCTAATTTTTTGTAGATTTTTGAAGCTTGTGCCAAACCCAATAGCCGTGGCATTTGCCCAGCAGTAGGAGAGATGTCTGCACTAGAGTTATATTGTTTTGTTAAATCGTTCCAATTACCATCATCATCTAGGCTATGGGTTACAAAATGCCCGCCCATTTGGCGTCCTGCCGACATGGGTTCCAGGTTTATATCGGTATTGGCATATAATCCGGCAAAAAAATGCTCAACATTAAATTTACCAATGGCCATCATAAAAGTCTGGTCCCTGTAGTACCCCGATCGCCAATCGCCCTTAGCAAAAGCTTTGGCCATAGCCAGTTGAGGGAGTTCTTTACCGTCGCCAAAAATGCCAAATTTAGCTTTACCCGTTAATACTTCACGGCGTCCCAATAAACTACATTCACGACTTCGTACAGCAATAGCATAATCGTTTAAAACTTCAGTTTTGAAATCATCGAAAGTTATGCTGCTTTTTAAATCGGGAATTAAGTCCATAGGTATTGGTTCTAGTGCGTTGCAAATTTAGTTAAAGTTTGTTGTTTTTGCAATTATTCAGCATGTTAAATAATTATTGATTCAACAAAAAATAATAAATAAATCTAAATATATTTAATAATAATCAATAAAATAAGGTTTAAATTGATAATATGTCAATAATTAAGAAGTTTTAAAACCAGCGTCGCCTAAATAAGCCTAAAAGAACTTGGGGGTCTACTGTGAACTTAAACCTAATTTTTTGATCGTAGTTTGGTTGCCCTATTTCCCAACCTAAATTAGAATATATAGGAAAGTAGACTTCAAAATAATCGGTAACCAGATTGACCCTAATTCCTGAGTCGTAAACAAATTTTGGATTGAATCCCTTGTTTTTAACCAAACCTATATCACCATAAAGCAAAATATAATTCCACAAGGTTGTACTGGCGTTTAGTGTTGTAATCCACTGGTTAGCATAGGGAGTCTGTAGTTTTGATTTAAAGCCTCCTTCGGCATCGATGTACTGTTGGCTAAAGATTCCAGTTTCTTCAGACCGTCCTAAATAGGCATAATCGAACAAATAATCTGTAGGCCTGTCCAGGGCAAAACTAAAGTATTTAGAGTTTGTGTCGGTATTGTTTTCTAAAAACGTTCCCCCATACAATCTAAGGTTTAATTGCCTATTGCTTTCAAAAAGTCTTCTATATTCATAGTTAAAAGCAATTTTTGTGAATTTTTTTGCTACTTGAAAATCGACATACCATTTATTGAAATGAATTAAATTATCGTTGGAATGGATGTATCTGGTATTAAAAATGCTGTAATTTGGTTCAGATGTGCTTAAAACATTAGTGGGGTCTTTATCGCGATTGATGTCTACATACCTAAAGATTAAAGCTTGTCGTTTATTGGATCTAAAATCGTTGTCCTGTCTAAATAGCAGCTTAACAGATGGGATAACTTGTCGTACAAACAAATCTTCGGCATAAGACGTATATCCAGCCCTAATACCATAGTTTAATAAATACAAATTATTATTTTCAAAGTTGTGTTCCATGGATATGGCAGCAGCACCGGTAAACGATTTGGAAGTAAAGGAATATTTTGGGGCGATTTTATAGTTGAATCGTTTTCTTAGTAATGCCGTATTGTAAAAGCGCATACCCAATGTAATCCCATCATAAATATTATTGAATTCTGCAAGAGGCATTAAAAACACTTGGTTGTAGTGTGGGTCTTCCACATCTTTTATTAATCTAAACTGTAACGGTTTATTATTAAAGAAAAAGCCCTTTAAGGATTTCCAGTTGTCCCGTAAATTAATTTCGGGAATGGTTCTTTCATAATTTAAAACCAGCTTATTGGCTTCTTGCCTTGGTATGGTAATGGTTTTGCTATCGTTAATATGTTCTACCCACGTTTTTGAAATGATACTGTCGTTGTTGAGAGCATAAAGCGATACAGGCATACTATTGTGACGTTTATTTTTAATAGTAAGTGTAATAGAGTCTTTGCTTTTTTTTACGTTTTTAATCTTAAAATCTATTTTTTTACGTGTTTTTAAATAGTCTGTAAAAAACCAGTCTATATCTTTAGAGGTTCTAGATTTTAAGAACGTTTCAAAGGCTTTGGTTGTCGTAGTCTGTAATTTAGTCTCTGTTAAGAAGGTGGTTAAGCTTTCTTCGACAATATTGGAGTTTATAAAGTCATCGAGGTATTTAAGCCCAATACCAGCTTTATATTTACTAGCTATATTTTTGTTGAATTTCAACAAGGAATCTTTTGCCATAGTTAGTGGCTGATCCTTGTTGGTTCTTGCCATAACCATGTGGCCAAACGTGTATTTTTCATTAAACTTCATGTCTGCAGCATGAAAAGAACGAACGCCCCAAAATCCTGAAATAGATCCCAAGAACTTCATATTGGGGTAACGATCATCCACATACTTTATAAGATAAAAAATCTGAATGGCATCAAATAACCATTGATCTTTTCTAGGGTTAATAAGTAAGGTGTTGTCTAAATAATTGTGCAGGGCAATTTTTAACAACCTTAATTCGTATTGAAAATGATTAGGATAGGGTTTAATAAACTTAGGAAGAAAGTTTAGGCCATAAATGGGGTCTTTTGTGAAATCAATTTCTGAAACCACTAGTCTTTCATGTGGGTATTCACCTAAGTTTTTGGTAATAAAGTCAATTACCTTTTCGGTTAATAATGCTTTATCGATAAACTCTAAGCCTTCGTCATCGATGCTTGAAACTACAGAAATTCCGTTGGATTCTATAGTGCTAAAAGTGAGGGATTTATTTAAATACAGTTTAGTGTTTATCCTATTTTTTCCACTTAGTTTTACAATACGGTTTTTTGTTGAGGTTTCAAGTATGTTATCAATATTTAATTCTGAAGTTAGATAGTATGCCTTTGGGAATTCTATTTCTATATCCAAATCGGATTTAGGAATGTATAGATCGTCCAAGTTTTTATTACTGAAATATTGCCACTCTCCATCATAAATAGCTGGCGTTATATACCAATATTTTAGGTTTAAATCTCCATCGGGTGTTATGCCGTAACTAGTAAACTTATCGCTTGGGATTTTTACAAGATATTGCAAGTCTATAGTATATGAGGCTTGTGGGGATAAAGGTGTTTTTAGTGATACCTTAATAACATCGATTTGATTTTTAAGCTGCTCAAAATTGAGGCTTTCATTATTTTGTTTTATGGAAGTAATTACAGAAAAGCCTCTTTCTTCATTTTTAGCTAGATGGAAGTCTTTAATGTATTCGTCTGCTATTCTTGTGGCTAAAGCTGTTTTTTTTGTAGCATAACTATTGTTCCAATCGTTTAAATAGATGGTTTTTAGAGTATCCCGTGTCGTGTTAGTATATGTTATGGTTTGGGTAATGGAAATCTGCCTATTCTCAATGTCAAATTTAGCCTTTAGGTCAATCTTGTTTTGACCAAAAGCTAAAATTGGTAATAAAAAAATTAATAATGTCCTTAAGAAATAGTACTTCAAATTTTTTAACATTTAGGCTATTAACGATATGGTACAAGGCAGTGCAATATAGCGAAATATATGTTTAAACATCGATTACAAGAAAAATAGCAAGGTTATACATTATATAAGCGAGTGTCTTAAAAATTAGGGCTTAAGCGCGATTCTTTGTAGAAATTATCTAGTATTTCAATGACTTCATTTTCATTGTCTACCAAATGGATTAAATCTAAGTCCTTGGCGCTAATATTAGAAAATTCAGTTAATAAAGTATGCTTAACCCAATCAAAAAGACCATCCCAAAATTCAGTTCCTACAAGTATTATAGGGAATTTCTCAATTTTTTTGGTTTGGATTAGGGTAACTGCTTCAAACAGTTCGTCTAGCGTTCCAAAACCACCAGGCATTACTACAAAGCCCTGGGAATACTTTACGAACATTACTTTTCGAACGAAGAAATAATCAAAATCCAAATTTTTGTCATCGTCTATATATGGATTGTCATTTTGTTCGAAGGGAAGTTCAATATTCAAGCCAACTGAGGTCCCTTCACCCAGATGGGCTCCTTTATTTCCCGCTTCCATAATCCCTGGACCTCCACCCGTGATAACGCCATAGCCAGATTCTACAATTTTTCTGGCTATTTTTTCGGTAAGCTCATAATATTTTTGTCCGGGTTTTGTACGTGCCGAACCAAAAATAGAAATACAGGGGCCAATTTGACTCATTTTTTCAAAGCCATTAACAAACTCCCCCATGATTTTAAAAATCGCCCAGGAATCGTTTGTTTTTATTTCGTTCCACCCTTTACGGTGTTGTTCTTTTCTCATCGTCTATTTTGAAATTTTATGGTTCCTAATTTAGCTCTTTTTTAAGAAACTTAGCGGTGTAACTTTTTTTGTGTTTGACAATCGCTTCTGGAGTGCCTTCAACTATAATTTGTCCACCTCGTTTACCGCCTTCGTAACCAATGTCAACAATATGGTCTACTGTTTTAATTACGTCCATATTGTGTTCTATGATAAGGACGGTGTTTCCTTTGTTTGCCAATTTGTTGAGTACTAGCATAAGCACTCTAATATCTTCAAAATGCAGACCTGTTGTAGGTTCGTCTAAAATATAAAATGTATTTCCTGTATCCCGTTTGCTCAATTCGGTAGCCAGTTTAATACGCTGGGCCTCACCACCAGATAATGTTGTACTTTGTTGACCTAAGGTAATATAGCCCAGCCCAACATCTTTAATGGTTTTTAGTTTTTTATGGATTTTTGGAATATGTTCAAAGAAACCTACAGCTTCATTAATGGTCATGTTCAGTACATCACTAATTGATTTTCCCTTGTATCTAATTTCCAGGGTTTCCCTATTAAAACGTTTCCCTTGGCAAGTTTCGCATTCGACATACACATCGGGCAAAAAGTTCATTTCTATAACACGTAAACCACCTCCTTTACAGGTTTCACACCGTCCTCCAGAAACATTAAAACTAAAACGTCCCGCTTTATAGCCACGTATCATAGCTTCTGGAATCTTGGCAAATAAAGCGCGTATTTCACTAAATACACCGGTATAAGTTGCTGGGTTGCTTCGTGGTGTTCTACCTATTGGCGATTGGTTAATGTCTATAACTTTATCTATATGCTCTAAGCCTTTAATGCTTTTATAGGGCATAGGTTTTTTAACACCGTTAAAATAGTAGGCATTTAATATAGGGTAAAGGGTTTCGTTGATTAGGGTAGACTTACCACTACCGGAGACACCAGTAACCCCAATCATTTTGCCCAATGGAAATTTTACCGATACGTTTTTAAGGTTGTTTCCGGTACAGCCCTTTAATTCTAAAAACTTACCATTACCTTCCCGTCTTTTTTTAGGAACTTCAATGGCCTTAGTGCCATTTAAATAATCTGCAGTAAGGGTATGATGCGCTTTTAGCTCAACAGGATTTCCAATACTAATAATTTCTCCTCCGTGTCGGCCAGCTTTTGGACCAATGTCTATTACGTAATCGGCACGCTCTATCATGTCCTTGTCATGCTCTACAACAATAACAGAATTTCCAACATCACGAAGTGACTCCAAAGAATTTATTAGCTTTTCGTTATCACGCTGATGTAAACCAATGCTGGGTTCATCTAAAATGTATAGTACACCAACTAATTGCGAACCTATTTGTGTTGCCAATCGGATGCGCTGGGCTTCACCTCCAGATAGTGATTTAGAGCTCCGGTT
The DNA here is from genome assembly GCF_022662195.1 of Aestuariivivens insulae. Lineage (GTDB taxonomy): Bacteria > Bacteroidota > Bacteroidia > Flavobacteriales > Flavobacteriaceae > Aestuariivivens > Aestuariivivens insulae. Next base: position 30,980 of record NZ_JAKMCS010000019.1, on the reverse strand, counting down.
TAATGATAAATAGTCTAAACCTACATCTAACAAAAATTGTAATCTGGATTTAATTTCTTTTAGTATTTCTTCAGCAATCTTAAACTGCTTTTCCGAAAGATGGTTTTGTAAATCGTTAAACCATTGCGCCAGTTCGGCAATATCGGTATTAGATAGTTCGGCAATGTTTTTTTCGTTTATCTTAAAAAAAAGAGATTCCTTTTTTAGTCTGGAACCTTCACAAACCGGACACTTTATTTTGTCCATAAATCCCTTGGCCCAACGCTTAAGCGATGTGGAATCTGCTGTTTTATATTGGTTTTCAATGAAATTAGCTATCCCTTCAAATTCGATTTTGTAATTTCTGGTGACCCCCAAAGTTTTACTTTCAACCGAAAATTTTTCGTCACCCCCATACAAAATCATATGCTTGGCTTCTTCTGGTATGGATTTCCAAGGGTCACTTAATTTAAAGTTGAAACGCTGGGCAATGGTTTCAAGCTGTTTAAAAATCCAACTGTTTTTTTGTGGGCCTTGCGGAGCTAAAGCGCCATTTTTTATTGAAAGCGTATTGTCTGGGACAACCTTTTTTTCATTTATTTGGTATAAGGTGCCTATGCCATTGCAATTATCGCAGGCGCCTTTTGGGGAATTAAAAGAAAAGTTATTAGGTTCTGGATTGGGATATGAAATCCCCGAAGTAGGACACATTAAGCTTCGACTAAAATAACGTAATGCATTGGTGTCTTGGTCGATTACTAAAAGGACATCATTGCCATGGTACATGGCTGTATTGATGCTTTCGGTAAGCCGTTTGTCATTATCGACCGAGTCATCTATTTTTAGGCGGTCGATAACAATTTCTATATCATGGGTTTTGTAACGGTCTAATCTCAAGCCTTTTACAATATCTCGAATCTCACCGTCTGTTCTAACCTTTAGGAACCCTTGCTTAGCAATTTGCTCAAATAACTCGCGGTAATGCCCTTTACGAGATTGTACGACAGGGGCTAATATGTTAATGCGCTTACCGTTAAAATTTTCGAGGATCAACTGTTTGATTTGCTCATCGTTGTAGCTCACCATTTTTTCTCCAGTGTTATAACTATAGGCATCACTGGCCCTGGCAAAGAGCAATCGCATAAAATCGTAGATCTCGGTTATGGTGCCTACTGTGGATCTGGGCGATTTACTGGTTGTCTTTTGTTCTATGGCAATAACGGGGGAGAGCCCATCTATCTTATCGACATCGGGGCGTTCCAAGCCTCCTAAAAATTGTCTGGCGTACGCCGAAAAAGTTTCAATATACCGACGCTGCCCTTCAGCATAAATAGTATCAAAAGCCAGTGACGATTTGCCGCTACCCGATAGCCCTGTAATCACAACCAGTTTTTCACGTGGGATGGAAACATCAATGTTTTTAAGGTTGTGTACCCGTGCTCCTTTTACTTCAATGCATTCGTTATATTGGCTCATAAATTTGCAAAAGCGCAAAGTTACGATTTTAGATGTTAAAATCTAATGAAGCTATGTTTATAGAGAATGATTTAAAACAGTTTTTTTTATATGGAAACTCTTGATCAATAAGTTCATAAACAAAGCCTATTAAATAGCTATTACGAATCAGTTGGAGATAATTCTCCTGAACTTATTGCGCTTTTATAGTTGGCTTTAGCCTTGGTTTGAAACCCAAAAAATTTTGAACCATCTTCCTTCTCTAGAATTACATATACATTGCCATTGCTTTTAGAAATGACCTCTTTTACAATAACCTCTTCTCCAATAATACTTTTGTAATTTGCTATTTTTCCCCGTTTTGAAATAATATTGAGCTTAGGAAAAGCAATATGGTTATAGTGTTGTCCGCTAGGGTTATTAATTACAAATTTGTCGCCTACTTTAGGGGTGTCCTGCGCATTAATTGTTAAGGAGACTACAAACAAAAGGATGGTTAAAATTAAATTTTTCATCGTACAGTTTTTTATAGATTTTTCAAATTTTCATCAAAAATAGTAGTATAGATTAATTGAACCAACTTGCATTTTTGAATGTTAATTTATGGTTCGATATTAATGATTGGGCTAGCCCCTATAAATTTTGTGGGTGGTGATTTGTGAGAGCGTTCTATTAAAGAAAGTAAGGTGTTTTTAAATAATGTCTATTTTTATAACAGCATAGGTTTATAGCTTTTATCCCTTAAATTTTGGAGGTAAGCGATATCCCAGATTCGATATGAAATTTAACAAAGTTTTATGAGTTTTGTTCCGAGATTAAAACGGAATGCTGAATTTATATTTATTTAGTTAACTGAATGTTTCAGATATATTTTGAAATAATTATTTTTAAACCGTAGGAATTCAAAAAGGTATTATATATGAAATTATTAGGAATAGGATCAAGAATCGACCATCCTGAATATGGAAAAGGGGTGGTTACTAATGTAACATCCCAGCATTATTGGGTGACATTTATAGACAGCGGATTGGAAACTATAGATATAGATAGTGAATTTGAAGTTATTGAAGCTGCCGATGGTGATGTAGATACAGTTAGTTTTTTTGAAGTTGAACGTAGTTTGGTACATATTTTAAAAAAGTGGAGCGATGTTAGTGAAGTCGTCCCAATAGCCGATAAGTGGAAAGGCGGGACGATGATTTTACAACCTGCCGACACCTCTTTGCAAAATAAGGAAATACCAATTGACACCTTTTTTCATAAGATAACCATGGTTCGAGATCGTTTGCGTGTTATGGAGCAACGGATCAACTCCAGTGATTTGGACGAACAGGGCAAAATAGATTTACAACAGTATATTACTAGGATTTATGGCAGTTTAACGACATTTAATGTACTGTTTAAATCGAAGTCCCATCAGTTTGTAGGGCAGCGGGGTAAGTAGATAGTGGTTATTATTTAAAAAACACATTTTCTATGCGCAATTTCAAGCTTAAATTGTTATTTTTGGTTATAAACAAAGAGCTATGAATATTCAAGCTGAAAAAATAGAATTGATTAAAATGCTTTTGGATACAGATAATCCTAAAATAATTGAATCTATTAGAAAGATTTTCAAAAAAGAAAGAACTTCTGATTTTTGGGATGATTTATCACTTCAACAGCGCGAAGAAATTGAGAATGCTTCTATTGAAATAGAAAATGGGAAAGTAACAGATTATGAATCTTTTATAAAAAAACACAGATAATTGAGTAGAAAAGTTGTTATTTCAAAAACAGCTGAGAAGAAGTTGGACAAGCTACTTGATTATCTAATTCAAAAATGGTCTGTTAAAGTAAAAAAAGAATTTGTTGAAAAATTAGATTCTTCAATAGAGGCAATTAGAGACCAACCTGAAATATTTCCTGAATCTAAGAAAGGAAGAGCATTAAGAAAGTGTGTAATTACAAAGCAAACGACCTTATATTATCGCTATAATTCTAAACGAATTAGTATTGTTACGATGTTTGATACAAGACAAAACCCAAAAAAATTAGATAAAGAAATCTGAAATGGTACCAAAAACTATTATTAGCAGAATTGCTAATGATTATGGGATACAGATAAGTTGCATTTTATAATTAAGAGCCAATCGTTCTAGTCTAGGTTCATGTTCATTATTCAATTTTCAATATGAACTGTAGTTCTTGCCCTAGCTAATATTCCTTATTGAGCGGTTTTTATATTGCTAATTTCCAAACCAAAAACCAAAAACTTATGGAATGTTGGGAGTTGAGCGCCACTTTCGGTTAGAGTCCAATCGTTCCAGGAAGCCTCTAAGCCATCGATAGGCAATAAAGAGGTCCACATTTTAAAGGCTTTGGGCTTATAAGTGTCGTCTAGCAACCATAAATAAGAATCGCCTGGCGTTGTACCTCCTTTGGTGTAGGTTACTAGAAGGGCATCTTTGCTTTTATATTTTACTAATTGCCGCTTTACACCTTCATCAAACACTTTATAGGGAGCAATCAGCCAAAAAGAGTCGTTGTTATAGTATTTGGTAGCCTTTTCGATAAGATCTTTGGCCATGTCACCATCGATTATAAATCCATGTACATAGGCTTTGTGTGCGTTAAAGTCCAATAAATTTAGGTTTACCCTAAAATCTTTCCATAGGACATCACAGGTGTTTTTGCTTTTGTACCATTTGTAATGGCGCCGTTTTTTAAAGGTCCATTCTATGTAGTCTGTATTTTTATAGGCTTCATTATCTAAAGCTTCAAGCATTTTTTTGGCGAGTTCATCAGCTTGTTGTCCAGAAATACCAGAGGGTAAGGTTTCGTTGTACTTAAAATATAAAAAACCATAAAGCAATAAGCTGGGCAATGTTAAAAATAATAACGCCCCTAAACTTATTTTTATTACTTTTTTTGTTTTCATATATAAGCCAATTAAAGGCATAAATAGCCAAACATGTACTGCTAAAATATTAATTGCTAATGAGTAAACGAAAGAAAACCATTAAAAACCGACAGCAGTATCATCCCCTCGACGATCTGCTCCACCCTCTAACGTTTTGTCCTCTAAAACAAGTATTCCGTCGACCTTGCCTATAACTGGCGAGCGTTCCTCGTTTATAATATATCCTAAATCATTCAAGGCCTTTATAAGTTTTTTATCAAACAAATTGGGTTCCATTCTTATTTCGTCAGGTAACCATTGGTGATGGAACCGAGGTGCGTTCACAGCGTCCTGCATGGTCATATTAAATTCATGCACATTAAGAATAGTTTGCAATACCGATGTTATTATGGTTGATCCTCCTGGAGTTCCTACCGACATATACAGGCTACCATTCTTTTCTATTATAGTGGGGGTCATGGAGCTTAACATCCTTTTTTCTGGCGCAATGCTATTGGCTTCTGCTCCAATGAGCCCAAACATGTTTGGGGCTCCTGGTTTACTGCTAAAATCATCCATTTCGTTGTTAAGGAAAAAGCCAAGTTCGGTACAATACAGTTTAGAACCATAGGCTCCATTAAGCGTTGTTGTTGCAGAAATGGCATTACCAAATTGGTCTATTATAGAGTAATGTGTCGTTTCATCACTTTCTACAATTTCAATTGAGCCATGGCTAATCTCACTTGACTTTGTTGCTTTTGCAAACGAAAAATCCCGCATGCGTTCCTCTAAATAATTGGTATCAATTAATGTAGGTATTGGAATATCTACAAAATCTGGATCACCCAAATAGAAACTTCTATCTGCATAAGCCCTGCGTTCGGCCTCGGTTAATACTTGTATGGTTTTTAAGGTGTTATGGCCGTACTTGTGCAAGTCGAAAGGTTCTATCATCTTCATGATTTGTGCTAAGCAAACACCTCCACTGGCGGGAGGGGACATAGAAATAATTTTTAAATCGTCATAAGTAAAAACAATTGGAGCACGCCATTTGGCTTCATATTTTTCAAGGTCTTCTTTGGTGATGATACCGCCATTATCTTGGATGAAGTTGACTAGGGTTTCAGCTGTTTCACCCTTGTAAAACCCATCTTTACCATGTATTGCTATACGTTCTAAAGTTTTGGCCAGCTTGGGGTATTTTATGGTGTCGTTCGTTTTCCAAGCTTTATCGAAAGGAATCGAATCTTTATTGGCTTTAATGAATAGCGGTTGGTATTTTTTTATTCTTTTTTCTTGTTTGTTGGTAACTATTACTCCTTTATATGCTAGGTCAATTACAGGTTTTAAAATACTGTCTATGGGAAGTGTGCCAAATTTTTCGTGAACGGTAAGCACGCCGGCAACCGTGCCGGGAACGCCTACGGCCATAGCGCCTAAGGTGCTTTTGTCTGGAATAACATTGCCGAGAGAATCCAAAAACATGTTTTTAGTTGCTGCCAAGGGCGCCTTTTCCCTATAATCTATGGCGCCTATATCCCCTTGGTTTGTTCTGTACACCATAAATCCGCCACCTCCCAAATTACCTGCGTAGGGGTATGCTACTGCCAATGCCAATTCGGTGGCTACCATAGCATCGAAAGCATTGCCTCCTTTTTTTAGGATGTCACTGCCAATTTTAGAAGCTTCTTCGCGGGCAGAAACAACCATGGCATGTTCGGTAATTAAACCTCTTACAGGCGGCTTGGGCTTAGCGTGGTTAATGGGTTCTTTACAGGAAAAGGCAATAAAGAAAAGGAGAGATAGAAAAATGTATCGGCTCATAATAGTTAATGTTTTCGAATAAGTTCTTTAAGTTTGTGGTTTGAAAAGGTAACGAGATCATTAAAAAAAAGGGAGAACTCATTTTCAAATTGATTATAAAATTCTTCAAGCTCATTAACAGCTTTATCCATGCCAGAGCGGTTTTTGGTTCTTCGGTTCATGCCATCCAGCACTCTGGATATTCCTTCAATGGAGGCGTAACTCAATAACCAGTTATCGGCTAGCATGAATGGAATCATTTTTTTTACCCTAAGCGGTAAAATTTCATAATGTATTTCAAGTGAATCATAAAAATGTTGTACATAAATATCTAAAGGAATAGTAGAATATTTAGTCCAGTTTTTGGCTAAAAAATGATCGTAAAGAATATCTACAATAACGCCGGAATAATGCCCATACTTTTCATGCAAACGCTTAGTGCTCATCCTAACGGTTTTATGGGCATCGGTAAACGTGTCTATTTCGCGATGCAGTAAAACGCCTATTTGTATGTCTTCAGGGTATCTTTTATAATCCTTTCCTTTAATGCCGTCTGCAATAAAGTTACCAATAGTTATAAGGTCGTTATCTCCGGAAAGGTAAATGTGAGCTAGAAAATTCATTGGTGTAATTTACAAATAAGGATTAAAGAATCTGTTATGCTTTTGAATATTTATTAAGAATGTGGCTTTAAAATTGTTATAAACATAAAAGCCTGTAATAGAACTTTAAATCAATATGCTAAAGGTATTGAATGCAATTTTCTAATTGTATATTTGTAGACTAATTCAATAATCATTTTATGACACTTATTAAATCAATTTCAGGAATTAGAGGCACCATAGGTGGTAATGTTGGCGATAATTTAACGCCAATAGATGCTGTTAAATTTGCAGCGGCTTATGGTGTATGGATTAAACAACAGCGCAAAAAGGAAAACTACAAAGTTGTTGTTGGACGCGATGCGCGTATATCTGGAAAGATGATTCAAAATTTAGTAATGAATACCTTAATAGGGCAAGGTATTAATGTGGTAAACCTTGGTTTGTCTACTACACCAACGGTAGAGGTGGCTGTACCAATGGAACACGCAGATGGCGGTATAATACTAACTGCAAGCCATAACCCTAAGCAATGGAATGCCTTAAAACTGTTGAATGAAAAGGGTGAGTTTTTAGATGGAGCTGAAGGTGCAAAAATATTGGAAATTGCTGAAAGTGATGCTATGGAGTTTGCAGATGTGGATAGCCTTGGAAAAATCACTAAAAATGATGCTTACTTCGATTTGCACATTATAGATGTCTTAGATCTACCGTTGGTTAACGTAAAACCAATTGAGGAAGCTAAATTTAAAGTAGTTGTAGATGGGGTAAACTCAACAGGAGGTATAGCAATTCCACTATTATTAGAGCGTTTGGGCGTGCATGTGGTAAAATTGTATTGCGAGCCTAATGGGCATTTCCCGCATAACCCAGAACCGTTAAAAGAACACTTAACGGATCTTTCTGAAAAAGTGGTTAAAGAACGCGCCGATTTTGGTATTGTAGTCGATCCAGATGTCGACCGTTTGGCCTTTATAGATGAAAATGGTGAGATGTTTGGAGAAGAATATACTTTGGTAGCATGTGCCGATTACGTGTTGAGTAGAACGCCCGGTAATACAGTAAGTAATATGAGTTCTACAAGAGCCCTTAGGGATATTACCGAAAAATACGGTGGGACTTATGAAGCTAGTGCCGTGGGTGAGGTGAATGTGGTAAAGCTTATGAAGCAAAACAAAGTGGTTATAGGTGGTGAAGGTAATGGCGGGATTATCTATCCAGAATTGCATTACGGACGTGATGCTTTGGTTGGTATTGCTTTATTCTTAAGTTTATTGGCAGACAAAAAAATGACTGTTAGTGAATTGCGAAAAACCTATCCTAATTACTTTATGAGCAAGAAGAAGATTGAGTTAACTCCTGGTTTGGATGTCGATGGTATTTTAAAGGCTATGGAAGAGCGTTATAAAAATGAGGAGCTGACTACAATAGATGGTGTGAAAATAGATTTTGCAGAAAGCTGGGTACACTTGCGAAAGAGTAACACAGAACCTATCATTAGAATTTATACAGAAGCCAAATCGCAAGATCTAGCCAACGATTTAGCCGATAAGATTATTGGTGAAATTAAGGAAATAGCTAAAATTTAATAGAAAATAAGCCTTGAGGTTTCCGTTGAAACTAGCGATTAGACAGGCAGGATTGTCATTCTCCTGAAAATCGAAGATTCATGAATACAAAAATTTAAAAATATGTATATATGAATAAAACGGGACTCTAAATAAGATTTAAACTATACTATCTTAAATGAAGCAATCTTTTTAACTAAAGGTTGCTTCGTTTTTTTAAGGTATTTCTAAGAATGAAGATGGTTGAGCTTGCGATGGTCGCAGTGAAGATGATCAATCCCTTATGAAATCATCCCTAGATATTAATTTTCCAACTTCCAACTTCTAATTTCGTACTTCTAGCTTCGCTCTTTATCACGGTGTTTCCAACGCTTGTGGGTCCAAAAATAATATTCAGGAGCTTCGTAAATCTGTTTTTCAACCTCACGTAGAAATAAATCGGTTAGCTCGTAATCTTTAAAATCTTTAGGGGTTTCGGTAATTGTCATGATTTCGGCTTCATAAAAACCACGTTTTACTTTTTTAACCTTTAAATAGGCGATCGTTAAATCCAGTTTTTTGGCTAAACGTTCCGCACCGGTAAAACATGGCACTTCAATACCCATAAATTTTCCCCAATATACATCTTTACTCAATCTTGGCGATTGGTCACTTAAAAAGCCAACAACACTTTTTACACCTTTACTTTCGTTGTCGTTAATGGTACTAATAGTTTCTTTAGTGCTAATAAGTATAGTTTTGAATTTGGAGCGAATGTTTCTAACAAGCCTGTCAAAATAACGGTTGGCTAACTTTTTATATACGCCATAGCCCTTAAAGTTAATATGGTTTTGGACTTCTAAGGACCATTCCCAACTGGCATAGTGGCCAAACATTAAAAGCACACTTTTATTAAGAGATTCCAAACGTTTAAATTCTTCTGCATTAACAATATTGAAACGCTTTTTTAGTTCCTTTTTAGAAATATTCATGGTTTTGGCCATTTCCAAAAACATGTCACATAAATGTCTGTAAAATGCTTTTCTAATATGTGCTATTTCTTTATCTGACTTTTCAGGAAATACGAGTTTTAAATTTTCGGTCACTACTTTTTTTCTGTAGCCTACAAAGTAGTACATCAACACAAAAACAGCATCGGAAAGTAAATACAATAGCCTAAAAGGAAGTATGGAAATAAACCATAAAAGCGGATAGACCAAAATATAAACTAGGAATTGCATGAATAAGTTTTAGATTTGTAGCCGCAAAGATAAATTAATTTGATTGTAAACATTATAACCCATGAACAATTTAGACCTCGTAACCATAGTTATTATTGCGGCTAACGTTATTATATCCTATAAAGGCTTTGGTGATTTCGGCTTTTTTGAAAAGTATAAATTCAATGTAGGTGCAGTACGTAGGGGAGAGCAGATACGTTTGTTTAGTTCTGGGTTTTTGCATGCAGATAATGCCCATTTGTTTTTTAATATGTTTTCCCTTTATTTTTTTGCTGATGTGGTCATTGCATTATTAGGGGTTACAAAATTTATAATTATCTATTTAGGGAGTTTATTGATGGGGAGTTTATTGTCTTTATACTTTCATAAAAATGAATATTATTATTCTGCGGTAGGGGCCAGTGGTGCTGTTATGGGGATTATTTATTCGGCTATTTTGCTTCAGCCTGGGATGAGTTTGTATATCTTTTTTATTCCAATACCTATTCCTGCTTATCTATTCGGGATTGGTTACTTGTTGTACTCTATTTACGGCATGAAAAACAGAGTTGGCAATATAGGGCATGATGCCCATTTTGGAGGGGCTGTTGGAGGGTATCTTATTACCTTGGCTTTTGCGCCATGGCTTTTTAAAACCAATCTGTTAATGATTGGCCTTTTGGCCATACCTATTGTGTTGTTGTATGTTTTGAGGAAGGCTGGGAAAATGTGAATAAAAAAACAAGGCAATGTGGATATCCATATTGCCTTGTTTTTTAATGGTTTCTATTTATAAAAATAATCCATTGTGTAAACCTCTTCTATTTGGTTACCATATTTAGATGTATAGATAGCTGTCTTTGGGTAGTTTTTTTCATTATAAGTATACTCAATTGTGTCATTATAGTTGTCACTAATACTGGAGTCACTTTCTACATATTTAATAACATTGTGAGTGTTTCCGTAAATAATTGAGCCAAATTCATTTTCACTTAGAATATTTAAAACTTCAATGGCATGAATGTTTTTATAGGCATTATTTTTATTATCGTAAGTATAATCTATTTTATAACCATCATCATCAAGTATTTTTATAATATTTTTTTCATTTAAGGTAATGGTTTCAGTCCATTTTAATTCAAAGCCAGAATTTAAATAATCTACATAAACTTTATTGGTTATAGTACCATCGTTGTTATAAGTGAATATCTTTTTGTACTTGCGATCACTTAATCCAGAGGGTTCAAAAAAGTTTTCGATATAAGAGGCTACTTTACCATTAGAATTGTATTCTAATACCACAGAAGCTATGTGTCCGTCTGCATCAAAAAAATCGTCTTTAACTAAATTGTCATTATTGTCATAGGTATAAACATTTTTCCATTCTTCGCTACCATCGGTTCCAACAACACTCATTAATTTATTGCCATTATAGTTAAAAGTTTCGGTATATTCATTTGGTGTTCCTTTATCGTGTATTATTTTTTCCAAAAGAATACCATCAGTTGGCTCATCTTGAGTTTCACTTAAATCCCCTTCGCTATTAACAGGCTCAATATTACAGGAAAGAATTAAGCAGCTTAGAACTAACAATAGTTGTAGGTTTAATTTCATGGTCTTTGTATTAAAATGATTGGTTATTGGGTTAAAAATAGAGTTATTTACAAAACCACAAAATCTTTTTTTACGAAAAGTATTACTTAAACGATTAAATGCATGTATATTGAGTTTTATGGCATAACAATTGAAATATAGAAGTAAGAATGATGCTTATAAAAGCTTAAAAAGCTGCTTTATAAGTGATTCAAAAGATATTAAAGACTAATTTTAAAAAAGGTTACATTTGTTTTAATGACAAATTGACCTGAATAGCTATATGAAGAAATCCAATTTTATAACGTTTGACAGTTTGTCATTGCAAGAGTTCGATGAAAATTCAGAATTAATACCGTTAATGACACCCGAGGACGAAGAGGAAATTAACAACGAAAACTTACCCGAAACTTTACCTATTTTGTCCTTGAGAAATACCGTGTTGTTTCCAGGTGTGGTAATTCCTATTACAGCCGGGCGTGATAAATCGATTAAATTAATTAACGATGCCAATAAAGGCAGTAAGGTTATTGGTGTTGTAGCCCAAAAGGATGAATCGGTAGAAAATCCGAATGCCAAGGAGATTTATGAGACAGGTACCGTTGCTAGAATATTGCGTGTGCTTAAAATGCCCGATGGTAATGTAACGGTAATCATTCAAGGGAAAAAGCGTTTTCAGGTGGCCGAAGTGCTTACTGAAGAACCATACATGAACGCTACGGTAAGGGATATTCCTGAGGCTAAGCCAGCGATTAACAATAAGGAGTTTATGGCCATTATTGATTCCATAAAGGATTTGGCACTTCAAATTATTAAGGAAAACCCTAACATTCCTAGCGAGGCTTCTTTTGCGATTAAAAATATAGAAAGCAATTCGTTTTTAGTGAATTTTGTGTCTTCTAACATGAACCTTTCTGTTGAGGAAAAGCAGAAATTGTTAGAGATGAACGATCTAAAGAACCGTGCTTTGGCAACGCTAAAATATATGAATATTGAGTTTCAGAAATTGGAGCTTAAAAACGATATACAGTCTAAGGTTCAAATGGATATGAACCAACAGCAGCGCGAATATTTCTTGCATCAACAAATGAAGACCATTCAAGAGGAATTGGGTGGCGTGAGCCATGATCAGGAAATTGAAGAGATGAAGTTGCGTGCCATGGATAAGCAATGGGATGACAAGGTGGCCAAGCATTTTGAAAAGGAAATTGCCAAAATGCAACGCATGAACCCACAAGTGGCCGAGTATTCCATACAACGTAATTATTTGGATTTGTTTTTGGAGTTGCCTTGGAATGAGTTTAGTGAAGACCAATTTGATTTAAAACGAGCCATGAAGATTTTGGATCGTGATCATTTTGGTTTGGAAGATGTAAAACGTCGTATTATTGAATATCTCGCCGTTTTAAAACTGCGTAACGATATGAAATCGCCTATTCTATGTTTGTATGGCCCTCCGGGTGTTGGTAAAACCTCGTTGGGTAAGTCCATCGCAGAAGCTTTGGGCAGGGAATATGTGCGTATGTCTTTAGGTGGTTTACGTGATGAAGCCGAAATTAGGGGACACCGAAAAACGTATATTGGCGCTATGCCAGGGCGAATTATTCAAAGCATAAAAAAGGCTGGGACCTCTAATCCTGTTTTCGTATTGGATGAAATAGACAAGTTGTCTAACTCCCATCAAGGCGATCCTTCTTCTGCGATGTTAGAGGTATTGGATCCAGAACAAAACAATGAGTTTTATGATAATTTCCTAGAGATGGGTTACGACCTGTCTAAGGTGATGTTTGTAGCGACATCCAATAGCTTGAATACCATTCAACCGGCCTTATTGGATCGTATGGAAATCATTAATGTAACAGGCTATACCATTGAAGAAAAGGTTGAAATAGCAAAACGCCATTTGCTGCCCAAACAATTAAAGGAACATGGGTTAGATACATCGCATTTAAAAATAGCTAAGCCTCAACTGGAAAAAATAGTCGAAGGATATACACGGGAATCGGGAGTGCGTGGTCTTGAAAAGCAAATAGCAAAGATGGTGCGTTATGCGGCCAAAAATATTGCAATGGAAGAAGATTATAATATAAAGGTAACCAATGAAGATATTATTGAAGTATTGGGTGGTCCTAAATTAGAACGCGATAAATACGAAAATAATAATGTAGCAGGAGTGGTAACAGGTTTGGCATGGACTCGTGTAGGTGGTGATATTCTGTTTATAGAATCCATTTTGTCTAAAGGAAAAGGCAATTTGAGTATTACCGGAAATTTAGGTAATGTCATGAAGGAGTCGGCAACCATAGCCTTACAGTATATTAAATCTAATGCTAATGCATTAGGTATAAATCCAGATATTTTCGATAAATATAATGTGCACATTCATGTTCCTGAAGGAGCTACGCCAAAAGATGGCCCTAGTGCTGGAGTTACGATGCTAACCTCTTTGGTGTCTTTGTTTACCCAGAAGAAGGTCAAAAAGAGTTTGGCCATGACGGGAGAGATTACCCTTCGTGGTAAAGTATTGCCAGTAGGCGGTATTAAAGAAAAGATTTTGGCAGCGAAACGCGCACGTATTAAGGAAATTTTACTTTGTGAAGATAACCGTCGCGATATTGAGGAAATCAAGCAGGAATACTTAAAAGGACTCACATTCCATTATGTTACCGATATGAGTGAGGTAATCGATATAGCTATTACTGATCAAAAAGTTAAGAACGCAAAGAAGCTTTAAATATTTTATATATTATGACCTCGACTTATGTCGAGGTTTTTTATGCTTACTATTGAGTTCGGAGTAGCTATGTTTAGTCTAAGGGAAATATTCTACAATTAAAATAAAAAATAGCTGCTACCGTTTTAAGATAGATTTGTTTACTTTGCGCCTAAATATGTTAAAGAAAAGTGTCACATGGCTTTGCTTGTTGATTGGAACAATAATCAACGCACAGGTTGGAGGGGAGGCTACCTATCAATTTTTGAACCTAGTATCTTCTCCTAGGCAAGCAGCACTTGGAGGTAAGGTGTTGACCAATGTAGATTACGATGTGACCCAGGGGCTATTCAATCCAGCAACCATTAATGTGGAAATGGATAACCAGTTGGCACTTAACTATACAAGTTATTTAGGAGGTATTGGTTATGGTACAGCAGCCTATGCTTATACCGTAGACAGAAGGACACAAACCTTTCACGCAGGCATTGCCTATATTAATTATGGTTCTTTTGATGGATATGATGAAAACGGAAATGCTACAGGAACCTTTACAGGAAACGAAGCGGCCCTGTCCTTAGGTTATGCATTACAAATAGGGTACTCCGATTTTTACTTTGGTGCTAATGTGAAGTTAATCACTTCAAAGTTAGAGCAATATACTTCCCTTGGAGCAGCATGCGATTTGGGACTACTTTATATAAATGAAACTCTTGATTTCCATGCAGCTTTGGCCATTAGAAATTTGGGGACCCAAATTACAACCTATGCCGGTTTAAATGAGCCCTTACCATTAGAAATCGATTTTGGTATGTCGCAAACCTTACAGCATGTTCCCATACGGTGGCATGTTACTTTAGAGAACTTACAGGATTGGCCTATTGCCAGACCTAACCCTGCAAGGTCAACAAGTGATTTGTCAGGTAACCAAACCCAAGAGAAGATTGGCTTTTTAGGCCAGGTCATTCGGCACACCATTATTGGTGCGGAGTTGTTTCCAGACAAAGGGTTCAACTTGCGTTTGGGCTACAATTTTAGAAGGGCAGAAGAGCTACGTATTATAGATCAGCGCAATTTTTCGGGATTGTCGGCTGGAATTTCAATAAAAATGAATAAAATGCGCTTTAGTTACACCCATGCCAAATACACCAGTGCAGCCAATGCCAGCTTTTTTGGGCTGCAAATCGATTTGAACAGATAAGTACTTGGAGTGCACTTAAGTTATAAGTACGTTGAAGTTATAAGTACGTTGAAGTTATAAGTACGTTGAAGTTATAAGTACGTTAAAGTTATAAGTACGTTAAAGTTATAAGTACGTTAAAGTTATAAGTACGTTAAAGTTATAAGTACGTTAAAGTTGTGATTGATAAAAGCCTTAATTGCTTTACATCATAAAAGTATGGTGTTCCTTTTGAGTTGAAGGTTTTACTGTATTTCCAAAACTTAAGGCACTTTAAGCTTTAAGTATTTTAAATATTTTAGGCACTCTAAACTTATAATTTAAGTAATTTAGCCCCTTTAAAACTAAGTAATGAGTAAAATTACCATAGCCATAGATGGCTATTCATCCACAGGAAAAAGTACCGTGGCAAAACAATTGGCCAAGCATTTGGGGTATGTTTATGTAGATTCGGGGGCGATGTACAGAGCCGTTACCTATTTTGCCATGGAGCATGGTCTCATTGATGAAAACCATTTTGATGTTGAAGGGTTACTCGACAAATTAAGTGAAATTAAGGTTAGTTTTAAATTTAATGCAGCATTAGGCTTTGCAGAGGTTTACTTAAATGGCGTAAATATTGAAAAGGAGATTCGCACGTTAGAAGTTTCTAGGTTTGTTAGCCAGGTTGCGACAGTGCCTCAAGTTCGTGCCCAATTGGTACAGCACCAAAAACAAATGGGTGCAGAAAAAGGAGTGGTTATGGACGGACGGGATATAGGAACTGTTGTTTTTCCCGATGCAGAATTGAAACTATTCATGACTGCTTCGGCAGAAACAAGGGCTTTAAGACGTTATAGCGAATTGTTGGAACGTGGGGACGACGTATCTTTTGAAGCTGTTTTAAAAAATGTAGAAGAGCGGGACTATATAGATTCACACAGAAAAGATTCCCCCTTAATTAAAGCTAAGGATGCTATTGAAATCGATAACTCCAATTTATCTCTGGAAGAACAGTTTGATGAAATAAAGAAGCTTGTAAATAAGGTATTACATGCTTGAATAAGAAAAGCAACCAGTCATTGGGTTTATTGATGCACGGTCGCTTTTATTTGACTATATGTAAATTATAGATTAGGAATAACCAATTCTTGGCCAGGATATATTAAATCAGGGCGCTTTAAAATAGGGGTGTTGGCTTCAAAAATCACTTGGTATTTCATTGGGTTTCCGTAATAATGCTTTGCAATTTTGCTTAGGGATTCGCCGTTTTTTACGGTGTGTCTATGATATACACTGGTATCGCTAACTTTTATATCGGCTATAATATCGTTTGGATCATCGCCTCCAATTTCCTTTATCTTATCCCAAAGGATATTTTTCTCATATTGGGTTTTAGCGATTCCCCAAACCAATAACTTTCCATATTCTTCTTTAACATTACCGTTTTTAATGTTTAGGGCTTTGCCCAGATCGAGTACAGGCTTATATTTTAGTTTTACAGACATAATCGATTTATATTTATAGGTTACACATTATAAATAGTAAAACTTTACTACAGTTTATAAGACACCATTAATCCTTAATAGTCACAGATAATTTATTTGTTCATTTTTAGGTAATTATGCTAATAATGTGTATTTTTGCACTCCTTTTAGCGAATCGTCGGAAAATAAAAGGAATTAAGAAAAATAATTAATAACACTTCTGTGTGTTAAGCGCTTAAAATTTCCGAAGCATACAGAATACAAATCGCAATACAATTGTGTTTTCAATAAAGGAAAATTCAAAAAGTATTGTTTTTTAAATTAAATGGCTGAAAAAGCAAAACAAGCTGAAGTTGAAGCAACAGAATCAACTGAAGTAAAAACCGCTGAAGCTCCTGTAGTATCAGAAGCACAAGCAAACCCTGAAAAATTCTTAAAAGAGTTTAACTGGCACAATTACCAAGAAGGTATTGATGAGGTTGACGACAAACAATTAAAAGAATTTGAAAAACTAGTAGCAGAAAATTTCGTTGACACTTTAGATAACGAAGTAGTTGAAGGAACTGTAATCCACATTACAGACCGCGATGCGATCATCGACATCAACGCTAAGTCTGAAGGTGTTATCTCTTTAAACGAATTCCGTTACAATCCAAACCTAAAAGTAGGCGATAAAGTTGAGGTATTAATTGATGTTCGCGAAGATGCAACAGGTCAATTGGTATTATCTCACAGAAAAGCTAGGGTAATTAAAGCATGGGATCGTGTAAACGCTGCCCACGATTCTGGTGAAATCGTTAACGGTTTTGTGAAATGCAGAACTAAAGGAGGTATGATCGTAGATGTATTTGGTATTGAAGCATTCTTGCCAGGTTCTCAAATCGATGTTAAGCCAATCCGCGATTACGATCAGTATGTGAATAAAACTATGGAATTCAAGGTGGTTAAGATCAACCATGAGTTTAAGAACGTAGTAGTATCCCATAAAGCTTTAATTGAAGCTGATATTGAAGAACAGAAGAAAGAAATTATTGGTCAGTTAGAAAAAGGTCAAGTATTAGAAGGTGTTGTTAAAAACATTACCTCTTACGGTGTATTTATCGACCTTGGTGGTGTAGATGGTTTAATCCATATTACAGATCTATCTTGGTCTAGAATTAATCACCCTAACGAAATTGTTGAATTAGACCAAAAACTTAACGTGGTAATCCTTGATTTTGATGAAGATAAATCAAGAATCCAATTAGGTTTAAAACAATTGAGCAAACACCCATGGGAAGCTTTAGCAGAAGAAGTTAAAGTAGGTGACAAAGTAAAAGGTAAAGTAGTAGTTATAGCAGATTACGGTGCGTTTATAGAAGTAGCCGATGGTGTTGAAGGATTAATTCACGTATCTGAAATGTCTTGGTCTACACACTTACGTTCAGCTCAGGATTTCGTTTCTGTAGGAGATGAAGTTGAAGCAGTTATCTTAACTTTAGATAGAGAAGAGCGTAAAATGTCACTTGGTATTAAGCAATTAACTCCAGATCCTTGGACTGATATTACAGGCAAGTACCCAGTAGGTTCTCACCATACAGGTGTAGTACGTAACTTTACAAACTTTGGTGTTTTTGTTGAATTGGAAGAAGGTATCGACGGATTAATTTATATCTCAGATTTATCTTGGACCAAGAAAATCAAGCACCCAAGTGAGTTCTGTGCTGTAGGTGATAAGTTAGATGTTGTAGTATTGGAATTAGATGTTGAAGGTCGTAAATTAAGTTTAGGACACAAACAAACTACCGATAACCCTTGGGATAAATACGAAAAGGAATTCGCTTTAGATACGGTTCACAAATCACAAATTGCTGAAATCGTAGACAAAGGAGCTACTGTAGTGTTTAACGAAGATATCGTAGCATTTGTACCTTCTCGTCACCTTGAAAAAGAAGACGGGTCTACCCTTAAGAAAGGTGAAGAGGCAGAATTCAAGATTATTGAATTTAGCAAAGAGTTCAAGCGTGTTGTAGCATCTCATACTGCTGTATTTAAAGCAGAAGAAGCTAAAATAGTGAAACAAGCTGTTAGAAAAGCAGAAGCTGCAGCTGCAGAAGCAAAACCAACTTTAGGTGATGCTAATGATGCTTTACAAGCACTTAAGGATAAAATGGACGGGAAGAAGTAATTCTATTTACCTGTTCACTGAGCATGGGCACTAAGCAAAGTCGAAGTGCAGTTTAAATGGCTCAGAAAATAATTAAAAAGCCTTCAATTTTTTGAAGGCTTTTTTTATGGGTTTTATTAGTAAATGTTAAAAAAATGTGTATTTCATAGAAAAAAACATACATATTGTCGGTTTGTAGAATTTTTTTGTCTATATTAGATTACATTATGTCTAAAAACAGCATTGTTTTTTATGGTGTAAGTACTAAATTACTGAAGGATTAATTATTGATTTTCAGGATTTAATTATTAACCAAAGCCCCTAACACATGAAAAAAGTTCTACTATTAATTGCCTTGTTGAGTACAAGTATTATTTTGGCACAGGGAGACACAATTGGCGATCCAATTACCATTGTTGGAACTGGCATTCCTATTATTGATGAAACTATTTTTAATTCATTAACAGACTCTGAATTATCTCCGTCTTGTGGTGATGCGTCAGCAGATGTTTTTTATAAACATGATGTTATTCCTGGAGCAAATAAAGTTACTGTTGGCATGACGACTTCAGGATTAACTTTTTTATCATCTTTTGATTATCAAATTATAAGAGCCATTAATGGAGATATTAATAACCGGGAAGAAATCCTTTGTTCTTCTTATAATATTCTTATTGGAATAAATAGTGGTTTTACCGAAGATATTATTAATGTAGATTCCAATGATGATTATTATTTAAGGATTCGCAAACCATTGGTAGGAAGCCTTACATCTATATTGGAAGAAACAGTCATTGATTTTGTAAGTGAGTACGATCCAACATTATCAGTTAATAGTCAGAGTTTAGATAGTTTTAGAATGGTCGTTAAGGAAAATACTATCGAATTAATAAACAACAACGCGTTTACAGATTATGCCATTTATAATCTAATGGGACAATTAGTAATTGAAGTTAGTGGTAATACAACTATTGAAGAAATAGACATTAACCGTCTAAATAAAGGGGTGTATGTAGTTAAGTTCAAAGGAAGTACCTCTTCAAAATCTTACAAGTTTATTAAACAATAATAGTTAATAGCCTTTGTATATAATTTTGTAAAAGCTCCTAAATGGGAGCTTTTACAGTTTTATAACTCTAAACAAAGCATAAAACTTGATTGTAAGCTATGATTTTTTACATTACATTTGTACACCAAATACGTTTGGAAAGTATATGAGTCAAAAAGTTTTACTTAACGCAAAAGAGGTAAACATCATTCTTCATCGATTGGCTTGTCAATTAATTGAAAAACATACCAATTTTTCCAATACAGTGCTCATTGGGCTTCAGCCTCGAGGTACTTTTTTAGCTAATCGAATAGCTAAAATATTAAAGGAAGAATACGGTGTGCAGGATATACAGTTAGGGTATCTCGATATTACATTTTATAGAGACGATTTTCGTCGTGGAGATAAGCCCTTGGCGGCCAATACCACCGAAATAAATTTTATCGTAGAAGATAAAAATGTGGTATTTATAGACGATGTATTATATACAGGACGAAGTATAAGGGCAGCCCTAACAGCTATCCAATCGTTTGGAAGACCTAATGAAATAGAGTTGCTGACCCTTATCGATAGACGGTTTAGTCGTCATTTACCCATTCAACCCGATTACAGAGGACGTCAGGTGGATGTGATAAACGACGAAAAAGTAAAAGTAAATTGGATGGAAAACGAAGGAGAGGATTCGGTTTACCTAATAGAAAAATAATAATTTAGCTAGAAGCTAGAAGCTAGAAGCTAGAAGCTAGAAGCTAGAAGCTAGAAGCTAGAAGCTAGAAGCTAGAAGCTAGAAGCTAGAAGCTAGAAGCTAGATATAGTGTCAGGTCAAGCCTAGTCGAGACCTAATTGAACAATAATGAATAACTGAAGTACGGGTTTTTAAGGGATACACAAGTAACTTCAAACTTTAAACAGTAACAATGAGCGAATTAAGTGTTAATCACTTATTAGGAATAAAATATCTTAAGGAACAAGATATTGAACTTATTTTTAAAACAGCCGATCATTTTAAAGAGGTGATTAACAGGCCCATCAAAAAAGTGCCTTCGCTTAGGGATATAACTATTGCCAATCTCTTTTTTGAAAATTCAACACGAACCAAGTTGTCTTTTGAATTGGCCGAAAAACGTTTATCTGCAGATGTGCTCAATTTTTCATCGGCGCAATCTTCGGTTAAAAAGGGAGAGACCTTAATCGATACGGTAAACAATATATTATCGATGAAGGTCGATATGGTTGTGATGCGTCACCCAAATCCCGGAGCAGGAGTCTTTTTATCTAAACATGTTAATGCCAGTATCATTAATGCGGGTGATGGAGCCCATGAACACCCAACACAAGCACTGTTAGATTCTTACTCTATAAGGGAAAAACTAGGCAGTGTAAACGGAAAGAAAGTGGTTATTGTAGGCGATATTTTGCATAGCCGTGTAGCTTTGTCTAATATTTATGCGTTACAGCTCCAAGGGGCAGAAGTTATGGTATGTGGCCCAAAAACCTTAATTCCAAAATATATTGATAAATTAGACGTTAAGGTTGAAACCAATTTAAGGGCAGCCTTAAACTGGTGTGATGTAGCCAATATGTTGCGTGTTCAGAACGAACGCATGGATATAAGTTATTTTCCATCAACTCGCGAATATACGCAACAGTTTGGGGTTAATAAGGCCTTATTGGATTCATTGGACAAAGAAATTGTTATCATGCACCCAGGGCCTATAAATAGAGGTGTAGAGATTACTAGTGATGTAGCCGATTCTAAACAGTCCATTATTTTGGATCAGGTACAAAACGGAGTGGCGGTTAGAATGGCAGTGATTTATTTATTGGCGTCGAAAATAAAACAATAGATTATGATTTTAGACCAAGACGGGAACATTACCATAGTAACCCAAGAGAAGGCTTCAATTATAGAATTGGTAAAGAAGCTGCAGGCGTTATACCCAAGATATAAAAACAACAATGTAATTGTAGCTTTAACCGGTATTAAAAAAGTTGGCATTCAAGATATTGTTGAATTTTTAGAACTATCCAATACCCATAGGGCGGCAAAGCATTCTTTTGTGATTGTTTCCAACAAAATCGATATCGATGATATCCCAAATGAATTAGTTGTGGTGCCTACCTTGCAAGAAGCTTACGATATCATTGAAATGGAAGAAATGGAACGAGACCTGGAGCTTTAATATTTGTTTTTCAGTAATTTATAAGCTTAGTTGATTTGTCTCAAACGGCTTAATAGCGTTATAAAGCATGTAATGAAATACCATGGTTAGATTTCGGCACTCAAAGGGATGATTGTAAAAATGTTGTATGTCTGGGCTGAGTGCATCAGTGGTCGTTATTCCAATCCATGTGAAACATGGCCATTTCGAACAGTAAACATAAACACATGAAACTTACTATTCTAGGATGTTATAGTGCCACCCCAAGGGCTTTAACCAATACAACTTCACAAGTATTGGAAATTAACAATCACATGTTTTTAATAGATTGTGGGGAGGGTACCCAAGTGCAATTGCGAAAACATAGAATTAAGTTCAACCGCATTAAGCATATTTTTATTTCGCATTTACATGGCGATCATTTTTTTGGATTGGTTGGGCTGATTTCTACATTCCGATTGCTAACCCGTGAAGCCGATTTGCATATCTACGGTCCTAAGGGGATTAAGGAGGTAGTTACGCTTCAAATGAAGCTGGCCGATTCCTGGACCAATTACAAACTTATTTTCCATGAATTGACCTCAAAAAAATCTGAATTAATTTTTGAAGACGATTCAGTTGAAGTACATACCATTCCCCTGGAACACAGAGTGTATACCAATGGTTATTTATTTAAAGAAAAGTCTGGCGACAGAAAATTGGATATAGAAGCAGTTGAAAAAGCCAATATAGATATAGCTTATTATAGAAAGCTAAAGCAGGGAGCAGATGTGGTAAATGAAAATGGTGAGTTGATTAAAAATGAATTGGTAACAAGCAATCCTTCCAAACCAAAGAGTTATGCATTTTGTAGTGATACGGTTTATAAAGAAGATATTGTACCTATAATTAAAAATACATCGGTACTTTATCACGAATCTACTTTTTTAGAAAAGCACGCGCATCTTGCGCCAAGAACCAAGCATTCTACAGCAAAAGAAGCTGCAAGAATCGCTAAACAGGCTAATGTGGGTACATTACTTCTTGGGCATTATTCAACGCGTTACGATGGCTTAGAAGGTTTTAAAGCCGAAGCAGAAGAAATCTTTGAGAATGTAGAGTTATGTGAAGATGGTAAAGTCTTTACGTTTTAGAAAATTCCAGTAAATTGCAATATTATTATGGAAAACGATTTAAGCAATTATAGAAGGTCTTACGAAAAAGGGGAGTTGCGGTTAAGTGACGTCCCCAAAAACCCAATGGAACTATTTCAAAAATGGTTTCATGAAGTGGATCAGTTTTTTTCAGCGGATGAAAATAATGCCATGACAGTATCTACAATCGGACTTGATGGATTCCCAAAGAATAGGGTAGTGCTGCTTAAGCGGTTTACTTTTGAAGGATTTATATTTTTTACCAATTATAACAGTGAAAAAGGAAAAGCGATTGAAGCTAACCCCAATGTGTGTTTATCTTTTTTTTGGCATGGAGCAGAACGTCAAATAATTATTAAGGGTAGGGCCGAAAAGATTGCTGAAAATTTAAGCGATGGCTATTTTGAAACTAGGCCCCGAGGCAGTCAATTAGGGGCTTTATTATCTAACCAAAGCGATATAGTTGAAAATAGAACTGTTTTAGAAGAACAACTTAAGGCCTTGGAAAAAAAGTTTGAAGGAATGGAAGTGCCAAGACCCAAACATTGGGGAGGTTATTTGGTTAGGCCCGTTGAACTTGAGTTTTGGCAGGGGCGACCAAACAGGTTACATGATAGAATACGCTATAAGCTTCAAAAAGATTACAATTGGCTAATTCATCGATTATCTCCATAAAAAAACCGATTAAAGACAGTTTAAAAACTATTTAACAGTCATTACATCGATTAAAAACATTTAAATTCGATGTAATACAAGTTTTTAATCGATTTTAACATTTTGTTAACACTCTCTTCTAAGTAGGCTGCTAATTTTACAGAACCAAATCTAAATTTACCTACTTATGAAGTTATTAAAACAATTGCCGTTATTGGCATTGCTAGCTTTATTTGCTTTTTCCTGTTCAAGTGAAAGCTTAGACGATAAAGCTGAGGCATTAGTCGAAAACCTTGTTACTCCAGCTACCAAAACAATAGAAGTACAAATTTTAAACCTTATTAACGATCATAGATTATCTTTAGGCTTAACACCTTTAAATGATATGAAAGTAGTAAAGTCTGTTGCATTTTCGCATACCGATTATATGGTCGATAATAATACTGTATCCCATGATAATTTCTATAAAAGAAGCACTTACTTAAAGGAAAATGCAGGAGCTACTAAAGTATCCGAAAATGTTGCTTATGGCTACACTTCAGCAGAATCTGTTGTCAAGGCCTGGATTAAAAGCGAAGGTCATAAATCGAATATAGAAGGTGATTTCACAAACTTTGATATCTCTGCCGAACAGAATGAAGAAGGAAAATGGTATTATACCAATATATTTATAAAAAAATAACATAACTGCTATTTTAAAGAGTGGTTAAAGACATAGCCTATTTATAAAAGATAGGTTATATATTAATAACTATTTGTTATTGAATTTAGCTTTAGGTATAAAATCCTCCCACAAAGTTGGGAGGATTTTTAATTTAATCTGATTTTGATTAAAGAATATAGTTAGCCAATAATGGCATTGAAAATGACTAGCAATTAAAAAGAACAGATGTTTACAAGAGGTTTGGACTTTTAAATAATAATCGTTCTCAGATTAATTCATTATTGTTTTTTCTTAATTAGTTTTAAGCTAGTCATTTGGGAAAATAGCGCCTTTTTATATGATTTGAAATTGTTATAAAGCTGATAAATGTTATCTTGAATATAATGGTCTCTAATGATTTCTTAAGCTGTATTTGTTTCAGGGCCTCTTTTAATATTGCTTTTCTTGTTTATTGTGATGATATTAAACGGATCCTTGTATGTAGACCAGTAGCTCGTATTGCAAAAGGCAACTAATTCGATGGTAATTAGCTTATAAAACATGCTCTAGTGTTTATAAATGAAAACCCCACTAAGAAATCAATCTTAGTGGGGTTCTCAATTAGTTTAGAATTTGGCTTTTATTGCATTTTAATAATAATAAATTCGGTACGTCTGTTTAACTGGTGTTTGTTTTCTTCACAGTCTACACTACCATCGCACCCGTTAGTCAATCGGCGTTCACCAAATCCTTCATGTGCTGTTATTCTAGCTGGATCAACACCATTAGAGACCAAGTATTCATAAGTAGAATTTGCACGATCTATAGATAATTTATCATTGTAAGTTAACGTACCTCTAGAGTCGGTGTGAGATTCTATACGGATAACCATGCCTGGGTAATCTTCATTCATTAACTTAACAATCTTATCCAATTCTAAAGCAGCATCAGGACGAATGTTATGTTTATCAAAGTCGAAATAGATGATACCAAGATCGGCTAATTTAACAACGTCTCTTACAGGCGTTAGTTCTAGGTCAACTGTAATTGTTGTAACAGAATCTTCAATGCCTTTGGAGGTAAAACTTTTAGAATCGTCCTCATATTTCTTTTGGCTGGCCGTGATTTTATAATCTACATTCCTGTCGATATTGATTTCGTAATACCCTTTCTCATCGGTTTCCATATAGGCAATCTGCTTGCCGTTTCCATCCAATAAGGTTATAATGGCATTAGGTACAGGTTTTTTGTTTACAATGTCTGTAACCGTACCTTCAACATTTAACAAAGGAATACGGTTGTAGGCATAAATATCATCATCACCCATACCACCAGATCTATTGGATGCAAAATAGCCGGAAAGCCCGTCTGCATTCATACTAAATGAAAAGTCATCTTTACTGGAATTAACCGGAACACCAAGGTTTATAACATCTACAATGTCTCCATTCTCATTGGCAACTGTTCCAAAAATATCCAACAGGCCAAGCCCTACATGGCCATCGGAAGAGAAAAACAGGCTACCTTCATTATTTATAAAAGGCATACCTTCAGATCCCTTCGTATTAACTACCTCACCTAGGTTTGTAGGTTCACCTAAAGAGCCGTCGTCATTGATATCTACTACATAAAGATCTGAAGCTCCATAACCACCAGGTCTGTCTGAAGCAAAATATAGCTTCTTATTATCAGGGCTAAGGGCTGGGTGTTGTGTGCTGAATTCAGAATCGTTAATGGATAGATCTTCAATATCTGTCCAAAGGCTATCCTTTAAAGTCGCTCTATAGATTTTAACTTGATTAATACCTTTTTTATTGCTGTCGTAAACATTATCGATAAAGCTATTTCTTGTAAAATACATAGCCTTACCATCATTAGTAATGGTAACAGGACCATCATGATACATGGTGTTTACATCGCCATTTAATTTCGAAGTATGGTCGGCCGGTTCTTTGCGGTCTTTGTTTATGGCGTAAACATCTAGGAAAGGTTGTTCGTTCCAGCCATATAGACGCTTAATGGAAACCCCTTCATCCCTAGTGGATGCGAAATATATTTTTCCACCATGCTCATAGGCTCCAAAATCACTCAATTTTGAATTATGGTTGAATTTTTTTAAGAAATACTGTTGCTTGGCATTAAATACATTAGTAATAAAGTTGCCACGCTTTAAGTATTTACTGGTATTTATAACGCCTCCCGAATCTTTATAGCGTTTCATCCACTCTTTAGATTCGTCGTAATTTTCAATACCACGTAAAGCTTGTGCGTAGTTATAGTAGTACTCAATAGGAATATTTTCCTGTGCTACTGCTTTTTTATAAAATTTAGCTGCGTTTTTTGGATCCCTTAATAAGGCATAACAATCGCCCAAACGGCGGATAGCATAGTCTTTGTTATAGTTGTTGTCTATAAGCTCTTGGTAAACTTCTGCTGCTTTTACAAAGGAGAACTTATTAAATAAGGTATCTGCTTTTTTCTGTTTTCCGTATTGCGCAGAGGCCGTAAAACTCACCGTCAATAGGATACAAACTAATATGTAATTTTTTATTTTCATGGGGTGATTTTTTTATTAGAAATATCTAGGTGATTTTAATTTGTTGCTCATAAACTTAAACTCATAAATGAGTAGGATCTCATGGGTGCCGTTTGAATATCTATTAATATCAACATTTGGCTTTTCATAGGCATAACCTACCCTTAACTGTCTTGATACTTGAAAGTCTACAAATCCTCCAAAAGAACCAGCCGACTCATTCAAGCGGTATGAACCACCAATCCAAAACTTTTCATTGAATAGGAAATTGGCCGTAAAGTCGTAAGATAATGGTGCGCCGTTGGTAGCCTTAACCAAATAAGAGGGTTTAAACTTTAAACTATTGCTTAGGTTGAATACGTAACCACCAGTAAAGTAATAACTAATACGTTCCAAAGCTTTGTAGCCTTCTTCTTTATTCACATCGTTATTTAATACTCTTGGAGCCGATAAGCCTAAGTACCATTTGTTGGTACTCCAAAATACACCCAGACCTATATTAGGGGCCCAACGGTTTTGCGTGCCATTAAAGAAGGGGTCATTAATGACCGTTGGATCATTTAAAAAATCCTGATCAAAACTATAACCCGTAAATCCTCCCTTGATACCAAAAGCTAACTTACCATTGGTTCCTGTTGGAATACTATAGGAGAAATCGCCATACAGATAAGAATATCTTTGAGGCCCTAAGTCATCATTAATAAAAGACAGACCCAAACCAATCCTATCATTTCTTAGTGGTGTATGAATGGAAAGTGTTTGCGTGATAGGACCACCATCAAAGCCAACCCATTGGCTTCTATGAAGACCGACAATGCTTAAAGCTTCCCTACTACCAGCATAAGCGGGGTTTATAGAGATTGTATTGTACATGTACTGCGTGAACTGCGGTAATTGCTGCGCAATTCCAAACGTACAGCTAAACAATGCAATAGCGATTATGTAATGTTTAATAAGTTTCATAGGTTAAAGTTTTATTTGGTTCCTAAGTAAACTGGTCCAGTAAAAGGAGGGACTCCAGAAGCTGATCCGTCACTATTTTGTAATGTAACTATATAATAATATGTTCCGTTTGGAGCTTTATCTGCATTGCCGATGGCGCCTTTAGCTTGTCCTTCCCATTTACCTGGTTGTGAACTTGGGGTTTCATTTCTACCTATAGGGTAATTTGCCGATTCAAAAATTTGTGCACCCCAACGGTTAAATATTTTAACATAGGCTCTATAACCACAGTTTAGATCGGCATCGATATCAAAGGTCTGGTTATAACTATCGCCGTTTGGTGTAACCGCTTTAGATATTATAATATCTTCGGAACTACATGGGTAAACAATACAATCATCATTTATAGTAATGGTTACCTCTGTAGTTTCATTACATCCTGTAGGACTTGTATAGGTGTAGCTAAATACATAGTCGCCTAAGAAATCAATTTCATTTGCTACATCTACCAAATTTTCTGGATCAAACAAACTTCCAGTAAAATCAATGTTAGACGTTACGCCAGAAACAAAAGTCCAGCTAGCATCATCATTAAAGTTATTAATGTAGTCATTCAAATCAATTACACCATCATCTGAACAAGCTGCGTCTGAAACTTGGTTCACAAAATCATCAATAGTTACAGTAACAATTTGTTCGTATACTTTAGTATTATCACAATCATCAGACACTTCCCATTGTCTTGTAATTTCATAATTATCGATTGTGTTTGCACTGAACGTAGACGTTTCTGTAAAGTTAATGGTAACATTTTGTGAACAGTTATCGGCAAATCCAGGTTCTGGAGCTGCTGGGATATTATCACAGCTAGCAGTAATATTGCCTGGAAGCTGGGTAACTAATTCAGGTGCTTTATCATCAATCACTGTAATGGTTTGAACATGTGTTGTGGTATTGTTACAGTCGTCAGATAAACTCCAGGTTCTAGTAATTACTTTTTCGTTAGCGCAATCGCCATCAGCAATACTATCCGTATAAGAAGCGTCTATATTGCTAGAGCAATTATCCATTTCATCAGTAACATCACCAGTTAAGGTTAAATCCTCTGCATTCTCTTCACAACTTATAGTGATATCAGCAGGTGCAGTGAATGTGGGTTTGGTGGTATCTACTACAGTAATGGTTTGAGTAGCAGAAGTTGGGTTACCACATTCATCGGTAGCCGTCCAGGTTCTTGAAATGACTTTGGTGTTGCCACAAGCCTCTACCACAACATCGCTTTCAGTAATGGTTACATTGCCACAAGTATCGGTAGCTGTAGCCACGCCCGTATTTGCACTGGTTTCATCTTCGGTACATTCAATGGTTACATCAGCAGGTACGGTTAATACCGGAGGTGTTGTATCTTGAACGGTAATTATTTGAGTAGCCGAAGTTGGGTTGCCACATTCATCGGTAGCCGTCCAGGTTCTGGTAATGACTTTGGTGTTTCCACAAGCCTCTACCACAGCATCGCTTTCAGTAATGGTTACATTGCCACAAGTATCGGTAGCTGTAGCTACGCCCGTATTTGCACTGGTTTCATCTTCGGTACATTCAATGGTTATATCGGCAGGTACGGTTAATACCGGAGGCGTTGTATCTTGAACGGTAATTATTTGATTAGCCGAAGTTGGGTTGCCACATTCATCGGTAGCTGTCCAAGTTCTGGTAATGACTTTGGTGTTTCCACAAGCCTCTACCACAGCATCGCTTTCAGTAATGGTTACATTGCCACAAGTATCGGTAGCTGTAGCCACGCCCGTATTTGCACTGGTTTCATCTTCGGTACATTCAATGGTTACATCAGCAGGTACGGTTAATACCGGAGGTGTTGTATCTTGAACGGTAATTATTTGATTAGCCGAAGTTGGGTTGCCACATTCATCGGTAGCCGTCCAAGTTCTGGTAATGACTTTGGTGTTTCCACAAGCCTCTACCACAGCATCACTTTCAGTAATGGTTACATTGCCACAAGTATCGGTAGCTGTAGCCACGCCCGTATTTGCACTGGTTTCATCTTCGGTACATTCAATGGTTACATCAGCAGGTACAGTTAATACCGGAGGCGTTGTATCTTGAACGGTAATTATTTGAGTAGCCGAAGTTGGGTTGCCACATTCATCGGTAGCCGTCCAGGTTCTGGTAATGACTTTGGTATTGCCACAAGCCTCTACCACAGCATCACTTTCTGTAATGGTTACATTGCTACAG
Source organism: Aestuariivivens insulae (assembly GCF_022662195.1). Classification (GTDB taxonomy): domain Bacteria; phylum Bacteroidota; class Bacteroidia; order Flavobacteriales; family Flavobacteriaceae; genus Aestuariivivens; species Aestuariivivens insulae. The sequence goes on along the minus strand of NZ_JAKMCS010000019.1, from coordinate 1,024 downwards.
GTATCCGTTGATGTTGCTACTCCAGTATTGGCGCTGGTTTCATCTTCAGTACATTCGATAGTTACATCGGCAGGAACTGTAAGTGTAGGTGGGGTCGTGTCTTCAATTATGAAAGTAGCAGTTGTTACACTAAAGTTACCACAAGCATCTGTAGCTTTAAAGGTTACGGTGACACTTCCAGTCATACCACAGTCATCAGACATTGTGTTTCCGTCAACACCATAATCATTCGACCATGCAATAGCTGAACAGTCATCAGTTGCTTGTGCACCTGCGTTTGAATTTAACCAAGTGTTAAACTCATTAATGTTGCCAGCACCATCACATTGTACGGTTAAGTCTGATGCGTTTGTAATTATTGTAGGAGCTTCAGTATCCTTAATTAAATAGGTTGCTGTTGTAGTCGTTTTGTTTCCACATGCATCCGTGGCAGTAAAGGTTACTGGAACTTTTGTGCCCTTGCACTGTACATTGGTATCTTGTCCATAATCGTTGGTCCATGTCACGCTTCCACAGTTATCAGTAGCAGTAGCACCAGCATGGTTATTTAACCAATCGGTTAATTTTTGAGGGTCATCGATACCACATTCTATTTCAATGTTGGCGGTGTTTGTGTTGTCAATAACTGGAGGGGTTTCATCATTTACAACAATTATTTGTGTACATGTCGCTAGATTACCGGTCATATCTGCAATTTGATATGTTCGAGTTACTGTTTCAGGACAACTTAGATTATCACTAACTTCATTTAATAAAGTAAAACTAGCTTCGTTAATAGTACAATTATCTGATGCTATACCTCCAGCATTTGTGAATTCTGCATAGTTAGAATAAGCAGGTTGCTCTGAAATATCACATGTGGCGGTTAAGTCTCCAGGACATGTTAGAGTGGGGGTTTGGTTGTCTGTAACCACGACGTCCTGAGTACAGGAAACCTCGTTGCTGTTGGAATCCGTAAAGGTCCATGTGATGGTTGTCGTACCCAAGGGCCACGGATCGTTTATGGCGGCGTTGTCGCTTCTTG
>NZ_JAKMCS010000018.1 GCF_022662195.1 Aestuariivivens insulae | reverse complement strand
GTAGCCAGTATAGGTTTTGGCATGTTTTTCAGAGTACAATATGTATACGACAAATTCATCCATAAAAAAACCTCCTAGGTTTTAGGAGGTCTAACATTTAGTAGCGAGATCGAGATTTGAACTCGAGACCTCCGGGTTATGAATCCGACGCTCTAACCAACTGAGCTACCTCGCCATATTTTGAGGCTGCAAATATAAAAACAAAATTGTAGCATACAAACAGAAGTTGCAGAAAATATTCTTGATTTTTTTTGCAAAACTTATTAATTAATGTATATATTGAGCATCATAAAATTGACAGTTACTTATGGACGATAAAATTAAGTTTGAAATTGAGTTTCCTATTCACGCATCACCGCAGCTATTGTATCAATATATTTCTACACCATCCGGACTGTCTGAATGGTTTTCGGATAATGTAAATTCTAGAGGGGAACTATTCACCTTTATATGGGATGGAAGTGAAGAACAAGCAAAATTATTAAGTAAAAAAAGTGGTGAGCGTGTCAAGTTTAGATGGTTGGCAGACGAGGAAGAGGAACTAAATTGTTATTTTGAAATCCGTATTCAGGTAGATGAAATCACTAAAGACGTTTCTTTAATAGTAACAGATTTTGCCGAAGAGGACGAAATTGAAGAAGCCAAAATGCTATGGGATAATCAAATTTCAGATTTAAAACAAGTACTTGGCTCAGCTTAGGGTAAAACGTATTTTAATCTTATATTTGTCCGCTATTACAACCTATTTAATAGCGGACTTTTTTTATGGTTAATTTTAACGGAACTATAGTAGATAACGAAACTTTAATAACATTAAACAATAGAGGTTATGCCTATGGCGATGCACTTTTTGAAACGGTAAAATCTGTTCATGGTAAATTGCTGTTTTGGGAAGACCATTATTTTCGTTTAATGGCCTCTATGCGAATTATGCGCATGGATATCCCCATGAATTTTACTTTGGAATTTTTAGAATCCCAAATTTTAAAAACATTGGAGTCCAATGAGTTACTAAATCAACCTGCCAGGATTAAATTAACAGTACACCGCAACGAAGGTGGTTTGTACTTACCAGACACTAATCATGTTGAGTTTGTAATTTCAGTTAAACCTTTGGAAACAGACCTGTATTTGTTTAATACTGGTGATTATGAGGTTGATCTGTTTAAGGATTATTACCTGTCACCAAGTTTGTTGTCTACGCTTAAGACGAACAATAAAGCCCTAAATGTTGTTGGAAGTATTTTTGCAAATGAAAATAAGTTGAATAATTGCCTGGTTTTGAACACCGACAAACATGTGGTAGAAGCCCTAAACGGCAATGTTTTTTTAATTAAAGGAAATAGCATAAAAACGCCTCCAATCACCGATGGTTGTTTAAAAGGTATTATGCGCAAGCAGATTATGGAACTAGTTAAAAAAAGCCCAGAATACCAATTGGAAGAGGCGTCTATATCGCCTTTTGAGCTTCAAAAGGCAGATGAAATTTTTATAAGCAATGTAATAGTTGGGATTCAGTCGGTAACCAAGTATAGGAAGAAAATGTTCAAGCAAGAGATTGCAAAAGACTTGCTTAAAAAATTGAATGTAACCGTAAGGTTAAGCTAATTGTAGTTAGGGTTTTCTGGGGCGTTGGACCAAATACTGTATTCGCCGCCTAGCTCGAGCATTTTTTCTTTCCAAAACGACTGGTGGTCCTTCTCAATAATATCTTTTTTATAGATATTTTCCGAAACGACCCAAGAACTAGCTTTAAGTTCTTCCTCTAATTGATCGGCATTCCAACCAGAGTACCCTAAAAAGAACCGAATGTCGTTTTCTTTTATGGTTTCATTGGCAATGAGTTCGGCTACTTTGTTAAAGTCACCACCCCAAAAAATGCCAAGGGAAATTTCGATACTGTTAGGGATCAATTCCGGGATTTTATGAATAAAGTATAAGTTGTCCTGCTCTACAGGACCACCGTTGTAAACTTTAAAGTAAGCTTCAACTTCGGGAATAAGGTCATTAATGGTGTACTCCAAAGGTTTATTCAATATAAAGCCTATAGAGCCCTCTTGGTTGTGGTCTGCCAATAAGACAATGGAACGGTTGAATGATACATCACCAATTATTGCAGGCTCGGCGATTAATAAATCGCCTTTTTTTGGTTTGAGAGTTATCATATTGTTGAGGATTTTTCATTTAAATCTAAGATATATTTGTTAAAAATGCAACAATATTAGGGGCTTAAATGAAAAAGCCCTCAAATATTTGAGGGCTTTTATGAAAATTTATGGTGTAAAATTAGTTTACTGCGTTTGATAAGTCTGAACCAGCTTTAAACTTTACAACATTTTTTGCTTTAATTTTGATAGTAGCACCTGTTTGTGGGTTTCTACCTTCTCTTGCAGATCTTTTAGAAACTGACCAAGAACCAAATCCAACTAAAGAAACGCGGTTTCCTTTTTGTAAAGCACCTTCAATCTCTATAAGAGCACATTCTAAAGCTTTTTTAGCAGCTGCTTTTGTAATTCCTGCGTGTTCTGCCATTGCATCGATTAAATCTGTTTTGTTCATAATATAAAATTTAAATTATTAATAAATTGGTTAAACATTTTTGTTAAATCCTCTACAAATTTATACGGATTATGCAATCATGCAAGTAATAGCAAGGGAAATACATAGGATTGTTAATAACTTGAGCTATTTGTTAATAAAGACCCCGTTTTTTATCGATGTTTTTGTCATGCCACTGTTGGTAGGGGTTTAGCGCATTTTAGCATGCTCATGGAATTGATAACCATTTAAAAGTGATTTGGTGTCCATTAATTTTTTACCTGGAAGCTTAATTTTTTCAATATGTATATATCCATTGCTAACAGCAACCTTTATTGCTTTCTTTGAAATAATTAAATGACCAGCTTCATATTGGTGTGAACTAACTTCTTTTTTGCTTTCATAAATTTTAATGTCCAATTCATCATTACCATTAACTAAGACACACCAAGCGGCAGGGTACGGGCTCAGTCCTCTAATTTTATTGTGAATAGTTTCCATGGTAGCGTTCCAATCAATTTTACAGTTCTCCCTATTGAGTTTATAGGCCGTCTTGATAGCTTCTGTTTCAACTTGGGGTGTTGTTTTTACTTCATTGTTTTCTATTTGCTTTACCGTTTTTAATACAAGATCGCTGCCGGCGTACATAAGTTTGTCGTGTAAGCTCCCTGCATTTTCATTGGCATCTATGTCTATTGCCTCTTGAAGAATCATTTCTCCAGTGTCAATTTTTTCATCAATAAAGAATGTCGATACTCCCGTTTTTGTTTCACCATTAATAATAGCCCAATTAATAGGGGCTGCGCCTCGGTAATTCGGTAATAAGGAGGCATGCAAGTTAAAAGTGCCATATGCCGGCATTTGCCAAACGGCCTTAGGCAACATCCTAAACGCAACCACAATTTGAAGATTGGCGTTTAGGGACTTTAACTCTTCTAAAAAGGCTTCGTTTTTTAAATTCGTGGGCTGTAGGATATTTAGGTTTTGTGACTTAGCATAGACTTTTACCGCACTTTCATGGAGTTTACGGCCTCGGCCAGCAGGTTTATCGGGGGCGGTGATAACCCCAACGATGTTATACTTGTTCTCTACTAAAGTCTTTAAAGTGGTAACCGCAAAATCTGGGGTACCCATAAATACAATTCTTAAATCCCTCATAAATGACTTAATTTATATGTGTTAGTTTCTGTAATAGTTATAATGTTATATTCCAGTAGCTGTTTCAGTACTTCAATAGTTTGTGCTTCAGGTGTTTTTAAATAAGTTATAATAGCCCTTGAAGATAGCTCGCCGTTTTCCAATAATTCAATAATACCATTTTGTAAACGTTTTAAGTCTGTTGTGTTTTTAGTTTTATCTTTACTTATGCATACTGAACAAATGCCACAGGGGTTTGTGTTGGTCTCTCCAAAATAGGTAAGTAACTGTATACTTTTACAAATGATATCGTTGTTCGTGTAATCGAGCATGGCTTTTACCTGCTCTTGTTTCAACTGGTTTTGTTGTTCTATTATTGAAGCAATACGGTTAATGGTCTTGTCGTCCTCTCTCGGCTCTATAAATGTTATTTGGGCATCGGTTTTTGCCAAATTTAGGGTGATGATCTCGTCTTTTTCCAATTGCTGTAAGACAAAAATAACACGTTGTTCGGATACCGAAGCCTTATCGGCAATTTTTAAGGTGTTTATTTTTGTAATGTGCTCAAAAATGCCGCCATACATTCTTAAGATGGACTTTATGACCATATCAAAATCGGGATGCATCTCCAAATAATTAAAAATGACATGGTTTGGTACTACAAACTGAGTGGTTACTTTATTGTTGAACTGCTTGGATAAACTAATTACGCTATTCCTATCTAATAGTAATAGTGTATTATAGCATAAAATAGAGTTGAAATTATAGGTTTTGCAAAAGGTATTAAAGTTGAAGTCGAAGGTACTATATTCGCCTTCACCATATGATATTTGAAAATAGTTGCACAGCTTTCGATAAACTTGTTTTACAAAGTCGACTGTTGGCAATATATTTAAAAACTGATTTTTAACCAGAACTTCATCGCTGTTGTTCTTTAAAATAACACAGAAGGCTTTGTTGCCATTACGCCCGGCGCGTCCCGCTTCCTGAAAATAACTTTCTATACTTTCCGGTAAATTTAAATGTATGACCGTTTTTACATCGGGCTTGTCTATACCCATACCAAAAGCATTGGTGGCAACCATAACTTGCTTTGTATTATGTAGCCATTGGTTCATGTGTTTGTCTTTCTCATCAGTGGCTAATCCGCCATGATAATAGGTAGAAGTTATATTTCTGGATTCTAAAAACGAACTGACCTCTAAGCTCAGCTTTCTATTTCTAACATAAACGATAGAAGGGGCTTTATGCTTTTTTAAAATGGTTTCAAGTCTATAGTATTTGTCGTCCTCATGAATTACCATATAAGCTAAATTGGGCCTGAAAAACGATTGCTTAAATACTTTGGGCTTAATAAAATCCAGCTCCTTTGTAATGTCCTCTACCACATTAGGTTTTGCCGAAGCCGTTAAAGCCACAACGTTTACTGTAGGTTGTAATTGCCTTAATAGCTTGATGTTTTTGTAAGCTGGCCTAAAGTCGTTGCCCCATTGTGAAATGCAATGGGCTTCATCGACCGCTATTAAATTAACATGCATCTGTCTTATGCGCTCTTGCACTAATTCCTGTTGCAAACGCTCTGGCGATAGGTATAAAAATTTATAGTTCCCATAAATACAATTGTCTAAAAGGGTGTCTAATTGCGAGAACGCAATTCCGCTGGTCAAAGCCATAGCTTTTATGCCTTTGTTGTTAAGCGATTGTACTTGGTCCTTCATTAATGCAATTAAAGGCGATATAACAATGCAAATCCCTTCTTTTGCCAGTGCGGGAATTTGATAGCATAACGATTTTCCTCCACCTGTGGGTAATAAGGCAAAGGTGTCTTCACCTTCAATAACCGATTGGATTATGGCTTCTTGCTGTGGTCTAAAAGCTGTAAACTTCCAATAGCGTTCCAATATGTTTATGGGATGTTCCATATTACATATTTATAAACTTTAAAATGAAGTTAGTTCGGTTTTCTACCGTATCGAATGGCACATCAATTAAAGTGTAATTATAATTTTTATAAGTATTTACCAAATGGTCGTGGATTTGTAAAGCCTGATCAAAATTTTCATAACGTTCATTGTCACTGGTATAAATCGCTTCCCAAGGTTTTAAAATAAAAACAGTATCGTAAACCAATGCTTTACAGGTGTCAATAAATGACTTTGGGTAAGTGTCACCAATAAAATCCATATAAGCCAAAACATCAGGAATACCCCTGTCAAAAAAAACAACATCGCTTACTAAATGGTTTGCTTCAATGTATTGTTTTTGTCTCCCCTTTAGTAATAATTCACTAAACAATAAGGGTTGGGTTAAGAACAGTTGGTCAATCCCATCCTTTTGAGCCTTCAGAGTTACTTGCCGGGATATTTCTTCCAAACAGGTATAATCCCGTTTTATCAATTCATTTATAATGGATGACTTTCCAGTTCCGGGTCCCCCGGTAATAATAATTTTTTTTGCGTTCAAAATTGGCAGGATTTTGGATGTAAAATTCGTAATTTAACAGTTATAAAAAAAATAGAAAGGAAACACTATATTTCCTTGATAAACTTAAAGTACTTAAAATTTAAGTTCACATAGGTAACCACTTCATTAATACATGGATTTTTGTGTTTGTTTTATGAGTTTGCAAATGAAAAAAATCATGTACTTTTGCAGACTATAACAAAAGGTATGGACAACAATTCAAATTCTGAAGCATTTTACGAAAAACTAAAGGGGCAACTCTATGAAACCAATAGTTGGCCAGCAGAATATTTATATAAGTTTATAGTAAAGTCTGATATAAAAAAAATAGCAGCGATTGAAGCTATTTTCGATAATATGGGGGCTGTTATTAATACTGTGGAATCCAAGAATGGTAAATATACCAGTGTATCTGTTAATTTGTTAATGAGAAGTCCTAATGCAGTAATAGATAAATATAAGGAAGTTGCAGAAAAAGTAGAAGGGGTTATAAGTCTTTAGATTTTTTTTGTATTTTGCACAGGCACAATAACTACAAGCCAAAACATTAATTCTACACATAAATTTTGATAGACGATTTAGAGTACAACACGGAGCGTGAACATTTAATCATTCCAGAATATGGACGCCATATTCAAAAGATGATTAACTATGCCAAAACAAGGGCAACCAAGGAAGAACGAGATAAACTAGCTAAAGCTATTATTGCCGTAATGGGTAACTTACAGCCACATTTGCGTGACGTTCCGGATTTTCAACATAAACTTTGGGATCAGCTTTTTATCATGTCCAATTTTGAATTGGATGCGGAATCTCCATTTTCCAAACCATCAAAGGAACTTTTTGATGAACGCCCAGAACCACTAAAGTATCCACAAAACCATCCTAAGTACAGATTTTATGGTAATAACATTAAAACCATGATAGATGTAGCCAATACCTGGGAGGATGGCGACCTAAAGGAAGCATTGGTATATACCATTGCCAACCATATGAAAAAGTGTTTTTTAAACTGGAATAAAGATACGGTTGAAGATGAGGTGATTTACGAACATTTGTATGAGCTTTCCGGAGGTAGAATAAACTTGAAGAATTCAGAAGAAGATCTTTCGGATGCCACAAGTTTAATGCGATCAAAAAGTAAATATTCAGGAAAAAAAGGACATAAGAAAAGTACCAACCGTCAAAGAAAACGCTACTAGCATTTATGGGATTGTTTAAAATTGAAGGAGGGCATCAGCTAAAAGGCAGCATTCAGCCTCAAGGTGCAAAAAATGAAGCCTTACAAATTTTGTGTGCTGTATTGTTAACCCCTGAAAAGGTTATCATTAACAACATACCAGATATTGTTGATGTTAACAAACTTATTAGCCTATTAAAAAAGCTTGGGGTTAAGGTTGAAAAGCTTGCTAAAGGTAGCTATAGTTTTCAAGCTGATGATGTTGATTTAGACTATTTAGAATCCGACCAATTTAAGGTGGATGGCAGAGGACTTAGAGGTTCCATTATGATAGTAGGGCCTTTATTGGCACGCTTTGGTAAGGGCTATATCCCTAAACCTGGGGGCGATAAAATAGGCCGCCGTCGTTTAGATACCCATTTTGAAGGTCTTATCAAACTAGGTGCTAAATTTGGTTATAGTCGTGAGGAACAGTTCTATGGTGTTGAAGCTAAAAAACTAAAAGGCACCTATATGCTTTTGGAGGAAGCTTCGGTAACTGGAACGGCCAATATTGTTATGGCAGCCGTACTTGCCGAAGGACAGACCACTATATATAATGCCGCTTGTGAGCCCTATTTACAGCAATTATGCAAAATGCTGAATAGGATGGGAGCCAAAATTAGTGGTGTTGGATCCAATATGTTGGTAATTGATGGGGTTGAAGCTTTAGGAGGCACAGACCATACCATGTTGCCCGATATGATTGAAATAGGAAGCTGGATTGGTTTGGCGGCAATGACCAAAAGTGAACTCACTATAACCAATGTAAGCTGGAACGATTTAGGGATTATTCCCAATGTGTTTAGAAAATTGGGGATCACCGTTGAAAGGCAAGGTGATAATATTCATATTCCTGCCCATACCAATGGGTACGAAATACAAAGTTTTATTGATGGTTCCATTCTTACCATTTCAGATGCTCCGTGGCCAGGTTTTACACCAGATTTATTGAGTATTATACTGGTTGTGGCTACACAGGCCAGAGGTAGTGTTCTGGTGCACCAAAAAATGTTTGAAAGCCGTTTGTTCTTCGTGGATAAACTTATCGATATGGGTGCTAAAATTATCTTGTGCGACCCACACCGTGCTACCGTTATTGGCCATGATTTTAAATCGACGTTAAAGGCTATGACCATGACCTCTCCCGATATACGTGCCGGAGTGTCCTTGCTTATCGCTGCATTGTCGGCTAAAGGAACTTCCACCATACAAAACATAGAGCAAATAGATCGTGGTTATGAGCGTATAGATGAACGCTTAAGGGCTATAGGAGCGCATATTGAACGGGTGGAGTAACCGCTTTAAGGAATAGCTATCATTTTAATAATGATAACATGCCCTATTTTAATCGTTAAGTGCTTTTTTATAGGTGTTTAGGCACCGCTCACGAGCAAACTTATGATCAACAATAGGCTGGGGGTAGGTGAGTTCTTGATAATCTGGCACCCATTGTTTGATGTATTCTAAATTTTTATCAAACTTTTCAATTTGTGTTGTCGGGTTAAAGATTCTAAAATAAGGCGCAGCATCTACACCACACCCAGCTACCCATTGCCAATTACCTACATTACTGGCCATGTCGTAATCGTGTAGTTTTTCGGCAAAATAGGCTTCACCCCAACGCCAATCTATAAGCAGATGTTTACATAAAAAACTGGCAACTAGCATGCGTACCCGATTATGCATAAACCCCGTTTTGTTTAATTGCCCCATACCAGCATCAACCAAAGGGTAACCGGTTTTGCCAACACACCATGCCTCGAACTCCTTTTCGTTATTGCGCCATTGAATACGGTCGTATTTGGGTTTAAAAGCATCTTTAACAGTATGTGGAAAATGCCATAGGATTTGCATAAAAAATTCACGCCAAATCAATTCTTGCCAGAAGGTTTCGTTCTTTTCAGCTATCGCTTTTTTAATTACTTTACGAATGCTAACCGTTCCAAACCTTAAATGGGGACCTAGTCTGGATGTTGTATCTTTAGCAGGGAAGTTTCGGGTGCCTTCATAATTTTGGATAAGGGCAGGTGCAGTGTTATATGCTGCTATGGTTTGCTGTGATTTAGTAAACCCAATATCAGATAGGCTCAAATTTGATGATTGTGGATGTTTTACAAGATTACCTAAGAATTTATTGGTATGAAAGATTTTTAAATTATGAGACTTAAACTTAGCTTTCCAAGCTTTCATATAGGGTGTATACACAACATAAGGAGAGCCATCGGCTTTTACAACGTCATTTTTTTCAAAAACAACTTGGTCTTTAAAGGTTTTAAAAGCGATATCATGTGCTTTTAAAGCAGCCTTTATTTCATTATCCCGCATTTGGGCATAAGGCTCATAATCATGATTGGTATATACAGTTTGTATATGAAAGTCGGTAACCAATTGCTCAAATATAGTTATTGGTCTTCCATAAAACAATGCAATATCACTATTAAAACGTTCTTGAAGTTTACCCTTCATTTTCTGAAGGGTTTCATGGATAAATGTTACACGGGCATCATCTTTGGGTAGATTCTCCAGAATTTCGGTATCGAAGATAAAAAGGGGCAATACAGGGTGTTCTCCCTTTAAAGCTTCATAAAAACCAAGGTTATCATCCAGTCGCAAGTCACGACGAAACCAAAATATGTTTATGGGGTGTGCCATTTAATATGTTGCGAAGCAAACCTCTAGCCTTTTATAAGGATTTTAAATAGAATGCCATTAAAAAATTATGGTCTACCCTTTAAACGCTTTTCAATTTTTTGTTTAATCACGGTTAATCTTTTCATGAGTTCCATAAGTTCTGGATCTTTATCTTTTTTGTACAGATCGTTTAAAGCTAAAATTAAATTTTTAACTTCTCTAGAGGACTCAATGCGTTCGCTTGTCGTTTTGAAGGTGTGTTTGCGTTGCTCAAATTCAAGGGCTTTATCAATAATCTCCATAGTCTTCTAATCTTTTCAATTTTTTTAAGAATTTGACAATATAATAAATTCTTAATGATTGATGGTTTTTGAAGCGTTCTATTAAGGAAATTTTAATAAATTATTTTTTTTAATACTATTTTTTGAAGAAAAACGATTGTTATTGGACGATATAACTTAGTCGTTAACAGCAATTCTTGTCTTTTGTTAATTTACAACTAGATACTGCTACTATTGCTCCCAATATTGGAGCAGTAATATACAACCATAAATATTGAAGGTTTCCTGTAAATAGGGCAGGGGCTATGGAGCGAATGGGGTTCATGGAAGCTTTTGTCATAGGACCAGCGAACATGGCTTCCAATAGGATAACCCCACCAACGGCAATACCTGCCATGGTGCCAATTTCCTTACTTCCTGTAGAAACATTAATGATAACGATCATTAAAAAGAAGGTGAGTAAAAATTCCAATATAGCTGCCTTGTATGAAGGAAATCCACTGGCCGGTATGGTTTCTCCCAAAGATGAACTATCAGGAAATAAAAACCAAAGTAAAAAAGCTGCTAGGATAGCACCTATGGCTTGTGCACATATATATTTAGGGACTTTTTGCCATGGAAATTTTTTGGCAAAGGCAAAGCCTATGGTTACTGCGGGATTAAAATGGGCGCCAGAAATTTCACCAAAAGCATATATCATGGCCATGACAATAAGGCCCCAAGTTGCAGCTACGCCAACATGGGAAATACTTCCATTAGTTATTTCATTGATGGTCATGGCGCCGCAACCACAAAATACCATGGCGAAGGTGCCAATAGTTTCAGCATAATATTGTTTCATTTTGAAAATTTTTCACAAAGATACAATACAGTTTTTTAAGCTTTTGTTAACAGTAAAGCCTTTTTTAATTATTAAATTTATTGAATTCAAAAAACTAATTTTAATCAATAATAAGATGAAGAAACTACTATTACTTTTTATGACCTGTGCAACAATTTATTCGGTTAATGCACAAGTAAAAACACCGGCTCCCAGTCCATTTTCTAAGTTAGAGCAAAAAGTTGGATTAACCGATGTGACTTTAGAATACTCTAGACCAGGAGTTAAAGGGAGAACCGTTTTTGGAGATTTGGTGCCTTATGGTAAAATATGGCGAACAGGAGCTAATGCAAGAACAAAAATAACCTTTAGTACAGATGCTACTGTTGATGGGCAAACCTTAAAAGCAGGATCGTACTCTATTTTTACTGTTCCCAATAGTGAATCTTGGGAGGTTGTTTTTTATAACGATGGCAAAGAGTTTGGCACGCCTAATGAATTTGATCAGCAATATGTGGCAGCTAAAACTACTGTAAAGTCACATCCTGTACCATTTAATGTTGAAACTTTTACTATGGATATTAATAATATCACTAACAGTAGTGCTACCCTGGATTTAATTTGGGAAAAAACGTATTTGGCTGTACCGTTTAGCGTGCCAACCGATGCTGCTGTTGTTGCCAGTATTAATAAGATAATGAATGGACCAAGTTCTAGTGATTATTTTCAAGCGGCGGTTTATTATTTACAAGAAGACAAAGATATAGAGCAAGCTAAAGCTTGGATAGATAAAGCGGTAGAAATGGATAAAGACCAACCAAGGTTTTGGGTGTTAAGACAGCAGTCATTAATTCATGCCAAAGCAGGAGATAAATCTGGTGCCATTGCTGCGGCGAAAGCTTCACTTATGTATGCAGAGAAAGCGGGTAATGCCGATTATGTGAAAATGAACAAAGACTCGCTTAAAGAGTGGGGTGCTATGTAGATACAGGAACTTAAAGTTGCTATAAAAAAACCTAACGCAATTCACGTTAGGTTTTTTTATGGGCGTAAAGAAGTGAAATTTAAGATATTGAAAAGTATTTTTCCGTTAAATGCTTTATATTAGTAGAATGTAATGCCACCTTATCTATCGTTTCTGACTTTTAACTTTAATGATCCATGTAAATGCCAAACCAATTATCTATTGATGATGAATTTATTAGGAAGGTTACTGTTTTAATTGAAACCAACCTAGCCAACGAACAGTTTGGTGTTAACGAACTATCTGAAGAAATTGGAGTTAGTAGGTCGCAATTGCACAGGAAATTAAATTCACTTACGGGTAAATCCACAAGTCAGTTTATAAGAGAGTATAGACTGGAAAAAGCAATGGTCATGTTACAAGATAATGTGGCTACCGTATCTGAAATTGCCTATCGAGTTGGTTTTGGTAGCCCTACATATTTTAACTCAAGTTTTAGTGATTATTATGGTTATCCGCCAGGAGAGGTTAAATATAGAACGGTAAAACCAGAAGAAAAAGAGACAATAAATTCAGTTAGTTCTACAGTTTCAGATTCAAAAATAAAAAAGAAGTTAGGGTCGATTAAAAAAGAAAGGAAGTTTCGAAGGCGACAAATTTTAATTCTATTAGGAAGTATTTTGTTTATTGTTTTGGGTTACTATGCACTAAAAAGCTCAGGAGAAAATAAAATGGGAAGTGCCATAACTAATGGCGTGCATGAAAAATCTATAGCTGTATTGCCTTTTAAAAATTTAAGTGCCGACCCAAGCAATCAATATTTTGCCGATGGCATGCGAGATGATATTATCAATCATTTGTCTAAAATAAAGGATGTTGTTGTGAAGTCCAGACAATCCTCAGATAGATATGGTGTTAGTGATTTATCGGGGTTGGAGATAGGCGAGGCCTTGGGAGTTAATTACATTATCGATGGAAGTGTACAGCGGTACGAAGGTAGAATTAAAGTTATTGTATACCTTATTAATGCTAAGAACGATACTCATTTGTGGTCCAAAGATTTCGATCGGGAATTTGAGGATATTTTCTTTTTGGAAAGTGAAATTTCAAGATTGATCGCTAAAGAATTGGATTTGGTATTATCTCCAGCAGAGTTGGAACAAATAGATAAGATACCAACAAAGAATTTAGAAGCTTATAACTTGTATTTAAAAGGCCATTATTTTTTATATGATTTTTCCGGGGATGGCTTTCAATTAGCAGAAAAATATTTTAACCAGAGTATAGCATTGGATCCGGAATTTGCATTACCTTATTCTGGTTTGGCCTTACTGCATTTATATAAAGGGTTCCCAACACTCTCAGAGCAAGATTATTTAACGGCAAAGGATTATGCTTTAAAAGCAATTAAACTTGATAATAGTTTAGCGGAAACCCATCGTGCTTTGGGGCTAGTTTATATGGAGTTTGAATGGAAATGGGAAGATGCCGAAAAAGAATTTCTAAGAGCTGTAGACATCGATCCTAAAAACCCAGGAGTATTAGTTACCTATGCGAGGTATTTAACGTATATAAAAGGAGATTTTGTTAAGGCCAGAGAATTTATAGATAAGGCTTTATCGATTGCGCCAGTATCCTATTATATAAACATTTTAAGTTCAGAGTGTTATATGTTAACTGAAGAATATGACAAGGCTTTGGAAGAATCAAAAAAAGCCAAGGAAATTGATTATAAAGATGGATGGGCGTCCTGGATTAATTTCTTAATATATGCCAAGAAAGGTCAAGATGAGAAAGCGGTAGACGAACTGGTTGAAAATTGGAGCTTAAACCCAAGTGCTAAAGTAAACGTGTCCCCCATGCTAGAGGCCTTTAAAAAAGGAGGTATAGATGGTGTGTTTAGGTGGATTAATGATTTGGATATAAACCATGCAAATGAAGAGCACGTTCAGCATAATGCCTATTGGATAGCGCAGAAATATGCTTATTTAAATGAAGATGAGGAGGCCATGAAATGGTTGAACATAGCATTCAATAGAAATAATGTTGAATTGTATAGAATAAAATACGATCACTTTTTTAATAATCTACATCAAAACCCTGAATTTTTAAAACTGTTGGAAAAAATGAATTTAGGTGATTACCAACAATACAAAAGTTATAAAGATTAGTTAGATACTAGAGAAACAACATAATTTAAAGCCTTCAAATTATGTTCAATGTCCTTTAAAATTTATTTTGAATTTATTGCAACATAGCTGTTAAGTACTGTATTTGTTATTGTTTCATATTTGTTTAAACGTTAATCACTAATCTTTAAACTTATAAAGTCATGAAAACAATCCTATTACTTACAGCAACATTATTTATTGCCCAATTGGGGTTTTCCCAAAGTGAAACAGCTAATTTATTAGCGCTTAATACGAAAAAGGAGTCTCCTTATATGGTAAAGAAATCACCAAGATTACTTAATGCAGATTATATAGATCAAGTTACAGAAAGGTCTATGGCCAATCATGTTAGGGCTTTAGAGTTACAGGTATCCAACTTCGATGTTACATCTGCTTCAGCATATAAAGGGAAAGCCAAGCCTTTTGAAGTCGTATTTCAATCCAACAAAGGTTTTATTAAAGCTTTTTATGATGAAAATGGCAAGGTTTTAGAAACCGTTGAAAAATTTAAAGACGTAAAACTTCCTAATGCCGTAAGGGATAATATTTTTAAAGCATACTCTAATGCAACATTATTAAGAACAGATTATTATGCTTCCTACAAAAACGGTAGTGTTGAAAAGACCTATGAGGTTACCATCAAAAATAATAAGTCTAAAATAAAAATACGTGTAAACTCAAATGGAGAAATATTATAAATGCTTGGAATTGCAAGCAAATAATATTGTAAATAACTATGGGTTCGATATAATGATTTAGAAATTACTCTTAAGCAACATCAAGCATATCGAACCCATCTTTTCTGTTATCAATGAGTTGATTAGTTATAATGTTGATTATGCTTTATAATTAAGGTTAATTAAAGCTCTAACCTCATCCAAAAGACTTATAAGTTGTTTGCTGAAAGCAAAAGTCATCACATTGCTTTCCGTTTTGCCTTGACGAACTAAGTCATTAAAGTGCATGATTTCGTATTTGTACCCTAAGGCCCTCTCGCTAAAATCTATGGTTTTTTCTTTACCTTCAGAATTTATGGTAACTGCACTGGGTTTGTGAAATTGTGTATGGATTTTAATAGTACCTTTTTCACAATAAAAAATGGCCTCGGTAGGAGTGTCTTCAAGTAAGCTACTTCTTAAATAAGCTATTGTTCCACTGTTATATTTAAAGATTATGTCACAGGAAGAATCGGTATTATTTTCAAAAAATGAGGCCTTGGCATTAATCTCGTCGGGTTTACCTAAAGTAGAGAGAGCAGCAAAAATGGGGTAGATACCAATATCCAATAAGCTTCCTCCCCCTAACGATTTATTGAACAATCTAGTACTATTGTCGAAAGCCCTATAGAATCCAAAATCGGCTTCAAGTTTTAAAACCTTCCCAAGGGTTTGGATTTTCAAAAGCTTCAAAACGTATTGGTAATGTGGTAAAAAGTAGGTCCAAAGGGCTTCCATCAATAAAGTGTTGTTGGCTTTGGCAGATGTAATCATTTGGGTTACTTCCCCATGATTCATGGCAAATGGCTTTTCACACAATACTGCAATACCGTGCTTTAAACAGAGCAATGAGTTTTCCTTATGCAGGCTATGTGGGGTAGCAATGTATACCGCATCAATATTAGGGTCGTTTACCAGGGCTTCATAACTGTTATAGGCCTTTAAGGCGTTATAAGTTTTGGCAAATGCATTGGCTTTTTCTTGAGAACGCGATGCTACGGCGTATAACTTAGCATCGGTGACGGTTAATACATCTTGAGCAAATTTATTGGCAATATTTCCAAGCCCAATAATGCCCCAATTTATGGTTTTACGCGGTAATTGGTTTTTCATTTTTGTTAATTATTTGAAGCAAACAAGCCATAGCCATTACCAAGATACAGCCAAATAGGTTCAGCCAAAGGTAGGGCATCCAATCGAACCACCAGCCAATAATCACAATGCCTTGAGTAATTAAAGCTGAAATGAATACCGCATTGGCTTTAACAAACTTTAAGAAAAACGCCAAAAGGAAAATACCCAATACATTGCCATAAAAAATAGAGCCTATAATGTTTACCAATTGTATCAAGTTTTCGGCAAGATTGGCAAAGCAGGCAATTATTATGGCAATAATACCCCAAAGCAACGTGAATAGTTTGGTGGCTTTTACCATGTGTTTTTCATCCTTTTGTTCCTTTAGGTTCCTGCCATACAAATCTATAGACGTTATCGTGGCCAAAGCATTTATCTCTGAAGCAGTAGACGACATCGCTGCCGATAGGATTACGGCCAGTAACAAACCAATAAGCCCTTTAGGTAGGTTTTTAAGGATAAATGTAATGAACATGTAGTCCCTGTCGTTCGTTTCGGTGTCTTTGGCAGATGCTTTGTACAATGCCTTTAAGGCTTCTTCTTTTTCTTTGTATGCTTCACTGTTTGTATTATTCTCGAATGCCAATAATTCGTTGTTTAGCCTGTCGTATGTATTGGCGTAAGACGTATCGATAGCCCTTTTAATTAAGTATTTAGATTCTAGCCGATGTGCTCTTTCAATACTGTCCAATACCCATAAATCCTTTTTTAGGGCATTGTTATCTGCCTTGGCAAGCTGTAAGCTTAGTGCTTTCTTTTCTTTAAAAACGGCATGTTGTTTTTCTTGAAGTGTTTGGTACTCTTGGGCGTATTCTGAAGCTAAAACTTTTTCAGTAGATGAATCAATAAAATTCAATGGTGCCGGGTTAAATTGATAAAAGACAAAGACCATAACCCCTACTAACAAAATAAAAAATTGCATGGGGACTTTTAGTAGCCCGTTAAAGAGCAATCCCATTTGCATTTCCTTCATCGATTTCCCTGAAAGGTAACGTTGCACCTGACTTTGGTCGGTGCCAAAATAAGACAACATTAAAAACGTACCGCCAATTAAGCCTGTCCATACGGTATAACGGTTTTCCAGATCGAATGAAAAATCCAATACTTCCATACGTCCACTGGCACCAGCAATATCAAGTGCATTGGTGAATGAAACGTCTTTGGGTATTAAATTTAAAATGATAAATAGCGCAGCGAGCATGCCTATAAAAATGACAAACATTTGTTGCTTTTGCGTTACGGTAACCGCTTTGGTGCCTCCTGAAACCGTATAAATAATTACCAAAATACCAATAATGATGTTGAGGTAAGTAATATTCCAGCCCAAAACAACCGATAGGATAATCGCAGGAGCAAAAATGGTAATCCCAGCAGCTAAGCCGCGTTGCACTAAAAATAAAATGGCGGTAAGGCTTCTGGTTTTTAAATCGAACCGGTTTTCTAGAAACTCGTAAGCGGTATATACTTTTAAGCGATGGTACAATGGGATAAAAACCATACAAATAATAACCATGGCAATAGGAAGACCAAAATAAAACTGAACAAATCCCATACCATCGGAAAATGCTTGCCCCGTAGTCGATAAAAAGGTAATGGCACTGGCTTGAGTGGCCATAACAGACAGACCTATAGTCCACCATTTGGTAGAGTTGCCCCCTTTTACATAATCGTGTACACTTTTACTGCCCCTGGTTTTCCAGGTGCCATAGCCAACAATGGTTAGCAAGGTAACCAATAAAACAACCCAATCTACCCAATTTAGTACTTGCATCTTAAAACGCTTTCATGATAAGGTAAAACACTAAAATGTAAAGGGCGTTGGCTATTAAAACTATAGAGTATAGTTTAAGCCATTTTGGAATTGGTTGTTTGGTGTCGCTCATAATCAATCGTTTATTTTGGCTTCTAGTTCAACAGTATCTTTTCCTATAGATAGCATATTGGCAAACAAGCGGTAAGCACCAGATACGCCTTCGGGGAATTCCCTAAAAAAGCTTAACCCTGTATAGATATAATACCCTTTTCCGTATTTGGCAACTAGTAAACTACCCGCTTTAGGGGTTTCGCCTGCATCGTTCATAGATAGGATAGGGGTAAACTCCTTGGCCCATTCACCAGGGAAATATAATCCGCGTTCTTGGGTCCAGCCTTCAAAATCTTTTTGGGTAATTTTATTGGGGTAATTAAGTAGTTCGTGCTTTGGTGCTAAAAACCGAACTTCGGCATTTTCGTTAGTTACACGGTCTCTAGAAAGTTTTAAGGTATAAGGGGCAAGTTGGCCTGCCTGTAGGCGGTAGCTGGTATTATATTGCACAATCATATTGCCACCCTGTGCTACAAAGTCGAATAATTGTTGTTGTTTGAACTGTAACTTATCTAAGGTGTTATAGGCTCTAATGCCTAAAACCACAGCGTCAAAAAGGCTTAATGTTTCAGCATTAATATCTTCAGGAGTAATAACCCTAACACTATAACCTATTTGTTTTAAGCTTTCTGGAACCACATCACCGGCACCTTGTATGTAGGCAATATTTTCCCCCTTCTTTTTTATATCCAAACGCACTACTTTACTTTCACTAGGCAATAAAACTGTTTGGAACGGAATATGATTATAATCTATTTCAATAAGTTCTTTGGTGTATTGCTTGTCGTTAACATGAACAATAGGGCTTATATGGCCTTCGCTTTGGTCTTTTGGAGGTGTTATGGTAAACGTTAGCGTTTGTTCTTCGCCTTTATTGGTTATGTTAACTTTTTTATTTTTAGGGTGTACGCTCCAATTGTTAGGAAGGCAAATTTCAACTGTGCCTTCAAGGTTATCACGTCCTGCTTTAACTATGACAGATACATCCCGTTGTTTGTCATCTTTAAAAATGATAACCTTTTCAGTGATTTTAGCTGATGCTTCGGGGATAATTTCAAACGGACGGTATAATTCACCTTTATCAGGTTTGGAATATCTGTAAATTACAGGTTTGGTAATAGTGATGGGAATGTTATTGATTAGAAGGTTGAAACCTAAATTGTAAACCCTTGGTGTTTCGGGAAGCCCTATTAAATTTCTATCAGACACTTTATACATGCCCAGCGATCCTTTTTCTATAAGCCAATATGGCGTTGTGGGTTGTTGGTCATTTTGAACTTTCAAAGGTTCATTGAACGTATATTTGGTGTTTTCCTCAAGGGCAATATCTTTTTGTATTTGAAGGCCTTTTGCGTTTTGGATGTTTATTAACTGAATGGGTAGGTTGCTTCGATTTAAAACTTCTATGTCCAGATTAATGGTTTCACCCGGTGTGGCCCAGTTGGTTTCCGCCGAAACTTCCAAGTATAATCCCGCACACATTTCAATAATGTTTTTTAGCTCTTTTGTTTTTTGGATTCTCCAATGGCGATCTTCTATCTTTTGCAATAATTGATAGGCCTTAAGCAATTGGGGTATATGAACGGATGGCCTACTGAAATTAAAGTTATGTTCAATATCGTATAAAATATTTCCAATAGCTGTTCCTCCCTTTATACGGTTCCAAGAAGTATCAATACCAGCAAAAACATTGTCTTGGTCCAGTAAAGGTTCACCTTTTAAAAATTCGATATATTCTTTTTGGGAACCTCGCTGTGCCAATCTACCAAAGCCTTGACATAGGTGTTGGCTGCTTGCCAGTGCGGCTACTTCGTTATTAGATAAACCTTTAAGGGGGTAGTACACGCCAATATCTAAACTCAGCATATTACTTTTATCGGCTTTTTCAAAGTTTTCCTGACTGCCATAAAACCACCAGCCTGTATTAAAAAATAGTCGCTTGGGCTGCCATGTGCCAACGTTTTTTAAGGTTTCGGGATAAGCAGAGGCATCGTTCGATAAATCGAATGCTTCCATGCTCAACATAGCAGAACTGGTGTGGTGGCCATGAGTGCTGCCTGGTGTTCTATGGTCGAAACGGTTGATAATAATATCGGGTTTAAATGTTCTAATGGCCAATACGACATCACTTAAAACATCATCTTTATTCCAAATTGAAAGGGTTTCGTTTGGATGTTTGGAATATCCAAAATCGTTGGCTCTGGAAAATAACTGTTCACCTCCGTCAATGCGTCGTGCGGCTAATAGCTCTTGTGTTCTAATAACGCCTAAAAGTTCTCTTAATTCGGGGCCAATAAGGTTTTGTCCCCCATCACCACGTGTTAACGATAAATAAGCAGTTCTGGCTTTAACATGGTTGGACATGTATGAAATAAGACGGGTGTTTTCGTCATCTGGGTGAGCAGCGATATATAAAACTGAGCCTAAAAAATTTAACTTTTGTAGGGATTCGTAAATTTCTGATGCAGAAGGTGTTTTTGGTTTTTGGGCTTGTAAATTGGATAAAAGGAAAACAGTAATAAAAGCAAATAATATAGCTCTTTGCATAACTTTTTGAGATTAGCTAAAAGCCAAATATAACAAAGTTATAGGGAGATTGTCTAGCTTTTAATGTTTCTTTAACTTAAATGAGTTTCAGGACAAATCTAAAAAAATAGAAAGACTTAGAACCGCTGTAAGTAATGGGCTATAACCATTTTTTACGTTTAAAAAAGTAGAGCATTCCAAGAAAAAGAACTATCATCACGCCCCAAACTACAAAATAGCCATACTTATAGTGCAGTTCTGGCATATAGTTAAAATTCATGCCATAAATACCAGCAATGAATGTAAGTGGAATAAAAATAGATGCCATGATGGTAAGGACTTTCATGACCTCATTCATTTTATTGCTAATGGTGGTCATGTACATATCCATTAAACTCCAAATCATTTCTCGGTAAATGTCTATGTTTTCTGAAACCTGGGTTAAATGGTCATAAATATCCTTGTAGTAACTAATGGTTTTTTTATGGATAAGACTGTTGTCGTTTTTTTCAAAACGATTAATGACTTCACGAAGTGGAAAAATAGAACGTCGAACTCTAAGGATTTCACGTTTTAAATTTTGAATGTTTTTGGTAGTATGGTCGGTAATATTTCCAGAAAAGATATCCGATTCCAGATCTTCAATCTTATCGCCTAGAAGTTCGGTAACGCTAAAATAATGATCTACAATAGCATCTATAAGAATGTAAAGCAGATAATCGGCCTGCATGTGTCTTACTCTACCTTTTGCAAACCTAATGCGGTCTCTTACATTATCGAAAACATCGCCTTCGGCCTCTTGAAACGAGAGTACATAATTTTTTCCTAAAACAAAACTAACCTGTTCAGAAACCATACTTTCATTAGCATCGTAGTGCAGCATTTTTACAATTACGAATAGATAATCGTCGTATTCGTCAATTTTTGGGCGGTGCGAAATGTTTACGATATCTTCTAAGACCAAGGGATGCAAATTGTAATGTGTTCCTAATGTCTCAATATCATTAACATGGTTTAAGCCGTTTAAGTTAATCCAAGTGGTAGAATCGGAAAGTTTAAACGAAAAACTTTCTTCAACGTTTTGCAATTCTTTTTCTACATATTGCTCTTTGTTAAAATCGAAAAGCTCAATAGATAGTTTTTGTTTGGCCTTTTCGCCAGTATAAATAATACTTCCAGGAATTTGACCCAGTTTCTTTTTGGAAAATTGTGTTCTTTTTTTGGACATGTTATAAACCTAAACGCCCTATAAATATAAACAATATTAAGGGCCAGTTTAATAATTCCAATTACAAATTCTTAATAGAAGCTCCTAGACAGCTTCGCCATCGTCTTCAATGGCATCTTTTTTAATTAGGGTTACTGCTCTTTGAAGCATTAAATTATTGGGGTAGGTTACTAGGTCTCCATTTTCTAAACGCAGATGCAGTTGAAAAGCTCTAATGTCTTCAATAATAGCTGTTATAGGGAAGTCCTTATCATGTATCTCTATTTTATCGCCCACTTTGTATGGAAAGTTGAAAAACATGATAATCCCAGAAGTGACATTGCTTAAAATAGACCAAATGGCAAACAGGCCAACTCCCAAAACAGCAAAAAGCGATGAAAAAATAATAGCCAACCGATTTAGGTCCGTTCCAAAAACCCAAGCTTCAATAAGTAAGGCTATTAAAAGGAATAAAGCCGTTAAGTATCTTTGCATGAGCCGTATGCGAGCTTCATTAATGCCATTTCTTCTGGCTACCTTAGCTAAGGTAATATTGGCAATAGCTCTCAAGGTTAATAAGGATACAATAACTATTCCTGTGATGATAAGCTGCCCTTGAAGTGTTTCTGAAAACATTGTGTTTTGGTTAGGGATTACTTAACAAAGATAAATAGTTTTATGCTATTCCAGTTTTAAAATGTTGATGAATGACTTATAAAAGTTCAGGCTTAATGGGTGTTGGCAATATCGTTTAAGGTTGTGTAAACAAGATGGGTAGGCAATCCCATAACGTTAAAATAAGAACCTTCTAATTTGGTAACGCCAATTTGTCCTATCCATTCCTGTATGCCATAAGCACCAGCTTTGTCAAATGGTTTGTAGGTTTGTATGTAGTAATTAATCTCTTCGTCGGTGAGAGGTTTAAAGGTTACCTTTGTGATATCATGTACTGTTTTTTCAAAAGTCTTGGTGGTAAAACAAACTGAAGTAATCACCTCGTGCGTAGCGTTGCTCAATGACTTTATAATGTTAAAAGCTTCAGCTTCATTTTTAGGTTTTCCTAAAGCGGTATGGTTATGCCAAACAATGGTATCACTGGTTATAAGTATCTCTTTGTCTTTAAGTTCCGGCTTAAAGGGCAAAGCCTTTAGTTGGGCTAAATAGTTGCTTATTTCGAAATGTGTTAATCGGTTAGGATATTCTTCTTTTACTGGTTTTAAACGGATTTCGACATCAACGCCAAGGTTTTTAAAAAACGCTTGTCTACGAGGAGAGCCCGAAGCTAAAATGATATGATGGTTTTTTAAGGTGTCGCTCAGCATTAGCTTAAAAGAATATACTTGTATAAAAGTAAGGAAAGCATACCAGAAAGCATAACCAGTTTAAGCATGGCGCTAATATGGCGGTATTCCTGTTTTGTTTTTGCGGTTAACAATTTTATGAAAACATAAATTAAAGGGCCAATAATAAAAAATATAAAATACCCTGAGGCGATGGGGGTTTTGTATAACGAGCTGATGACATAAAACGAAATGGCCATGGTGGTAAAAAGCGTTAACACAAAAGCGGTGCTCCTAGCTTTTGAAGTGCCAATAACTATGGGTAAGGTATGCATGCCAGATTTTGTGTCACCTTCAATATCTTCAATATCTTTTATTATCTCCCTTATTAAATTTATGATAAAGGCAAAAACGGCATAATAAAAGATGATTTTAAAAACAGCCAGTTGGATATATTGGTTCTCTGGAGTGATTACTGGTAATAATTCAAAAATACCAACAATTAAAATGCTTAGTGATACCAAAAGGGATATGATAATATTGCCAATTAAAAAGAGACGTTTTAAATAACTGGCGTATACATAAAGCAATGCAGATATAATAACGAATAAAGCAAAGAAAGCATTTTTGCCAACAAGGTGTGATACGTAAAACCCAAGGCCAACACCAATAAGGTTTAAGGCAATAAAGCAGTTAAAAGCAGTTTGTTCCGTAATGTGTTTGCCAACTATAAGCTTGTTGGGTTTGTTAATGGTATCGGTTTCAATATCGTAAATATCGTTGATGATATTTCCTGCAGCTGCTATGAAAACCGTAGCAAGTATAAGTAATGAAATGCTAAATGTATTTAAACTAACTTGAACTCCCAAAGGTTCTAATAGAGCATATTTTATTAATAACTGTACAAGGACAAGCATTAATAAATTTTTCCAGCGGATGAGGTTGAGGTAGTTCAAGGTTTAAAGTTTTAATGTGCACTGCAACTGAATACTGCCTACTGAAAATCAATCATATTTAGCATCAAAATTGCCATTCCATTTGCCTTGTACTTTCAGTACTTGTTCAATAACATCGCGAGCAGCGCCTTTGCCCCCTTTTTTGTGGGATACGTACTTAGAAATGGCTTTTATTTCGGGAACAGCATCTTGCGGACAACAAGGGAGGCCTATAAGTTTCATAGCGGGGTAGTCTGGCACATCATCGCCCATATATAGTACGTTTTCACGCTTAATATTATTTTTACTAAAATAGTCGTTAAGCTGTTCTATTTTATTGTGTGCGCCCAAATAAATATCGGTAACACCCAGGCCTTTTAAGCGTAAACGAACCCCTTCGTTAGTGCCACCGGAAATAACGCAAATATTATAGCCACTGTTTACAGCTGTTTTAAGGGCGTAACCATCTTTTACGCTCATAGTCCTTAGCATTTCGCCATCGGTGGTTATAATTACTGAACCATCGGTTAAAACACCATCAACGTCAAAGATGAAGGTGGTTATATGTTCTAAGTATTCTTTATAGCTTTTTTCTTCCATTTATTATTTTTTAGTTGAGTTGTTGTCGGAAACCCGGTTGCTCAGCCAGGTCGAAGCATGCGTTTCTTGAATAGCAGCAGTTAATAATTTATAAATCTCTTGGTGTTGTTTTTTATCGAGTTGGTTTAAATGCTTTTTAATGGTTTTTTTGTCGCCCCGTTTTGCTGGACCTGTTTGTGCCATATAGGGCGAGACGGTTTGTATTTTGTTGGCCGTTTCCAATATCAAAGGTTTTAAAAGGTCGAACTCGGCACCATGGGCTTCGGTAATTTCGTGGCCGATACGGTATAGCTGATTGGTAAAATTATTGACAAAAACGGCCGCTAGGTGTAATGCGCGTCGTTGGTCGCTATTTATTTTTTTAGCAGGGCTTCCTATGCTAACCGCTAATTGTTTTATAATATGGTAATCGGGTTTGTGTAAGGTCTCAATACATATAGGGACATTGCTAAAATCAATATCGGCCGTTTTGCTAAAGGTTTGAAGCGGATATAATACGCCTCTTCGGTTTTTTTTGTCTAAATCGTGTACATTTACACTCCCGGAAGTGTGTAGAACCAATCTGTTTTCAAATGGCAATTGTGCAGACAATTCGGCAACGGCATCATCACTTACCGCCAATATGTACATGTCGGCAATTTGCAAGGTGTCTAAATTATCGGTAATAGCAACTTTGTTTCTGTAAGAAGCAATGGATTTTAAATGTCTATTATACCACTGATTTACAGAAATATTATCTGCTTTTTCAAACGCCTTAAACAAATGTGTGGCTACATTTCCTGCACCTAAAATAACTACTGAAATCATACTGCGAAAATAAGCATATATTTTTTCAATAGTTCAAATTGAATAAAAACTTAATCAGGCACAAGAGACAGTAACGCTATGGGTATGTCCACTTCCACTGGTAGAGGAAACACTAATTTGTTGGTTGTTCTTAAGGCTTGTGAAATTTGCAGCAGTTAAGGTTACATTATGCGAATGTCCTGAAGATCCAGTAATGTCATAGGTTTTTTGGGTGCCTGCATTAACATCCTCTTTCGAGACTGTAAGGGTGTGGCCATGATTACTGGAAATAGAACTTGATGTCCCATTTTCAATACAATTGCCTTGGGATCCGCCACCGTTGTTATTTCCTCCGTCATTGCCTCCATTGTTATACGAATCATCGGAGGAACTTGAGCAACTTAATGCAGCATAGGCGGGTATGGCAATAAGCATAGCGCCCAGCGCTTTTTGGATAAACGTTTTTCTTTTCATAGCTGTATTTTTTTGTTAGAAACCTTATTTTTGAAGAATAGTAACTATTGCAAAAAAGAAACTATTGTACTAAATAAGCTATCTTAAAAATAACGATTTTTTTTGAGATAATAAGGTGTTATGTAGTTGTATTTTAGGTAGATGGAAGGGTTGGGTTGATCTTTAATCCATTATTTTTTGCTTTTTAAAAACAATTAGGGGTAAACAGATGAAAAAAGATATAAAAACACGGGATGATGTCTATTTGTTAGTGTCGTCATTTTATAAAAAAGTGAGAAAAGATGTTGTCTTGGGGCCTTTTTTTAATGGTGTTATTGAAGATTGGGATGTCCATTTAGAAAATCTCACCACTTTTTGGGAGTCCAGTTTGTTTTTAAAGACACGATATATTGGCAATCCTTTAGAAGCCCATATTAAGGTGGATAAAGACAATAACAATACCATTACCGAAAGGCATTTTGGTTTGTGGTTAAACTTATGGATTGAAACTATTGATGAGCTATTTGAAGGCGATTATGCCGAAAATGCAAAACGGAGAGCAAGAAAAATGGCAACTTTTTTGTATTTGAAGATTTTTGAAGCGAGAACTCAGTGAGCAGTAGTCAGTAGTTAGTGGTCAGTGGACAGTGATCAGTGATCAGTATATATTCTACAATCTAATTATCTAGCGTCTTTGTTCTTGACTCTTCAAGTATCTGTCTTTGGTCTACAACGTATTCGGTCTAACGTCTAACGACTAACATCTACCATCTTTTTATCAAACTTTAACATCTTAAACTGAATTGAAATATGTAAATTTGCACGACCTTAAAATAGGTATTTATCATGCAAGAAAAACTCGCTAAAATTCTCTTCTCCACAAGACTTACCGCAATCTTATTTATTGTTTTTGCCGCAGCTATGGCAACAGGAACGTTTATGGATGCTGGGCAGGAAACTTCACCAACGCCTTATACCAGAAATTTAATTTACAATGCTTGGTGGTTTGAAGCCATTATGGTGTTTTTTGTAATTAATTTCGCGGGCAATATTTTTAAGTACAAGCTTTATAAAAAGGAAAAGTGGGCAACGCTTACACTACATATTGCATTTATATTTATCCTACTTGGAGCTTTCATTACAAGGTATATAGGTTTTGAAGGCATGATGGCCATTCGAGAAGGCGCTACGGAAAACACGTTTTTGTCCCAAAGAACCTATATAACAACTTATATTGATGGTGATTATAAGGTGGATGGTGTCGCACAACGCCGTGTATTGGAAAACGAAGTCGATTTTTCACCACGATTGGATAACCACTTTAAGATTAAAACCAAATATAATACACAACCCGTAACCATTGAACTGGAAAAATTTATTGCCGGAGCCGAAGAAGATATTGTCCCAGATGACAATGGCGAACAGTATCTTAAAATGGTTGAAGCGGGAGCCGATGGCCCACATAACCATTTTTTAAAAGTAGGGCAAGTAGCAAGTATACATAATATTTTGTTTGCACTTAATAAGCCTACCAATGGTGCTATTAACATTACTTATCAAGGTGATTCGTTAAGCATTAACTCTCCTTTTGAAGGAGAATATATGACCATGGCAACTCGTGCGCAAGGGAAGCTGGTAAAAGATAGTTTACAGACGCTGCATTTGCGTTCGCGCTACGTCATAGGCAATATGCAAATGGTATTCCCAAAACCTGTCGTTAAAGGTGTTTTCGATGTGGTTCAAAAATCACAAATCCTTAAAAATGATGCCGATGGCGTGGTGCTAAAAGTGACTACCAATGGAGAAACGAAGCATATTGGATTGCTAGGTGGAAAAGGCATTAATAATAATTTTAAACAGATAGAAGTTGGCGGACTGGAATTTGCTTTTAAGTATGGTTCTAAAGTTTTACAGTTGCCTTTTAGTATTAAGCTCAACGATTTTGTTGCCGATAAGTTTCCTGGGTCTAATATAAATTCGGCCTATTCAAGTGACGTTACAGTTATAGATGAAAAAGAAGGCGATTTCGATTACAAGATTTTTATGAATAACATCCTAAACCATCGTGGGTATCGATTTTTTCAATCCAGTTTCCATCCAGATGAGAAAGGCACTGTGCTTTCAGTTAACCACGATTCTTGGGGGACACTGTTTACCTATATAGGCTATTTTATGCTCTATTTTGGATTGTTGTCCATTTTATTTGTAAAAGGAACACGGTTTTCAGATTTGCGCAAACAGCTTAAAAAAGTACGAGCTAAAAAAGCAAAACTGATTACGGTTTTGTTGTTGTGTATGGGGCTATCTGGCTTTAGTCAAGAGCATACCCAAGACGATGGTCATGACCATTCAGCCCATGCAGTACAGTCAAGGCCAACCAAAGCTCAGATAGATTCTATTTTAGCGACGAACATAACGCCTAAAGATCATGCCGATAAGTTCGCGCATTTGGTCATTCAAGATTCAGATGGACGTATGAAGCCTGTAAGTACTTATGCTTCAGAAATGCTTAGAAAATTAAGCAAGCATGATACTTATGAAGATTTTGATGCCCATCAAGTATTTTTATCCATGCAGGAAAGTCCAAGGTTGTGGTATAGCGTTCCCGTAATTTATTTGGCTAAAAAGAAAGCAGATACCGTAAGGCACATTATTGGTACCAGTATAGAAGATAAATATGTGACCTTGGCCGATTTCTTTTCAGAGCACGGTGACTATAAGTTGCAACCTTATTTAGAAGATGCTTTTAGTACAACCACGCCTAATGGTTATCAAAAAGAAATACAGGAAGCCCACAAACGTGTTAACTTGTTATATAATACCATTGAAGGGGCATCTTTACGATTGTTCCCAGTTCCTGATGATGCCAATAACACTTGGATGTCGTCTTACGATTATAGGTTTGGAACCCATAAAATACAAGATTCACTTTATGGAAATTTTATAAAGAATGGTTTTCGAGCTTATCTTGTAACGCTTAATCAAGCAAAACAAACAGGAGATTATTCCGAAGCAGAAAAGCTGTTGGAAGCCTTCAAAAAAACGCAGCATAAATATGGAGCCGAAGTCATGCTAAGCGACGATAAAATCCATACCGAAGTACTTTATAACAAGTACGATATTTTTAAAAAGCTGTTTAGTTGGTACATGTATGCAGGTAGTTTAATGTTTGTGCTGTTAATAGTTCAAATTTTAAAGGATAAAAGCAAGTACATAGATGCTATTATAAAGGGATTGAAGTGGGTTATTTTTGGAGTATTTCTACTCCATTTGGCTGGTTTAATTGTCCGTTGGTATGTATCTGGGCATGCCCCATGGAGTAATGCCTATGAATCTATGATCTATGTGGCTTGGTCTACCATGTTGTTTGGGTTTATTGTTGGTTTAAGTAAGAAGAAAGAGAAAGCCCATAACGATAACGACAATGTATCAGGGGTTTTATCGACGATTTTTGGGAAAAGAAAAACGTCAGACTTAACCATAGCAGCAGGAGCTTTTGTAACTTCTATGTTATTAATGGTTGCGCATTTCCAATGGATGGATCCATCAATTGAAAACTTACAGCCTGTGTTAAACAGTTATTGGCTTATGATTCATGTGGCTATTATTGTAGCCAGTTATGGGCCTTTTACTTTGGGTATGATTTTAGGGGTGGTATCCCTACTTCTTATGGCGCTAACCACTAGTAAGAACAAAACCAAAATGGATTTAAACATTAAAGAGCTCACTATTGTTAACGAAATGGCATTAACCGTTGGATTGGTCATGTTAACTATTGGTAACTTTTTAGGTGGTATGTGGGCCAATGAAAGTTGGGGACGCTATTGGGGTTGGGATCCTAAAGAAACCTGGGCGCTTATTAGTATCATGATTTATGCTTTTGTTATCCATATGCGATTGGTGCCTGGGCTTAGAGGGCGTTGGTTGTTTAACCTTAGTTCGGTAATTGCTATTTCGTTTATAATTTTTACTTATTTTGGTGTGAACTTTTATTTGGCTGGACTACATTCCTACCAATCGGGTCAGCAAATAGCCAGTTTTAAAATTATCGCTATGGGTGTTGCATTTGTAGCTTTATTGGGGTACTTTGGTTATAGAGGGTATGCTAAATATTATAAGAAATAATGTGATGCAAAAAACAACACTTATTGTTTTAATACTCGCGCTAACTGCTTGTAAACAAAATAAAGCATCTCATGAATCTGAACTAAGAGAAAGTAAAGCAGTTGTTCAGGTTGTAAAAAATGAAACTATTATGCAAAAACAGTCTATCCACCAGTTTACCGTTAAGGATTTATCGGGTAATGACTTCGATTTGTCAACGTTGAAGGGAAAAAAAGTAATGGTTGTTAACACGGCAAGCGAGTGTGGCCTCACACCACAATATAAAGATTTGCAGGCACTTTACGAAACCTATAAAAATGATAATTTTACGATTATTGGTTTTCCGGCAAATAATTTTGGAGCACAGGAACCGGGAACCAATGCAGAAATAGCAACATTTTGTCAGCAAAATTATGGGGTAAGCTTTCCTATGATGGGAAAAATCTCCGTAAAGGGAGATGATATGCACGAGGTCTATCAATTTTTAACCCAAAAGGATAAAAATGGAGTTGAAGACTCTGAGGTGACGTGGAATTTTCAAAAGTACTTAATAGATGAAAATGGCTATGTTGTACGTTCCCTAACACCAAAAACATTGCCTACAGATACGTCTATAATCACTTGGATTAAAGGGTGATTGTGCTTTAAAATGTTTCTTATTAAAAGCTCATAAAAAGCTGGATACTTTGTTTAAAGTGTATGTCCTTAAAATCGTTAATGACCTTATTGGCTTTTGAATAATCTTGATTTTTTGAATGCTTGCTGTTATAGCCTATACAAAAGATATTGGCAGCCTTGGCGGCTTCAATGCCATTGGTAGAATCTTCAATCACCATACATTCTTTAGCGCTAAAACCTGAAGCCTGGGCAGCTTTAATAAAAATTTCTGGATGTGGTTTGGACTGTTCTAAATCAGCTCCACTTAATTTTGCTTTAAAGTATTGGTTTAGGTCAAAGCGATCAAAAATACGCTCAATATTGGGCATAGAAGCCGAAGAGCCTAACACTAGAGTTAGTCCGTTATGGTAATAATCTTTAATCAAATCTAAAACGCCATCAATTAATTTAAAGCTATCGTCGTTATCGAACAGGTATTTAAAATGCTTACGTTTTAGGGCTACTAAGGTTTCGGGTTTTTCGGTTAAATTAAAGTGTTGGCAAAGGTGCTGACAAATAGGGAGCGTAGCTTGCCCTGTATAAGATTCATAAAGGGAGTCGCTAACTTCAATGCCTACCTCTTCGAACATTTCCCTATAGGCTTTACGGTGCAAAGGTTCGCTATCCACAATAACACCATCCATATCAAAAATAACAGCTTTTAGCATCTATTATAAGTTATTGGTTAAATAGTTATTAATTATTAGGTTCCATTATGCTAAGAAATGGGCAGCATAACGATTAAAAAATAATTAATAGCTGTTGTAAATTCAAAGGTTTTAATGAGTACTATAAAAAGGTTGATTTAATTTGATAATTAACTTTTTAGGGTACTTCTTTTTTTCTGCGAAGATACACATTGCCCAAAACCTTGAAAAACTATTTTGCGGTTTTAAATTAATTCTTCATATTTGCGACTTATGATTGTTTAATTCGACTTCCGTATCGTATCGAGAGCCTCTCGAACAAAAATGAGCCAAATGCTTCGGTGTTTGGTATAGTCTATTTTTTATAATTTTCAGAATGCAATCATCAAATAAAATTTCTTTAAAACAATACATTCAATATTTTAAAATTGCCGTAACGGGTAAGGAGCAAGAGTTTACATCGGGGAGTATTCGTAGGGCGGTATTTATGCTGTCCATACCCATGATTTTGGAAATGCTCATGGAATCGATTTTCGCTTTGGTCGATATTTTATATGTGTCGCAGGTAAGCGTTAACGCTGTGGCGACTATTGGTTTAACTGAGTCTGTAATAACCTTGGTCTATGCAGTAGCCATAGGATTAAGTATGGCGGCAACAGCCGTTGTAGCTAGACGTGTAGGTGAAAAAGATTTGAAGGGGGCCTCTAGTGCAGCGGTACAGGTTATTTTTTTAGGGGTATTTGTGGCGGCAATAATTAGTGCCATAGGCATTATATACCCCAAACATATTCTCGAATTAATGGGAGGTGAACCCGATTTAATAGCCGAGGGCTATGGCTATACCCAAGTGCTATTAGGTGGTAATGTTACCATAATGCTATTGTTTCTAATCAATGCAGTGTTTAGGGGAGCTGGCAATGCTTCGGTGGCTATGTGGACACTGGTATTGTCTAATGGGCTCAATATTATATTGGATCCTATATTTATTTTTGGTTTTGGTCCTGTACCCGAATTCGGTGTGCAAGGTGCTGCAATAGCCACAACAATTGGACGAGGTACGGCTGTGGTTTTTCAGCTTGCCATTTTGTTTTTTGGTTATAGCAAAATAAAAATTGGATTTAACGATTTAGTGCTACGCCTTAAAGTGATGTTTAATCTAATAAAAGTATCATTGGGAGGTATAGGCCAATTTTTAATAGGGACTTCATCTTGGGTGTTTTTAATGCGCATTATGAGTGAGTTTGGTAGCGAAGTGCTAGCAGGGTATACTATTGCCATTCGGGTTATGATGTTTACCTTAATGCCGGCATGGGGTATGAGTAATGCCGCAGCTACTTTAGTTGGACAAAATTTAGGGGCTAGAAAGCCAGAACGTGCAGAACTATCGGTATGGAGAACCGGAAAATATAGCGCTATTTTTATGGGTATAGTGTCTGTGGTCTATTTGGTGTTTGCACCTCAAATTATTGTGCTGTTCAATACCACTCCAGACGTTGTTAAATATGGTAGTTTATGTTTACGTGTTATTGCTGCTGGTTATATTTTTTATGGTTATGGTATGGTGGTTATTAATGCATTTAATGGCGCTGGCGATACCAAAACACCTACCTATATAAACTTTGTTTGCTTCTGGTTATTGCAATTGCCATTTGCTTACCTTATGGCACTTACCTTGGATTTTGGCCCAGTAGGGGTCTTTTGGGCCATTACTATTGCAGAGGTCTTAATCGCTATAATTGCGATTGTATGGTTTAAAAAAGGGTATTGGAAGACGGTTGAAGTATAAGTGTATTTTTGTAAATTACTCACTTATACGCTTAAACAAATATTAAGATGAAAAAAGGAAGACTTGAAGCATTTACAGATGGCGTTTTGGCCATTATTATTACCATTATGGTATTAGAGTTAAAAGTGCCACATGGAGGAACGTTTGAAGATCTAACGCCTTTACTGCCTATTTTTGGAAGTTATATTTTAAGCTTTATTTATTTGGCCATTTATTGGAATAACCACCATCATATGATGCAAACCGTTAAACATGTTACTGGCCCTATTCTATGGGCCAACATGCACTTGTTGTTTTGGCTCTCTTTAGTGCCATTTGTTACAGGATGGATGGGAGAGAACCATTTTACAACGGCCTCGGTTTTTTTGTACGGCATTGTTTTATTGTGTGCCGCATTGGCCTATTTTATTTTACAGACCCTAATTATAAAAAGTCATGGCAAGGATTCTATCTTGGCTAAAGCTTTAGGTAAAGATATAAAGGGAAAAACATCTCCTGTTTTATATATTTTGGGAATAGTTGGCGCTTTTATTAATGTTTGGATAAGTGGTTTCTTTTTTGTTTTGGTAGCGGTAATTTGGTTAATTCCAGACCGAAGGATTGAAAAAACCTTAAAAGAGGGCGCAACGCATTAATGCTACTTTTTGGTAAAATCAGTCTTTATAAACAAGCCAGCTTGGAGTCGGTGTAAGTTTT
This sequence comes from Aestuariivivens insulae, assembly GCF_022662195.1. Taxonomy (GTDB): domain Bacteria; phylum Bacteroidota; class Bacteroidia; order Flavobacteriales; family Flavobacteriaceae; genus Aestuariivivens; species Aestuariivivens insulae. The sequence continues at coordinate 33,407 of NZ_JAKMCS010000018.1, read as the reverse complement.
CCTTGTTCATGGTATTTCTATTAACATAACCTATAGTAATTGTGTAGTTTTTATTAATTGCTGCCCCCAGTCCGCTATAAAATCGGTTTTCAGGGCTGTTGCTTAACTTAGGAGAAAGCAGCAATTCGTTTTTTAAAAGTAGGGATAAAGTATTGTTGATTTTAAGTTTAGTACCAATACGATAGCGAAGCCGCGCTACTGCCGATCTTTTATTAGGCTTTCTTAAAAAGCGATGATCTACCATTAACCTATGTTCTATGGGGAGTTTCACAAAATGGTGTTTAAATATAATTTGTTCGGAAATTCGGTTTTCCAAAGTATGGGGTGACGATAAATCTATTGAGCCATCGAAATCTGCATAACCATAGGTCAATACAGCCTTAAGTTTGGGATTCAATTGATAGCTAAGTCCTCCTTTCAATAAAACAAAGTTGAAATTGTCATTTGCTTCATATAGCCATAATAGGGTATAGGTATTTACACTTAATTTTTTTGAAATCTTAGTATTGATGCCTAATTCATACCACCCCCCTAACTTATCTTCAGGGTTTGACTGTCCAAAACTTAAGTTAATACTTAAAAAAAGGCCTAGAATTATTAATAGATGTTTCATGGCATACAAATATATGCGTTAGTAATTTGTTTTAACCTGTTGTGTATTTTAGATCAAACTAATTTCAATTATGTCTGTTCGAGTGTCCGCCAAAGGCGGGACGTATCGAGAACTATTCAAAGACTAAAATTCATACCTGTCTGCCTGCAACAGGTTCTCGATAAAAATTTTACTCATTTCAATCGTAAAATTCACTCGAACTGACAGCATTTTATCAAATTACACAACGGGTTGTTTTTAACTAAATTTTGTTTGGTAATATAAAAGGAGCTCAATAATAGAGCTCCTTTTACAATTCATAAGAACCTATTAAAAGTGTTCGTGTAAATGATGGTGTTCATCAATTAATGGACCACCTTCAATAATTTGTTCTGAAGCTTGTTGCGCAAACTTCTCAAAATTTAAGTGGAATGAATGTGCCAATTGAATGGCCTTGCCAATATAGGCGCCTTTTTGTAGCCAGGTATTCATTGGGTCTAATATTTCAGAAGGTACACCAGGACAGTATTTAGGCATAAATAGGCCGAAAATAAAGTTCTGTTCGTAATCCACGCCATCTAAATCACCATTAAGAATGGCTGTAATCATCGCTCTGGTATATTTTAATTTTATACGAGAGCCTACACCATAAGCGCCACCACTCCAGCCAGTGTTTATTAACCATACATTTACCCCGGCTTCTTGCATTTTTTTGCTTAACATTTCACCATAAACGGTAGGGTGCAATGGCATAAATGGTTCTCCGAAACAAGCTGAGAATGAAGGTACGGGCTCGGTAATTCCTGCTTCGGTTCCAGCTACTTTAGCAGTATATCCAGAGATGAAGTGGTAAGCCGCTTGCCCAGGGGTTAATTTTGAAACAGGAGGCAATACACCAAAAGCATCACAGGTTAAAAAGAAAATGTTCTTTGGGTTGTTGGCATAGAGCGTTTCCTGAATGTTATCGATATGGTAGATAGGATAGCTTACACGTGTGTTTTGGGTAATGCTACTATCTTCATAATCGGGTTCACCATTATCTTTAAAGATTACATTTTCCAATAATGCACCAGGCTTAACGGCTCTAAAGATATCTGGTTCTTTCTCTTCGGTTAGGTCTATTACTTTAGCATAACAGCCTCCTTCAAAATTAAAGATTGTATTGTCTGCTGTCCAGCCATGTTCGTCGTCGCCAATTAATTTTCGTTCAGGATCTGCTGAGAGGGTGGTTTTTCCGGTTCCAGATAACCCGAAGAAAATAGCTGTGTCTCCCTTTTTGCCCACATTGGCAGAACAGTGCATTGGTAATACATTTTTTTCGGTGGGTAATATTAAATTTAAGGCGGAGAAGATACCTTTTTTCATTTCACCAGTGTAAGCTGACCCGCCTACCAAGGCTATTTTTTTAGTAAAGTTTAGAATGGAAAAATTACCTTGACGTATGCCATAGGCTTTAGGGTTTGGACACTCGTAACCAGGAGCACAGAGGATTAACCAGTCTTCCTTGAAGTTTTCAAGTTCCTTAATGCTAGGTCTTAAGAACATGTTGTAAACAAATAGGTTAGACCAAGGGAATTCGGTTATGGTTCTAATATTGGTTCTGTATTCTGGTTCCGCGCATACATAACCATCTCTGGCATAAATTTCTTTTCCAGAAAGATATTTTACAATTTCATTTTGAAGCTTGTCAAAACTTTCAGGAGATACCGGTTTATTGGTTTTTCCCCACCATACTTTATCAGCAGTGTAATCATCTTTCACTAGAAAGCGGTCTTGAGGCGAACGCCCTGTAAATTTTCCAGTGTTAATAGCTAAGGTACCGTTAGTGGTTTCCTTGCCCATACCTTTTTCAACCGTTATTTTTTGAAGTTCTTCAGGAGACAGATTCCAGTTTACAATAACATCTTGGATACCATATTGCTCTAAGCTAGTGTCTTTTTGTAAGGTTTCTAAAGTTTTCATTCTGTATTAAATTTAAGGTTCTTAATAATAATTTGTATGTTTTTAAAATGGCCATATTATTGGTACGAGCATTAGTGAGATAATCAAAAATATTAGTAGCAATGGCGCACCTACTTTTAAGTAATTCATGAACTTATAACCCCCGGCTGTCATGACCATGGCATTGGTTGTCGTGCCTATTGGGGTTAGAAACGCTGTTGAAGCACTAATGGCGACTACTATCATGAAGGGTTCTGGCGATAGGTTTAAAGTACTGGCAGCTAACATGGCTATAGGTGCCATAAGCACTGCTGTAGCCGAGTTGTTTATTACCTGACTAAAGGTGGTGGTTAATAAAAAAACACCAGCAAGTAATGCTATGGGGTGAATGGCTCCTAAATAGCTTACCAAACCATTAGCAATAACTTGTGCCGTTCCTGTTTTTTGTAAAGCGATGCCCATGGGTATCATGGCGGCAATCATCACTACACTGGTCCAACTAATACCTTTATAGGCTTTGGTAATAGGGACACATCCCGCTAGTAAAATAATACCAGCAGAAATTAATGCGGCTATGGCTCCCGGTACAATTTTAAATACCATAAACACAATCATGAGTAAAAGAGCACCTAAGGCTATGTACGATTTTAGATTAAGCTTGTCAACGTTTTTGGCCATACCTTCTGGGCTACCAATAATTACTAGGTTTTCATGTTGTTTTTTTAGGTTGTCAATATCTTCCCAAGTACCTCTTAATAAAAAGGCGTCACCTGCTTTTACCGTTATTTCTTTTTCTTCTAAAGGTTTGTTGTTTCTGGAAGCGGCTAATAGCTGAATGCCATATCGGTTAAAATAATCCCCAATTTTATAATGTTTTCCAACTAACATAGAGTTAGGGTTAACAATAACTTCGGTCATACCAACTTCTTGGTTTATGAGGTTGTTTTTTAACTCATCTGTAATAGGTTCCAATGGTAAAAGGCCTAGTCTAAATTTTATCATTAATTTATTAATACCTTCAGTGTCTCCTTTTACAGTGATTATGTCATGATATCTTAGTTCTGTATCATGTGTTGGAAATTCTTCATAGCTATGTATTCCTTTTAATAAATTAGGATGCCTTCTTTTTAATCGAATGATAGAAACGTTAAAGTTTTTTTCAATGTGCCAGTCTTCCAATTTAGTGTTTATAAGGGGAGAAAGGCTTCTTATACGTAACCTGTAATAGTCGTTGTCTATTTTATAGGCTTCTATCCATTTGTGCAAGGTTGTTTCAATGTTTACAGGCTTGTTGTTGGTTTTGTTTTTTGGTAGCAACCTGTAACCTATGTATCTAAAGTATAGTAAGGCAATGATTAGTAATGGTAATCCAATCAAACCAAATTCAAAAAATGAAAACCCGTTAAACCCAGCATCAACTAAAGCATTACTAGCAATAATATTAGGAGGTGTTCCCGTTAAGGTTAATAATCCACCGGTATTAGACCCAAAGGCAACAGGCATTAACATTTTTGAAGGTAAGGTTCCAATGCTCCAGGCAGAAGAGATGGTTAAAGGCATTAATGTGGCGACAGTACCCGTATTGCTAACAAATCCAGAAAGTATCCCAGCTCCTAAAGTAACGATTACTAAGAGCTTAGGAACACTTTTTCCGGCCCATTCCACAAATTTTTTACCTGCCATGGCGGTCCAGCCCGTTTGGGCAATACCTTCTCCAATAATAAAGAGAGCAGCAATCATAATTACTGTAGGGTTACTAAATCCGCTTAAGGTTTCAGTAGCATCTAAAATGCCGGTTAAGTATAAACTTATCATAGATATGAGCGCCACAATATCTGGCGTGAATTTTCCCCAAGCAAAAAGACCGATCGTGATGGCTAATATGGTGAGCATTAAAAAAATCATATCTAAAAAATGTTTATTAGTTTTACGGTTTAAATACCTGTTGGTTAATTGATGGTATTTTATTTTTTATTACAAAGTAAAATTACAGGCTATTGTCGCTAATTATTATGACGGATGTCATGCTTTTGGGAAGAACATTATTTTTCAATAATTATGAAGGTTTTGAGTTTTTTCATGTTGAAAAAAAACACGAAAACGTAATAGTAATGGAGCTTTGTTAAGATTTCTTGATATATTTAATAAAAAATAAGGTTAGCAGAATTGAACGTTCAGTTTTTAACAAATAAAAATGATAAAAAAGCTTCTAAAAAGGATGAAGTTTGGTTAAAAAAACAATAGAATAAACTTATGAAACTGATATGATAATTAAATATACAGCAAATGATTATTTTAATTATCAAAGGTTACATCTAACCATTAAAATTCAATAAAAGAATACCGATGAAATTAGATATACTTGCTATAGGAGCTCATCCAGATGATATAGAGCTAGGTTGTGGTGCCACCATAGCCAAAGAAGTGGCTAATGGTAAAAAAGTTGGGGTTATAGATTTAACTCGTGGTGAATTGGGGACACGGGGTACTGTTAAAACACGGGAGGAGGAAGCCGCATGTGCTGCGAAAATATTAGGTGTGACTTTGCGTACTAACATGGAATTTGCCGATGGGTTTTTTGTTAATGATAAAGACCATCAAATAGCATTGATTAAAATGATACGTAAATACAGGCCAGATATTGTTCTATGTAATGCAATTGATGATAGGCATATAGATCATGGTAAAGCCAGTAAGTTGGTAAGTGATGCCTGTTTTTTAAGCGGACTCTTAAAAATTGATACTAAAGATGAAAATGACGATGTTTGGCAAGAGCCTTGGCGACCAAAGCAGGTGTACCATTATATTCAATGGAAAAACTTAGAGCCTGATTTTGTGGTAGATGTTACAGGCTTTATAGATAAAAAAATGGATGCCGTTTTAGCCTATAAAACCCAGTTTTATAATGAAAACAGCAAAGAGCCAGAAACCCCTATATCAAGTAAAAATTTTACAGATAGTGTAAAGTACAGGGCAAGGGATTTGGGGCGTTTAATAGGAGTAGAACATGCCGAAGGGTTTAATGTGGAGCGTTATGTGGCAGTAGATAGCCTGTTTGATTTGAAATAGTGATTAAAATATTTAAAAAAGTTTTTGTAGAGAAACCGAAATAAATTACATTTGCACTCGCATTTGTAATGCGTTTTACATGGTGGTTGTAGCTCAGTTGGTTAGAGCGCCTGATTGTGGTTCAGGAGGTCGTCGGTTCGAGACCGATCTTCCACCCAAAAAGACAAGCCTTTCAAGTTTTTGAAAGGCTTTTTTTGTGCGTTACGGTGAGGTCGAGAAGTTTATGCTGAGCGTAGTCGAAGTAAGACCGATCTTCCACCCAAAAAGACAAGCCTTTCAAGTTTTTGAAAGGCTTTTTTTGTGCGTTACGGTGAGGTCGAGAAGTTTATGCTGAGCGTAGTCGAAGTAAGACCGATCTTCCACCCAAAAAGACAAGCCTTTCAAGTTTTTGAAAGGCTTTTTTTGTGGAGTATTATGAAGATACCTGAACAAAAAAAAAGTCATCTTCTTGGGAGCTCATTAACATAAGAAATAATAGTTTATTCATTTATGCTTTTATAGGTACATATTTCTGTAACCTTCCCTAAAAAAGAACTACTTAAAAATCGAATCTACTAGGCTTAATTCAACACTGTCCAGCTTTAGTTAACCTATAAATATTGGAATGTAATCATTTGACCTCTCAAAAATGATTGTTTGTCCCCTCTGTTTTTTTCGTGTTAAGTTAATTTTACTGTACTAATAGTTTCATATTAAAAAATGATTTGATAACTAAATACAATATTCTTACAGCAATTTTTTTGCTTGTCATCTTAAAATTTTCAAATCTTTATACTTATGATGAATATGTTTATTTATTGTTACATTTATTGCCAAATTAACATGTTCAATGAGTAAATTGATTAATGAATACTTTTGAAATAAAATAAATGAAAACAAATCATGTGTTACTTTTTCTATTATGTAATTGGTTGTTTCAAAATGTTTACGGACAAGTATATAGTAATTCATTACATGATTTAAAATTTAAGCAGTTATCTTCTCGAGAAGGGCTATCGCAAAGGTCTGTGATAGATATTTTGCAAGATAAAAAAGGCTATTTATGGTTTGGAACCAGAGATGGTTTAAATAAATATGATGGAGATAAGTTTGTGGTCTATAGACATATTTCTGAAAACGAAAATAGTTTAAGTCATAGCTGGGTAACCTCAGTTTTTGAGGACAATTATGGGAACTTGTGGGTTGGGACTAAAGATGGTTTAAACAAGTATAACCCAGAAACAGATAATTTCACAAGATATAAACAGACCTCAATTGGTACTTCTATTTCAGACAACGAGATTTGGGACTTAACCCAACTTAATGATAATGCACTTTATGTTGCCACTAATAGTGGTATTGACAAACTAGATATTATTGAAGATAAAATATCTCACTTTAAAATTCAAGTCGAGGGCACGTTTAATTCAGGTGACCATAAAAAAACACGAAACTTTTTAGTGTCAAGAAGTGGTGACTTATGGGTATGTACAGTAGAAGGTATTGATGTCTATAATTTAAAAAATAATAATGTTACACATTACAACTACCCTAAAGGGACTACTAAAGACATTCATATAAATAATGCGCCCACTTTATTCGAGGATAGCCATCATACCATTTGGTTAGGATATGAAATGGGGCTAGCTATTTTTGACCGAACTTCAAATACGTTTATAGACTATAAGTTTAATAAGACTAAGGGTATAACAAGCGCTGTACGTACTATTTGCGAAGATTATTCAGGTAATCTTTGGATAGGAACTTATACAGGCATTTACATATTAAATTCAGAGAAGCAAACCATAACGCATATAGTTCATGACGAAAATAACCCTAAAAGTTTAAGCCAAAATTCAGTTTATAAGATCTTTTTGGATTCCCGTGCCGATATATGGATAGGTACATGGGCTGGAGGGGTTAATTTCTATGATAAAAGCTTCGATACGTTTAAACTTTTTTCTGCTGGAGATAATAATACCATGCTTAACTATAAAGTAGTAAGCGCCATTGTAGAAGATCCAAACAAAAACCTGTGGATAGGTACAGAAGGGGGCGGGATTAATTTTTACGACAGGAAAACCAATAAGTTTACATATTATACTCACGATCCAGACAATTATGATAGTTTAAGCTCTAATAATGTTAAGGCAATCATTCAAGACCGATCTGGGAATTTATGGATTGGTACACATGATAAAGGACTTAATTTTTTAAACCCTAATAAGAAACCATTAAAGTTTGAACATTTTGAATCAGTACAATTAGATGGTATTGCTATATCAGACTATAGAATTTTATCCTTATTGGAAGACCATAATCAAAATATATGGATTGGAACTTTAACAGACGGTTTGTTTTTTTATGATACACAAACAAAAGTGTTTTATAAGCTCGATGATAATATTAAATCAGTTGCATGCATCGTACAAACTTCAGATCCTAATTACATATTAGCGGGAGGTTCCCAAGGTTTAGAAAGCGTTAATGTAAATACAAAAAAGAGAGCGGAAATCCCGTTTAAAAAAAATGCGAAATCCGAACTTGCCTCAAAATCTGTAAACTGTGTTTTTATAGATGATCAAAATAATTATTGGATAGGTACTGAAGGGTCTGGGTTGTATTTTTATAATCCCGATACAGGAAAGTCTATAAAATATGGGACAGCACAAGGTTTGCCAAATGAAGTTGTTTATGGGATATTATCAGATGATAATGGTTACTTATGGATAAGTAATAATCAGGGTATTAGTCGGTTAAGTGTAAAAACAAATCAGATTAAAAACTTTGATGAGTTTGATGGGCTTCAGGGAAATGAGTTTAACTATGGAGCTTTTTTAAAAACGTCGAAGGGAGAATTGATGTTTGGGGGAACCAATGGTCTTAATTATTTCGACCCCAATAAAATTAATGAAAATACTTTTATACCTAAAGTCGATATTTACAATTTAAATGTTAATAACAAACCCTATTTAAAAATAACAGATTCCATTTCGAAAATCACTTTAAAGTATAATCAAAACGATTTTAGTATAGATTTTATAGGATTAAGTTACTCCCAGGCCAATAAAAATCAATATGCCTATAAATTGGAGGGGTTTGATGCCGATTGGAATTATATAGGTAATAATAAGACAGCAACATATACAAATATAGATGCGGGTGATTATGTTTTTAAAGTAAAAGCTTCAAATAATGATGGGGTATGGAATGAGAAAGGGGATTCAGTAGAAATATCGGTATTTCCGGCACCGTGGAAAACCTGGTGGGCCTATCTAATCTATAGCCTAATAGTAGCCGTGATAGTTTATTATATAAGAATGCTAACACTGGCCAGAATAAAGGTTAAGAACGAATTAAAGCAAGAAAGGATAGACAAGGAAAGAATTGAAGAGATCAATAAATTAAAACTACAATTATTTACAAATATCTCTCATGATTTTAGAACCCCATTAACACTTATTGTTGGGCCTTTGCAACGCATGATAGAAAAGAAGAAGGGCGATAATGAAATACAAGGCCAGCTTAAAAGTATGTATAGAAATGCTATAACGCTATTGCAACTAATTAATCAGCTATTGGATTTTAGAAAAAGTGAGGCAGGGAAGTTAGAGCTGCATGCCTCTAAAAACAATATTGTGCCATTTCTGCAAAATGTTAAGTTATCCTTCGAAGAATTAGCAAAAGAAAGACATATTAATTACAGCTTCAAAACCAATGCAGAAGATATTGAGGTTTGGTTTGATGAAATTGAATTAAAAAAAGTCATTGTAAATATATTGTCCAATGCGTTTAAGTTCACCCCAGACCATGGCTCAATTACATTAAGTGTATCCATTTCAAAGGACATGTTAAATGAAAACAATTCAGACTGTGTTAAGTTAGTCATTGAAGACAATGGCAAAGGAATTCCAGAAAAGGAGATTGAATTTATTTTTGATAGGTTTTTCCAATTAGGGGAGCCCGACAAGAAAAGATCGGGAACAGGAGTTGGCCTTTCTCTGGCCAAGGATATAGTAGAATTGCATCATGGCACTATAAAAGTTGAAAGCACCGAAGGAAAAGGTGTTGCTTTTATTGTTTTATTGCCTTTGGGCAATACCCATTTACAACCAAATGAAATGGTTAATGATAATGATTTGGTACATCCAATGTGCCTAGAGCCTTATGAGCCCACTTTTTTGAAATCCGGTTGGGTCCAAAAGGAATCAGATTTCCATGAAGATATTTACAAAGAGGAGCTGCCATCTATTTTGCTGGTTGAAGATAATATAGAGGTGAGGAAGTTTATTAAAGATATTTTTAAAAAGGATTTCAACATTTTTGAGGCCAAAAATGGAAAGAAAGGCATTGAAATAGCGCAATCCAACCCAATCGATTTAATTATAAGCGACGTTATGATGCCGGTAATGGATGGTATTGAAATGTGTAATGTTTTAAAGTCTGATATAAAAACAAGCCATATCCCAATCATTTTACTTACCGCCAAAACCTCTTCCAAAGCACAGGAAACAGGATTTAAAACAGGAGCAGATATTTATATAACTAAACCTTTTGATGCTAACATTTTAGAACTGCAGGTTAATAATTTGTTCAGTTCGCGAAAACATATGATTCTTAAATATAAAAAAGATGTCATTTTAACCCCTAAAGAACTAACCGTTACGCCTGCAGACGAAGAATTTTTAGAAAGAGCATTTCATATAGTTGAGGAAAACATTTCCAGCACAGGATTTAATGCGCAATCGTTTACAGATGAAATAGGTATGAGCCGCACCTTGTTGTATACAAAATTAAAAGCATTAACCGGGCAATCCCTTTCCGAGTTTATTAGAACAGTAAGACTAAAAAAAGCTGCACAAATGATTGCCCAAACAGAAATGAATATTTCAGAAATAGCTTATGAAGTTGGTTTTAGTGATCTAAAATATTTTAGAAAAAGCTTCAAGGTTCTTTTCAATGCTTCACCAACAGAATATAGATCAAAGGCTAAACAATCTGAAAGTATTTAAAAGTATTTAGGAGGTAAAGCTTTGTGTATCAATTATTTTTATTGGTTTCTGTTTGTTAGGGTATGATGCTTTGCCCCCTCCATAATGATTATTAAACCCCTTTGTCACCTTTAAAATTGAATAGTTTTGAACTTGTAGTACAATATTACAATTATTAAATCTATCAATTAATTTTAAGTATGACCAAAACTAGAATTTTGTTTTTATGTGGGCTTTTTGTGTTTTCGTGTAATTCCTTAAATGATAAAACTAAAGAAACATTTGTAGAAAAGGAGTTAGTACATGTAGAAAAGCAAATGGATGTATTGTTAAGGAAGGCCAATACGGCCCATAGAATTCCCAGAACAGTTACTTCAAAAAATAATATAGAATGGACTAACCAAGATTTTGACTGGACAGAAGGGTTCTTTCCAGGGACATGTTGGTATTTATATGAAGAAACGAAGGATGAAAAGTGGAAAGCAGCAGCAGAAAAAATGCAATCCCAATTTGAGGTTCACAAGTATCTCACTACCAATCACGATCTAGGTTTTGTGTTTAATTGTTCCTATGGTAATGGGTATAGAATAACCAAAGATGAAACGTTTAAGCAAGTAATGATTACTGCCGGAAATTCATTGTTAACACGTTTTAATCCTGTTATAGGATGTATTCAAAGTTGGGATGTTAACAGTGGATGGCAAGCAGAAAGAGGTTGGAATTTTCCAGTCATTATTGATAATATGATGAATTTGGAACTACTCTTTAAATTAAGTGAGATTACTGGAGACCATAAATATAAAAAAGTCGCCATCTCGCATGCAAACACAACGTTAAAGAATCATTTTAGACAGGATAACAGTTCTTATCATGTTGTTGATTACGATTCAGAAACAGGAATGGTAAGAAGCAAACAAACGGCGCAAGGGTTTGCAGACGAAAGTTCTTGGGCTCGAGGACAGGCTTGGGGACTTTATGGATATACCGTATGCTACCGTTACACAAAGGATGAAAAATATTTAGACCAAGCTCAAAAAATAGCATCCTACATATTAAACTATAAAGAAACTCCAAAAGATGGCATTCCCTTTTGGGATTATAATGCCCCCGATAAGCCCAATACCTATCGCGATGTATCTGCAGCAGCCGTTACCGTTTCAGCATTAATAGAACTTAATCAATATTCCCATGTGGACTATTCCCATAACATAGATAAACTTTTAAAGTCTTTGGCCAGTGATAAGTACATGGCCAAGGTGGGAACAAATAATGGGTTCCTTTTAAAGCATAGCGTAGGGAGCTTACCTCACCAAAGTGAAATAGATGTACCGTTAAACTATGCAGATTATTACTTTATAGAGGCATTGATTAAGTATGAAGGGAGCCATAGCAATTAAGTTGGTGCCGACCAAAATGTTTATTGACAGTATGTATCTAACAGACTGAGTAAAACTAATTGTAAACAGATAAAAATAAAATAATACAAAAGGAAGAAAAATGATAAGAACTAACTATTTCCCCCCCTGATAATGATTATTTGTAACTCTTAAACAAAAACAGATGAATATAATTTTATAACCAACAAAAATAACTTTAAACAATTAAGTATGAAAAAAAACAACTCACATACTAGACAAATAGTATATATGTGCATGATGTTCTTTACAAGTGTGTGTATGTATGGTCAAACTACAATAACGGGGACAGTTACCTCTATAGAAGACGGGCAGCCCATTCCAGGAGCTAACGTCTTGATTAAAGGTACCACTAAAGGAGCATCTACCGATTTTGATGGTAAATATACCATCGAAGCCTCTGCTAACGATATTTTGGTCTTTAGTTATATAGGATATGAAACGGTAGAGAAAACAGTAGGCTCTAATAGTGTTTTAGACATTGTTTTGAAATCATCAGCAGAACAGCTGGACGATATTGTTGTAATTGGTTACGGAACCGCCAAGAAATCAGATCTAACTGGATCTGTTTCAACAGTATCGGCAAAAGATTTTGAAAAACAACCTATAACGCGAGCAGAAGATGCCTTGCAATCGCGTACCGCCGGTGTTAATGTTTCAAAAAATTCGGGAGCACCAGGAGGTAATATTAAAATACGGGTGCGCGGTTCCAATTCTATTACAGGAAGTAATGACCCTTTAGTGGTTATTGATGGTATTATTGGAGGCGATCTGTCCAGTTTAAATGCCAGCGATATCCAAAGCATTGATGTACTTAAGGATGCCTCAGCTACGGCTATCTATGGATCAAGAGGAGCTAATGGTGTGGTAATGGTAACGACCAAAAAAGGAAAGTCGGGCGAGCCACAAATTAACCTCAATTACTTTATATCGTCTGCCAAAATTCCTAAAAAGATCGATCTCCTATCACCATCTGAATTTGCTTCACTAGCAGGAACTACGGTTTCTGGTGGAGGGGCAGACTATCAGGACGAGTATTTCCAAACAGCTTTAACAAACAATCTACAACTATCGGCCAGTGGAAACGAAGGGCGGCTTAATTATTACCTGTCTGGTAATTTAGTCGATCAAGAAGGTATAGTGATGAACACAAACTATAAGCGTTATTCATTGCGAAGTAATTTAAATGCCGACTTAAACGATAAACTTTCAGTAGGGTTAAATATATATGGTTCTAAAGAGAATGCCCTTAACTTGATAAGAGGAGGTTCTGGAGCTTCATCAGACACCAGAGGAGGTGTCGTAAATGTATTGTCTTTTAATCCTGCGTTGTCTGTTCGTGATTCAAATGGAGACTACAATTTACAATCAAGTTACGGTTCCATATTAGTAAACCCAATTGCCGTTCAAAATGAAAGAGATGGTAATCTGGTAGAGGATCGTTTAAACGCAAACCTTAATCTGTCTTATGACATTTCAGAAAGCTTGAATTTTACAATTTTAGCGGGAGCATCTTCAACACATTTTAATGAAGAAATATTTGAGGGGATCCCAGCAGGCTCATCAGTTTTGGAAGGGAGAGCTTCATTTAACGCCATAAGAACCAATAACTATCAATTAAGTAATATTTTAACATGGAATAAAGATTTTGGCAACACGAACCTAAAACTTACAGGAATTTACGAATTACAATCCGCAACAACTAAAATAGCAAATATAGGTTCACAAAACTATGCTATTTCTGGATTGTCCGATGCATTTTACCTGTTGGAGTTGGGACAAACACAAACTATAGGAGCCAATCAAGTAAAAAGTGCTATAGATTCTTATGTAGCAAGAGCAGAAGTAAATGTGGCTAATAATCTCTTGGTTACAGGAACTATTCGTATCGATGAATCGTCAAGATTTAGAGAAGGTAATCGTACCGGGTATTTTCCCTCTGTATCTGCAGCTTATAATTTAGGACAGTTTATTTCAGAGGATTCATTTATTAATAACATAAAAGTAAGAGCAGGTTATGGTGAAACAGGAAATCAAAATATCCCTCCTTTTTCCACATACCAATCTCTGGCTACAGGAAACAATTACTTCTTTAGTGGATCGTCCTTTAATATTGGATTAGCTAACGGTGCCCTGGTAGATGAAGATCTAACTTGGGAAACCACAAAACAATTCAATGCGGGATTAGATTTTAGACTGGCGAATGGTCGTGTAAATTTAAGTGTCGATTGGTTTAAGAAAAACACGACCGATTTGTTATTGGATCTGCCGGTTCCCCAATTCAATGGAGGCGGCGTAATTCGTACTAACGTTGGTGAAGTCCAAAATACAGGTGTAGATGTTAGCCTGTCTGCAGTGGTGTTCGATACAGATAACTTTAAATGGGACGCGAACTTAACAATGTCTGCAGTTAGTAATAAAGTGTTGAACTTAGGAGGGCTGGATCAAATACTAACCAGACCTAACGGGATTAATCCAGGAGGGACAGGAAATAATTTATATATAGTCGAAGAAGGACAACCATTAGGTAACTTTTATGGGTTTAGCTATTTAGGAGCAGATGCAAATGGTGTGGCCCAATATGCCGATAGCCAAGGGGTTATAGGTAATGGTATCCCAGATTTCACATGGGGCTTGAATAATACATTAACCTACAAAAACTTCGACCTTAATATGCTGTTTAGAGGGGTTCATGGTTATGATGTTCTAAATGCTACCCGCGGAATGATTTCGTTGGCAAGTGGCGATGTTACAGTGCCAACCAGTGCAGATATGTTAAAGAGTGATAGCCCTACTTCAGGAACTAACCATATCAATTCTACTAGATATATTGAAGATGGAAGTTTTATACGATTAAGTAATTTGTCTTTAGGTTATACTTTACCGGAAGTTAAAGGGTTTAAATCTTTAAAGATTTATGTAAGTGCCCAAAATGTGTTTACCATAACAGATTATACAGGCTACGACCCCGAAGTGTCTTCCACAGGAACCTCTTCATCAGATGCAACACCTTCTTTAGATTTTGGTGCACTACCAAATCCAAGAACGTTTACATTGGGTGTTAATTTAGGATTTTAATAATAAAAAAATAAAGTATGATACGAAATAGAATAAATAAGATTTCTTGGTTTAAAATAGGAAGTATAGTGTTGTCAACTCTTATGATGGTAGCTTGCTCCGATCTTGATGAAAATCCAGGAGAGGTACAGTTAGATCCTACATCTTTAAGTTCAGATGCAGCATTGGATGCACTTGTTACGGGAATGTACCGCAAACTTCAAAATAATGCGAAATGGTCCGGATTTTTTATTGCAGGTTATGGAGGCGATGATATAACGACACATAGTGGTAGTAATAAAATTGGTTTTAGACATTCTGACTGGAGAATACAGACTCCTGATTCAGAACGGTTAACAGATGCTTATACCGGTTGTTATAATGCCATTACGATTGCCAACACGGCCATAGATGCTAAAGATAATATTAAAGGTGATGCCGCAACAATTGATAGATTAATAGGGGAAGCTTATTTTATGCGTGCCTTTGCTTACTTACATTTAACCAGAACCTATGGTAGAATCCCTATACAATTAAAGTCTAATTCCAATGAAGCATTGCTTAGAGCTTCTTTTGAAGAGATCTATGTGCAAATTGAATCAGATCTAAAAGCGGCAGAAAATTTACTGCCAAATGTATATCCGGGCATTCCCGCAGTGGGCGTACGTCCCAATAAAGGGTCGGCAAAAGCCTTCTTGTCAAGATTATACATGCATTGGGCAGGATATCCACTTAAAGATGCGGGCAAATATGCTTTGGCAGCCGCCAAGGCAAAAGAAGTAATAGATAATGCGGGCACCTATGGATTTGCCTTATCTGATGATTTTAGGGGCCTTTGGACGGAAGCAGGCCGATTTTCCCATAGCGAAGGGGTATTTACAATGGTAGGTTGTGCTTACGATTGTGGCATTGGAAACAGAACAACTGGACGTTTAGGATTACCAGCAGAAGCCGGTGGGTGGACCGAAACCTTTGGTGAAATAGCCTTCTTTGAAGATTTTGAAGCAACCGCACAAACAGATGGAACCGAACAGCGCTTTAACGACACCTATATTCTCGAAACAATTCCAAATGGAAGTAATCCCGTTGGAGCAGAGTGGGAAACATGGTCGGACCCACATCCGATACTTAGAAAAGTAGTAGGAGGAGACTGGAGTGCCGTTAATACTACAAATAATGACATCAACCGCTATTTCATGCGTTATGCAGAAGTGTTGTTGAATTATGCTGAAGCTTCAGGTCGATTAGGTAATGAGACGGCCGATGCTTGGGAAGCATTAAATAAAGTAAGAAGAAGAGCCGGAGCTACTACAGATTTATTAACAGGAGATTTGGCCGAATTAGCTTTTACGGAAAGAAAGTGGGAGTTTGCAGGGGAATATGAGCGTTGGCATGATTTAGTACGTATGGAGCGTGTAAAAGAAGCTTTAGAAAACCGGTCACCTGATGAAACAGTTGATGTGCTAAATGGTACTGTTCCAGCCACTAGTGGTGAGTATTTTTACTTCTCTCCAATACCACAGTCTGAAATAGATAAAGCACCACAATTAGCCAATTAAAATATAGATGCATCATAATATATTTTGAGTTAGTACTGGTTAACCCCTACCCATATTAATTATGGGTAGGGGATTAACATATCGACCCCTTATACAATGTTTAATCCAACAAAAAAATGAACATATGTAATATTGATAAATCAAACTAATCTAATTAACCAATGAAATGAACATTACTAAAAAACAACTCTTATTATTTGCATTCTTATGGATGGCAATAAACAGTTTTGCAACAGATTATTACATTGATGCTACTACTGGTAACGATTCCAATAATGGCACTACTACTTCAACACCTTGGCAATCATTAGCCAAAGTTAACAATTTCACTTTTCAGCCCGGAGACAATATCTATTTTAAAGCGGGCGAGACCTGGATAGGTCAACTAAAACCAAAAAATAGTGGTACTTTGGGCAACCCTATTACATTTGGTAAGTACGGTACAACCAATTACGATACACGCCCTTTAATAGATGGAAATGGTTTATGGGCCGCCATCTATGTGTATAATGTTGAATACATTACAATTCAGGACTTTGAAATTATAAACAACAAAGACCCAAATCTGTATGATAGAAAAGGAATCTTGGTAGAAAACCAGGATGCAGGAAAGCTTAGTGGTATCAAGCTACTAAATAATTATGTTCATGATGTCAAAGGGGAAATGAACAGTGCTGAAGGCTCCCAAACCGGAAAGGGGTATGATGGAAGCCAGGGCATTATGATTGCCACTACCAAGGGGACGAATCCTGTGTACTCGTATTATGATGATATTTTAGTGGAAGGCAATCAAATTATAAATTGTGACCGTACAGGTTATAGCCATGCCTTTGCATGGACCTGTGTAGATGGCGTAGCTGGAAGTAATTGTAACCCCAATGAACCAGGATTGTCAACAAATACCATTATACGTAATAATTATGTAGAGAAATCGGGAGGAGATGGCATTTTGTCCAGATCTATGCTAGATGGTGTTGTTGAATATAATTTGTTGTACGATAACAATACCAGAGGTTCTGTGATGGGATTGGCAAATATAGCTACCTGGGCTACCAGATGTTTGGGCGCGGTATGGCAATTTAATGAAGCTTATGCTACCCGCGGCACATTTGACGGACAGTCTTACGATTTGGATGGTGGGTCTGTTGATGTCACATTCCAGTATAACTATAGCCATGATAACCGAGGTGGTTTTATGTTGGTTATTGAGTTTGGAGATACCAATACGGACAACAATACGGTACGATATAACATTAGTGAGAACGATCAGGAACGATTAATACATATTGTAAACGCTACAAATACAAAGTTTTATAATAATACCTTCTATGTTGCTTCCAGTCAAATTCTCAATTATGTAACAAGGGTGACCGGAGGGTCCGGCTATGAGATATTTAACAATATCTTTTATTTAGAGAAAGATGCGACCTGGGAACAATCGGGGGTCGATATCAGGAACAATATTATTTATTACCCTAACAATAATCAGCATGCGACATCTCCGGTAAATACAAAAGGTAATGCTAATTTAGATCCTATGCTGGTAGCCGTTAACACAGGAACGACTGGTAGTTTTTCAAATGGTGTGGTAACCCTTGGGAATGTTGATGGCTATAAATTAGCATCAGGATCACCAGCTATTGGTATGGGAGAGTTGGTGGCAGATAATGGAGGGCGCGATTATTTTGGAAATACAGTATCTTCTTTAGCAGCACCTTCCATTGGAGCTTATGAAGGTGGAGGAACCATAACGACCGTTCCTGCTGCGCCATCGAATCTAACAGCTCAAAACCAGTTGAATGCTGTTTTGCTCAATTGGGACGATAATGCTAACAACGAGTATAATTTTATTGTAGAACGTTCAACAACCAGCGGAAGCGGTTTTTCAACAATAGCGACCCTTCCGCCCAATAGCTTAACCTATACCGATACCAATGTGTTAGGTGCTACAACCTATTATTACAGAGTGAAAGCCTCCAATGCTATAGGCGATTCCACATATACTTCCGAAGTAAGTGTTACTACAAGTAATTTCACAGCGACCACTTTAACCCCTATCGATGATTCTTATGTAAGAAGAGGTACGAACAGTGGTAATAACTATAGTGGGGTGAACTATTTAAGGGTTAAGAATTCCCATGATGCGAGTTATGATAGGGATGCCGTTTTAAAATTTGATGTATCCTCCATTTCAGGTAATGTAGATAGTGCAAAACTGAGACTTTATAATAACAGTGGAGCAGGTACCAATATAGCCGTTTATCTAGCCAACACCGATACATGGTCTGAAGCGACCGTAACAGCCAATGATATTGATGCTTCAGGAGCAGCAGCTGCTTCTCTTGTTGTTGGTTCAGCTGCCCAGTATTACGAATGGGATATTACCAGTTTAATTAATACTGAAGTATCTGGAGATGGGGTAGTATCTTTAATATTAAAAGGACTTAATACAGATGAGGTAGTTGTGGATTTTGATAGTAAGGAAAATACAAATGTCCCTCAACTTGCTATAGTGACTTTACCTTCGTCTGGTAATAGCACCACAGCCATTGTTGCAGAGGCCGATGCCTATGTAAGGGATGGAAGTTATGCAGATACTAACTTCGGTTCTGAAAACGTCTTTACAGTTAAAAATGATGCTGTGGGCTATAAAAGAGAAGGCTTTTTGCGGTTTGATCTTTCGGGGGTATCAGGAACTATCCAGTCGGCTAAACTAAAATTGGTAAGTTCATCGGCAGGTACAGACATTGCGACAACGAACTTAGAAGTATCATTTGTAAGCGATGACTCCTGGACCGAATCGGGAATCACCTATAACAACAAGCCAACAGCAGGAAGTGTACTGGCAACGCAGCCAGGTAGTACTGGAACCCTAGAATGGGATATCACCAATCAGGTGATTACAGAAAAAAATGGAGATAATAGTATTTCGCTACAAATTACATCTACCAGTATTGGCAGTAATAAGTGGATTAACTTCAGCTCTAAAGAAGCTGCCTCTGGGGTACAGCCTGTTTTAGAAATAACTACCACGACGTCTTCAACTACAACCAATACCTTGAGTGCCATAGATGATTCGTATGTGCGAAGAGGAACCAATAGCGGAAATAATTACAGTACAGCCAATTTCTTAAGAGCGAAAAATTCTAATAATGATAGTTATGATAGGGATGCCGTACTAAAGTTTGATCTTTCCAGTTTGTCTGGTACCGTAGACAATGCCACATTGCGTTTATATATGTCGAACTTTGGACAAGTTCAAAGTGCGTCAAGCGTTATTGAAGTGTATCAAGCAACAACAGACACTTGGTCTGAGGGAACTGTTACAGTTAATGATATTAATGCAACAGGAACTGCTATCGCTTCAGTAACAGTTAATGGTACCTTGCAGTATTACGAATGGGACGTTTCCAATTTGGTGGCCAATGAAAAGGCAGGTGATGGTACAGTTTCATTTATACTAAAAAGTCTTAATCCTGATGAAAACACGGTAGATTTCCATAGCAAAGAAAATACGAATGTGCCAGAATTGGTTGTAACTACAACTGGATCTACATCAAAGCGTTCGCAAAATTTAAGTAAGGTCGTGGCAATGGTGCAACAAAAGGCTAACAAAGACCTGTCATCAATTTTATTTCCAAACCCAACAAAAGGTGCTTTGACCCTTAAAGGGTCATTTTCAAAAGGAACGACGGTAGAGGTTTTGGGACTATCTGGAGAAAATATTAGGCATTTAGAATTAAACGAAATAAATAACACGTTAAACCTGGATGTGTCTAATTTACAAGTAGGATTGTATATTATTAGACTTACAAATCAAAATGAGCAGCCTGTAATTCTAAAGTTTATTAAGCAATAGAACAACCCGTTTTTCGAATATAAGCAATATTGCCAATACAGTCTTTATATTTAGTCTGTATAAGAGTGTTAATAATAATTCAGTACTAAATATACTCTATATTTAGTACTGAATTAAACTTTATAAAATGTATACAAAAAGAGTTTTATTAGTTCTGTTAATAGTTGTAGTTGCTTGCAAAAACAACAGTAGGGACTGGATCTACAAAGGCGAAGAGGTCTTGCTGTATGTTGATGATGAGCCCATAGTGCGTTCAGAATTTAACTTTTTTAAACAAAAAGTACGTACCAATGTTATTTCCTATTACAAGAATAATTATAACCTTGATGTAATTCAGGACTTTTGGAACCAAACCTATGGCAATGAAGAGCCTAAAGCAACATTGGAGCAATTTGCCTTGGATGCCGCCATAGAAAATAAAATACAAAACATAATCCTTAAAACATACGGAATTAGGGATACCATCGATTTTCATTCCTTTAAAGAATCCCTTCAAAAGGAAAATGAACGAAGGAAAGAGGTGTTAGATAGAGGTGGCATTATTTACGGGCCTAAAAATTACTCCCAACAGGTATATTACAGTTATTTGTTGTCCAATGCCATTTTAACTTTAAAAAGGCAAAAGATGCCTGAAATGGTAAACATAGAAAAACTTAAAACCCGATATAATAAAGTTAAGGACAGTATTTTTAAAAAAAGACCGGATATTGACCTTGCAACGTTGTCGGTGCCTTATGGAAATGCATCTCCTTATACCCAAAATGAAGCGCTGGACTTGATGAAAAAAATAAAAAGCAAAGTGGTAACTATTCAGGATTTTGAACGTGAATTATCATCCTTGAGAACGATTAATGGCATTGAAGTGATTGACAAACAAACTTTAAAGAGTGAAAGGAGCAGAACAGATGGGGAAATGTATGGGCCGCTATATCGATATATAGAAAGATTACAAAAAGGAGAGATCTCCAATATTTTGGATGTAGGTCAAAAACTATCCATTTTGGTAGGTTATGATCGAAAAGAAAACGGATATGTTCCATTTAATGAAGCAAAGGCACAATTGGAACATATGATGATGGAGGATTGGTTCAATAATTTGGTGGAAGAACGAAAGCGTGCCGCAAGAATTGTAAGAAAAGAAAGTTTTAATTAAAGAGATTATAGGAAATACTAATGGGTAAGCTTAAATTAATTCCATACTGTTTTATCTTAATGCTGATTTTGGGCTGTGAGGAATCTACCAATACACAGGTTGAGGAAAAACTGTTCACTCAAATATTGTCGGAAGAATCGGGAGTAGATTTCATAAACCACATTAAAGAAAGCGAAGACTTTCATTACTACCAATACATCTATTCATACAACGGAGGCGGGGTAGCGGCAGCCGATTTTAACAACGATGGTTTGGTAGATTTATTCTTTACGGCCAATACATCACAAAATAAATTGTACCTCAACAAAGGCGATTTTCATTTTGAAGATATTACTGAAAAGGCAGGAATAAAAGATAACAACGGATTTAATATGGGGATTTCTGTGGCCGATGTTAATAATGATGGATATCTGGATATTTATATATGCCGGGCAGGGTGGTTTAAGGAAGCCGAGAAACTAAAGAATTTATTGTACATCAATAATGGGAACCTAAGCTTTACCGAGCAAGCAGAGATATATGGGCTCGCTGATACAAGTAGAACGATAGCCGCTTCTTTTTTTGATTATGATAATGATGGCGACTTAGATGTTTACATGTCCAATGCACCTACGGTAACCAGAGATTACAAGGCCATTTTAGATTTAAATGAGATTGCTACCAGCGAGGAAACCATAGCCTTAAAGGGAAGTGATAAACTGTACAAAAATGATGGAGAAGGGCATTTTCAAGAGGTGTCTAAAGAAGCAGGGATAATTCCAGATCGAGGTTTTGGGCTCAATCCCCAAGTAGGCGATTTAAATAACGATGGCTGGCTGGACGTGTATGTTAACAATGATTTTAGCATGCCCGATTTTGCCTATATAAACAATGGCGATGGCACATTTTCAGATAAAAAACATGAGATGTTCAAACACATGTCTTTTTATAGTATGGGAGGGGATATAGCCGATATCAATAATGATGGACTGTATGATATGATGGCCCTGGATATGAATCCAGAAGATTATGTGCGCTCTAAAACGACCATGTCCATGACCTCTATCGACAAATTTTGGGAAATGGTAAACAAAGGATATCATTACCAATACATGCATAATGTGCTACAGCTAAATAATGGCAATGGTACATTTAGTGAAATTGGTAATATGGCTGGAATTGCCAATACCGATTGGAGCTGGGCTCCTTTACTTGCCGATTTTGATTTAGATGGGTACAACGATATTTATATAACCAATGGCGTTTATAGAGATGTTATTGATAAAGACACTAATAAAAAGATACTCGACATTATAAGGAAGAAAGGTAAAAAGCCAACAAAAGCAGAATATCTTGAATACACACAAATGTTGCCACAGCAAAAAATGACCAATTATTTTTTTAAGAACAATGGCGACATTACATTTTCAGATCGTACCACAGAATGGGCAGAGATGCAGCCCACATTTTCTAACGGGGCGGTTTATGCCGATTTTGATAACGATGGCGATTTAGATGTGGTAGTCAATAACATTAATGAAAAAGCGTCCATTTTAAAGAACAATGCCCGGGAATTGGATAAAGGAAGCTATTTGCAATTTCAATTTGTAGGAGCAGATAAAAATAAATTCGGAGTAGGAGTTACAGCAACATTGTTTTTTGAAGACGGGACATTACAAAAAAAGCAGCTTATTAATACAAGGGGCTACCTGTCATCGGTATCCAATAAATTACATTTTGGATTCAGTAAAACCAAAACGATAAAGACAATTGAAATGATGTGGCCAGATAGAAAGGTCCAAAAATTCCATAATGTAAAACCTAACCAATTGATTACGGTTAGGTATGCTGAAGCCGCTTTAATTCAAGAAGAAAGTATAAAGGAGGAACCTAAAATTTTTGAAAAGACCGTTTTCAACTATACGCATAAAGATAGCGTTTTTGATGATTTTCAAATACAGTTACTGTTGCCACATAAACTATCTCAGCTGGGGCCTGGAGCTGCAAAGGCAGATATCAATAATGATGGATTGGATGACCTATATCTAGGTGGAGGGTATATGCAAGAAGGACAATTTTTAATGGGAATGCCTTCTGGAAAGTTTAAAAAAGAAACCATAACAGATTTTTCTTTGGATAAAACGTATGAAGACATTGGTGCCGTTTTTTTTGATGCAGACAACGATGGCGACCAAGATCTTTATGTTGTAAGTGGAAGTTATGAGTTTGCTGAAGGGGCTCAACAATTACAGGACAGACTCTATCTGAACAAAGGGTATGGCAATTTTAGGAAATGTACCGATTGCCTTCCTGATTTTTATGAATCAGGATCGGTGGTAGACCCGGCCGATTTTGACAACGATGGAGATATCGATCTTTTTGTGGGAGGACGCCTAATACCCGGTAAATACCCACATGCCCCTAAAAGCTATATTTTGGTAAACAACAAAGGGAAATATACCATAAAAACACAGCAACTGGCACCATCATTGGAATATATAGGCATGGTTACCGATGCCCATTGGGTAGATATGGATGCAGACAATGATTTGGATCTTGTCCTTACCGGTGAATGGATGGGCATTGAAGTTTTTGAAAATAATAAAGGCATATTGTCCCAAAATAAAAAATATGACTACTTATCGAATAAAGTGGGATGGTGGAACAAGTTATTGATTAAAGATATTGATGGTGATGGAGATAAGGATATTATAGCCGGAAACTTGGGCCTCAACACTAAATTTCATGCCTCAGAGGATAAGCCATTTCATATTTATACCAAAGACTTCGACCATAACGGTACCGAAGATGTCTTTCTGGCTAAACATTATAAAGACAGGCAAGTTCCAGTTAGAGGAAAGAGCTGTACAGCACAACAAATGCCTGTTTTGAAGGAGAAAATAAAAAGCTACCAAGAATTTGCCAATAACGATCTGCAGGGCATATTGGGAGAAGGAATAAAAACGGCATTACATTACAAAGCCAATGAGTTCAGGTCTGGTATATTTTTAAATAGAGGAGGAGAGTTTATATTTGAACCATTTACTTACGAGGTTCAAAGAAGCCCAATAAATAGTATGTTGTTGGATGATTTTGACAATGATGGTCAAGCAGATTTACTTTTGGCAGGAAACAATTATCAAGTAGAAATCGAAACCACCAGAAATGATGCAGGAGTAGGGGCTTTTTTAAAAGGAAATGGGAAAGGACAATTTAATTATATGCCAACTTATAAAACAGGCTTTATCGCAAATAAGAACGTTCGTAATATGTTACAAGTTAGTACAACACGTGGGACAGCCATAATTGTAATAAATAACAACGAGACACATCAATTGTTTGATCTCAAAAAAGAATAATATAAAGTTAGAATAAATAGTCACTCTAATTATTGGTAAAACATATATAAACAGAAGAGAACAGAAACTTACTTTAGCTAAACGTGTAGGCCACTCGTTTGAAAATCAAATTAGATTTAGGACATACGTTTTTTTGGAAAAGTAAAAGACAATATAAAATCATAAGTACAATCGATTGTATTTTGATGTGGATTTTAATATCTTTCTCGGCAAATAGCAAATAATAAACTTTGTTTAATTATGAATTAAACAAAGCCTAAAAGCAAAAATTAAAATGATTGTAATAAAAAGAAAAGGTTGGATATTTCTATTGGGGTTGGTTGTTTTTGGCCAACTGTTTTCACAAACAAAGACGATACGCTTAGATAACATATTCGACGAATTAAATCTGGACACGCCATATATGGAGCAGGTTAAAGAATGTCATGCAAAAAATAATTCAAGTAAAGCGTTAACAGAACTTTTAAAAGTATATAGAAAAAAAGAAGATATATATAAAAGAGTTTCAAAGGAGGATATCCCATATATAAACGAGAATTATCTTGAAGACCTTAATAGATCAATTAAGATTGCAGACGAAGTAGTATCTCAATATTTTGTGTTTAGGGAAGCATGGGATATGGAAAGAACCAACATCCCTTACCAATTTAAAAAAGAAATTATTTGGGAGCAAAACCCTTTTGGAGATCCAGAATGGACCTATATGCTTAACCGACATAAATATTGGATACACCTTGGAAAAGCATATTTTTTTACAGGCAAAGAGAAATACGCCAAAGCTTTTATAAACCAAGTAAATCATTGGATAGACCATAATCCATTACCCTCATTGGAGGATAAATATAAAAACTCCGCAGCATGGCGAAGAATAGAAGCAGGAATACGTTGTGAAAATTGGATTAAGGCGTTCGAGTATATAAAAAACTCAAAACACGTAACACCAAAATTTCTTGCTAAATTCTTAAAAGCATTATATCAACACGGCCAATACATTGATAGTGCATTTAGTAATTTTTCGAAAACGAGTAATTGGGGCGTTTTGGAGTACCAAGGACTATTCAATGTATCAGTATTTTTAGAAGACTTTAATACAGCCCAAGACTGGCAAAGTAATGCAATAGATAGATTGACCCAATGCATAGCATTGCAGGTTTTAGAAGATGGGACACATTGGGAGCATTCACCCATGTACCATAATGAAGTTTTCCATTGCTTTATGAATGTGAATCTATTGTCGCAACGCAATAATATAAAACTACCGGAAATACTTGTGCAAAAAACCAAAGCGATGGCTTATGCCAATGTAGGATGGCAAAAGCCAAATTACCACCAGCCATTATTGGGAGACAGTGACGACACAGATACAAGAGGGTTACTATCATTGGCCGCATATCTGTACAATGATCCAGTTATAAAGACAAGAGCATACAAAACGTTGGATTTTGAGGATTATTTAATTATAGGTAAAGAGGCCAATGAAAATTATAAAACAATAGAGCCAAAAGAGCCATCATTCTTATCAAAATTCCAACAAAGTTCAGGCGATTTTTATATGCGAACATCATGGAAAGAAGATGCAACCTATACCTCGTTACACTTAAAAAAGTTGGCAGGAGGGCATGCACACGAAGACCTGTTAAGTTTTACAATTTATGCTAATGGTAGGGATTATTTAGTAGACAATGGGCGTTACACTTATGTGGACAATACCTGGAGAAAAATGTTCAAAGAAAATAGGAGTCATAATGGGCTAGGAGTAGACAATTTACCAAATAGCATTTTAAATGGAGCTTGGGGGAGTGATTATCAAGGCTGGACCGATGGGATCTATACAAAGTCAAATCCAATTTTTGATTACGGAGAAGCAGAAAATACAAGCTATAAACGATTGGAAGATCCAGTGTCCATGAAACGTAGAATGCTTTTCTTAAAGCCTAATGTTTGGTTGGTTTTTGATAGTTTTTCGGCAAAAGAAAACCATAAGTATTCGCAGTATTTTAACTTTCCAAATACAAAGGTGCAGATTAAAGACCAAGCCATAATAACAACTTACAACAGTCGAAATTTGAAAATTCACCCTATAAGTGATGTCGAATTAAAATTAGAAGATTCTTGGTATTCTCCAGAGTATAACCTAAAGAAAGAAAGTAAACGCGTTGAAGTTTATAAAAACACCAAAGGGTTTGAAACTTTTATTTCCTTGCTGTATTTTCCCGACACCACCAACATAACATATAAAAGTACACCGGTATACGACAGAAACGATAATGTATTGTCAAAAGAAGATGCTGAAGCCGTGACAGTACATTTCGATAATAAGTCATATACTTTGGTGGTTGCATATAATTCACCAACCATAGCCAATCACTTTTTTGTCGTGGATGGAAAAATGATACATGGCGAAATTGTATTAATTGAAAAGGATAAAGAAAGCACCAAAGTGTATAATATTAAATAAGTTGGGATACTGTATTTAGTCTTTAATGTAAATAGACACCTTATATTACGCTCGAATTGTAGTAAGGATCAAAAACCTACACCTCCATTTTGAGCCAGATGAGCACCTATATTATGAGAAGGGCAAAAAGGATGACACACATTTGTCAAAATTAGGAGCCACAGAAGTTGCTAAATTGGCAGTTATGGAAATTAGAAAGCAAGTGCCAGGTTTTGGGCATTCTTAAAATAAGGCAAACCTTCAATGTATTACATCTAGAGAGGCATTTATCTGTGTTAAAAATGAGGCTGTTTATGATAACAGGTAATAGTTGAATAAGGTCTTTTTATAGTTTCGACTATAATAGGCTTCACAGTTTTTTAATTTAATTTTATTTTTTTCCGGATTGATGCTTTCTAGGAAATCTAAATTTACAATGTAAGACTGATGAACTTTGATAAAAGTTTCAGGTAATTTTTTTAGAAAATTATTTAGAGATGATCGAATAGGGTATTCTCTATTTTCGATATGTAAAATTATATACTTCCCATCCACTCTAATCATTTCTATATCTTTGACCTTTATTTTTTTTATATTATTTCCTACCTTAACAAAGTATATTTTCGGATTAGCAATCTTGTCATTTCTGGAAATATTTTTTATTAAAGAGAGATCTAAGCTTTTTTTCAATTCGAAATCGCTACAGTTTTTAGACAGAAAATCTATTGGTTTTATTCTTTTGATTTCTTTAAATGTTTTTTCATCAAAAAAAGCAGAGATTACTATTACAGGGGTTAAGTTATTAATAAGGTTTTCTTTAATAAAGTCGATACAAGTTTTACCATTGTCCAAATAGTAATCTATTATAATAAGGTCTGGCTGCATGCTTTTAAGAAAAACGCTTCCTTGCTTAAAACCAATGGCTTCAACTATATTTTTGTAAGATAAGTTGTAAAGGCGTTGGCTCAAGTTATTTAAATGATGTTCATCATCATCAATAAGTAAAATTTGAAGATTCTCCATTTTGAAATATATGCGTTAGGGTTAAGCATGATTAAGATTTTTTTAAATTAATAAAAAAAATCGAACTGTAGGAAACAGGACAGAAATAATTATTTATTCAAAAAAAATGTGATGTAATTTTTAACTTCATGCAAAATATCATTCTTATGTTTGTTCAGGTCTAAAGGGTGAAGGTAATTATAATCTTTAGCTTTTTCCAGAAGTTTATTATCATAGGCGCATAAAATCATATGGGCATCAGTTTGATAATGTGTTCCTAAAAGATTTAATAAATCTTCGAGGGAGTATATTACAAAAATAACGGCAAAAGGTTCTTTGAGCTTTAAGGCACAAAAAAAATCTTCTGGGTTTTTTGCAATAATAAAGGAGTATTCATTAACAATACTTGATTTTATTAGCCTTGAAAAAAAAAGTTGGGGGTCATAGATGAGAATTTCAACATTCATATTCTGTTTTTTTTTGATGATAATTTGTTTTAATTTTTTATAAGATGATAACTATAAATATGGTAGATAAACGATTGTTATTACTTGCCTTTGCTTCTGATAATGTTGTATTTTGAATAATGTCAGTTAATATCAAAATTGTTGTTAATTAATTTACCGGATGATTTAATAAAACCTCCAAACCATAAAAACTAAATAAGAATTTCTAAGGTGTGCCAAAAGAACTTTCTTTAAGTCTTTTTGAAAATAAAGTTTAGCTAGACCCATACACCAATTCTTTTTTTGGTTAACAAGGGTTAAACAATTTTTAAAAAATGATCCCGTAATTTGTCTTCAAGCTCAAAATTATGGGTAGAAATGTCTATAGGAATAACCTTTAATATTTCCGGTGCTTTTTTTAATATTTCTTTTTCGAATGAGCAAAGAAATGTCTGTTTGTAGTTTCCATGTAAATCCAATAGGCTTAGAAGTTCCTCATGAGAATATACTACAAACATAAGAGAAGCATCAGCATCATTATTCATGTGAATGGGAATTGGAACAGATTTGTCAAAATTCTTAAAATCCAAAGCTTTGTTAAATCCTTCCGGGATAAGTTTTGAGATGTAGTTTTGGGAATCAAAGATAACAACTTTACTTTTTTTCATTGGATTAGGTCTTTAGTCTATATTCATTAATATCTATTTCATTGGTTTTGAGGTTAAAATTAACTTTAATTGTTTGTATAACAGGTAGATAATTGGGTGTTGGGTCTTGAAAAAGAAAAATCGATCGTATTTGCTTTTTTTTATATCTATTTGTGAATTTTTGGGTTTTTTACAAAAAAAATACAGAATACACCATTAATTATACCTAATAAGGTTCTTTTCATGCATAATTGACTTTGGTGTTATTAAGGAGAGATAGAAATTTTTAAGGAAGGCCGTACAGAAAGGGGAAGTATAAAAAAAAATGGTTAGTTAGAATTGGTATATGTTTAAAATGCGCAGTTGCTTGTGTGGCTTGTTAAAATAAGAGTTAACTGTTAGGTGTGTTTCTAAATTTTTAATGTAAAATGAAATATGTGAATTTAGTGTAATGTAATAATTTTATATGCAAAGTGTACAATATGACAGCTTTTAAACAGTTTATCTCAAAAACAATACTGTATTAATAAAATCTGATTAAATTTCATGTATGTTTGAAATGGTTAATCAAAAAACCTGTTTATATGTATTTGTTTTCCAACTATAAAGGAAATATAAAGGGGTGTTTTTAAATTAAATTTAAAGGCTTAATTAAAAGAAATAATAGTGTTTAAAGAAGAAGAGGAATAAAATTTATTACGATACGATTTATGCTTAAAAATAGATTAATTTTTTCAGCAGGCGCTTTGGTTCTAGCTTTTTTTCTGATATTCAAATATTTCTACAAGGAAGAAAGTTTTGATGATAATGGAACAATTTTATTGAGCGATTATTTATTTAAAAAGGGTAATTATGGCGTTGCCAATTATGAAAAAATAGACGGTTTATCTAATAATATTAGGTTAGATACCTTAATAAGAAATAAGCTTGAACAGCTTGTGGAGACCAAAAATGTAGACTCTTCTTTTGTGTCAGAACTCAACAAATTTACTAAGGATAATTCTGTAGACAAAACCAGAAAATCGTTCATTAAATTATTTTTAGCCCGAAAGTACTTTGATTCCAGTAGGGTG
Source organism: Aestuariivivens insulae (assembly GCF_022662195.1). Taxonomy (GTDB): domain Bacteria; phylum Bacteroidota; class Bacteroidia; order Flavobacteriales; family Flavobacteriaceae; genus Aestuariivivens; species Aestuariivivens insulae. The sequence goes on along the minus strand of NZ_JAKMCS010000018.1, from coordinate 2,849 downwards.
GTATCAGCCAGATTGTGTCGTGAAATATTGCCCGTTTTCCAAAAGAACAATGATACGCTGGCCCAGATATTAACCTTAAATCAAATGCTAAATGTAAACTATTATGAAAACTGGCCCCGATTAGTGGGAGATAGATATTTGGTCGAGAAGTACTTCGTAGAGATTGAAGGCCTTACATTAAACAGTACGAATGCTTTATATAAGCTTTATGGGTGTTATAATGATTTACGAAAGGGTGCGTCAAAAATTGTCCCGATCTCTTCAGAGAGGGTCAATCAAGCGTTTAATGAAGGTATTTTGATAATAGATAATAATAAGGAATTTGAATTTTATAGACAATTCTTTTACCGAACTTATTCTAGTTATTGTTGGGGCCTTGGTAACTATAAGGAAGCTTTAGATTATTCAATCGAAATCCTAGAATTCCCTGTTTTGGTCGATACTTTTTTAATATATAACGATATTTCAAATGGATATTACTTTTTAAAAGATTATCAAAAAGCTTTGGGGTACGCAAATTTAGCTATTGAAGCGTATGAAAAACAGAAAGAAAGGGACTTTGAATCCAAGGTATGGCTGTATAATCTTAAAAAAAATGTGCTTTATGAATTGGAAGGGGATAATGCTTCTGATTTAGTGAAATTCATTAACAAAACACTCAACATGCTTTATGTGATAAGGAATAAAAATTGGAATCTAAGGGCTTATGAGCTACAAGTAGAGTATCAAACAGAAAAAAAGGAGCAGGAAGTAGCGAATTATAAGGAGGACCAAAAGCAAATGACCATATATTTGGTCACGGCATTTTTTTTCATTGTTTTAATTTTCATCCTTTTGTTACGAATATATAGAGTTAATAAACGTTTAAACGAAGAAATGCATGTCAAAATGGAAATTCAAAGGGTAATTTCGCATGACCTGCTTTCTCCCCTTCACTCTATGGAAATAATTATAGAAGAGCTTAAAAATTATTCTATAAACGATAAAGAAATCAAAAGTAAGCTATTGTTGCAAAACGCTTACTTAAATAATATAAAAGGATTGTGCAATAATTTGATAAATTGGTTGTGGATCGATAGAAGAGGTAAAGGAGAACATAAAGAATTTATTAAGAAAAGCATTGAACAGTGTTTAGAAGATTTAACGCCTTTTTTTGAAGCAAATAAATGTGAGGTGCTAACATATTATCATTTTAATGAAGAGGAAGAGTCTTTTAAGAGTAATTGTACAAATGTTTTAATAAGAAATATATTGACAAATATTGTTAGGCATTCCAAGGCAAGAAAAATAATTTTAGAAGTTTTGATCGAACAGCAAATGGTTTATTTTAAGTTTTATGATAATGGAAATAAAATGGATAGGCTTTTGCAAAAGGATATTCAGGATTACATAAATTCATCCAAAAAAGAGTTTGGTTCAAGCCTAGGGATGTTTCTAATCAAGACCTATGCAAATAAATTGAAGGCCCAATTGCTATTCGCGACTTCCGATCGAGAAGGGTACTGCAATTTTCAAATTCTAAAATTTCCTTATCAAAGTTTAAGCTAATAATAGCAATAGGTTGTTAAGCTTTAAAGTAGTGGTATTGATGTAATCTTAACAGAAAAATCCACGATCTTCTTCTTGTGTACTAATTTTCTGTATAGTCGTGTGTTTTCAAGCGACCGTTTTTAAGGTTTAAAAATATTAAATTCCAAATAGGTTGTTTTAAGGGAGAATTATGTGCAATAATAGGCCTATGCAGTTTTTTTATGCTAAAAAACATAAAAGATCTATATATGCTTTAAAAATGTGTGCTTTATCTGTTTGGTGTTGGTTAATAAGGTTTTGCCTGTCATTTTAGTTATTTAGGCTATTTCGGCTCTATATATTTGAATGATTTTCAGAATGCAAGAGATTTGAAAAAATTCAAAATTCACAGAGTTAAAATATACTTTAAAATAATCTTAAAAGACATTATAAAACCAACACAAATGAAGAAAATTTTACTTTTATTGATTTTTCCTTTTAGCTTCACTGTTTCGTATGCACAGGTAAGCATAGGCTCTCCTGTGCCGGACGGGGCTGCCCAATTGGATATTGTATCTAGTGATAAAGGACTGCTAATTCCCAGAGTGGCTTTGTCCGGTACTAACGATAATAAGACCATTAACAGTGGTAATGTTATAAGTTTGTTAGTCTATAATACCACAAAAATTAATGATGTTGCCCCAGGGTATTACTATTGGGGTGGGGCAAAGTGGCTTCGTATGGTAGATTCCGATGCCATTGCTAGCATAAGCCAAACCGTTACCTCCTTAAAAAATAATGGAGATGGAACCGTTTCTTATACAGATGAGAATGACAATCCCAACATCGTAAAAATTTCTGCGACTGCAGATAGTGTGCTGATTCCAGATAATACTATAGACATCAATGGTGATGGCGTTTTGGACGACAACGTGACTTTGCAGGACATTATCAATAACATAAACAATGTGGTGTCCGGGAGCGAGACCCTTACCAGTTATATGGATAATGGGGATGGAACATCGAGCTATACTGATGAAAATAAGGTTAAGAAAGATTACAACAATACGGTGCTGGCGGGAAATACAATGGTTCCCGATGGTACTGTAGACATCAATGGCGATGGCGTTTTGGACGACAATGTTACTCTAAAGGACATCACCGACAATTTAGGAGACATGATATCGACCAATACAAAGGTGCCCGACGGCACGGTGGATATCGATGGCGATGGCGTTAAGGACGACAACGTGACTTTGCAGGACATTATCAATAACATAAACAATGTGGTGTCCGGGAGCGAGACCCTTACCAGTTATATGGATAATGGGGATGGAACA
>NZ_JAKMCS010000017.1 GCF_022662195.1 Aestuariivivens insulae | reverse complement strand
TAAAAAATCATCGTGTAGAAAATCTTCTTTCTTCATAAGTGTATAAAATTTAAAATTAAACAAAAAAAATATCGAGGGTTGCAACCCTCGATATTTTTAACTTTACACACTTAGTGAGATATTACCTTATTAAACATTAAAGCCAATATCCCAAAGGACATTGGCTTTAATGTTTTAACCTCGATTGTTCGGTTTTGTTGAGTAAATTTCTGGTTTAAATTAGTTTACAACTAACCTAAACTGTTTGGAGCCTAATTCTCCATGAACCATTAAGAGATAAATGGCTTTATCTAAAGTCGAAACATTAAGGTCTATGGTTGCGCCCATGTTAGATAGGTCTTCTTCTTTCACTAATCTACCTCTAATATCATACAGTTTGGCTGTTTTTAAAGCCTGTTGTTTTGCGTTTTTAATGGTAACGATATCGGTGGCTGGGTTGGGGTAAATTAACACGCCTTCCAATTCTGGGTTAATATCGTCTGTAGCAAGGGCTTCTTCCACGGTAATCGTTGCTGTACAGGTATCACTGTTGCCATTTTCATCGGCCACAAACATGGTTACCGTATTGGGGCCAAGGTTAGAACTGTTAAAGCTAGAGGGTGAAAAAGCGAAGATTAAGTTAGAACTACAAAGGTCATAACTGCCATCATCCATATCATCTTTGGTAACGGTTGCCGTACCGCTGATCTAAATAAATGGTAGCGTCTTTACAAACGGCGATTGGAGGTTCATTATCTTCAACGGTGATAGTAAAGCTGCAGTTTTCTGAGTTTCCATCATTATAGGAAATAGTCCAATTGATGGTTGTTCCATTAGATACAACAGCGCCATTAAGCGAGCTTGAATTGTTGAAGTCATTTATAATTGAAGCTATTCCGCAATTGTTGCCGAAAGTAGGGTCAAATTCAGTGCCTTGTACTTGATAATCACAAGAATTGGTATCATGACCTCTCATTGCATTGGTTGGGCAAATAAGCGTAGAGCCCATTTGTAAAACCTCCACGTCTGTAGTAACGGACTTTCCGCAAACATCCAGTATTTCAATATGGTAGGAGCCAGCGTTCAATGGCATTATGTTCAGCTGTCCGCTTTCCAGACCAGTTCCGTAGGTCCAGTTGCCTCCAGTGAAGGACACGGAGATATTTTCTGCTTCGCCGTTCCATTCCAGATCAATGCTGCCGGAGTTGGCCGCTGCCCCAAAGCAGATGTTGTTCGGGGTGGCACTGGTAATGGCCAATTCATCAATTTGGGCTACTTCTACATCGGTAGAGACGGTTTGTCCGCAGACGTCCAGGATTTCAATGTGGTAGGTCCTGGCAGTAAGAGATCCGATGGTTAGATTGCCATCTCCCAGATTTGAATTGTATGAATTAGAATAACCACTAGAAGTAACGGTTACAGTTTGAGCTTCACCATTCCATTCCAGATAGATGCTACCCGAGTCGGCAGCACCCCCAAAGCAGATGTTACTTGGGAGGGCAGTGGTAATGGCCAGTTCATCAAGCTGTACAACATCTACGTCTGTAGAGACGGTCTGTCCGCAGACGTCCAGTATCTCGATGTGGTAAGTTCCGACGGTTAAAGGCTCTATTTTCAATTGTCCGCTTTCCAGTCCGGTTCCATAGGTCCAGTTGCCACTAGAGAACGATACGGAGATATTTTCAGCTTCCCCTAACCATTCCAGGTCAATGCTACCCGAGTTGGCAGCGCCACCATAACAGATATTATTGGGGGATACAGAGGCAATGGCCAGCTCATCAAGTTGAACCACTTCTACATCTGTAAAAACGGTCTTTCCGCAAACGTCCAATATTTCGATATGGTAGGTTCCGGCGGTCAAAGGCTCTATCTTCAACTGTCTGCTTTCCAGACCAGTTCCGTAGGTCCAATTGCCTCCAGTGAAGGACACGGCGATATTTTCTGCTTCGCCGTTCCATGCCAGGTCAATGCTACCGGAGTTAGCAGCTCCCCCAAAGCAAATGTTGTTAGGGAAGGCAGTGGTAATGGCTAGTTCATCAAGTTGTAGCACTTCTACATCGGTAGAGACGGTCTTTCCGCAGACGTCCAGTATTTCGATGTGGTAGGTTCCGGCGGTCAAAGGTTCTATCTTCAACTGTCCATTTTCCAGACCAGTTCCATAGGTCCAGTTACCTCCAGTGAAGGACACGGCGATATTTTCTGCTTCGCCGTTCCATGCCAGGTCAATGCTACCGGAGTTAGCAGCTCCCCCAAAGCAAATGTTGTTAGGGAAGGCAGTGGTAATGGCTAGTTCATCAAGTTGTAGCACTTCTACATCGGTAGAGACGGTCTGTCCGCAGAAATCTTGGATTTCGATGTGGTAAGTGCCAGCAGTCAATGATCCAATGGTAAGATTGCCATCTCCCAGATTCGAATTATAGGAATTGGATGATCCTCCCGAAGTCACCGTTATAGTTTCGGCATCTCCATTCCATTCCAGGTAAATACTACCAGAATTGGCTGCTCCCCCAAAACAGATATTGCTTGGATAAGCATTTGTAATTTCAAGTGCATTAGCCACAACCGTTACTGTAACCGAGCATGAATCGCTATTGCCGGAGGCATCTTTTGCTGTCCAGGTCACTACAGTATCTCCTTTGTTGAATGCCACATTGTTTAAATTGCTTTGTCCGTTAATGTTATTGGTAAGCGTGATCGTGTTACAATTGTCTACCCAACCCGGAACAAAATCGGATGCGCTGGCCGTATAGGTACAGGAGCCGGGATCTACATTTACGGTGGTGTCGTTAGGACATATCACTTCTGGGGGCATATTGTCCACAACCGTTACCGTAGCTGTACAGGTATCGGTGGCACCAGCAAAATCGGTTACAGTAAGGGTTACAGTATTGTCACCCAGATTACTGCAATCGAAGGTGTCTGTATCTAGGGATAATGAGACGGGGCCTTCTGTGTCACTAGATCCTCCATCAACATCTTGGGGGGTAATTGTAGTTTCCCCGGCAATGTCTAAATATGCTGTATAATTGGAACATACCGCGGTGGGCGGTACATTGGCCGTTATGCTAACCGAAAAGTTATAGACACAAAGGGCATTATTGTTTGAGGCAGTATCACCTGCTTTTAATTGCCAGGTGCCAACAGGAGTTTCACCATTAAAGCTGTTAGCTAAAGTAATAAGTCCAGCAGGTTTAAAGGTCCCAGATGTTGGGGTGCCAGATGGCACAGTTGCGGCAGAGTCATCAAATACTGTAGTTACTACACCACCTTGGGTCTCACCGGACCATGTGACCTGTGGCGCTAAAACCAGGTCTTGACTAATATCGACTGCATCCATTCGAAAGCTTATTTCTACATTATTTGGGTTGTCTGATGTAGGAGAAGAACAGGTCCCTCCCGTTTTTTGCCAAGTAATTGTTACATTAACATCGGTTATTACGGCACCTGTTGGAAAATCACTGGCACTAAAATTAACACTGCCAACATCGGCACAGTAGGCGCCTCCACAGCCGTCTATCTCTTGGGTAGGGCCGGTAAAATACTTGGTTACTGTGGTTTGGGCATGCCCTATGGCGCCTAAAAGCAAGGCCATGAGCATTATTACATGATGTAAGTGAATTGTAATTTTTTTCATGAAGTTGTTGTTAAATGTTAGCCAAATGTTTTAATAGGTAAATTTAACGAAAACTTTGTAAACTTAGACAATGTGTGTATTAAAATTAAGACATTATAGTCGGCTTTTATAGGTAGTTTGTCTAAAACTATTGAAGTGCAGTATTTAGAAGGTTTGGTGAGTTGGTTAACTAGAATTATATATTTTTAGCCTGTTGTGCATTTTGATAAAATTCTGTCAATCTGCCTACCGGCAGGCAGGTGAGAATTTTAGTCTTTGAAATAGTTCTCGATACGTCCCGACAGTAAGCGTCGGGACACTCGAACTGACATTTCGTAAACATATTGAGCCAAAATGCACAACGGGGATGCTTATAATACAGCAATTAGCTATTTTTATACTTATCGTTTAAACCTATACCTTTTAAGATTAATGGCTTAATTTTTTCCAATCGGGCTTGTTTGGTGGCCTCGCGTTTTGCCGTTGTAATGTATTCACAGAATTCCCGTTGCTTGTATGGGGTTAAAGTGTTAAAGGCCTTATATAAATTGGTGTTTTTGTCTAAAAGTTGTTTTAGCTCGGCTGGTAATGTAATGGCGTTACTTTTTATTTCGGGTTTTAATACTTTACCTAATTTTTGGTTTTCAATGGCTTCCTTTACATAAGCTAAAACAAGATTTTTATCGATCTCATCAATGGTATTAAAGCGCATTTGCCGCATGGCTTTGGTTTTTCCTTCTTGGGCATTTAGCAATACCTGCTGTTCATCTTTTAAAAACACACCATTAAAAAACCAAATGCCAAAATGGTTTTTAAAGGCGCTTATGCCCAAAACATTTTTCCCGTTAAGGGTATAAACGGGCGCATTCCATTTTATGGTTTCTTCCAACTCGGTTGTGTTAATAATATCACGTAAAAGCGTTAATGCTTCACGATAGTGATGGTGGGTTTCAATGTATGCTTCGACAGTTGTTACTTTTTGCATGATTGACTACAGGTTTAAAAGCAATAAAAATATTAAAAAAAGAGATGTCATTGCGAGAAGTGAGGCACGAGTGATGAAGCAATCTCATCAATAGAACTAACCGGCTGCCACGAAAACGAAATTACATATCGTTTTCTCGCAGTGACGCACTTATAATTAAAAATAATTGACCCGTTGTATATTTTAGTTTTTGAAATACTTCTCGATAATTTGGACTCTTAAACATTATTCACGTTTATTTAAACTAAGCATCGTTATATCATTAATACAAGCCTGTATCCCCTTTGTCCAGTATAGGCATAAGCTTGTTTACAATATCAGGAAATTCAGAAGCAAGGTTTTTGCTTTCCAAAGGATCGGTTTGGTGATCGTACAGTTCTATAGTGGGTTCTTCAGTCCTAAAGTATTTGGTAAGCCGGTAACGTTCCGTTCTTACTGAAATACCATTCCTAAAATAACTGTAGGCCACCTCGTTGCCAGTGTTCGGGACATCGCTAGTAAACAAATTGGTAAAGCTTTCGCCATCAATAGGGTGCTTAATAGCTATATCGCACAAATCCAGCAAGCTTGGGTAGATATCGACGGTCTCCACAATAGAGGAAACTGGTTTTGGATGGGTATTATGGGGTGTTTTTATAATTAAAGTACTTCGTAAGGCATTTTCAAAAATGGTGTGTTTACCCCATACCTGTTGGTCTCCCAAATGCCAGCCGTGGTCGCCCCATACCACTATAATCGTGTTATCATCGAGTCCAAGGGATTTTATTTGATCTACTATCCTTCCGATTTGGCTGTCGGTATAACTAATACAGGCATAGTAGGCATGTTTTAGTTTTTTAGCATATGGCTCTGAGGCCATTTGGGACAGTGATGGCTTTTCTTCCCCTAGTTTATAACCGTTTAATTCACCGCTATCGTGTAAACTTTTTAGGTTAACATTGGTGGGAACCATGGGGTTTGGAGAAACGGGAATGGTTGCTCTATCATATAGATTCCAATATTTTTCGGGGGCTGTAAAGGGCAAATGGGGCTTGAATAAGCCAACACCTAGGAAGAATGGTTTTTTATGGTTTTTGAGTTCTTTTAATTTGTCAATGGCTAGTTGCGTAGTTAGCCCATCGACATAGCCAGTATCGCTAACTTTTCCTTTTTCATAAGGTGTAACCTGTCTGTTCAAGCTTTGTCTGTTTTCCCCATTGGCATAACCAAAGAAAGCATTCCAGCCGGTTTTCCATTTTCCGGGGTTAAAAAGTAATTCATCCCAACTATAGGGAAGTTCCCTTTTATTGGAAGGTTGCTCGGTATAACCATAGACTAGGCCATCTGCCGAATGGCTAATCTTACCAATGCCAACAGTATGGTAACCGTTTCTTTTTAGTTGATGGATAAAGGTCTCTGGGATGTCGGTTTCTGGTTGGTTAGAAAGGACATGCGATGTAATATCGTTATCCAAATGGGCTTTTGTGGTTGGTCTCATACCAGTGAGTAAAGCATGTCTGGAAGCTCCACAGGTAGGGACATTAACAAAATGATTTTGAAATAAAAAGCCTTCTGCAGCTAGCTTGTCAAGGTTTGGCGATTGTGCTATAGGGTTGCCATAGCAGCCTAGGTCGGGACGAAGGTCGTCTACTGCTATAAAAACAATGTTGGGCTTAGGTACAGGCGTTTTGTTCTCCTTATGACATGACGCCAATAAGAGTGGTAAAAAAATAACGATCCTATCTAAACGGAGTGTTACATAAAGCGACCTTGATAGTAACCCAATTGCTTTAAGGCTAAGAATTGCTTTGGCCATTCGGTTTTAATTTTTAGAAGCATGTTTTTCGGCTGTTAATTCTGCTATTTTACAAATCACTTGGGTGGCTTTTATCATACTTTCAACTGGAACGTATTCGTAACGCCCATGGAAATTGTGGCCTCCAGCAAAAATATTGGGGCAGGGTAGTCCCATGTAACTCAGTTGGGAGCCATCGGTACCCCCGCGAATAGCCTTTATAAGGGGTTCAATGTTTAATTCATTCATGGCTTCCTCGGCAATATCAACAATATGCATAACGGGTTCTACTTTTTCGCGCATGTTGTAATACTGATCTTTTATTTCGGAAACAATAACCTCACGACCATATTGTGAATTCAGCTCGTTGGTTAATTTGAGCATCACTTCTTTTCGCGCTTCGAAATGCCCTTTGTCGTGATCGCGAATAATATATTCGAGTACCGTTTGTTCTACTTCGCCCTTCATGCTATGTAAATGGAAAAAACCTTGATAGCCATCGGTATGTTCTGGGGTTTCCATTTTTGGTAAGGAGTTAATAAATTCGGTAGCAATATACATGGAATTCACCATTTTACCTTTGGCATACCCGGGGTGAACAATTTTACCTTTAACGGTTACTACGGCACTGGCGGCATTAAAGTTTTCGTATTCGAGTTCACCAATTTGACTACCGTCCATGGTATAGGCCCATTCGGCACCAAATTTTTCAACATCAAATTTATGGGCACCACGACCTATTTCCTCATCGGGTGTAAAACCTACCCTAATTTTACCGTGCTTAATTTCGGGGTGATTGATTAAATATTCCATAGCCGAAACAATCTCGCAGATGCCTGCTTTATCATCGGCGCCTAATAGCGTTGTACCATCGGTAGTAATAAGTGTTTGTCCTATGTACTGTTTTAAATCATCGAAATAATCGGGCGATAATACAATGTTTTCTTCTTTATTTAATAAAATGTCGCCCCCATGATAATTTTCAAAAATTTGAGGTTTAACGTTAGTTCCCGTAAAATCTGGAGAGGTGTCAAAATGGGAGATAAACCCAATGGTTGGGACCTCATGAGTTACATTACTTGGCAAGGTGGCCATAATATAGGCATTGTCGTCTATAGTAACTTCTGTCATGCCTATGGCTTTGAGTTCCTTGGCCAATTTATGGGCCAGATCCCATTGTTTTTCGGTGCTTGGAGTGGTGTTGGAATTGGGGTCGGATTGCGTATCTATTGTAGCATAACCCACAAAACGTTTTATAATGTGTTCTTTGGAAATCATACTTAAGTGTTAATTGTATTTGGAATAGCTTTTATTGGGATAAAGTTACAATTATTAATTTTTGTGGCTTTTAACTGGATGGTTTTTTTATTATTTAGTTAAAGGTTAAAACCCTGCCTTTGCCGGCAGGCAGGTGCAATGTCCAAACTATCATAATGCTCACATGTTTTTATTTTGAAGATAGGAGTTCGTGCACCTTCGATTTTGGTTGGGTTTGCAACTTAATGTCAATGGGTATTTCAAATGAAAAAAAATATGTACTTTTGCACAAATAATACGGAATGTATAAACTGTTACTTCGCCCTTTTTTCTTTGCGTTCGACCCAGAAAAAATCCATCATTTCACCTTTTCATTAATACAATTCACTTCTAAAATCCCAGGATTTAAAGCACTTTTTAGAAGCTTGTATGTGGTGAATGACAAGCGGTTGGAACGTCATCTCTTCGGATTAACCTTTAAAAATCCAGTAGGACTGGCAGCGGGCTTTGATAAAAATGCCGTGTTGTATAATGAGTTGGCTAATTTTGGATTTGGTTTTATTGAAATAGGTACCGTAACCCCTAAAGGACAATCTGGAAATCCAAAAAAACGATTGTTTAGGCTAAAGGCAGACCAAGGCATTATTAACCGTATGGGATTTAATAATGAAGGTGTGGAAGCTGCTATTGCCCAGTTAAAGAAAAACAAAGGGCAATTGATTATTGGAGGCAACATTGGTAAAAATACAACAACCAAACCCGAAGACTATACCAAGGATTATTTAGCATGTTTTAATGCCCTGCACCCTTATGTAGACTATTTTGTGCTTAATGTGAGTTGCCCCAATGTGGGAAGCCATGCCAAATTAAATGATAAGGATTATTTGGAAGAGCTTATTGGTGAGGTGCAAAAGGCCAATTCAAATTTTGAAAAGCAAAAACCTATTCTTCTTAAAATAGCACCAGACTTGAATAATGGTCAGTTAGATGAAATTATTGAATTGGTAACAAGCACCAAATTAGATGGTGTGATCGCAAGTAATACCTCTACAGACCGAACCGGTTTAAAGGCTTCAAAAGCACAACTAGAAGCTATTGGCAATGGTGGGTTAAGCGGGCAACCTATTAAAGCGAAAAGTACTCAAGTAATACAATATCTGTCTGAAAAGAGCAATAAAGCCTTTCCAATAATTGGTGTTGGGGGTATACATTCGGCAAAAGATGCCCTAGAAAAAATTGAAGCTGGTGCCGATTTGGTACAGGTGTATACCGGGTTTATTTATGAAGGGCCTTCTCTGGTTAAGGCTATCAATAAAGCATTATTGGAGCACTAATTTTAGTGTTTTGTGTTGATCATTATCTGCTTTTAATCGCACAAAATAAATACCTTTTGGGGATTGGTAAAGGTTTATAGGTTGGGTAGCCTTAATGCATTTAATTAATTCACCAAGGACATTATAGACTTCTATGGTTTTTAACTGGATCTTTTTGGGGTTAGAAATAACTATTTCACCATGGGTTGGATTAGGATAAATGGAAAGGGTTTCAAAATTGGATTTGTCGACGTTCAAAACAGATTGTAATGTTACCGTAAGCGAACCAATAACGTTGCCGTTAAAGGGAGTCCCATTGATTTTATAAATACCAACAGGCGGATTGCTTGCTATATTGTCCGATGTATAATCGATGCCATCGTCCGTTCCAGCATCATAAGCATAAACATCCATTGAAAATGAAGGTTTCCAATTGGTGTTATCTTCAGTTCTTAAGTTTAAGCTGTTTATCGCAATAAACCAATCTGGACTTGGCGCTACCATAGAAACAAGTGTTAGCAAGGGGTAGCTTTCATTAACTTGAACATTGGTAAGGGTAGCCGAACTAATTGCTGCGTGTAGTGAAAAAGACTGTTGTAACCATTGGTTTGCCCTGTAGGAATCAATGGCATTGTTAACTTCATTTTGAAAATTGGTATTGGAACCTAATTCGGCAACATTTTTAATCCCATCGCTAGCGAGCTGGCCTAGTTCCAAAAATTCATTTGCAGTGTTGTGTGTGGCGCCAACTAAATCGGACCAATGTGCATTATTGGGAATGGAAGTGTGGTCGGTAGCATTCCAAATACTTGTAAAGGTAACATCATAAATTGCCGTGCTTTGCCCATAAACGATTGAGTAAAGGCAAAGTAAAGGCAAAATAAAAATGACTCTTAACATATAAAATGCTACATTTTTAAGGTAAAGCTTTTATGTCGGTAATAAAGCTTAGGTCTTACAAAAAATAGTGCTATTTTTATCACGATTTAAACAGCATATGACCAAACCAGTTAAAATCATTGAATGTCCGCGCGATGCCATGCAAGGAATAAAGCAGTTTATACCTACCGAAAAAAAGGTGCAGTATATCCAGTCTTTGTTACGTGTGGGTTTTGATACTATTGATTTTGGAAGTTTTGTGTCGCCTAAGGCCATACCGCAAATGGCAGATACGGCAGCGGTGTTATCGCAACTCGATTTAAGCAAAACAACAAGTAAGCTTTTAGCCATTATAGCCAATACAAGAGGGGCTAATGATGCTTGTATGCATCAAGCGATAGATTATTTGGGCTATCCGTTTTCTATATCCGAAAACTTTCAAATGCGTAATACCCATAAAACCATAGCGCAATCGGTAGTAGTACTTTCAGAAATTTTAGAAATAGCCAATAAGCATAACAAGCAAGTGGTGGTATATATTTCTATGGGCTTTGGAAATCCGTATGGAGACCCATGGAATGTTGAGATAGTAGGGGAGTGGACAGAAAAACTAGCTAATATGGGGGTAAATATATTGTCACTAAGCGATACTGTAGGAACGTCTACACCCGAAATTATAGCGTACTTGTTTTCAAACTTAATTCCTTTATATCCCAATATTGAATTTGGAGCCCATTTGCATACCACGCCCTCCAGTTGGTTTGAGAAAATAGATGCTGCTTACAAGGCTGGTTGTAACCGTTTTGATGGTGCCATACAGGGGTTTGGTGGTTGCCCTATGGCAAAAGACGAACTTACGGGTAATATGCCTTCCGAAAAGTTATTATCTTACTTTACTTCTAACAAAAATAACACCCTCAATGCACTTAGTTTTGAGAGTGCTTATAATGAAGCTTCTAAAATATTTAATTTTTATCATTGATTTTATTGGTTCAAAAAAGAATTAAAACCATGCACTTTAGTGTATTTAGGGACTAAAATTTTAAAGTCACGAATTCTCAACTATTTTAATCATTCAGTAAAAGTCGCCAACAAAATTAAATTTACTTTGGGGAGCTTTGCGCTTCTATGCAGCCATATATTTCAATATAAACACAGCGTACAGAAGATCACAAAGGGCACCGAGAGTATCAATTTTGGGTTAGCAAGTTTTTGGTGATCAACCCCCTTTCATTAAAAACATTTGTGAATTCGTGGCAAAAAAAAAGCACATTTAAAGCTTCAGTTTTGAGAGTGCTTATAATGAAGCTTCTAAAATATTTAATTTTTACCATTAATTTTTAAGGGTGTAAAATACTGTAAATAAGAGTGATATGTGTTTTTTAAAAAGTTTATTTAAATTTAATCTAAATAAACTTTGCTTAAGTAATTATGTGTTTTATCTTTGCGGCTTCAAATCAATTATTATTTATATTAAATCTAAATAAAGATAAAATTTTAATCAAACCATGAGAAAATTAACTTTACTTTTTACAATTTTTGCTGTTTCTATTACTTATGCGCAAACAATACAGGATTCTATAACATTCGATCCACAAAAACAAATTAATGCTGCCCAACGTCTTTTATCAGGGAATTATGGCAAGGCAGTTACTGTTGGAGCTTATGGGGAACTAACTTATAATCAGCCAGAGTCACAAAACGGTGAATTGGATGTACAACGTTTGGTGTTGCTTTTTGGATATAAGTTTAACGACAAGACCCAATTTGTTACAGAATTGGAGCTAGAGCACGTAGAGGAAGTTTTTGTAGAGCAAGCCTTTGTTAACTATGCCGTAGGGTCTAATGTGAGTCTTCGAGGAGGTTTAATGTTAGTGCCAATGGGGATTGTTAATGAGTTTCATGAACCTACAACATTTAATGGCGTAGAGCGTCCAGCGGTAGATAATGTAATTATTCCAACAACATGGAGAGAAATAGGTGTTGGGGTAACGGGTAGGTTTAATGACCTATCTTTGGGGTACCAGGCTTATGTATTTAATGGTTTTAAGTCGACAACTTCTGATGGTGCAGGAGGATTAAGCGGTTTTTTAAAAGGATCTAACGGTTTACGTGGCGGTCGTCAAAAAGCTATTAAGTCTACAGTAGATAGCCCAACATTATCCTTGAAATTAGATTATTACGGTTTACCAGGCTTACGTTTAGGTCTTGCTGGATATACAGGAAAAACACAAGCCGAAGATGATATAGAAGAACTTGAAGGTGCTAACGTTGGGGTTTCTATGGTAGGTTTAGATGCACGTTATGCCTACCAACGTTTTACTGCTCGCGGACAGTTTATTTATGCAAGTTTAAGTGATACTGAAGCATATAATACAGCCACTGGAAAAGATTTAGGAAGTGCTTTACAAGGTTGGTATTTAGAAGGTGCTTACAATTTATTGCCTCAAGGAAAGCAACAACGCCTATTTGCATTTTTGAGATATGAACAATATGATACCCATGCAGATACCGCTGGAAGTTTAACCAGAAATGATGCTTACAATAGAACAGATATTACAACAGGGCTTAGCTACCATATAGCACCAGGAGTTGTTTTGAAAGGAGATTACCAATTTAGAGATAATGCATTATCTGGTGATAATGTAGATGATAGACTTAATTTTGGAATCGGTGTATGGTTCTAAGACAAGAGATACATTAAGTGTTAACAAGGCTAAGGTAGGATATTTAATGTCCTGCCTTGGCTGTTTGCATTTAGTTGTTTATAAGAATAAATAATTCAATACTTTTGCCACATGAGTTTTAAACAGTTTTCAATAATATTGGTTACGGTTGTTTCGTTTGCTTTCGGATTGCCAAAAAATATTCAGAAGAAAGTGAATGCCACCATAAAGGATACATTTAATATTGAAACGTTCCAGTTTACAAATGTTAGTATTCCAGATGCAGACAAAAAGGATTTGCCCTCCCAATTTGGTGATGATAACTTGTTTAAAATTACAGTAAATGATGGACTTTTAGGTTATGCCTATGTGGCAAAAGCCCCCAGTAAAACAGCTCAGTTCGATTATTTGGTGTTATTGGATAAAGACTTAATTGTACTAAAATCCAAAGTGTTGATTTACCGAGAAGATTACGGAGGGGAGATAGGTAGTAGACGTTGGTTGAAACAATTTATTGGGAAGAAAAAGGGCGACGAGCTTAAATATGGAGATAACATAGTAGCCATATCAGGAGCAACCATTTCGGTGCGTTCTATGACCAATGCAATGAATAATTTATTGCAATCCCTTAAAATACTCGATTCCAAAAACATATTATAAATGCAGTTAAACGGGCTAATATTTACACTTCCAAAAGAGATTAAACTATTAATAGGCGCATTTGTAATAGTTTTGAGTATTGGCTTTTATACGGGTCTATTATTTGTTGGCGAAACCTCTTCAACAAATCCAAATGGTATAGAAGAACACTATTTAGGTAATGAGAATGACGACAATGCAGATGTGATGCACTTTAAAAAAAGTGAACAGGAAATGCTAACCCTGGTTCATAACCATGTGCTGTCTATGTCCATTATCTTCTTTTTATTAGGCATATTGGTTTCCATTACCAAGCTTCCCAAAAAACTGAAATTGTTTTTAATTGTAGAGCCGTTTTTTTCTGTTGTATTTACCTTTGGCGGACTTTATTTGCTATGGAAAGAACTGCTTTGGATGAAATACATCGTTATGTTTTCAGGGATTTTAATGACGCTTACCTTTGCTCTGGCGACTTTTGTTATTTTGTACCAATTGCTTCAAAAAAAAGTGGCTTAAAATAGATTGGTTTTTAGATAAGCCAAATCAAAAAAAATATGTAAATTTGCACGCAATTATAACGTAATTGCACATGACTGCACATCAAAACAAAATAGTAGGGGAAGGCCTTACATACGACGACGTCCTTTTAGTACCAGCATTTTCTGAAGTTTTACCACGAGAAGTAAATATTCAAACAAAGTTTACACGTAACATTACCATTAATGTGCCAATAATTTCGGCTGCAATGGATACGGTTACCGAAAGTAAAATGGCCATAGCTATGGCACAAGAAGGCGGTATAGGCGTACTTCATAAAAACATGACCATTGAAGCGCAGGCGCTTAAAGTTAGGCGGGTGAAACGCGCTGAGAGTGGTATGATCATGGATCCTGTAACGCTCCCTCTTACCGCTAAGGTCATCGAAGCAAAACAATCTATGGCAGAACATGGCATTGGAGGGATTCCTATTGTAGATAATGATGGGACATTAAAAGGTATAGTGACCAATCGAGATTTACGTTTTGAGCATGATAACAAAAAACCTATTGTGGAGGTAATGACAAGTAAAAACTTGGTTACTGCTTCTGTTGGTACTTCTTTAATGGATGCTGAAGCCATTTTGCAGGCTAATAAAATTGAAAAGCTACTTATTGTTGACGATAACTTTAAATTATCAGGGCTTATCACCTTCAGGGATATTACAAAGTTAAGTCAGAAACCAAACGCCAACAAAGACGAATATGGACGTTTGCGTGTTGCCGCAGCCATAGGTGTTACGGCAGATGCAGTTGATAGGGCAGCTGCCTTGGTTAATGCAGGTGTTGATGCTGTTGTGATCGATACAGCACACGGACATACCAAAGGCGTGGTAGGTGTTTTAAAAGAGATAAAGGCTAAGTTTCCGCAGTTGGACGTTATAGTAGGAAATATAGCTACAGGCGAAGCCGCTAAATATTTGGTTGAAGCTGGAGCCGATGCCGTAAAGGTAGGTATTGGGCCAGGTTCTATTTGTACAACGCGGGTTGTTGCAGGAGTTGGATTTCCTCAATTTTCAGCAGTATTGGAAGTGGCCGCAGCGATTAAAGGAACTGGGGTGCCAGTAATTGCCGATGGAGGTATTCGTTATACAGGGGATATTCCAAAAGCAATTGCAGCAGGAGCAGATTGTGTGATGTTAGGCTCACTATTAGCAGGAACTAAAGAATCTCCGGGGGAAACCATCATTTACGAAGGACGAAAGTTTAAGTCCTACCGCGGTATGGGATCTGTAGAGGCCATGAAAGAAGGCAGCAAGGACCGTTATTTCCAAGATGTTGAAGATGATATTAAAAAATTAGTTCCCGAAGGCATTGTGGGACGCGTACCATACAAAGGAGACTTGTATGAGAGCATCCATCAGTTTATAGGTGGCTTAAGAGCGGGTATGGGCTATTGTGGTGCAAAAGATATTGAAACATTAAAAGAAAAGGGACAATTTGTAAAAATAACAGCAAGTGGTATTAACGAAAGTCACCCGCATGATGTTACTATCACTAAAGAATCGCCTAACTATTCAAGATAGAATTATTTAAGCATAACCATATAAAAGCACGACTAATTCAGTCGTGTTTTTTAGTATATACTTGTCCTCTGTGCGGTTTCAAGGCATCACGAATGGGTTTCATCATAGCTTCATCTACCACTAGATAAGCGATGGCGTGAAGGTCGTTCAAGCATTCAACTCCAGTAAGGCTTATATCCAGTTGTTCCGCGGTTATATATTCTTTTAAATGAATTTCATGGTGTACCGCTGTTTTTTGGGCATTGGGGCCACGGAAGTCCCAAATCAGTTTTAATTGTCTCATATATTGATTTTAGAATTTTAAAGATAATGGTTTATAGATTACAGAGTATACTATAAAACCAATTTAAACGTTGTGTTAAACAACTTGTATTATAGGTATATATTGCTATTTTTGTGACTCGCTTAAAAGTTGGTAATCAAAATGAAATTTAAGTATTTTTCAGTTTTAGTAGTTCTGTTTTTTATTCTAGGAAGTAAGGCCCAAACACCAAAAGAGGATATTCTTTTTTCGGTTGATGGAGAACCGGTATATGTTTCAGAGTTTTTGAGGGTTTATAACAAAAACCTTGACTTGGTTCAGGATGAATCCCAAAAAGATGTGGACGAATACCTTACTCTTTTTACCAATTATAAGTTAAAATTGAAGGAAGCTAAGGCTTTGGGTTTAGATGAAAAGGAGAGTTACAAGCGCGAGCTAGCTACCTATAAAAAGCAATTGGCCAATAGTTTTATTTCAGATGCCAAGGTTACCGAAGCATTGGTTAAAGAGGCTTACGAGCGTGTTTCCAACGATGTTAAGGCTAACCATATTTTGGTTAGGGTAGATAAAGATGCGAGTCCGCAAGATACGTTAGCGGCGTATAACCAAATACTAAAGTTAAGGGAGCGTGCTCTTAATGAAGGATTCGACACAGTGAGACAGGAGGTGCATAACGGACAAACCATTTTTGGAGAAGAACTGGGCTATTTTACTGGGTTTAAAATGGTCTATAAATTTGAGAATGCCGCTTATAATACACCTGTTGGTGAAATCTCCCAACCGTTTAGAACCCGATTTGGATATCATATCGTTAAAGTGTTCGATAAAAGAAAGTCCAGGGGAGAACGTACCGTTGCCCATATTATGATTGGACTAAATAGTCAGGATGCCAATGGAGATCCCGAGGCAAGAATTAACGATATTTATAAAAAAATAAATCAAGGCGAAGATTTTGAAGCTTTGGCAAAACAGTTTTCGGATGACAAAAGCTCGGCTCCAAATGGAGGTCGGTTAAAACCATTTTCAGGCGGACAGTTAAGTGCACCAGAATTTGAAGATGTTGCGTTTTCATTGGAACACATAGGAGATGTGTCTAAACCCTTTAAAACTAAATTCGGATGGCATATTGTTAAGCTTTATGGCAAGATCCCTGTAGCGCCTTTTGAGGTTTTAAAACCCGAACTGGAAGCCATGGTAAAACGTGATGATAGGTCTAGGCTTATTGATGAGGCTTTGTACAGTAAACTAAAAAAACAATACCAAATTAGTGATAAGCAACCAGCGTTAGATTATTTTGTATCTATACTAAACGATAACTATTTTAAAAGAACTTGGGAGCTTCCAGAAGATTTTACTCTGAACAAACCACTTGTTAAGATTGGTGATAAGCAGTTTACATATAACGATTTTGGACTGTACTTGTTAAAAAGCCAAAGAGGTTTACAAAAGCGGGAACCATTTAAAATTATGGTTGCTAAACACTATAACGCATTTTTAAATAGCTGTTTAGTTAAATATAAGGAAGATCATTTAGAGTTCGAGAATGAAGAATTTGCCCATATCGTTGACGAATACCGTGATGGTTTATTGCTATTTGATCTTATGGAATCTACCATTTGGAATGCTGCTAATGATTCTACAGAAATTCAAAACTTCTATAAAACCCATAAAGCAAACTATAGTGCACCAGAAAGAATAGACGCTTTGGTGGCATCATCATCTAAGCAAAAGCCGCTTAAAAAAGTGGGCAAGTTACTGGAGCAGGGTATGGCAGTAGACCAAATAAAAAAACTGGTGAACAGTAACGATAATATAGAGGTTATCTTTACCCAAGGTATTATGGAGGCGAGCCATCAGTCACTTCCAAAAGATTACAAGTTTAAAAAAGGATTGTCTAAAATCTATAAGCATAATTCAGGATATGTATTAGTGCAAACCAAAGAGGTGCTTCCAAAAACTTTAAAAGCATTTGAAGATGCTAAAGGAGCGGTGATTAGTGACTATCAAGAGTATAAGGAAATGCAATGGGTTAAGGAGCTGCGTAAGAAGTATAAAGTAATTATAGATGACAAGGTTTTAAATGAAGTAAAAGAGAAGGTAAGGGAAAAATAGTGATCAGTGATCAGTGAACAGTCGCAGTTAACAGTAGTGGATATGGTTGATAATAACATAAGATAATATTTGCAACTTAAGCATCTTAGCAAGAATAAAAGCAAGAAGTTGAAAATTAAATAATAATAACCCCAAATAACAAATAATTATTAGCCTATAGCTAATTAATAATAACAGGAAACATAAGTGAAATTAAGAATTTGGATCATAACGCTAATAAGTGTCGTTCTTGCATCGTGTTCTTTTTTTAAGAAAACAGACGATCGTATTCCAATTGCACGTGTAAACGATTCCTTTTTGTATGAAGACGATATAAAAGACCTAATATCAGAAGGGACCTCGAAAGCAGATAGTACACTGTTGGTGCAAAATTATATTAAAAGTTGGGCAACCCAGCAGTTATTGTTTGATGGGGCTAAACTTAATTTAAGCGAAACCAAACAAGAAACCTTCAACAGATTGGTAAACCAATATAAAAACGATCTGTATGCCAAGGCCTATTTGGAAGCTTTGGTTAGTAGAAGTGTAGATACCGCAGTAGGGTATGATGAAGCTGAAATTTATTATAACGAAAACAAGGATATTTTCAAATTAAATGAAGAACTGGTTAAGTTTAGGTACATTCATGTGGTAGAAAGTATTAATAATTTCAAAACCATAGAACAACGTTTTAAACGTTTTAATGCCGAAGACAAAAAAGAACTGGATTCCATTTCCATTCAGTTTAAATCCTATTCATTAAACGATTCTATTTGGGTAAAAGCAGGTCAGGTTATAGATAAGATACCTGTTTTAAATGCTGGGAACAAAGCCGAATTGTTAAAAAAATCTAATTTTATACAACTCAAAGATTCATTAGGAGTATATTTGATGCAAATTAACGATGTGCTTTTGCGTAATGAAACAGCACCATTGGAGTATGTGAAACCCACTATCGATCAAATCGTTATTAATAAAAGGAAATTAGAGCTAATCAAGCAAATAGAAAAAGACATTACTAAAGATGCAATTAAAAATAAGCAATTTGAGATTTATAAATAATTTAAGGTTACTAGCAGTTGTAGGTGTTGCTATATTTACTGTAAACATAACATTTGCCCAAGAAGTTATAGAAGACGAAAAGAAAGAAGAAGCAAAACCAGTAGCACAAATCGATACAGCTAATGCCACTAAGGTAGATGGTGTAGCGGCAGTTGTGGGTGACTATATTATTTTAGAGTCCGATATCCCCAAAAACAGAATACAATTGGAAGCTGGAGGTTATAATACCAAAGACATTACAGATTGTGAGTTAATGGGTAAACTTCTGGAAGATAAACTATATGCGCACCACGCTATTCAGGATAGTATCCAGGTTTCCGATGCCGAAATAAGAAGACAGGTAGATTATCAAATCGAGCAATTTTTACAGCAAGTTAATGGCTCTATGGAACGGCTTTTGGAATTCTATAAAAAGGATGACGAAAAAAGTTTTAGGGACGAAATGTTTGAAATCAATAAAGCCAATACACTGGCTGCACGTATGCAGGCCAAAGTTATTGAAGAGGTAGAGGTAACGCCAGAGGAAGTAAGAACGTTTTTTAATAACATTCCCAAGGATAAGCGGCCAACATTTGGTACCACATTAAAAGTAGCCCGAATAGTAGCTAAGCCTAAAGTTTCAGAAGAAGAAAAACAAAAAGTAATAGACAGACTTAAAGAATTTAAGGCCGATGTCGAGGAGAATGGAGCTAGTTTTCGTTCTAAGGTTATTTTATATGGTGAAGACCCAGGCTTAAAGCAATCAGGATATAAATACACCCTAAATAGAAAGCAACCAAGAATGGTTAAAGAATTTAGGCAAGTGGCTTTCTCTTTACAAGAAGGGGAAATATCGGAACCGTTTGAAACCGATTTTGGATTTCACATCATTCAATTGTTAAAAATTAGAGGACAAGAGTACGATGTAAGCCATGTTTTGTTAAGGCCCAAAGTATCCAATGAAGCAGTTCAAGAGGCAAAAGAACGATTGGAAAAAGTAAGAGAGCGTATTGTTAACGGTGATATTTCTTTTGCCGATGCGGCTCGGGAAGCTAGTGATGAAGAAGAAACCCGTGCTGAAGGTGGACTGTTGATAAATCCAGAAACACAAGATTATAATTTTGAACTAACCAAAATGGACCCAGGATTATATGCTCAAATACAAAATTTGGAAGATGGAGAAGTAAGTTTAGTGTTAACAGATCAAGAAAGGACGGGTGATATTAAATTTATCATCTTGACAGTTTCCGATAGAGTGGATGAGCATGAAGCCGATTATGCCCAGGATTTTTTGAAAATTAAAAGATTGGCCGAAGATGAAAAGAAACTTAAGGCTATAGAAAAATGGCAAGCAGAAAAGATCATGGATACCTACATTAAAATAGGTGGAGCCTATAGAGATTGTGAGTTTTCTAGTAACTGGTTAAAAAAATAATACATGTCTGATGTTGCTGCCATAGAACAATTTGTAAAACGCTACAACCATTTAAAAACAGAAATAGCCAAGGTTATTGTTGGTCAAGATGAAGTGATCGACCAAATATTAATCTCCATATTTTCTGGTGGACACTCCTTATTGATAGGCGTACCTGGTTTGGCTAAAACATTAATGGTAAATACCATAGCCCAGGCTTTAGGGCTGGACTTTAAACGTATTCAGTTTACACCAGATTTAATGCCAAGTGATATTTTAGGAAGCGAAATACTAGATGAAGACCGCCATTTTAAATTTATAAAAGGTCCCATTTTCGCAAATATCATTTTAGCCGATGAAATAAATAGAACACCGCCCAAAACCCAAGCCGCTTTATTAGAGGCCATGCAGGAACGTGCCGTAACTGTGGCAGGACATCATTATAAGTTAAGTTTGCCCTATTTTGTATTGGCCACCCAAA
Source organism: Aestuariivivens insulae (assembly GCF_022662195.1). Classification (GTDB taxonomy): domain Bacteria; phylum Bacteroidota; class Bacteroidia; order Flavobacteriales; family Flavobacteriaceae; genus Aestuariivivens; species Aestuariivivens insulae. The sequence continues at coordinate 50,771 of NZ_JAKMCS010000017.1, read as the reverse complement.
ACCCTATCGAGCAAGAAGGGACCTATCCGTTGCCAGAAGCTCAGTTGGACCGTTTTATGTTTGCCATTAATTTGGGTTATCCTTCTTTTGAAGAAGAGGTACAGGTAGTAAAAACAACAACAGCCGATGAAGAGCAGAAAGTAAACGCCTTGTTTACAGCACAGGAAATTATTGATTTCCAACATTTAATACGCCGTATCCCAGTAGCCGATAATGTTATAGAGTATGCGGTATCCATGGTTGGAAAAACAAGACCGGATAGCCCTTCTGCTACCGATTTGGTAAAAACTTACATCGATTGGGGCGCGGGACCACGGGCATCGCAAAACCTAATATTGGCTGCTAAAACACATGCAGCCATTAATGGTAAGTTTTCTCCAGATATGGAAAACGTTCAGGCTGTAGCCCATAGTATTTTAAGGCATCGTATCATCAAAAATTATAAAGCCGAAGCCGAAGGCATTACCGAAAATCAAATTATAGAAAACTTGTTTTAAAAAAAGTAGTACATTGATGCCTGTTTTCAATGGACTCTTTTAGATTTTTTGGATTGAAGCGAAAATTAGGTATTTTTTGTACAGTTGAAGGTTTTTTTGAGTTGCATAGCAAGGCTACGGAAGAAGAAAAAGACAAAGAATGTGCAAAAAAGAGCAATTTTATAGCCAATCGAAAAAGTCTAAATGAGTTCAACATATTCAAATAAAACAAATAGAATATTTGGTCTGGACGTAATGAGGGCAATAGCAATTGCTATGGTAGTCCTGTCCCATACTACTTATATTTTTCAAGGATACCATTTGCAGGTTGTGCAGTTAATGGGAATACAAGGTGTTGAGCTTTTTTTTGTTCTCAGTGGGTTTCTCATTGGCGGCATTCTCATGCGTTTGTTTAATGCCACTTATTTTTCTAGAACAACCTTGGTTTACTTTTGGGTAAGGCGTTGGTTTAGAACATTGCCTCTGTATTTTTTAATGCTCGTGGTCAATATTCTTATAGCTGTAGTAGTGGGCTATGGATTACCCGACAGCCTTTGGAAATATGTGTTTTTTCTTCAGAATTTTAATAAATCCCATATCCCGTTTTTTCCCGAATCGTGGAGCTTGTCGGTAGAAGAATATGCTTATGTATTAGCTCCAATTGGCCTTTATATTGCTTCTAAACTATTTAAAAATAGAAAAGAAAAAGACACATTGTTTTTGAAAACTTCAATTGTTTTGGTCTTACTTTTCTTTGTTTCTAAATGTTATTATTACCTCTCAACAATTGATGTAGAGCAATCTGTATCCTTATGGAATTCCAATTTGAAAGCAATAGTGGTTTATAGGTTGGATGCTATTCTCTATGGATTTATCTTGGTGTATTACTTCAATAAGTATAAAACAAAAATAGAACGTTTAAAAGAAGTGCTTTTCTTTTTTGGAATAACTTTAAGCTTTTTTGTTTTGATGGTAATGCCTTTGTTGGGCGGAACAATAGAAAAACTGCCTTTCTTTTGGAATGTCTTGCTTTTGCCCCTTAACTCCATAGCTATTTGCCTAATGTTACCCCTGTTTTACTTTTTGAATCCTCCTAAAAAAAGATTGGCAGAGATGATAAAAAGAGTCAGTTTATATTCGTATGCGATGTACCTGCTACATTATACATTTGTGTTGTACTTAATGCAACTACTTCTAGATTTTGGCAGTTTAAATGTATTGCAACGTATTATTTCTGTGCTTGCTTATCTAATAATAACCTATGTCTTGTCCAAATGGGTGTATATTTATTTTGAAAGACCTTTAACCAATTTAAGGGATGCGTTCAGAATTAAGCAATTTTTCAAGACTAAAATTGTTAAAAAATAATTTTGAACTCCTAAAAAATAGTAAAAATTCAATCATATTAATTTATAATATAACTATAATAAATTTGTATGGTTGGCATAGCATTCTTAAGGGTTTATTTTTAAAACTTTGCATAAAATCAGTACTTTTGCTGGGCTTAAAAAACTAAATTAAAAGGGCTTTGATATAACATGTGATATCTGTTCGGGTTAACTGTACAGATAGCGTGTTAATCTTTAACGAGTCCATAAAAATCATAATAACTTCTTTTATGAACACTTATCAAGATTATCTTAAAGAAATAGAGCAAAGACAAGCTCAAGGTTTACACCCTAAACCTATAGAAGGCGCAGCATTAATCGCCGAAATTATAGAGCAAATTAAAGACACCAATAATGCATATAGAGAAGATTCACTTAAATTCTTCATTTATAATGTTGTTCCGGGAACAACAGGAGCAGCAGGTGTGAAAGCTAAGTTCTTAAAAGAAATTATTCTGGGTAATGTGGTGGTAGAGGAAATTACGCCAACATTTTCTTTTGAATTGCTATCGCACATGAAGGGAGGTCCTTCTATTGAAGTGCTTTTAGATATAGCATTGGGGACAGATGAGGTAATAGCTAAGCAAGCTGCAGAAGTTTTAAAAACACAAGTATTTTTATACGATGCAGATACGGCTCGTTTGGAAGAAGCATATAAAGCAGGGAATGCCATAGCCATAGAATTAATAGAAAGTTATGCCAAGGCAGAATTTTTTACTAAACTGCCAGAGGTTGACGAAAAAATTGATATCGTAACTTTTATTGCGGGAACAGGTGATATTTCTACCGATTTACTTTCACCGGGAGCCGATGCACACTCAAGATCGGACCGCGAGTTACATGGTCAGTGTATTTTTGAGCATAATAAGGACATGCAAAAAGCACTTTCTGAGCTTAAAGCACAACACCCAGAAAAGCGTGTGATGTTAATTGCCGAAAAAGGTACAATGGGAGTAGGTTCTTCTAGAATGTCTGGTGTAAACAACGTGGCATTATGGACAGGGGTTCAAGCCAGTCCATACGTTCCGTTTATTAATATAGCGCCTATTATTGCTGGTACTAATGGTATTTCCCCAATTTTCTTAACGACTGTTGGCGTAACTGGTGGAATCGGAATAGACCTTAAAAACTGGGTTAAGAAAACCGATGCAGAAGGCAATACCGTTGTAGATGAAAATGGAGATCCTGTTTTAGAACAAGTATATTCAGTTGAAACAGGTACAGTTTTAACCATCAATACCAAAACAAAAAAACTATACAACGGGGATGTAGAATTGAAAGACATCTCTGCAGCGCTTACGCCCCAGAAAATGGAGTTTATTAAAGCGGGTGGTTCGTATGCAGTTGTATTTGGGAAAAAATTACAAACATTTGCAGCTGGCGTTCTAGGTGTTGAAGCGCCTACAGTTTACGCCCCTTCAAAAGAAATTTCTATAGAAGGTCAAGGGCTTACTGCTGTAGAAAAAATATTCAATAAAAATGCCGTTGGAACTACACCGGGTAAAACCTTGCATGCAGGATCGGACGTTCGTGTTGAAGTGAACATTGTAGGTTCGCAAGATACTACTGGTTTAATGACTTCGCAGGAATTGGAAGCCATGGCAGCTACAACAATTTCTCCAATTGTTGATGGAGCTTACCAGTCGGGGTGTCATACCGCTTCGGTTTGGGACGATAAGTCTAAGGCTAACATTCCTAAGCTAATGAAATTTATGAATGATTTCGGTTTAATTACAGCACGAGACCCAAAAGGGGAGTACCATGCTATGACCGATGTGATTCATAAGGTACTTAACGATATTACTATTGACGATTGGGCTATCATAATTGGTGGAGACTCCCACACGCGTATGTCTAAAGGGGTTGCTTTTGGAGCCGATTCAGGAACCGTAGCCTTAGCCTTGGCTACTGGAGAGGCTACTATGCCAATTCCAGAATCTGTTAAGGTAACCTTTAAAGGAAATATGAGAAGTTACATGGACTTCCGAGATGTGGTGCATGCAACGCAACAACAAATGTTAAAGCAATTTGGTGGAGAAAACGTATTCCAGGGAAGAGTTATAGAAGTGCATATAGGTACGTTAACGTCAGACCAAGCCTTTACATTTACAGACTGGACGGCTGAAATGAAAGCCAAGGCGTCTATCTGTATTTCAGAAGATGAGACTTTAATTGAATCTTTAGAAATTGCAAGGGACCGTATCCAAATCATGATTGATAAGGGAATGGATAATGCTAAGCAAGTTCTTAAAGGCCTAGTAGATAAAGCGAACACGAGAATCCAAGAAATTAAAACAGGAATAAAATCGGCTTTAAGACCAGATGCTAATGCTAAGTATTATGCAGAGGTGGTTGTTGATTTAGATGAGATTGCAGAACCAATGATTGCAGATCCAGATGTAAACAACGATGATGTGTCTAAGCGTTATACCCACGATACTATTCGTCCGCTTTCATACTATGGAGGAACTAAAAAGGTTGACCTTGGTTTTGTAGGGTCTTGTATGGTACATAAAGGGGATATGAAAATTTTAGCCCAAATGTTGAAAAACATTGAGGCACAAGAAGGAAAAGTAGAGTTTAATGCGCCGTTGGTAGTAGCTCCTCCTACATACAATATTGTTGATGAATTAAAAGCAGAAGGTGACTGGGAAGTACTAGAGAAATACTCAGGATTTGTATTTGATGATAGCGCCCCTAAAGCAGCGGCACGTACCAAGTACGAAAACATGTTGTACTTAGAGCGTCCGGGATGTAACCTATGTATGGGGAACCAAGAAAAAGCAGAGCCAGGTGATACGGTAATGGCGACATCAACCCGTTTATTCCAAGGAAGAGTGGTAAAAGATTCCAATGAGAAGAAAGGAGAATCATTATTGTCATCTACACCTGTGGTTGTACTTTCTACTATTTTAGGAAGAACGCCAACTATGGAAGAGTATGAAACCGCTGTAGATGGTATTGTTTTAACTAGATTTGCGCCATCGCAAAAGCAATTGGTAAAATAAACCTAAGCATAATTAAAAGAGCTTCTCACTACTTGTATCGAGGGTTCCGTTGAAATTGCCATCCCCATGAAAAGGGGAGTCTAAATAGAAGTCCGAGTTTTTTAAACTCGGACTTTTTTTATGCCCTATATTGATGTATGTTTTGTTTTACAAACCAAGGAACTTTATGTTTTTCAATCGAGTAGTTATTTCGTATATTGTGGAGACAAAATAAATTGAAATAAACACAAGATTTTATGGCATTTGATATTGATATGATAAAGGGTGTTTACGACCAAATGGCCGAACGAGTGGATAAAGCACGTGAGGTGGTTGGTAAGCCATTAACACTTTCAGAAAAGATTTTATACAACCATTTATGGGATGGAAATCCAACAAAGGCTTTTGTAAGGGGCAAGGATTATGTAGACTTTGCTCCAGATAGAATTGCATGCCAAGATGCGACGGCTCAAATGGCTTTGTTACAGTTCATGCAGGCAGGTAAAAGTAAGGTGGCAGTGCCTACTACGGTACATTGCGATCACTTGATTCAAGCTAAAGAAGGCGCAGCAATAGATTTAAAACATGCTAATAATGTAAGTAGCGAAGTGTTTAACTTTTTAGAATCCGTTTCCAATAAATATGGTATAGGCTTCTGGAAACCAGGAGCAGGAATTATCCATCAGGTTGTTTTGGAAAACTATGCTTTTCCTGGAGGTATGATGATTGGTACCGACTCGCATACGGTGAATGCCGGAGGACTGGGCATGGTGGCCATTGGAGTAGGTGGTGCCGATGCCGTGGATGTTATGGCAGGTATGGCCTGGGAACTTAAATTCCCTAAGCTTATTGGGGTTAAGTTAACAGGAAAATTGTCTGGATGGACAGCCCCAAAGGATGTGATTTTAAAAGTGGCCGAAATCCTTACCGTAAAAGGGGGAACAGGAGCCATTGTAGAATATTTTGGACCAGGGGCAACGGCTATGTCATGTACGGGTAAAGGAACCATCTGTAACATGGGGGCCGAAATAGGCGCTACAACTTCTACCTTTGGTTACGACGAGTCTATGGAGCGTTACTTACGGGCTACCGACAGAACAGATGTGGCAGATGCAGCAAATAAAGTGAAAGACTATTTAACGGCAGATCCAGAGGTTTATGCTAACCCTGAGCAATATTTCGATCAAGTTATTGAAATTAATTTATCAGAGTTAAGTCCATTACTAAATGGACCGTTCACCCCAGATTTATCCACACCAGTAGGTAAAGCCATGAATGAAAAAGCAAAAGCTAATGATTGGCCAATTAAAGTGGAGTGGGGATTAATAGGGTCTTGTACCAACTCATCATATGAAGATTTATCCCGTGCCTCATCCATAGCCCAACAAGCTTTGGATAAAGGCCTTAAAACAAAAGCCGAGTTTGGTATTAACCCAGGTTCTGAGCAAGTGCGTTACACAGCCGAACGCGATGGCATTCTTGAAGTTTTTGAAAAACTGGATGCCAAGATATTCACTAATGCCTGTGGCCCATGTATAGGACAATGGGCACGTTACAGCGACCCTAAAAACGCACCTAAGAACAGTATTGTACACTCCTTTAACCGAAACTTCGCCAAGCGGGCCGATGGAAATCCTAATACACATGCCTTTGTGGCCTCACCAGAATTAACCGCTGCCATAGCTATAGCAGGGCGTTTGGATTTTAACCCTTTAACCGATAAGCTCATCAATGAAAATGGAGAAGAAGTTATGTTAGACGAACCAACAGGATGGGAATTACCGCCTAAAGGTTTTGAAGTAAAGGATAATGGTTATTTAGAACCAGAAGAAGATGGTAGCCATGTTAAGGTTGAAGTTAAGGACAATTCGGAGCGTTTACAACTGTTAACGCCGTTTGAGCCTATAGGAGATACAATTACGGGAGCGAAGCTATTAATAAAGGCTTTGGGTAAATGTACTACCGATCATATTTCTATGGCGGGACCCTGGTTACGTTTTAGAGGGCATTTAGATAATATCGCCAACAACACGTTAATAGGCGCTGTAAACGCCTTCAATCAAAAAACCAATTTCGTTAAGAACCAACTAACGGGAGAGTATGGCGGTGTGCCAGATGTACAGCGAGAATATAAAAAGGCCGGGATAAAAACCGTTGTTGTTGGGGATCATAACTACGGTGAAGGGTCTTCACGTGAGCATGCAGCTATGCAGCCAAGACACTTAGGAGTGGTGGCCGTTATTGTAAAATCGTTTGCTCGAATACATGAAACTAACCTTAAAAAGCAAGGGATGTTAGGGTTAACCTTTGCCAATGAAAACGATTACGATTTAATTCAGGAAGATGATACCTTCAACTTTTTGGATTTAAATGAATTTGCACCAGATAAGCCATTAACCCTGGAAGTGGTTCATGCCGATGGTACAAAGCATACCATCAAATTAAATCATTCGTATAACGATGCGCAAATTGCATGGTATAAAGAAGGTTCTGCATTGAACTTAATTAAAAAGCAAAACGCTTAATAAAATTAATGATTTAGATTATATTTAGGCCTGTTAGGTTTTTCCTGGCAGGCCTTTTTTTATGCAATGATTTTAAAGCACTTTTTATGAATACTAGAGCCGAACAACTTAAAGCTTTCGATAGACTTTTAACCATCATGGATGAGTTACGCGAACAATGCCCATGGGATAAAAAACAGACTATGGAGTCGCTACGTCATTTAACCATTGAAGAAACCTATGAACTTGGCGATGCTATTTTAGATAATGATTTAGATGAAGTTAAAAAGGAGTTGGGAGATGTTTTGTTGCACATCGTGTTTTATGCTAAAATAGGAAGTGAAACCCAAGATTTTGATATTGCCGATGTATGTAACAGCATATGCGACAAGTTAGTGGATAGACACCCCCATATTTATGGTGATGTGAAAGTAGAAAATGAAGAGGATGTAAAGCGTAATTGGGAAAAATTAAAATTAAAAGAAGGGAAAACCAGTGTGTTGGAAGGTGTGCCCAAAAGTTTGCCGGCCTTAGTAAAAGCCAATAGAATTCAAGATAAAGTGGCAGGTGTAGGTTTCGATTGGGAAGCACCTAACCAAGTATGGGAAAAGGTAGAGGAAGAACTCAATGAATTTAAAGCAGAGGTCAAGGCTGGAGATAAAGACGCCATAGAAAGTGAATTTGGCGATGTGTTGTTCTCTATGGTCAACTATGCTCGTTTTTTAAATATTAATCCAGAAAATGCACTGGAACGAACCAATAAGAAGTTTTCAAAACGGTTTCAATACTTGGAAAGTAAAGCCAAAAGCCTTAATAAACCTTTAAAAGAAATGACCTTGGCCGAAATGGATGTGTTTTGGGAAGAGGCCAAGACTCTATAACCGGATATGAGGCCTCTATGTTCTTTCTAAGGGGGCATTTACCTTGTGTTATTGAGGGGATTCGAAGGGAAAAAATCTTATCAACAGGATTTCCGTTTTAGCTCTTAAATAAAAATGTGCTGCGTTGAGCCTGTCGAAATGAAACGAGCAAAATACTCCATAATTTGTTTTTAGATAGTTCTTTTAAAAAAATATTTATTTAAAAAGTTGGGGTAACACAAACAACATATGTAGGATTAATGGCTTAGGTGTTTAAGTTAAAATTTAAACATACCAAGTATAATTCATTGTAAAATCTTATTCCATCAAATCAAGATAATTTCTTTTTTCTTATCTTTTAAACAGATTAGTAATAAACTATTCCAGATTGGAATGTTAGGTTATGAAAAAGAGATTAAAAAAAGAGTTAGGGTTGTTTGATGTTTTTGCTATTAGTACAGGAGCTATGTTTAGTTCAGGCTTTTTTTTACTGCCAGGAATAGCATCTCATTATACAGGGGCATCTGTATTTTTGGCCTATATGTTAGCTGGAGTTTTAATACTCCCTTCAATGTTTAGTATTGCAGAGATTTCAACAGCTTTGCCACGATCTGGTGGAGCCTATTTTTTTCTAGATAGAAGCCTCGGTCCTTTAATGGGCACTATAGGAGGTCTTGGAACCTATTTTGCCTTGATGTTAAAGACCGCCTTTGCAATTATAGGTATTGGAGCTTATGCAGCTATATTTTGGGAGGTTCCAACCAAAACTGTAGCGATAGTTGCCACACTGTTTTTTATGGTTTTAAATCTGGTCGGGGCAAAAAAAACCTCTGCATTCCAGAAGGTATTTGTAACATCGCTGCTGGTTATTTTGATTGCTTTTATTGTTGATGGTGTTTATTCAATATGCTTTGGAACCAACATAAGTAAGCAAGCTCTTAATGCTCAGTTCACACCATTTTTGTCTGATGGTGTAGGCGGATTATTTACATCGGCAGGTTTCGTTTTTGTTTCATATTTGGGGCTCACCCAAATCGTAAGTGTTGCTGAAGAAATTAAAAACCCCGAAAAAAATATTCCCTTGGGAATGGTTCTGTCTTTAATTGTAACAGGACTCATTTATGGTTTGGGTGTTTTTATTATGGTTGCCATTATCGATCCAGAAATATTTGCTAAAGAAATGGCACCAGCCGCTGTAGCTGCATCACAAATGTTTAAGTGGCTACCAGATAATGTTGGGGTATTGTTAATGTCCTTAGCAGCGCTTGCCGCATTTGCTTCTACTGGAAATGCAGGTCTTTTATCAGCTTCCCGATATCCTTTTGCAATGGGGCGGGATAAATTGTTGCCAGCCGTTTTGTCTAAAATTGGAGGTAGAGGTACACCCGTAATGGCCATATTCTTAACAACGGCATTTATTATTTTGTTTATCCTGCTTTTGTCAGAAGAAGGCATTGTTAAATTGGCCAGCACATTCCAATTACTCATTTTTATATTCATCAATTTTTCAGTCATTGTTTTTAGGAAAAGTAAAATAGAGTCATACGACCCAGGTTACTTATCACCCTTTTATCCATTTATGCAAATTATTGGAATCGTTATTTCGTTTATACTAATTATTTATTTGGGATGGATGCCTATTCTTTTTACAGCAGGCATTGTTATTATGAGTTTTATTTGGTATCATTTTCATTCTAGGGGAAAAGTAAAACGAGAAGGTGCTATATTTCATTGGTTTGCGATTTTAGGGAAATACCAGTATGATGAATTGGAAAATGAATTAATGACCATTTTAAAAGAAAAAGGGCTTCGCCAGGGAGATCCCTTTGATGAAACGGTGATTAACTCCAAAATAAGTATGCTAAAAAAACCAATAGATATTGATAAGGTTTTAGATAAAGTGTCCAATAATTTTGAAACCGAATTGCAGAAGAATAAAAAAAGTATAAAAGACAAGTTCATGCAGTCTTTATTTGATGATACAGTAATAACCTTGCCTGGGGTTTTGGTTTTTAATGCTAAATATAAAGATGTTTTACACCCTTCCATGCAAATTGTTGTTTCCAAGATGGCTATTTCTGGGGAGATACCAGTAAATAATAGAGAAGAAAAGTTGCCAATACACATTTGTTGTTTCCTAATTAATTCAGACGAAAAACCAAAGCAACAGTTGCGAATGCTGTCTAGGTTGGTTGATATTTTAGAAAGAGATGGGGTCGTAGAAGATCTGATAGCTATGGATAGTCATAGAGAAATAAAGGAATACCTATTGCAAAATGAGAACTTTGTTAGTGTGAAATTGTTAAAAGGTACGTCACAAAGTGATATGATTGGTCGTCAGTTAATGGAAGTGCAGTTGCCTAAAGATGTTTTGGTAGCTTTAATTGAAAGGAAGAATAAGACATTTACACCTAATGGATCTACTCTGTTACAGGAAGACGATATTCTTACTATCGTAGGAGAAACTAAATCCATTTCAAAATTATTTAGGGGATATATTAGTTCTGAAAAGGAAAAATGGTGAAACATTAAGTAAGTACAGGATAAAATGTAATGATTAAAATAGGACTTTACTTGGCAGGTGTAAAATAAAACAATGGTTTCTAAAGCCTTAAAAGCATTCAACTTAGAAATATAAGAATAGTATTGGGCAAAAGAGGTGTGTTTTGGTAAGAGGCTAAGCAACTCTAGTGGTTTTATAATGTTTAGTTTTTTATGCTAAGTTTTGATGGGTTTTTAATAATTTTTCAATTATTTCATTTATTCACAAATAAAATAAATAGGCATTTCTAAAATTTAAAGAACTTTGGGAAACGTTTATCTTTGCAGGCGATTTTAAATAAGCATATTTTAAAATGGCCCAGACTATAAAACATTCAGAATTTGTCTTGATTGGAGGGGGTATCATGAGTGCTACCCTCGCTATTTTACTCTTCGAAAAGTTTCCCGGAAAAAAAATTACCATAATAGAAAAGCTTCCTAAGATGGCAGAGGAAAGTTCAGAGGCATGGAACAATGCAGGAACAGGACATGCGGGTAATTGTGAGCTAAACTACACTCCAGAAAAGAAAGGGGAAATAGATATTAAGAAGGCTATTGAAATTTCGGAACAATTTAAAGAGACATTTAATTTTTGGAAGTACTGTGCCGAAAAAGGGTACATTAATAATTTGTCTAAATGTGTTAATGAGGTTCCTCACGTTAGTTTTGTACAAGGCAAAAAGAATGTTGCCTTTTTAGAGAAACGCTGGCGTATTTTAAAAGAATACCCTCATTTTAGTGGTATGGCGTTTTCTAATAACAAGGATGAAATAAAAGAGTGGTTGCCCTTAATGATGGAAGGACGATCTGATAAGGAAGATATTGCTGCAACTTATTTCAATAATGGATATGATGTAAACTTTGGTGAAATAGCAGATCAGATTTTTCGTTTTTTAGGAAAGCAAAAAAATGTTGAATTGCTAAATAATAGCAATGTTTATAACCTTCAAAAAACAGATAATAAACGTTGGCTCACTACAGTAAAAGGACAGAATGTAGGGAAGCATTGGAAAATTGTTTCCAATTATGTGTTTATAGGTGCCGGCGGAGGTACTCTACCCTTGTTGGATAAAGCAAATATAAAGGAATCTAAAGGTTATGGAGGTTTTCCTATAAGTGGTCTTTGGCTGCGTTGTACAAATCCAGAAATTATAGAAAGACATCATGCCAAAGCGTATGGAAAGGCTAAACGTGGTGCGCCACCAATGTCTGTTCCACATATGGATACACGAGTTATTAATGGACGTAAAGAGTTATTGTTTGGCCCTTTTGCAGGGTTTACGACCAAGTTTTTAAAACATGGCTCCATGTTCGATTTGCCAAGGTCTGTAGAGTTTGATAATATTATGAGTTTATTGGGAGCTGGATATCAAAATTTACCTTTGGTAAAATACTTAATTAAACAAGTACGGCTAACCTTTAAGGACAGAATGGATATGCTTAGGGAGTTTTACCCTAATGCAGATAATGATGACTGGAAAATGGTGGTTGCTGGACAACGAGTTCAAATTATAAAGCGAAACAAGAAAGGGTTTGGTAAGTTGGAGTTTGGTACAGAAATTATTGTTTCCAAAGATAAATCCATTGCAGCTTTATTGGGAGCTTCGCCAGGAGCGTCAACTTCTTATTCTGTGATGAAGCAGGTGATGGCAAAAAGCTTTTAAATAAAAAATGCCCCTATTATTAAATAGAGGCATTTTTATATTTTGATAAACTTGTTAGTAAAGTTCTTTTATCTTTTTGAATTTTTTCTTCCAAAGTTTTAACTCTTCCTTGTGCTTTTTGATGTTGCTGTGAACTTCTTTAACAAGTGGGTTGTCGTCATCTACATTTGTGAAAAACTGCAGGTTATTTTCCAACTGATTTATTTGACTTTTAACTTCAGTTATTTTCTTGCTTATAAACGCACGCTCGTTATCTAAATGCTTAGAGTTATCTTCGTTATTAAGTTGTTCCAGTTTGTTTTCAAACTTAATCATTTCAATTTCACTCTTATCCATTTTTAAGTCTAAAAACAGACTATCCAGTGCTTTATAGAACTTGCCTTCTATATAACGTTTGTCGTAAGGCACTCTACCTATGGCTTTCCAAATTGAAATTTGTTCGTTTATAGTTTCTAAATCCTTAGTTTTATCACCACTTATTTCTATACTTTTAAGGGTGTCAAGCATCTCTTGCTTTTTGCTAAAAGCTTCCAGTTCTTGTTTATTGGCAGCATTTTTATTGGCATGTATCCTATCAAAATAATAATTGCAAGCTTTCTTAAATCGCTTCCAAATCTTGTCGCTGTCCTTACGTGGTACATGGCCAATTTTTTTCCAATCGCTCTGGATTTTTTTCATTAATGGTGTAACAGTTTCAAAATCTTCACTGTCTTTATTGTCCTCGGCAATTTTAATGAGCTCTAATTTTTTTTGAAGATTATTGTATTGATCCTTTTTTAAATCTTTGTAAAAAGCATTCTTTTTTCTATTAAAGTTCCTTACAACTTCCTTAAACTTTGCCCAGGTAGCCTCGTTAACTTTTAAAGGTACTTTTCCAGCATTAAAAAAGGCTTCTCTTAATGCTTCAACTTCTTTAATTTTCTTTTGCCAGCCATTGTGTGAATTTATGTTTTCGTCTGCAATTGCACTTATTTTAGCTATAATCTCTTCTTTCTTTTCAAGATTCTTTTCATAAATCTTATCTATTTCCTTAAAATAAAGCTGTCTCTTATCATTAATCTCTTTCGTGGCTATTTTAAAGCGTTCCCAGATACTTTCACGATGTTCTTTTGCTACTGGCCCCAATTCTTCTTTCCACATTTTATGGAGCTCTTGTAGTTCCCTAAAGGCGTAAAGGATATCATCTTCTTTAGCTAAGGCTTCGGCGCGCTCAATAATTTTTAATTTCTTTTCGAGATTGTGTTTAAAATCCAAATCCCGTAAGTCTCTGTTTAAGTGCAGAAAATCATAGAACATTTCTACATGATGGTGGTAGCTATTCCATGCATTGTTGTATTTGTCTCTAGGTATAGGTCCTGTATTACGCCAGCGTTCTTGTAATTCTTTAAAGTGCTTGTAGGTTGTGTTGATATTTTCCTCAACATTGATTAACCCTTTTAGCTCTTCTATAATTTCAAGCTTTTCTGCTAAGTTCTGCTTTAGGTTTTTTTCTAGATTTTGGTAGTGCTCGTTTAGCTTGTGACGGTATTCTTTATAAGCTTGTTTGTACCTTTTTTGAACAGGTGAGCTATAATAGAAATCTATCTCGTTACCGCCATCATTTATAAATTCGGTCTTTTTTTCGTCTATTAAAGCCTGAAATTTGGACTTGAATTCATTATTTATATGCTGAACATGTGACCTTATGGCTTGAACCTTTTCGTTTCTTAACAGTCTTTCAAGTTCTATGGCCAATGCCTCTAACGACATTTTATCGTATTCTTTTACCTCGATGGTATGTCTGTCTTTGTTACCCTCATCTTCGGCATCTTCTGCATTGGATGCTTCTATTTCATCTAAAACTTCATCGTCATTTTGGGCTTCAGATTTATCGCCTGTGTTGTCTTCAGCTTTGGTAGAGTCGGTATTAGCCTCAACTTCATTTTGCTGTTGCTCTGTTTCCTTTTCTGAAGTATGGGCATCTTCGGTATTTTCGGCATTGGAAGTTTCAGTTTCACCTAAAACCTCCCCATTATCATGGGCTTCAGGTTTATCGACAGTATGGTCTTCGGCTTTAGCAGAATTGGTATTAACTTCAACTTCATTTTGCTGTTGCTCTGTTTCCTTTTCTGAAGTATCGACATCTTCGGTATTTTTGGCATTGGAAGCTTCAGTTTCACCTAGAACTTCCCCATTATCATGGGCTTCAGGTTTATCGACAGTATGGTCTTTGGCTTTAGTAGAATCGGTATTAGCCTCAACTTCATTTTGTTGTTGCTCTGTTTCCTTTTCCGAAGTTTCGGTATTTGAAATAGGGCTATCTGCAACCTCTTGGTTACTGACTTCTGTGTGGGCCTCTTTTTTAATTTCTTGTTCTCCTTCTGCTTTTTGCAGGTTATCAATCTCAGACATTTTAAAAATGTTTAGGGTCGTTAAATAAATGTTTTTAAAGTAAAAAATACCATTCTAGAGTATGGTAAATACAAACAATAATAGGTATAAATATACTAACTACCTAAGGATTTACAAAGCAAAGCATTGGATTAAGTATGTAAAACACACGATTTTAAGGCGAACTCCATATAGACCAAGATTTTTCTGCCTGTAATTCCAGCATTTTTTGACCATTACAAATGGTTGCACCATTGGCCTTGCCCCGTTTTAAAAAGGTGGTTTCTTCTGGATTATAGATTAAGTCATATAAAACATGGTCTTTGGTGATGGCATGATATGGAATACTAGGGCAGTCTTCTATATTTGGGAAAGTGCCTAAAGGGGTGCAGTTTATAATGATTAAGTGCTGTTTTATAATGGTTTCGGTTAAATCGGTATAGGTGAAACTTACATGCTCTGAAGCCTTTCTTGAAACATATTTATAAGAGATGCCTAACTTTTTTAAGCTATATGCTATCGCTTTACTGGCACCTCCTGTGCCTAAAATTAAAGCCGATTTATGTTTAGGGTTTAATAAGGGACTAAGGGATTTTTCAAAACCATAACAATCGGTATTGTGGCCAATAAGTTTGCCGTCATTGGTGATTTTGATTGTATTTACAGCCCCTATTTCTTCGGCTTTTTTGTCTAACTTATCCAAAAACGGGATGACTTCTTGTTTGTAGGGTATCGTTACGTTTAGTCCTTTTAAGTTAGGATTGGCCTTTATTGTTGAAGGCAATAAATCGATATGCTCTAAATCGAAATTTTCATAACTATAATCTGAAATGCCTTCCCTTTCAAATTTACTTTTAAAATATGCTCTTGAAAAGGAGTAAGATATGTTTTTTCCTAAAAGGCCTAATTTATGCATTGTATTTTCTTGTTTTTGCGCCATAAGCTTCCAAAGCTAGAACAATTACAATCCCCAATAGAATAAATAAAACGGCATATAGTGTTTCTTGGTTTAATTCGGGAATGTAACGTTGGTAGTTTTCAATTATTTTTTTTCCGGTTGAATCGAATATTAACTCACCACTTTCATTGTGTTTATATATGGTCTCTTTCCAGGGCCATACTACGCCTAATGAACCAATAATAAACCCAATAATCGTTGAAAGTGTAATGCTCTTATAATGCTTTAAAATATAACTTAACAGATGGGAAAATGTTACCAATCCTGTTACAGAACCTAATGTGAAGACGGCTAGAACCTTTAGCATTTTTATACGTTCATGGTTTTCTATAAAAGAAAAGTTGCCTCCTAATATTTCATAAAATGTATCGTAAAGCGCATTTACCGAGTCGACCAATAATAACACATAATTACCCAATAGAATAAGAATGAACGATCCCGAAAACCCTGGGAGCGTCATGCCCGAAACACTTATAATACCACAAAAGAACACAAACCAAAGATTGTCATTTTCTTTTGCAGGACTCAGAAAGCTAATGCTTAAACCAAGGATAATTCCAATAGTCAATGCTGTATAGGTTTTGTAGTTCCAATCTCTAAAATCTTTGTTTATGTAATAGATAGAGCCTATAATCATACCAAAAAATACGCTCCACACGTATAGTTCATAATGAAATATAAGGTAGTCTAAGAGCTTGGAAACGCTAAAATAACTCACTATCATGCCCAGGAATAGCAAGAGCAGAAAGCGTCCGTTTATATAATTGAAACAGCTTTTGTAGCGACGGTTAATGAGCAATAAAAAGGCTTTTCGGTTTATCTTTTGAAGCGAATAAATAAACTCTTCGTAAAACCCAGCAACAAATGCCACAACGCCTCCAGAAACACCAGGAACCTTATTGGCGGCACCCATGCCCAACCCTTTAAGGACGAGAAAAATTTTATCGGTAAGTGTTCTGGTACTTTCCATTTAAACGTTTTTATTGCCTAATTTTTCTAAACTAAAAATAGTTAAAAAACCAACGACCATTAATAGTATGGCAAATAGCAATTGGTTGTCTCCGTTAAATGAAAACGGGGAGATGCTTTTTTGTAATAAAGGAGCCTTTATACCTTTGGAGTTGGTGTGCCATGTAAGGGTTTCTTTCCAGGGCCAAACTTTATTTAAAGACCCAAAAATAAAACCTGTTAACAAGGCTAGGGTGATATTATGATAGTGCTTAAAGAGCCATTTTAAAACATGGCTAAAACTTAAAAGCCCTATTGCTGCCCCAGCTACAAAGACTAGAATTTTTTTTATGTCGAAATCGTGTAGAGCATCACTTAGTGTTTTATAGGCCCCTAAAATAATAAGTATAAAAGATCCAGAAATGCCTGGCAAGATCATCGCACAAATAGCTACAGCTCCAGCGAAAAACAAAAACCATAGGTGGTCGTTTGTTCCTAGCGAAGGCAATTGACTCACATAAAAGGCAATACCTGCTCCAATGATTAAAGCTACTACAACGGGGATATTCCATAGCTTTATTTGCTTGCCAACAAAATAAATACTGGCTACAATAAGCCCGAAAAAGAAAGACCAAATTAAAATGGGATGGTGTTCCAATAAGTATTTAGCAAGCCTCATAAAACTTACAAAACTTACAATGATGCCTAATAACAGGGCCAATAAAAAGTTGCCGTTCAGTGCTTTCCAAAATGGGACTAGCCCTTTTTTGAAAAGCGTTTTAAAAAGAGATGGATTTACATTGCTTATGGTTGTAATGAGTTCTTCGTAAATGCCAGAGATAAAAGCAATGGTTCCTCCTGAAACTCCTGGTACGGCATCGGCGGCACCCATGGCGATACCTTTCAGGGATATGATTAAATAGTCAGCTAATCGTCTTTGCATATTTTGGTTTTTAGCAAAAATCAAAGATATGTATTTTAGACTAAGAACAGTTTAAAGATTGGTTTTTAGCAGATTTTTAACTTGAATTTTATTAGTGACCTCTGGAAAGAGTTCGTCTATAATGAAGGCGTATTCTTTGTTGTAACGAAGTCCATTTTTAAGATGGAACGAACCTTTGTCATTTTCATTTAAAACAAAAAACAATCCTGCCAAGCGGTATTCCAATTCTGCGTTTTCTGGGTAAAATTCAATGGCTTGTTCGAAGTTGTAAACCGATGCTTCCAGTTCGCCCAATTTAATAAGCAAATCACCTCTTGAAAGCCATGTGTTTAATTCGTAATTACCAAGTTCCAAGGTTTTTTTATAGCCGCGTTCTGCTTCTTCAAAAAAGTTTAATCGATGGTTTATTTGGGCGTATAGTTTCCAATAGGTCACATTTTCAGAATCTATGTTAATGGCCTTATTGATATAGTGTAGTGCTTTTTGGTAATTTTTGTTCTTATTGTAAAATTTTGTTATTGCTATCCAGCCTTTATCCAATAAAGGGTCTTCATGGACTGTTTTATAGTAATATTGAACGGCAAGTTCGTTATTGTTCAATTTTTCATAGCAACTTCCTATTCGTAATAAAGCAAAGGATGTTGGGTCGTCCAGTTTAAGCGTTATATTGTAGTTCTCAATGGCTTCGTCGTAGCGTTTTAGTTTTTCTAAAACTTTACCGCGTTCTAAATAAGCCCCAACAAAAGTATCATCAGAAATAATGGCAAAATCGAAAGCCGCTAACGCTTTCCGGTACTTTTTGAGTTCGAGGTATTGTTTGCCCAATTGGTGCCATGCCACTTCACAATAGGGATTTTTGTCTAAGAATATGTTTAGATATTCTATGGCATCTTGGTTTTGATTAAGAAAGTCAAAACAGTAAATGATGTTATAAAGCGCCGCGTAATCTTGTAGGTCTTCTTCGAGACACTTCATAAAGTAGGTCTTGGCATTTTCAAATTCATCTAAAAATAGATACTCCATACCTATTAGCGAATAAATGTCTACCACATCGTCTGTAAGGTCCAAGGCTTTTTTTAGAACATTAATGGCTTTTTTATGTTCGTCTTTTTTCGATAAAATATTCGCTTTTTGGATATAAATTTCTTCATTAGCCGGATCTATACTGTACAATGTATTGAGTAGTTCGTCTGCTTCAATTAGCTTGTCTTCAAACACAAATACTTCAACTTTAAACAATTTCAGGTTTATGGAAGTAGGGTGTTGGTCTAACCCTAGTTTAATGGCCTTTTTGGCTAGGGCTATCTTACCGTGATTAAGGTAGTGGTGGATAATGTTTTCAAATTCTTCTGAGTCAAAAAACAACACATGGTTTGTTTTTAACATCGATTCGAATTTTGATAGTGGCAAGTTGTTGTTGTCGTCTTGACTAAACTCCATAGGCACGATAGTAAAGTTCTACCTCAATAAATTTAAGGTTCTATTCTTTTTTTTAGGGTGAATTCAACAAATGTTTTTAACAAAGTAATGAACATTTTTGAGGCTATTGCTTTAATGTGATGTGTTTTTAGTTGATATTCAATGGGTTGAAATCTATTCGATGTTGTTTAATATATCAATAATGATGCCACAGCCTTTCGTTATTTCTTCGTTTGTGATCGTTAAAGGTGGGGTAATACGTACTGCTCTGGTTTCAAAAAGTAACCAAAACAAGATAAGTCCGTGTTTTTGGGCTTCGATAATGAGTTGATCGGCAATAGCTTTTGAAGGCATGATTAAAGCCAGCATTAAACCAATGCCACGTATTTCTTTAATGAGTGGGTGCTTTAACTGCTTTCTAAACAATTTTTCTTTTTCTAGGCTTTGTGCCATTAAATCGCTATTCGTTATTTCTTGAAGCGTTGCTAATGCAGCAGCAGCAATAACAGGGTGTCCTCCAAAAGTAGTAATATGCCCCAGTTTTGGATGGTTTTGTAGCGAGTCCATTAGTACGCTAGATGCCGTAAAGGCACCAATTGGCATGCCACCGCCAAGGCCTTTGCCCGTAACCAAAATATCGGGAGCGCAATTGTAATGCTCAAAACCAAATAGTTTCCCAGTCCTGCCAATACCTGGCTGGATTTCATCCAATATAAGTAGGGTGCCCGTTTGGTCGCAACGGCTTCTAACGGCTTCTAGATACCCATCTTTGGGCTCAATAAAACCTGCACCTCCTTGTATGGTCTCTAAAATAATGCAAGCTGTATTTTGGGTGATATGCTCTAAATCGGTTTTATTATTGAACTCGATGAACCTTACATGGGGAATAAGCGGGCGAAAGGCTTGTTTGCGTTCCTCAAACCCCATCACGCTCATGGCTCCCATAGTATTGCCATGGTAGGCCTGTTTTGCAGCGATTACCTCACTTCTTCCCGTAGCACGCTTTGCTAATTTTATGGCGCCTTCTATGGCTTCTGTTCCCGAATTGGTTAAATAAGTCTTTTCTAAATGGCTGGGTAGGTTTTTAGCTAATAGTTTGGTGAGTTGTACGGCTGGTTCCTGTATGTATTCACCATATACCATAACATGCATGTAGCGGTCTAATTGATTTTTTATAGCCTGTACTACTTTGGGGTGGTTGTGCCCTAGTGGACAAGCCGAAACTCCGGAAACAAAGTCTAAATGAGCTGTATTGTTGCTGTCATAGACATAGGATCCAGAAGCATGGGAGATTTCCATGCCTATGGGGTGAGGGGTTGTTTGGGCTTGGTATTTAAAGAAATCGGATTTCATAGCTTAACTACTTGGGAACCTTTTTTAGGTCTTTGGGTTTTCTTTTGTCCTTTACATCTTGAGGCAGATTTCTAGAGGCCTTACCTTCATCTTCTGCAGTTGAGGTAGACTCTTCGTCTGCTTTTTCAATACGCTCCATCATGTCTTCATCAAAAAAGTCTTCTTGTGGCTTATAGTCTTCCAGCCCTTTTATTTTAGGTAATTCAAAAGGAAGATCGTCTTTAAACAAATCGTCTATACTTAAGGGGCGTTCTTCCTCTCGCCAATCGAAGCCTTTTAGCAATTTTTCATTTTCTGGAAACATAGATTCAGGATGGATTGTTCCATCCACTTGATTAAGCTTTCTAACTTCATCAATTTCCCTATCGGATATAAAAATTTGAATACTCCCCGATTTGGATTTGTCAATACCCACCAGCTCATTGTTTTCATTACGCATGTAATAAATAGATTGCGCATTTTTTAGGATGTCTACATGGTAAAGTTCATTGTCGTCATTAAAGAGCCCTATTAATTTTTTGCCATTTATTTGATTGTATCCAGCATCTAAGGTGTCTTTGCTTATTACAAAAGCATTATCGAACACAATAAGCGAATCTATTTTTTCGGTTTCAGGATTCGATTTTAAATGAATGGTGTCTCCTGTTATTTGATTTTTAATATTCCATAAAATGGGTTTGTGCTTAACGGCAAATGGATCGTTATTTGAAAGCTTCGAAATATTGATCATTTGTGTTAATCCTGTAGCGTGATTAACGTGAATGGAATCTGCTTTGCCACTCATATTCGATTTAAAGAGCCTTACATTTCTAAAGGCCCTGGTAATTCGTTTTTCGGGCTTTCCTGTTACCATTAAGGTGTCGGCGTGAATGTAAATGGAATCTTTTTCCTGTAGTGTTGCTACTAGGGCGCGCTTGGTTATAAATACAGAATCTTTGGCTTTGTAAACTTCGGCATAATGGCCGGTAACCACACTATTATTAATGGTGTCTGTTACTTTTATATGGTTGGTGGCCGATGCAAAGTTGGTATTGTTGTCGAAATATAAGCTGTCGCCTTCAACAATGCGGTTGTCGTAATCTATTTTAGCCTTTTTAACAGCGTAGCCTATTTTAAGTTCGGTATTGTAAAAGCCTCTTTCGCAATAGGTTTTACTTTCCGGTGTTGTGATAGTGGAGGGGCCATAAAGGTAGGCATGGCCAGTATCTTCGTAAAAGTCGAAAAAATTGGTGTTAATGGTGGATTCTTTATTAACCAGAACCACATCATCGATGAACTTATATTTTTTTAAGTTCATGTAGTACCTACCTATTTTACTGGTAATGGTTCCCGAGGTATCTTTAACCACGGTGCCACCAGTTCTATAATAGGCCTGTTGCTTTATACGGTCGAAGTAAAGTGTGTCTGTTTTTAGTTCGGAATCTGGGGTTGTTAGGATCACGTGGCCACTAGCAAAGGCGAGTTGTGTTTTGCCACTGTACTCCACATATTTAGCATCCATGGTAATGGTGTCGCTTTCTATCATTTTTACATTACCATAGGCCTCTATAAAGTTGTCGGCTTTATATTGTATGGCTCTGTCGCACCACAAAGAAATACTTTCGTGGGTAATGTGTACTTGGCCACTGTCATCTCGGGTTATAATTGTAGCACCAGGGAATTTTTCTTCATCTGTATTTAAAAATCCAGCTTGTTGAATTTCTATCCGCTTTTTTTGTTGGGCTTCTATAGAAAACATAGAAATAAGGCCAAGCAGTATGAGTATAGGAAGTTTATATGATGTATTCAAATTATAATAGTTTGTAGCAAAAATAGCGATAATATTAATGTTTCGATATACTGGAACAAAAAACGCTCCAAAATAGTTTTTGGAGCGTTCATTTATGAAATATAATAGGGTTATCCTCTAAAAATGGTCTGCTTTCTATCCGGTCCAACCGAAACAATGGTAATTGGAATCTCTAATTCTTTTTCCAAGAAATCAATATAATCGTTAAGGGCTTTTGGTAATTGTGAAGCTTCAGACATCGTTGTTAAATCTTCATCCCAACCTGAAAACTCAGTATAAATAGGTTGTACATTTTCTGGCTCGATATTATAAGGTAAGTGTTCAATAATATCACCTTTATAATTATAAGCGGTACAAATCTTTAATGTTTTAAAACCAGAAAGTACATCGCCTTTCATCATCATGAGTTGGGTAACACCATTTACTTGACAAGCGTATTTTAACGCTACTAAATCTAACCAACCACAACGTCTTGGACGTCCTGTAGTGGCGCCAAATTCATGACCTACTTTGGCCATAGTAGCACCATCTTCATCAAATAGTTCGGTAGGGAAAGGCCCAGAACCAACGCGTGTGGTATAAGCTTTAAAAATACCGAATACTTCTCCAATTTTATTAGGAGAAACACCCAGGCCAGTACATGCCCCGGCAGCTGTGGTGTTACTTGAGGTTACAAACGGATAGGTTCCAAAATCAATATCCAATAACGAACCTTGCGCACCTTCTGCCAAAATGGTTTTACCAGACTTTTGGGCCTGGTAGATGTATTCTTCAGAATCTATAAAGGTTAGTGATTTTAGAACATCTACGGCTTTAAAGAATTCAGCCTCCAGTTCTTCTAAGTTGTATTCAATCTCAACATTGTAATAAGCTATCATGGACTCGTGCTTATCGGCTAGTGCTCTGTAACGTTCTTTCCAATCGCTTAGTTCCAAATCGCCAACACGAATACCATTCCTACCGGTTTTGTCCATATAAGTTGGCCCGATACCTTTTAGGGTAGAGCCTATTTTAGCCTTTCCTTTAGAGGCTTCGCTAGCGGCATCCAATAATCTGTGGGTAGGTAAAATGATATGGGCTTTACGGGAAATAAGTAATGATTTTCTATAATCGACACCCTGCTCATCTAATTTGTCTAATTCGCCTTTAAAAATAACGGGATCGATAACCACCCCATTACCAACTAAATTGATGGCATCATCATGGAAAATGCCCGAGGGTATGGTGTGTAAAACATGTTTTTTTCCATTAAACACTAAAGTGTGACCAGCATTTGGTCCTCCTTGAAAACGTGCAATAATGTTGTAGTTGGAGGTGAGTACATCAACAATTTTTCCTTTGCCCTCGTCTCCCCATTGTAATCCTAGTAGTAAATCTACTGCCATTGTAAAGTTATTAGTTAATTAGTGGTTGTCCCGTCCTGATCCTTATCCGGTGATACGGGAGATTTTCTGTTTCCGTAAAAATAAAGTGAGTGAGTGTTAATTTCGATATCAAAAACCTCTTCAATTGTTTTTTTTATAGATTGGATCCTAGGGTCACAAAATTCTATAACTTCACCAGTATCGGTTAAGATAACATGGTCGTGTTGCTTATCGAAATAAGATTTTTCATAATGTGCTTGGTTTTGACCGAATTGGTGTTTTCTAACCAAACCACATTCTAAAAGCAGTTCAATGGTATTATAGAGTGTTGCCCTGGAAACGCGATATTTCTTATTCTTCATACTTAAGTATAAAGACTCGATATCGAAGTGTTCGTTATGATTGTATATTTCCTGAAGTATAGCGTAACGCTCCGGTGTTTTTCGGTGACCGTTAGCTTCTAAAAAGCCGGTAAAGACATTTTTTACAATGTCCTGATTTTTAGTCTCAGAATTCGTGCTCATAATTTCGTGGCAAATTTACATTTTTTTACACTCTTTTAACCTTATCGATGCCATTAATTTTTTTAAGTTTTTCTAACAACTTTTTTAACATGGTATTGTTCTTAACAACGGCATTGATTCTACCTGAAAATAAGCCGTCGTCTGTTTCGAAATTAAGGCTTTTCATATTAACATGCATGTTTGAGGAAATTATTTGTGTAATTTCATTAACAAGCCCCAAGTGATCGATACCGGAAACCTCTATTTTTACTAAGAACTCCTGTTGTGTTGAGTCTATCCATTTGGCTTGGATTATTCTGTAAGCGTAATTGGATTGTAGGCTTAACGCATTAGGGCAATTTTTTTTGTGCACCTTTATACCTTCAGAAACTGTAAGGAAACCAAACACTTCATCGCCAGGAATGGGATTACAGCAATTGGCTAATTTATAATCCAGCTTTTCTTCTTCTTTGCCAAAAACAAGTAGGTCGTATTTTGCGGTAACCTCGTCTTTTTCTATATCTTCCTTGCTAATTGTTGGCTTACGTGAAATTTTATTTTTTATATAGCTAACAAAAGCATTGCTCCTAGAGGCTGCATAATCTTTTAGCATGGTATTGTCTATGGAGCCAATACCAACACGGTAAAATAGGTCGAGACTTGTTTTAAGCTTAAAATAGCGTACCAAATCATTTACGGTTTGCTCGCTAAGGTTAATTTTAAGTTGCCTTAATTTTCGTCTTAAAATTTCTTTGCCGTCTAGGCCTATTAGTTTTTTATCTTCTTTTAAAGCCGATTTAATTTTACTTCGTGCTCTCGCCGTTGTTGCATAATCTAGCCAGTTGGCTGTTGGTTTGGCAATTTCAGAAGTTAGTATATCTACTTGGTCACCACTATGTAACATATGGCTTAAGGGAACCAATTTGCCATTAACCTTAGCGCCACGGGTTCTCATGCCCACTTCGGTATGTATGCTAAAGGCAAAGTCTAAAGCTGTTGCTCCTTTGGGTAACGATTTTAGTTCACCTTTTGGGGTAAATACAAATATTTCCTGTGAATATAGGTTGAGCTTAAATTGCTCTACAAAATCTACAGCATTAAGGTGTGGGTTTTCAAGGGCCTCTTGTAAGCGATTGATCCAGTTCTCTAGACTGTCCTCTTTTTCATCTGATTGCTTATACTTGTAGTGTGCTGCATAACCTTTTTCGGCAATTTCATTCATCCGTTCACTGCGTATCTGTACTTCAACCCATCTGCCTTTAGGGCCCATTACTGTTATGTGAAGGGCTTCATAACCAGTCGATTTTGGTGATGAAATCCAGTCGCGTAATCTGGTAGGGTTAGGACGAAAATGATCAGTTACAATTGAATAAATTTTCCAGGCCAAGAATTTTTCGTTTATTTCATCGCTGCTATAAATGATTCTAATGGCAAACTTATCGTACACCTCGTCAAAGGAAACGCCTTGTTTTACCATTTTCCTTCTAATGGAAAAAATAGATTTAGGACGTCCTTTTATGGTGTAGCTCATGTTTTCTTTGTCCAAAGAATTTTTAATGACTGAGCTAAACTGTTCTATGTACAGATCCTGTTCTTCCTTGCTTTCCTTTATTTTATTTAAAATATCATTGTAAACTTCAGGTTCGGTGTACTTTAATCCAAGGTCTTCGAGTTCTGTTTTTATATTGTAGAGCCCTATTCTGTGGGCCAGAGGGGCATAGATGTATAGTGTTTCAGAAGCTATTTTAACTTGTTTGTCCGGGCGCATGGCGTCCATGGTTTGCATGTTATGTAACCGGTCTGCTATTTTTATAATAATTACCCTAACATCGTCATTTAATGTTAAGAGCATTTTTCTGAAATTCTCGGCCTGTAAAGAAACATCCATGTCCTGTTCTTTACTTAAGGAAGAGATTTTAGTGAGCCCATTTACAATTTTAGCAATGGTTTCACCAAAAAGTTGCTCAATATCGTCAATAGAATAATCTTCATTGTCTTCAACAACATCGTGTAGTAGAGCGGCAGCAATTGAGGTGGCATCCAGACCTATTTCCTGGGCCACTATTTTAGCAACGGCAATGGGGTGGAATATGTAGGCTTCACCAGATTTCCTGCGCTGGTCTTTGTGTCCATCCAATGCAATATCAAAAGCCTTGCGTATCAATTTTTTATCGTCTCTGGATAGTGTTCGATAGCTAACCTTAAGTAATTCTTTATAAGCTTTTGTAATGGCTAAATTCTCTTTTTCTATGGCTTCTTCGGTCATCATATATTAAAGGTAGCATAAAGTTAAATAACAGGCAACCCTTTTTTGTTTTTTAAATAGTTGTTGTATTTAGAAAGGTAATGAGCTGTGAAATGGCTTTGCCACGATGGCTTATCTTGTTTTTTGTGCCTAAATCCATTTGTGCAAAAGTTTGGTCGTAACCTTTGGGTTTAAAAACTGGATCGTAACCAAAACCTTTGCTGCCTAGTTTGTTATTAATTATTTCACCTTTGCAAATACCCGTAAATATATGGGTTTGGTTGTTTAAGTGTAAGGCAATTACGGTTTTGAATTGTGCCTTTCTGTTCTCATGCTGGTTTAAGTTGAGAAGTAGTTTGTCCATATTGTCACCGTCATTGCGATGGTCGCCAGCATAACGTGCCGAAAACACGCCTGGAGCACCACTAAGAGCTTCAACTTCCAATCCAGTATCGTCTGCAAAGCAGTCGTAGTTATAGTTTGCTTTTATATAGTCTGATTTCTGTCTAGCGTTGCCCTCAATGGTGCTTTGGGTTTCGGGAATGTCCTCAAAGCATCCAATATCCTTTAGGCTTAAAAGTTTAATGTTTGACGGTAACAACGCTTGAACTTCTTTTATTTTATTCAAATTATTTGTAGCGAAAACAAGTTTTGTCAAAATTAATGGTTTTAGGTTTTAATAGTATTGTGTTTAAGATTAGGGTAAATAATCTTAATACGCTGCTAATTTCCGATAAAAATATTACGTATCTTTAAAACAACAAGATTTTTGATGTCATAAAAACTAAATATTCCAGCCAATGAAACCAATTGTCATTTTTGTTTTTCTCGTTATAATGACTTCTTGCAAAAATAAGGAAGAGTCACCAACATATTTAGGGATTGTTGATTTTGAAGTTACAGGAAAAGCACAAGCCCTTCAGCTTTTTGAAAAGGGGTTGTTGTTGCTGCATAGTTTTGAATATCAAGATGCAAGAGAGGCTTTTGTAGAGGCGCAAAAATTAGACGCTAATATGGCTATGGCCTATTGGGGGGAAGCCATGACCTATAATCATAGCCTTTGGCGGGAGCAAGACTATCAAGATGGTGTTGCTGCTGTTGAAAAGATAGATCTAATAAATGCAACTGGGTTAAATCCTGTGGAAAAAGACCTGTTGGAAGCTATAAAAATACTGTATAAGCCAAAAACCCCAAAAAATGAACGGGATAAGAGTTATATGGCGTTCATGAAATCGTTATATGATAAATATCCCGACCAGAATGAAATAGCAGCTTTTTATGCCTTATCCCTATTGGGATCGGTTTCAGAGGGAAGAAATGATTCCATTTATGGAGAAGGCGCAACGGTTGCCAATAAAATTCTAGAAAAAAATGCGAAGCACCCAGGAGCGCTACATTATTTAATACATTCTTATGATGACCCTAAGCATGCGCACTTGGCGCTAGATGCGGCGAACTCTTATGCAAAGGTAGCGCCAGATGCCAGCCATGCCTTGCATATGCCATCACATATTTATGTTGCCCTGGGAATGTGGGATAAGGTGGTTGCTTCTAATATAGATTCTTATGGAGCGAGTTTAAAAAGAATGCGCGATAAAGGGTTGGATAATGATGCCCGTGGCTATCATGCTTACCACTGGTTAGAGTATGGATATTTACAAAAGGAACAGGTGGAAGAAGCCGAAAAAATGGTCTGGGACATGCAAAAATACTGTAAAGAAAAACCATCTAAAAGGGCAAGAGCACACCTTTTGTTTTTAAAAGGAACTTTTCTTGCTGAGACAGATCTCTGGGGCCATGCTATAGCAAACGTAGAGATTGATATAACGGGGATGAACATTTCGGTTAAAGCCCAAAATTATTTTATTGAGGGCATGAAAGCTTTCAAGAATAAAGAAGTAGGAACATTAAATAAAATAATTGGCGGTTTGGAAGGTGAGATAAAGCAGGAATCGCTTTTAGTTGATAATATAAGTAATGGAGGCAGTTTATGTGCGTCGTCCGAGAGATCGCTTCCCAATAGAACGGATGTTAAACGTGCTGAAGTTATGAATACGCAGTTATTGGGACTTGCGGCCTGGTTGAAAGAAGAGCTTGATGTGGCCGAACAATTTTTCAAGACCTCTGTAGACCTAGAAGATAATGTCCCTTATAGCTACGGCCCGCCAGATATATTAATGCCAACAAAAGAATTGTATGCTAAATTCCTAAACTTACAGGGCAGGCCACAAGAGGCGTTAGCTCTTTATAAAGCGGCATTGGCAAGAGGGCCTAAAAGGTTAATTCCGTTAAAAGGAATAGAGGAAACTACAAAATTAATGGCTTCTTCAAATTTAGTTAAAAGCCAAATTTAAAACTGTAAGTAATTAGTGCGCATGGCTAACATCATCTTTGCAGATGGTTTTTAGGGCAAATGGCAAGCCACCGCGCTTTCCGCTATAGTTTTTTAAAATTTTTGGAATTTTAAAAAAGCTGCCGCTCCAATCGCTTTTGCGGTAGTTTGGTCGTTAGTTGTTAGTTGATTTCTAACCTCTAATTTTCAATCTCTATTGTTCAATATCATACAGTTCTTGGCTGGCTTTTCAATTCCTTTAATCGTAAGAATTAAATCTGTAGCTCATATCCAATAATTATAGGCTAAATCCGAGCAGCTGTAATTTTTTATATCTTTTTTATGATTTTTGTTAGAAGCCCCTTTTTTAAATTTTGCTATTTTAGAGTATTATTTTAACAGATTAAAAAGAACGAACTATGACGATTAACATTCAATACGTTCATATGCTAACCAGTGAAGCCATGAACACTTATGTAACAGAAAAATTAAATAAACTTAACCAAAAATACGATTGGATCATCAATGCCGAAGTCCATTTTGAAATAGAGCATAACGACAACGAAAATGGAAAAATCTGTAAAATTGAATTAAGTGCCCCAGGGCCTCGATTATTTGCAACTTCAAACGAAAGCACATTCGAAAATGCTGTTAAGAAAACCATTAAGGACTTAGAAATACAGTTGAAAAAGAGGAAACATGTTTTTGTAAAACATTAACGGTGGTGGTAAGGTTCATTTCGTAAAATGGTGAACCCGCGATACAATTGTTCTATAAAGAACAAACGTATCATTTGATGGGAAAACGTCATTTTAGATAAGGCTATTTTTTCGTTGGCGCGTTGGTAGATTTCTTGAGAAAAACCATAAGGGCCACCAATAACGAAAATAAGTTGCTTTATACCAGAGTTCATATGTTTCTGTAAATATTTAGAAAATGAAACGGAGCTGAATTGCTGTCCGTTTTCATCTAATAAAACTAAAACGTCTGAAGGGGTAATATGGTTTAAAATGAGTTTTCCTTCCTTATCTTTTTGTTGTTCTTCGGTTAGGTTTTTAGCATTTTTTATATCGGGAATGATGTCGAAAGAAAATTTGATATAAAAGCCCAAACGTTTGGTGTAGTCCTCTATTAAAGCGATAAGTTGCTTGTTGTCAGTTTTTCCAATGGCTATTAGTTTTATTCTCATTAGGCAAAATTAAGATTTACGTTTTCCTTTGCGGTATTAAACTATATAAAATTTAAAAAATAGCTAAATGTAAAATATTATTTCGTCAATCAATTTCTTATTTTAGCATCAAACTTTTAGATTATGATTACACAAGAACACTTTGATTCAGAAGTAAGACGCATAATTACTAGTGCTATAAATGAAGATGTAGGCGATGGAGATCATAGCTCGTTGGCGTGCATACCCGAAAATGCAAGAGGAAAAGCTAAGCTGTTGGTTAAGGACAAAGGGGTTATAGGAGGGGTTAATTTTGCTAAAAAAGTTTTTGCTTATGTAGATAAGAGTTTAAAAATTGATGTCCTTATTGAAGATGGTACAGAGGTGACCTTTGGTGATATTGTAATGTATGTTGAAGGGCCTTCACAATCCATATTAAAAGCCGAGCGCACGGTTTTAAACGCCATGCAGCGTATGAGTGCCATTGCCACAAAAACAAAGCTATATGTCGATTTGGTGAAAGGCACTAAAACAAAAATTTTGGATACCAGAAAAACCACGCCGGGTATTCGTGTTTTGGAAAAGTGGGCCGTAAAAATTGGAGGCGGTGAAAACCACAGATTTGCCTTGTACGACATGATCATGCTAAAAGACAATCATATCGATTTTGCTGGAGGTATTACCAAAGCCATTGAAACCACTAAGCAGTATTTAAAAGAAACCGAAAAGGACTTGCTTATTATGGTAGAAGCTAGAAATTTGCTAGAGGTTGAAGAGATATTGCGAAACGATGGTATTCACAGAATTTTATTAGATAATTTCGATTATGAAGATACTCGAAAAGCTGTAAAGTTAATAGGGGATAAATGCCTTATTGAATCCTCCGGAAACATTAATGAAACTACCATTAGGCATTATGCGGAGTGTGGTGTTAATTATATTTCATGCGGTGCTTTAACCCATTCGGTTTATAATATGGACTTGAGTCTAAAAGCGGTTAAATAATTGTTCGTTGAAGCATTTGTTGGTTGTTTTTTGTATAAATTGCATATATAAATTTAGCCAAAACAAATAGTATTTTAATGACTAAGCCTATAGAAGATAATCTTGATAAAATTCCTGTGTTAAATGTTTTGGTTCGCTTTTTTAAGCAAATAAAACTACCGGGTCTTGAAGGATTGTCTTTTTACGATTTGCTTGAACTGTACATAACAGGAATAGTAAAAGGGGCTTTAACAACACGGGCCAGTGCCATTGCATTTAGTTTCTTTACAGCATTGTTTCCTTTTTTGTTGTTTGTTATAATTGTTATTCCAGAAATTCCTATAGATAGTTTTCAAGAGGACTTCATGAATTTTTTAACCTCGTTTTTGCCACCTAGCACTTCCGATTTTTTCTTCGATAACATCTTTAAAAATATTGAAAACTCCAAACGGGGCGGATTGTTGTCTTCGGTTTTTGTGTTGTCCATCGCTTTAATGGCTAATGGGGTAAATGCTATTTTTTCTGGATTCGAAAACTCCTATCATGAACAATTAACCAGAAATGTGTTTAAGCAGTATTTGTATGCTTTGGGTATTGCTTTAATATTGGCCTTCTTACTTATTATTACCATTGTGGTTTTGGGATATTTTCAAATTTATGTAGTACAAGAATTGGTAGATGCGCTAAATAGTACAGGCTATGTAGAGCCAGACACTGTGTTTTGGTACGGTATCGCTAAGTATGTGTTTTTCGTTGTCATGGTTTATATGGCTACCGCCACATTATATTATTTTGGTACAAGGGAAGGAAAAGAGTCTAAATTTTTTTCAATAGGGGCTTTGTTTACCACCCTACTCATTATTTTAACGTCTTACCTGTTTGGTATTTACATTGAAAATTTTGGTCAGTATAATAAATTGTATGGATCTATTGGGGCGTTGTTAATCCTGCTATTTTATTTATGGCTCAATGCTAATATTTTATTGTTGGGCTATGAACTTAATGTGTCTTTAAATACACTTCGCAAAAGAAGATAGGTTATGGGCTATTTTATAGATGTTATCATTCCTGTTCCGCTTCAAAAGCTGTTTACCTATAGCATTACGGCTTCAGAATTTAATTTTCTTAAAAAGGGCATGCGGGTGGCTGTGCCATTTGGGAAATCTAAAATTTATACGGGTATAGTTTCCAATATCCATCAAACGGGGCCAACGGCTTACGAGGCGAAGGAAATACATCAAATTTTGGATGATAAGCCTTTGGTAAATGAATTTCAGTTACAGCTTTGGCAATGGATAGCGTCGTACTATATGTGTACATTGGGTGATGTTATGCGAGCAGCTTTACCGAGTGCTTTTATTTTGGAGAGCGAGACGAGCATAGCTAGGACCAGTGACACTGCTATTGATGAATCGCTGCTGGAAGATGATGAGTTTTTGGTTTTTGAAGCCTTGCAGCACCAGTCGTCCTTAAAGATTCAGGATGTTATGGGGATACTTGACAAAAAACAAGTGCTACCCACCATTAAAAGGTTAATAGAAAAGAAAGCCGTTTATCTGGAGGAAGAGGTTTACGAAAAGTATAAGCCTAAATTGGTGCGTTATGTGAAGTTGCATGGTTATTATACTTCAGAAGCAGCACTGCAAAATTTATTGGAAGATTTAGGGCGGGCACATAAACAAAAGGATGTTGTACTGACTTTGTTTTCGATAGCGGCAAAAACAAAAAAACCGGTTAAGGTTGCAGATTTGTCAAGCCAAAGTAATGCATCGTCAGCAATTATTAAGGCCTTAATAGATAAAGGGGTTCTCGAGGAATATCATATTCAAACCGACAGGGTTCAATATACCGGTAATGATGCATTGGAGACAAAAACGCTCAATGCAGAACAAGTCCAGGCATTGGAGGCAATAAAAAAATCGTTTGCCAGCCATAACGTAACATTGCTCCATGGAGTTACATCGTCTGGCAAAACAGAAGTCTATTCAAAATTAATAGAAGATGTTGTAGCGCAAGGCAAGCAAGTGCTTTATTTATTGCCTGAAATAGCGTTGACTACCCAGCTTATTAGTAGGCTACAACGTTATTTTGGAGAGAGTGTTTCGGTATACCATTCAAAATACACTACAAATGAGCGTGTTGAGGTTTGGAATAATGTGTTGCACAATGTGGCAAAAGCCCAGATTGTTGTGGGGGCAAGGTCGTCGGTGTTTTTGCCGTTTAGTAATTTAGGACTCATTATCATTGACGAAGAACACGAACAGTCCTTCAAGCAATTCGATCCCGCCCCGCGTTATCATGCCCGTGATACAGCTATTGTTGTGGCTAGTATGCATCAGACAAAAACCCTATTAGGGTCAGCCACGCCTAGTTTGGAAAGTTTTTTTAATGTGAAACAGGGCAAGTATGGTTTTGCCGAGATAGCCAAGCGCTTTAATAATGTGTTAATGCCAGATATTCAATTGGTAGACTTGAAAGATAAGTATAAGCGTAAGCGTATGAAAGGACATTTTAGTGATACGCTTCTTGAAACTATGGCAGAAACTCTGGAAGAAGGTTATCAAATTATATTGTTTCAAAATAGAAGGGGCTTTTCTCCCATAGTGGAGTGCATTACTTGCGGGCATTCTCCACAGTGCCCTAATTGCGATGTAAGTTTAACATACCATCAATATAGAAATCAATTGCGATGCCATTATTGCGGGTATAATGCGGTCATGCATTTAAACTGTGAAGCTTGCGGAAGTTCAGAAATAGACTCCAAGGGTTTTGGTACCGAACAGATTGAAGAGGAAGTGAAAATATTGTTTCCTAACCATAAAGTTGCCCGAATGGATTTGGATACCACGCGTGGCAAATATGGGTACGAAAAGATTATCACGGCCTTAGAGCAGCAGGAAATTGATATTTTGGTAGGCACCCAAATGCTTACTAAGGGTTTGGATTTTAGAAACGTGAAGCTGGTTGGTGTAATGAATGCAGATACCATGCTAAATTTCCCCGATTTTAGGGCGCATGAACGAAGCTTCCAGTTAATGATGCAGGTTGCTGGGAGAGCAGGGCGTACCAATGAGCGTGGCAAGGTGTTAATTCAAACGTATAACCCTCATCATAATATTTTGCAACAGGTCTCTACAAACAATTATATAGATATGTTTAAGGAGCAGTTGAACGACAGATATAATTTTAAGTACCCGCCAATTTATAAATTGATAAAGATAACCTTAAAGCATAAAGATTTTAATAGGGTAGAGCAAGCTTCAATTTGGTTGGCAAAATCGTTGCGCCAAGTTTTTGCAGATTATGTTCTTGGTCCCGAGTCGCCACCTATTTCAAGAATAAGGAACCAGTACCATAAAAACATTTTGATAAAAATACCTCAAGGGCAATCCTTATCAAAAACAAAAGAAGCTATTATTAAAATAAATAACAGCTTCTTCAGTATTAAAGAATTTAGGTCGGTTAAAACGATTTTAAATGTTGACAACTTTTAGTGAGAGATAGATTATTTCAAAATCTCTAAATGTTATTTAAGGCATCAACCAGTTGGGTTTTTTTGTTCCTGCTTAAAGGAATCTCATAAGCACCAACTTCAACATTTTTACTATTGAATCGATCGATCTTGTCCAGATTAACGATATAAGATTTATGGATTCTTAAAAACTTATTTTCTGGTAATTCTTTTTCAAAAGCTTTCATTGTAGATAAAACAACCAGGCTTGTCTCTTCGGTAACTAATTTTACATAATCACCAAGCGCTTCAATCCATTTAATATCTTTAATGTAAACTTTACGTTTTTTAAGATTACTCTTAACAAAGATGTGTTCGCCATCTTCCTCGTTAAAGTCTAATTTTAGTTTGTGTTGCTCAAGAGCTTTTTCAACAGAAGTGTTGAAACGTTCCTTGGTAATAGGTTTATGTAGGTAATCGGTAGCATCGTAGTTAAATGCTTTAAATGCATATTCGGTTTTACCGGTTACAAAAATAATTTGAGGTTTGTTATTTAATACGTCTAGAAGTTCAAACCCATTTAATACAGGCATTTCAATATCTAAAAAGATAAGGTCAACTTGGTGCGTATTTAAACCATTCTTTGTTTCTAGAGCACTACTATACTCTGCAATTAAATTTAGAGACGGGTGGTTCTCTACCAATTTAACTATCGAGAGACGCTGTATTGCCGAGTCGTCTACTACTACACAGTTTAAAGTCATAACATTTTAATATTTCGGTTAAGTATCGACAATAGTACAAAAAATTCGGTTAAAAACCAAAAATCATCGATTAAATGCTTGATTTAACAAAATTTTAACATTTGAAAAAGGCTGCGTAATAAGTTGGGTTACACTTGCAATATATGAAATATTTAGTTATTTTTGCACCCATTTTTAACAATAAATCAGATTTTTATGAATCATTATGAAACTGTTTTCATCTTAAATCCCGTTTTATCTGATGAGCAGATAAAGGAAACAGTAAAGAAATACGAAGATTTTCTTGTTTCTAAAGGGGCTAAGATGGTATCTAAAGAAGATTGGGGACTAAAAAAATTAGCCTACCCTATCCAAAACAAGAAAAGTGGTTTTTACCATTTGTTTGAGTACACTGTGGCAGGTGATGTAATTGGCCAATTGGAATTGGAGTTTAAGCGCGATGAGCGTTTTATGCGTTACTTAACCGTTAAACTGGACAAGCATGCTGTTGCTTGGGCAGAAAGAAGAAGAGAAAAACTTAAAGTAAAAGCTTAATTATGTCGTCAATAGATCAACAAGCAAAAGGAAAAAAAGACGGAGAAATCAGGTATTTAACTCCGCTTAATATAGAAACCAACAAACAAAAGAAATACTGTCGTTTTAAAAAGTCTGGTATTAAGTACATAGACTATAAAGATCCAGATTTCTTATTAAAGTTTGTAAACGAGCAAGGTAAAATTTTACCACGTCGCTTAACAGGAACCTCTTTAAAGTATCAAAGAAAGGTATCTGTAGCTGTAAAAAGAGCACGTCACTTGGCTTTAATGCCTTACGTAGCAGATTTATTAAAATAAAATACCGATAACAATGGAACTTATATTAAAACAAGACGTTGAAAACTTAGGATTTAAAGACGATGTTGTAACAGTTAAGAACGGTTATGGTAGAAATTATTTAATTCCTCAAGGGCAAGCAATTTTAGCGACGCCATCTGCTAAAAAAGTATTGGCAGAGAACTTAAAGCAAAGAGCTTTTAAAGAAAAGAAAATTGTTGACGATGCCAATAAAATAGCTGAAGCATTAAAAGCATTAGAGGTTAAGATAACTTCTAAAGTTGGTGCTGGAGATAAATTATTTGGTTCTGTAAATAATATTGATGTTGCTGCTGCTTTAGAAAAAGAAGGGCATGAGATAGACAAGAAATTCATCAATGTGATTGGTGGAAATGTAAAACGTCTAGGTAAATATACCGCTATAGTACGTTTACATAGAGAAGTGACTGTAGAGTTACCTTTTGAAGTTATTGCACAGGCAAACTAGGATTATAAATAAAGTTTTTATTAAGAAAGGCTACCCAAAAGGTAGCCTTTTTTTTATTAAATTTGATAGTCTTTTTATGCGTGCATAATAAATAACTAACTCAATTAACAAAAACTCAGCTAAAATGAAAAAAGCTATCCTTTCTATTTTTTTTTCCTTTTTTGTATTACTTACTTTTTCGCAAGTAACAACATCAAACATTAAAGGGCTTATTACAGACCAAAATTCAGAACCACTTCCAGGTGCTAATGTCTTAGCCATACATACGCCAACAGGAACAAAGTATGGTGCGGCATCTAATATCGATGGTAGATTTAATTTGCTAAACTTAAGGGTAGGGGGACCATACTCTATAACTATTAGTTTTGTGGGATATCAAGAACAAGTGTTTAATGATGTGCATTTAACATTGGGAAAAACACAAAATATAGATGTTGTATTGGTGGAAGAAAGTCAGCAATTGGATGCTGTGGTTATTCAAGGTACTGGAGGAACCGGAACTTTTGGAAGTGATAGAACAGGGGCAGAAACGAGTGTTGGAAGGAGAGAAATCACTAGACTACCTACCATAACTAGGTCCCAGGCAGATTTTACCCGAATAGAGCCAACCGCCAGTGGAGGATCTTTTGGGGGTAGAAACGATCAATTTAACAACTTTTCATTGGACGGAGCCATTTTTAATAATCCGTTTGGATTAGATGCGGCCACTCCGGGAGGACAAACTGAGGCACAGCCTATCTCGTTAGATGCAATAGACCAAATACAGGTTACTACAGCGCCATATGATGTGACCCAGTCTGGGTTTACTGGGGCTTCTGTTAATGCCGTTACAAAAAGTGGTACGAACGAATTTAAAGGAACGGTTTATGGCTTTACCCGAAATGAAAAAATGACTGGAAAAAAAATTAAGGGAGAAGAAGTTGCCAGACCAGATCTAAACCAAACGCAGTATGGCCTAAGTATTGGAGGGCCCATAGTTAAAAATAAGCTGTTCTTTTTTGCAAATTTTGAAAGAGATGAAAGAGATGATCTTGGAACTAATGGGTGGACGCCTAATACAGGATCTGGAGCAGTTAATGAATCCAGGGTTTTAGAAAGCGATTTAATTGCTGTGAGGGATGCATTATTGGCTGCTGGTTATGACCCAGGAGCATACGAAGGGTTTACACATGCATCAGAATCAACAAAAGGCATCTTTAAACTAGATTGGAATATTAATGATAATAATCGTTTAGCCATTATTTATAATTTTCTAAATGCGTCAAAAGAAAAGCCCGCACACCCAACAGCTATAGCATTTAGGGGGCCTAATGCCAATACATTGCAGTTCCAAAATTCTGGTTATGAAATTAATAATGAACTAAGGTCTGTCCAAATAGAATTGAATTCAACATTATCAGAAAGTGCTTCAAATAAATTGCAGGTAGGGTATACGCATTTTAACGATTTTAGAAACCCTTTTTCAGTTCCAGCGCCTTCAATTAATATAACAAAAGGCGGGTCTAATTATATTATTGCCGGACATGAGCCTTTTTCAGTCCACAACAGGTTGGATCAAAAAGTATTTCAGTTTACCGATAATCTGAATTTTTATAAAGGAGACCATACCTATACTGTTGGGTTTTCATTTGAGAAATTTCAGTTTGATAACTCATTTAATTTAGTAAGCTATGGTTTTGACCTCTTTGGCAGTGTAGATATAGCCGATTTTGATGCTAGTGCTTACGATTTTGATACACCTAAAGATACCTTTGAAGCTAATAATGCTGTTCCAGAAGGAACACCAGGAGGTTGGGCATTGGCAGAAACAAATGTTGGTCAATTGGCATTTTATGTGCAAGACGAATGGAATATAACGGAAAAGCTTAAACTTACCTATGGAATACGAGTAGATAAGCCATTGTTCTTTGACTCTGCTGAAAAAGCACAAGAAGTGATTGATAGAGGTTTTGTACTACCAGATGTTTCCTATTACAATCCAAATACAGGGCAACGGGTAACAATTGATAACACACAAATGCCCAACAACGATTGGCTAATTTCGCCTAGAGTTGGTTTTAATTATGATGTTAATGGAGACGATACATTTCAATTGCGTGGCGGTTCTGGGTTGTTTACAGGACGTTTCCCTTTTGTGTGGTTAGGTAACCAGATAGCAAATCCAGATGCATTTTTCTTACAAGCTGTAGATCCAAATTACCAATTCCCCCAAGTGTGGCGTACTAATTTAGGAGTAGATAAAAGATTGGAAAATGGGCTGATATTAACAGCCGATCTTTCCTGTACTAAGGATATTAATGGTCCTCATGTACAACATTGGGGAGTATTACCACCTTCAGGAACATTACAGGGCATAGACAATAGACCTATTTATAAACCAGATGATGTGGTAACTTTTGACGGTTTTGTAGGTGATGGCCCTTATGTGTTTACAAACTCAGATAAAGGACGTATCTGGAATGCCTCCTTTAAGGCGCAGAAAACATTTGATAAAGGCTTGTATGCCATGCTTGCCTACAGCTATTTAAATGCAAAAGATGTCAATTCTATAGAAGCAGAAATTACCAGTGATGCCTTTAACGGCAATCCGGTAGTTGGAAACGTTAATAATGATGTCTTAGGTTTTTCTAAATATGGAGATACTCATAGGTTTATTGGGGTTGCCACTAAAAAATGGACCTATGCGAATGATAAATTGGCCACAACCATATCCACATTCTTTGAATATGCCCAGGGCGGTCGCTTTAATTATACCTATGGAGGAGATATAAATGGCGATGGTTCCAGTTTAAACGATTTAATATATATCCCTACACCAAGCGAGATTAACCAAATGCAGTTTGAAGGTACTGGCGATGCAGCAGCTTTAGAGGCTTATATACAACAGGACGATTATTTAAACGGTCGTCGTGGGAAGTATGCCGAGCGTTACGGCGCATTGGCACCATGGCGAGGACGTTGGGATATTAAAATTTTACAGGATTTTAATTTTAAAGTGTCTAAAGACAAAACCAATACGGTTCAGTTAAGTTTGGATGTTTTAAATATTGGGAACTTAATCAATTCAGATTGGGGTGTTATTCAACAACCTAATAGTGTACAGCCTATAGGGGTGACTGTTGATGGCAATGGCGTTCCAACATATTCATTTAATGAAAATTTAACCAAAACCTTTGTATACGACTCCGGTTTGGCATCCAGATGGCAGGCACAGTTTGGTTTACGCTATATTTTCTAGAATGCTAGTTTTAATATTATTAAATTTGCGCTCTTAATTGTAAGGGCGCATTTTTTTTTTATAATAATTTGCATCAGTATGTTAAAAGACAAGAATAGACACAAGGCATGAAGTATTCCAGACTTACCAAAGAACAATTTGAAGAATTACACCAAGAGTTCATTAATTTTTTAGCAACCCAATCCATTACAGCAGATGAGTGGGACAATTTAAAGCAGAACAAACCAGAATTGGCAGAAACAGAGCTGGATGTGTTTAGTGACCTTATTTGGGAAGGTGTTTTAAACCAGGCCGAATTTTTAGAACATATCTCGGCACAGCATATGTACTTGTTCCATTTAAGAGAGGATAAAATGAGTGCTATTGTTTTAAACGTTAAAAACGATGTGGATATTACCACTAAGGAAGGGTATCAGTGGCTTCGAGAGCATTTAATGGATGATAATGTAGAGTTCTTTCAAGCCGATAAGGATTATAGCGACGATAAAAATTTAGATAAGTTTAAAATGATCGAACAAGGTGCCGTAATCACTAAAGGTGATTTGTACAAGTATTTTGATAAGCTTATTAATTAGCATCATGACGCGAGAAGAATGATTAAAGTAATTCCATTAAAATTAAGTCGCTAATTAGATTTTAGAGGTTGCCACGCTTTTTTTGTGAAAAAGCTCGCAATGATAAATCCATAAACCAAATTGTCGTTCCTGAGCAGTCAGGAATCCATTAAAACTATTATTTTTGTCATTTCTGCACAGGCAGGAATCCACTATAAATATTTTGAATAATTAAAAAGATACCTGATTTATCAGGCATTGATATGGCTCAAAAACCAAGCATTCCTAAAGGTACCCGAGATTTTAATCCAGAACAGGTAGCCAAACGTAATTATATATTCAATACCATTCGTAGCACTTTCGAAACGTTTGGATTTCAACCTATAGAAACCCCAAGTTTTGAAAATTCTGAAACTTTAATGGGCAAATATGGCGATGAAGGTGACCGACTCATTTTTAAGATTCTGAATTCGGGAGATTATTTAGCGAAAGCTAATCAAGAAGCCATTGACAATAAAGACTCAAATAAATTAACAGCCAGTATCTCCGAAAAAGCCCTACGCTACGATTTAACGGTGCCTTTTGCGCGTTATGTGGTACAACACCAAAACGAGATAGAGTTCCCGTTTAAACGTTACCAAATACAACCTGTATGGCGAGCCGATAGGCCACAAAAAGGAAGGTTTAGAGAATTTTACCAATGCGATGCCGATGTTGTAGGGAGCAAATCGCTTTGGCAAGAAGTAGAGTTTATCCAATTATACGATAGTGTTTTTACCGCATTAAAACTAGAAGGTGTTACCATAAAAATTAATAACCGTAAGATCCTTTCTGGTATCGCAGAGGTTATTGGTGCTAGTGATAAGCTTATAGATTTTACGGTAGCATTGGATAAATTGGATAAAATAGGAGAGGAAAAAGTAAAGGAGGAAATGTTGTCTAAGGGTATTTCAGAAGATGGAATTACTAAATTACAACCTTTATTTTCATTATCAGGTACTTTTGAAGCGCAAATAGAAAGCTTAAAAGCGATTTTATCAACATCTGAAGTTGGGCTAAAAGGAATAGAAGAGCTGGCATTTATAGATTCTGCTATTTCAGAATTAGGTTTAACAACTGCCAGTTTGCAATTAGACGTTACCTTGGCACGAGGTTTAAATTACTATACAGGGGCTATTTTTGAAGTGTCTGCCCCTAAAACCGTAAAAATAGGATCCATAGGAGGCGGAGGCCGTTATGATGACCTAACTGGCATTTTTGGGATGAAGGATATGAGTGGTGTAGGGATTAGCTTTGGTTTAGATCGTATTTATTTGGTGTTGGAAGAGTTGAATCTTTTCCCGAAAACGGTAACTAAAAATATTGACGTCCTGTTCATTAATTTTGGAGAAGCCGAAGCGTTGTTTTCACTTAAGGCTATTAAGCAATTGCGTTTAAATGGTGTTAATGCAGAACTATACCCAGATGCGGCTAAAATGAAAAAGCAGATGAACCATGCCAATAAACGTCATATTCCTTTTGTGGTTTTAGTGGGAGAGCAGGAAATGGCTTCAAATACATACACTTTAAAAATTATGGGATCTGGAGAACAGTTAAAGGTTTCTTTGGAGGATTTGGTTTTAAAGGTAAAATAAAAAGAGCCCAATTTGGGCTCTTTTTATTTGTAGAGTTAATGGTAGATTTGGGACTAACATGACTAACTCAAACAAAATCCAACTAAAACTTAGTGCATAGGTCTTTTAATGGTTAATTTATTATAAGTTGTTTTGAGGACACTTTTCCGTCATCGGTTTCTACTGCGACTATGCAATAACTGTTGTTCAAATGGTCTAAACTTGTTTTTACAAAACTGTCCCTTAAATTATTTAATGAAAATTGTTTTTTGCCGTTAATGTCATAAATAGTAATAGCGTTTATATTATTTCCTGTTTTGGTTTTTATAAACAGTTCTTTGGTATTTCTTAAGAAATTTATCTGGGCATGCTCTAACGTTTCATCTGGATTGGAAAGGCTACTTTTTGCAAAGCTCGATTTGGCGCTATTATTAAAGGTTACATAAAACCGATCTACATACTCGCCACTTTCCATATAAGATGCGTAATCTGAATCATTGATTTGTGTATAGGTGTCTAGCACGGCATCATAGATGAAGACATTTATTGATGAATCGAAATTATAAGTGCCTGCTAAATCTATTTTAATATTTCCTGAATTTGTTAAATATAAACCGAGAGGGTATGTTTTAGTATCATCAAAAGCTCCAACCCCTTGTATAACATAGCGTTTGTTTTCAATGGTCCAATCTAAATCATCGGTGAATGGATATACGTTTAATGAATCGTAACCATAATCATAGCCATCGGTAGCACTGTTGTCTGGTGTAAAACCTAGTAAAATATGACGAACATAACCATTGGGCGTCGTAAAGTCCAGTTGTAGTTTTTGCATCTCATCCTGGGCATGTAACCCTTGATAGCCCATCAAAGTTATAGCCAAAAGGAGAAACCATGATTTTATGTAGGTTGCTTTCATCATTAATTTGGGGTTAGATGAATGTTGGGTTAATTTATCACAGCTAAAATAAGTTTTTTAAACCAAAAAACCTATGAAATACAAAAATAATCGATGAAATGCATTTTCGTATTAAATTGTAATATTATGCTTTCTTGAAGAGGTAGGTGTTGAAGGTGTGGTTTAAGAACTAAGAATGCATACTATAATTAAAAAATTAGGACAGATTTTGAAAAAGAAAAAGGCAGAATTCTTTTTGGATTAGAATTCAGCCTTTACCATTTTTAGTTATTCCTTATTGCAATATTGCTTTATTGGCTAATTACAATTTTTTTGTTGATACTACCAAGATCGGTTTGGACTTTTACAATATAGCTACCTTCTGCAACAGAGCCTACAGGAATTTTTATTTCATTAGAAGTAAATCCTTTACTATTTGTACTATTCCACGTTTTGATGGTTTGTCCTAAAATATTCAACAAATACACCTGTTTTATTTCTGTTTGATTAACTGTAGAAATATATATTTCCCTACTGTTTCTCAAATAATTAATACTGGTTGTATTTACTAGTTCTTCATTTGCAGATAAAGAATTGTCTTTTTGGAACGTTATATAGAATCTATCCAAGTAATTTCCTGGATCGATTTCAATCTCGAAACTTTTATTGTTAATTTTAGCGTAAGTTCCCAGAAGGGCATCATAAACATAGACTTTAGTGCTTGGATCTAATCCTTCCAA
Organism: Aestuariivivens insulae; assembly: GCF_022662195.1. Lineage (GTDB taxonomy): Bacteria > Bacteroidota > Bacteroidia > Flavobacteriales > Flavobacteriaceae > Aestuariivivens > Aestuariivivens insulae. Next base: position 7,418 of record NZ_JAKMCS010000017.1, on the reverse strand, counting down.
AGCATTTAAGGCAATTTCTATTTTTCCTCCATTTTTTAGGTATAAGCCTAATGGAAGTAATTTGGTTTCGTCGAAATCACCAACCCCTTGGATTTCAAATTTTCTGTCGTTAATGAGCCATAATAAATCGTCAGGAAGATTATTGTGTTTTGGAGCATCGTAACCATAATCAAAATCGTCTGTCGCTTCACCACCGGAAACAAAACCTAATAACAATGGGCGTATAGCACCTTTGGGAGATATAAAATCTATACGTAAACGTTTGATGTCTTCCGAACTTTCTTTAGGCGGAGCATTGTTGTTTTTGCCTTTTTTATTTCCTGATGATTTAAAGAATACAGATCCTGAATTAGACCCAAATCCAGTTACTTCTTCTCTTTTAAATACCCGTTGGTCGTTATTAAATTCAACAAGACCTCCAATGGGAGCTTCAGAATCAGTTAAATCCTCATCAACAGCTTTTACATAGAAGCCTTGTCCAACAGGAATGTAACGTTCTGGAACTTTAGTACCTGTTCCTCCGGTAATTGTGTAGCCTTCCACGGTTGGAGGCGGAGTGGTTGCAGCAATACCCCCAACTTTGTTTAATACGGCAAAGCCTGCAAGGTAATCCCTCAAAATATGGGTGTTGTTACCTACATAATGATCCCAGAAGTATAATGATCCAGAAATGGCATTGGATCCCAATGGACCATTATCATCAATAAAAGCATTGGCATCGATGGCAGATGGATATGGATTGCCCACTAAGGCATCGTTATTCACATTTATTGGGGTCGTTATGGTATTGTTGTTGGGTTTGCCTACAAACACATAGTTTTGTGTACCAGCAACACCAGGGGTGTAGTTTACAGCACTTCCTTTCATTAAATTACCAAGACCAGCATTAATAGAACTACCACTACCTACACGATTCCATGCAGCATAAGTATTTGTTGCGTAATTCTCATAGGTGTACAGCCAGCGCGTACTTACGGTTATAGGGTCTGAATTAGAAGCTGTATGGTAGCTTATCCAGTTTATTGTTTTTGGGAGATTTGTATTGGTTCCGTCACGCAAGATACCTCCAATGGTTCTTGGGTTATTATTGCTTCCAACAATTTGTGGTCCTACAGGTGATCCCCAATCGTTATAATTATAGGGATTGTTGGTGCCTTGTTGGTCGCGTTCTAAGAAACCACTACTCATCACATCTAAAATACTTTCGTTTACTTGAGTAGGCGTATATCTTTTTTGAACCAATTGAGATTCACCTACCAAATCAATTTGGCCATCCAATCTAAGGTAGTGTGTTACCCATAATCCTGTGCCATCATTAGTTTCGTCCTGGGTTCCAGGGCCAGTAATGGTTAGCTCGTTACTATTTACTAATAAACCTAAAACAGTTACATCTTGTGTGTCTGAGGTTACATTATGTTCTGTCCTAACAATATTCCAATCAATTGGAGAGCCATCTATGCCAGTACTATTTGGGTGATCCCATACAGAGTGTCCCCATTGCCAAGGAGAGGCAGCGTCATTATTTCCTGTGTTTACTGCATTCCAATTACCATCTTCATCGGTAAAGTAAGGTACCGGTGCGGTCTCTTCTTGTGTTGTTTCAATATTACGCATTTGTCCATCAGGGCCAATTCCAAATGTAGAAAGCAAATATCCTGTTCCTGAGAGGGCAGTAGGTTGAAGCATCCTATAGTAGCCATCCAAGCTCGACCAGTTTAAACCAGGAATATCTATTGGAACAACAGTACCTCTAGTAGCCGTACCATTGCTTTCTATAGTTTGGTTCATCATATGTCGTATTTGTTCTTTGGTAAGTGCTACGTTCCATACACGAAGTTCTTGCATCCAGCCACTGTAATAATTCACAGGGTTTGGATTGCCTCCAGCTGGATTTTGATCCATTGCACCTAACATAAATTCATAGCTGTTAGATGTTGGGGCAGAGCCACTTCCTGTACCCACTTGAATGCCATCTACATAAAGTATATAGTTAGAGCCGTCGAAAGTCACTGCGATATGATACCATCTAGTGGTACTTAAAGCATTTGATGCCGTTATACCACTTCCGTTATAATTAAAGGATAAACTAGTGCCTTGTAGTCTTAAATCGTAACCATGCGTGAGGTCGGTTGCATCTCTTTTTGATAAAATCGTTTGAATGGCATTGTTGGCACCACCATCATTTTGATTTGGATCTGGCTTAATCCAAATTTCAAAACTAAAGTTAGAGCTTACATTATACTGATCGTGGAAAGTAACGTGGTCGTTATCGCCATCAAAGTCTAGTGTGTTACATCCTTCACCAAAAGTAATCTCTACAACATCTTGCGCACAATCTATTTCCCAGATTAGTTGGTATGTTGTCCCTGCTTGACCAGTAAAAATAGCATTGGGGTTGGTGTTATCCGAAAAACTACCTCCTGTCCCAGATATAATATCCCAAGCTCCCTGTAATACGTTACCATCAGAATCTGTTCCTGAGGCACTTAAAGTCGTTGTTACAACACCGCAATTCTCAACGCTTAAATCTTGGTCTGGTCCTGCACTTGCAAAAGTTTCCAATGGTTGAGTTACATCAATGGAAGCATATTCATTACATCCATTGGCGTCTGTAACTGTAACGGTATAGGTGCCAACCGCTAAATTAATAGCGGTCTGGGTGGTTTGACCATCACTCCATAAATAAGAATAAGGTGCTGTACCACCAGAAGGGTAAATTTTTGCTGTGCCACCATTGGCACCATTGTAACATTGTGGTTCATTAAATTCTGTTGATAATGTTAGTGCAGTTGGTTGGGTAATGGTGACGTTTCTTGAAATTTCACAGCCGTTAGCATCTGTTGCTATAACATTATAGGTTCCTGGTGCTAATGCTGTTGCTGTTTGCGTTGTTTGTCCGTTATCCCAAGAATATGAGTATGGAGGTGTTCCTCCAGCAACATTTATAGTTGCCGTACCATTTGCAGCTCCGTTACAGGTTACATTTGTTTTTCCTGTGCTTGCATTTAATGCAGTAGGTTGGCCAATAGTTACGCTAGCGGTTGTAGTACAATCATTGGCGTCAGTAACTATTACAGAGTAGCTTCCAGCTACTAAGCCTGTGGCTGTTTGGGTTGTTTGACCATCATTCCATAGGTATGTATACCCAGGAGTGCCTCCATTTGGTGTTACGGTTGCAGTACCATTACTGTCTCCATAACAGAGCGGTTCTTCACCTGTAGCCGCAGCTGTTAATAACGGTGGATCTGTAATAATAACAGAGTCTGAATCTGTACAACCATTAGCATCAGTAACGATTACAGTATAAGTGCCTGCGCTTAAATTAGTTGCTGTTTGTGTGGTTTGGCCATTAGACCAAGCATAGGTATATGGTTCGGTTCCACCCGTTACATTTGCCTGCGCATAGCCATTAGAGCCTCCATGACAAGGGGGTACATTAGGGTCGAAACTAACAATTGAAAGCTCTGCTGGTTCTCCAACAGTCACAGAAGTAGTAAAGGTATACGGGTCTGAAACGGTCATTTCTAAATCCTCGTCGTAATAGGTGTTGGAATCGGTAACCGTTACCGTATATGTTCCAGGGCTTAATCCTGTTTGGTCTTTGGCTGTTGTGTCTAAACCGCTACCATCTGAGGTAGTCCATAAATAGCTATAAGGAGGCGTTCCGCCAAAGGCTTCAACTGTGGCTGTTCCATCGTTTGTGCCTGCGTAGCATGAAATATCAGTTGCTGTAGCAATGGCTGTTAAAGGTGAGCTTACGGCAATATCAAATCCAGGACAAAAACACTTTGGTTCACGTTGGCCACATGGTGTTTTAGCCAACTTGGTCCAAGAAATTAAGAATTTAGAAATTTCAATCGTACTACCACAAACATAATTGTCGTCAATAAATAAATAGGCCGCCCCTGTTCCAATTTTCTCACCTTCATATAAACATTCTTCAATGGATTCTACCGTAACTTCTCCAGTTAATGGGTGAGTGGTTACATATTCTGCTACCACATTCAGGTTGTAGTTGGTATTATCGCCATGATCCAAATAAAACCATATATATATAGGTTCTGAAATTATTGTTCCAGGTGAGCCGCATGAACCGAGTTGGTTTCCGTTGGCATCTCCAATATACCAATCCAATAGCTGATAATCTTGTGAAACACAACGATCGCATGCAACATCAAACTCAATACAGGAATCAATAAAAATATTGAATGAATAACTAACGGATTGTCCAGAATCATCAGTAACTGTAAGGGCTACAGTTTTGTTACCTCCTATGGAGTATATAATTTCTTTGGTTGAGTTATCATCAGGATTGTTGCCTAGAAGACTGGAATTGGCTCCAAAACTCCAAGAATAGGTCAAGTTTCCATATCCACCAGTTATTAAAGGATTGCCGTTAACATCAAGTAATCTAATATATAAGTGTTGAAGGTCTACTGATTCATTTGGGTCGCAAGCTGCTTCATAATCTAAAACAATATCAATAATATCAGCAACAATAACATTTCCTACAACTTGACAGCCTTTGCTGTCTGTTACAGTAACTGAATAAGAACCTTGAACCAGACCTGTTGCCGTCGCAGTGGTTTGTCCGTTGCTCCAAGAATAGGAATAAGGACCAACACCGCCACTAGGGGTCGCAGTTGCAGTACCGTCCGATTGACCAACACCAGAAGTAACGGTTGTTGCCATAGAGACAGATAAAGCGGTAGGGTCTGAGTAAGTGACTGACTCTATAACATCACATCCACTTGCATCTGTAATAGTAACATTATAATTGCCAGGAGCAAGGTTTGTGGCTGTTTGTGAGGTTTGGCCATTACTCCATAAATAAGTGTATGGTCCTACGCCGCCAGTAGGGCTAACTGTAGCAGTACCACTATTTGTGTTGGCACAACCATTAGTGTCTGTTGTGAACGTGGCTGTAATTTCAGTAGATTCGGTTATAACAACATCAATTTCTTTTTCACATCCATTGGCATCAACTACGCCCATAGTATAAGTGCCGTCCGTTAAGTTTGAAAACACATTATTAGAGGTTGTAGCACCGCCATTTTTACTATATAAATAAGGGCCAACCCCACCAGTTACAGATAAAGTTATTGAGCCATCATTACCATTATAACAAGTAACATTAGTGTGGCTTTCAGATAATATAATCTCATCAGGCTCTGATATGGTTACAGTTGCTGTGACAGGACAGTTATAAAAATCTGTAACGGTTAATGTGTAGGTTCCAGCAGCCAAACCTGTAGCAGCTAAAGTGGTCTGTTCGCTCGGGTCATCCCACAAATAAGTATAAGGGGCTTTACCTCCAGAAACAACACCACTGGCGCTACCAGAAGCTTCGCTATGACATAAAGGATTTTGCCAACTTGGAATTTCTACTTTAACACGAGTTGATTCATTAATCACAACTTCAACAGGATCAGATAAACAATTTTGCGAGTCTCTTACTTGGAAATAATAAGTTCCATCAAGTAGTCCTCCAAAATCACCATCTGTTGTCCAAGACACAGTAGAATCTCCTGTCATTTGATATTCATATCCACCATTACCACCTAGACCATTAACAATAACGCCTTTAGAGCCAGGCTCAAAGCAATTTGCATCGGTTAACTGTACGTCTGCAATAAGTGCTTCGGTAGGTCCATTAAGGGTAACGGCTTGATCTGTTGTACAGCCATTGGCATCCTTTACGGTTACTGTATGGGCACCACCAATTAAATTGTTAAATGTACCACTACTTTGGTAGGCACCACCATCAATACTATAGGTATAAGGCGATGTGCCATTTGATCCAGCTACAGTAACAGTCCCTTGAGGGCTATCAAAGCAAAATAGATTAGTGGACTGCGATGTTATGGATGAGGTTAATTGTGTAGGCTGGTTAATTGTTACAGTACATGTACTGGAACATCCTTCAGCATCAGTAACCGTTACCGTATGTGTTCCTGCGTGTAGGGCGTTAGGATCCAGACTACCCCAATCGTAAGTGTAAGGGCCGTTTCCTCCAGAACCTGAAACTGTAGCTATACCATCAGACCCTCCATAACAACTAACGTGTTGTGTAACCGTTGTGTTACAAACAACAGGGTCTATAGTTATGGTTTGCGTAGCTGTTGAATCGTTACCGGCATTATCTGTGAATGTCCAGGTAATGGTTGTTGTTGATGTAATGGGAAATGCAGTGTTAGAAACACCTGATATATTACCACCTGTACAATTATCGGTTGTAGTAGGTGTGGCAGGCGTATAGGCGCATCCCCAGGTAATATCGGTTAATGTTGGTACAAATGGAGGGATATTATCGACTACAGTTACATCTGCAAAACAATCAGAGGAATTGTTATTTGAATCCGTTACGGTTAATCTAATCGAATTAGAGCCTAAATCAGAACAGTCAAATGACGTTTGGCTAGCAACGCGATTTATAATACCACAAGCATCAGTTGAACCACCATCAATATCATCAGCGGTTAGAGAACCATTTCCATTGGAATCTAAATATACGGTGTATGCTTGGCATACAGCATTGGGCTGTACATTATCTTCAACGATTACAGTAGCAGTACAGGTGTCTGTATTGCCTCCACCATCTGTAGCTGTTAAGGTAACGGTATTTGATCCTACATCTGTACAATCAAAAGTTGTTTGACTTAAAGATAAAGTGACGCCGCAGGGGTTGTCTCCATCATGACTACCATTATCTAATAATGCTGGATCTAAAACATAGTTTCCAGTATTGTCTAGTTGAACTGTTAAAGGAGTTGCTCTACATATAGCGGTTGGGGGAATGTCATCAACAACTGTAACATTGGCAGTACAAGTTGATGTGTTACCGGCATTATCGGTTACAATTAAATCCACTTGCATAACTCCAACATCATTACAAGTGATTGTGCCATTCCATCCATTGGCAAAGGAAACACTTACGCCTCCACAATTGTCGTAACTACCATCATTAATATCATTGGTATTTAATTTGTCACCTTGTGTATTGGCGCCGTCAGAATCTAAAATAATTGTGTAGTCTTTGCATTGTGCTACTGGAGGTTCAGTATCATTTACGGTTACTGTAAAACTACAACTATCAGTATTCCCTGCCGGGTCGGTAGCAGTATAGGTTACAGTAGTTGTGCCTACGTTAAAGGAATCTCCAGGATTATGAGTACTGGTTATTGTAACAGAACAGTTATCACTGGCAGTTGGTGGTGTCCAAGTGGCTGTATTGTTACATTGCCCAGGGATATTGTTAAGGGTGATATTTAAGGGGCAGTTGGAAATAACAGGAGCTGTTGTATCATCAATCACCACAGTTTGAGTTTGTGTTGAAGTATTGCCATTGCCATCATCATAGGTCCAGGTGATGGAATAGGTTCCTTGTTCGGTATATGATGTAGGATCCGTAGTTGTTC
>NZ_JAKMCS010000016.1 GCF_022662195.1 Aestuariivivens insulae | reverse complement strand
GTTGTATCATCAATCACCACAGTTTGAGTTTGTGTTGAAGTATTGCCATTGCCATCATCATAGGTCCAGGTGATGGAATAGGTTCCTTGTTCGGTATATGATGTAGGATCCGTAGTTGTTCCAGTGACTGTTCCTTCGCAATTATCGGTTGCAGTAGGAGCGGTTACAGTTGCAGAACATTGTCCGGTAACGGTAGGTAATGAAGCGACATCTGCTACGGGAGCTGTTGTATCATCAATCACGATATCTTGGAATACGTCAATGGTGTTGCCATTGCCATCGTCTACACGGTAGGTCCTGGTGATGGTTCCGTCATTAACAGCAGGGTCGGCCGTCTGGCTTATGAAGGTTACGGTAGGGGAACCACAGTTATCGGCCTCATCGGTTACAACCGCAGGGTCAGCAGCCGGAACGTCGGCCAAACATTGCACGTTTATATCTGCTGGGTTAGAAGCTGTAGGGTCTTGGGTGTCAGAGACAGTAACTATAAAGCTACAGGTATCATCGTTATCAGTATATATTACATTAGTGGTTCCAATATTAAAGGTATAATTGTTTATTTGTCCCGTTCCACTATCAATAAGAGTATTTAAAATGTCTCTCATTTCCCAGCTTAGATTCCCAGTAAAACTAGTGACATTCAGCCCTGAATTTATAAATGCTGTGCAGAGATTAGGATCATTATTCACAGAAATATCTCCCGGACATCCAGTTATAGTATAACTATTAGCCGAAATTATATTAAAATACTCAACATCTGCTTTTCTAGCATCATCAGCTAGTAGTTTGGCAAAATCAGAAATTAAGCCATAATGAGGATAATTATTGGTATTTGTAGGTGCTAAAGTTCGCTTTAAGTACATATTATTAGCAAAAAGAGAATAGCATAATAATAGGGCACTTAAAGTAAAAAGAAATCTATAAAAGTAGTTCTTCTTCATAAAATGTTAATATTTAGGGCGTTGCACTATTAAAAACAGGCTCGTTCTTTATATGTTTTAAAAAACGAACTAATTTTTAGGTTTTACGTGCTATTAACCAATTTTATGAGGGATAAGTAAAAATATTATGACGCTCTGTATAAGACAAAAATACTCGTTGAAATACCTTTATATTCTACAGTGGGTGCATAAAAAATTTTAATACAGATTAATTAATAGTAATTTATTATAAATCAGTTGATTAACATAAAAAACAGTTTTGTTAGGTTAATATTCATGTTAAACTATTGTTTTATGGAGACGAATATATGATAAAAATTTTATAAAACATCTATGAAATGCAAAAAAAATCGACAAAATACATTTTTGTAATTTGTTGATTTAGGGTTAAACTATTGTTTTTCAGTGAATTATACTTATTTTTGATTAAAATATTAATTTGAAGGAATTATGCAATGCGCTGCATCTAGATTCATTTGCAGTAAATCGCTTTAAAATCATTGAGTTTATGAGTTGTATTTCGGTTTCTAATTTACTCTAAATGGTGATTGGATACATGTTTAGGGTAACCTGTGTAGAGTCTATTGGAGCCAGATTCCTTTGGTTAATGGTTTAATCCAATTTCAAGCGAATCTTTATGGATAAATGCGTGTTATTATGCAAATTAATTTGTATGCTAAGCAATTAAAGAATAAGTTTGTGTTCGAACACAATAAAACAAAAATCTAAAACAATAAACTATGCGCTATTCTTTATTTGCATTGCTGTTGGTCTTGTCTATGAGCAGTTGTGCCGAGAAAAACAGAACATTTCAATCTTCAGAAGTAACCATTATTCCTAAACCGGCAAAACTCTCTTTGGGTGAGTTTTCTTTTGCTTTCGATAGTGGAACTTCGATTTCTATCGAGTCCAAGCAACAGGAGGTTGCTGCTAATCATTTAAAAAGTTTAATAAATAATGTAACAGGAAATACATTGGAGTTGGTTGACAATGGAGCTGCTCAAGTCATATTTAGGGCTGTTGATAGTCTGCAGCCTGAAGCTTATCAATTGGAGGTAAAACCGGAGCAAATTGTAATTAGCGCGAGTGATGCAGCTGGTTACTTTTATGGTGTACAGTCCATACAGCAGTTGTTAACCCAAGATAGTGAAACAAAAAAATGGTTAGTGCCTTGTGTTTCCGTAACGGATGCACCGCGTTTTAAGTGGCGTGCCTATATGTTGGATGAATCCCGTTATTTTCATGGTGAAGCCTTTGTTAAACAGATATTAGATGAAATGGCCTTACTTAAAATGAATGTCTTTCATTGGCATTTAACCGATGATGCCGGTTGGCGTATAGAAATAAAAAAATACCCTTTATTAACCGAAGTAGGTGGTTTTAGGGCCGATAGTGAAATTGAAACATGGGGAAGTGGAAAAACGTCGGGTGAGCCTCATGGAGGCTTTTATACGCAAGAGCAGATAAAAGATATTGTAGCTTATGCTGCGGATAGAAATATTACCATTGTTCCAGAATTTGAAATGCCTGGACACTCCAGTGCAGCCATTGCTGCTTATACTTGGTTAGGTACGGCTGGTGAGGATATTGACGTTCCCGTAAAGTTTGGAAGGCATTATGATAATTACGATGTAACCAAACCAGAGGTGGAGCAGTTTGTGAAAGATGTGCTTCAGGAATTGTTTGCATTGTTCCCATCCAAAGTCATTCATATTGGTGGTGATGAAGTTGGGTATAAAGTTTGGGAGGAGTCCAAACATGTACAACAATACATGAAGGACAATGGTATTAATACGCCTGCCGATTTACAAATCGCGTTTACCAATAAGATTTCAAAATTTATTGAAGCTAATGGGCGCCGAATGATGGGATGGAATGAGATTATGGGGATTAATATCCATAAAGGGTTTGAAGAAAAGAAAGACGATAAGGAAGCCGAAACCGAATTGGCTAAAAATGTAGTCGTGCATTTTTGGAAAGGCAACTTGGAATTAGCTACTGAAGCAGCAAAAAAAGGATACGACATCGTAAATTCATTGCATAGTAATACCTACCTTGATTATAGTTACAAGAACATAAGTTTGGAAAAGGCTTATGGTTTTGATCCTATTCCGGAAGGATTAGAAACTAAATACCATAAGAATATTTATGGCTTAGGGTGTCAAATGTGGAGTGAGTGGACGCCTACCAATAAAGATATTGAACATCAAACCTTTCCTAGAATAGCGGCTTATGCTGAAGTGGGCTGGACGACACCAGAGAATAAAGATTTTGAGCGCTTTAAAAGTGCATTAAAGAAGTTTCAGACGCGTTGGGATAGTTTGGGAATCAATTACGCTAAGGTGTTAGAGTAATGTCGTTATAAACCGTTAGATTATGAATGATATATTTAAAGCTATAGGTGTTTTAGCCATTTGTTTAACCGTGTGCTCTTGTAAACAGAAAGAGGCTAAAGAGGAACAGGTTAGAGCAGTAGAAAGTAAGCAACCAAACATTATTTTGTTTATGGTTGATGATATGGGCTGGCAGGATACTTCGGTGCCCTTTTGGACAGAGAAAACACCTTTTAATGAACGCTATACAACGCCAAATATGGAACGCTTAGCTAGTGAAGGCATGAAGTTTACACAAGCCTATGCGACTTCAGTATGTTCGCCAACAAGGGTAAGCTTGATTTCTGGAATGAATGCCGCTAGACACCGCGTGACCAATTGGACACTTAGGCGTGGCGTATCCGCTGTTAGACCACCTAAAGGATTGGAAATGCCAGAATGGAATTTAAACGGAGCCCAACCTACCGATTCTATAGAACGCTCCACACATATTACAGCCTTGCCTCAAATTTTAAAGGATCATGGCTATGAGACCATTCATGTAGGTAAAGCACATTTTGGTGCTTTAACAACACCTGGAGAAAATCCAAAGAATTTAGGATTCAGTATAAATATTGCCGGTCATGCTGCTGGGGCACCAGGGAGTTATTATGGCAGACAAAATTTTAAAAAGAGTTTGGATAGCGATAATATTTGGGATGTTCCGGGACTGGTAAAGTATCATGGCAAGGATGTTTTCTTAACGGAAGCTTTAACCCAAGAGGCGATTGGTGCTATTGATAGTGCACATAGAGCAAGGAAACCGTTTTATTTGTATATGGCACACTATGCCGTGCATACACCTATACAAGGCGATCCTAGGTTTGAGCAAAAATATTTGGATAAAGGGCTGGATCCCATTGAGGCAAAATATGCATCCATGGTTGAAGGGATGGATAAGAGCCTGGGAGATATCATGAATTATTTAGACGATAGTGGCATAGCCGATAATACCATTATTCTTTTCATGTCCGATAACGGGGGCTTGAGTGCTGTTGCCAGGGGAGGTGAACCACATACACATAACAAACCATTGTCCAGTGGCAAAGGATCGGCTCATGAAGGAGGCATCCGGGAACCTATGATCGTTAAGTGGCCTGGAGTAACTAAGAAAAACTCTAGTACAGATAACTATGTTATTATAGAGGATTTTTTTCCTACCGTACTCGAAATGGCTGGGATAAGTGATTATAAAACAGTTCAAACAATAGATGGACAGAGCTTCTTACCAATATTAAAATCTGAAGGGACAAGTGATAATGAAAGAGCATTGTTTTGGCATTATCCAAATAATTGGGGGCCTACAGGTCCAGGTATAGGGGCGTCAAGTACTGTGCGTAAAGGCGATTGGAAATTGATTTACTATCATGTCGATAGCCGTTTTGAGCTTTTCAATATAACCAACGATATTGGTGAAACAACTAATTTGGCGATTAAGGAAAGCGAGAAACTTAAGCAATTGGCAGGCGTATTAGGAAATTATTTAAGAGGTGTAAATGCGCAAATGCCAACCAGAACAGATACTAATCAACAAGTGCCTTGGCCAGATGCCGAACAGGTAATTAATCAAATAACAAATTAACATCAATGAGAGCTATGCGATTTATTTTTTTTACAATATTGGTCTTTATTTTTTTAGTGAGCTGCCAACAACAAAAAGATATTGTTGTAAGCACAACATATGAAGAACCTCAGGATCCGTCTCCGGCAACAGGCCAGGAGTGGGATGCCCTTCCTGATGGATTACAGGCATCGGTTGTGTCGACAAACTTGCGTTTTGTAAAAAGTATCATGCCTAATGTAGAAAGATCCAAATCCTGGAAAGGAGAGGCCTGGAAAGGAGAGCGCATTTCAGGTCAATTGGTTTTATGGTCGAAGGATTCGGTTACCAAAGTACAGGCAGGGATATCAGATTTCAAATCTGAAAGTGGTGCAACGATTCCTTCTAATGCTGCCCAATTACGTTTTGTTAAATACGTTATTACCGACGAGTTTGCGGGAGGCTGTGGCTATAGAAAGCCAGAAGATTTTGCGGCGTCCCTGGCTGCTGATGCTTTGGATACCTTAAGCACATATGCCGTAAAGGCTAAGGAAACACGTCCGTTATGGTTAACTGTTGATGTGCCGATAAATACTGAAGCAGGGGAATATAAAAGCCAAGTTACTTTAGATATCGAAGGACAAAAACCGCAAATTTTCGAACTGACATTGCAAGTTATAGACAAAGTATTGCCTCCAGCCTCCGACTGGAAGTTTCATTTAGATCTTTGGCAAAACCCCTATGCCGTGGCACGCTTCCATAATGTGGAACCTTGGTCGCAGGCACATTGGGATTTGTTAAAGCCGTTGATGAAAAGGCTTGCTGATGCTGGTCAAAAAGTGATTACGGTATCTTTAAACAAACGCCCGTGGGGAGGTCAAACTTTTGATCCGTTTGATGCCATGATTGAATGGAAGAAGAGAACTGATGGAACTTGGGAATACGATTATACTGTTTTCGATAACTGGGTGCAATTCATGATGGATCTGGGTATTAAAAACCAGATAAGTTGCTATTCTATGGTGCCATGGGGTAATGAGTTTTATTACTTTGATGAAGCCGAAAATAAAGAAGTGAAGCTAAAAGCACCTCCAGGAACACCAGAATATGAGGTCTTATGGATTCCGTTTTTAAGCCAGTTTAAAGCCCATGTGCAAGAAAAAGGTTGGGAGGGTATTACCAGAATAGCTATGGATGAGAGAGGTCCCGAAGAGATGCAGGCCATGTTGAAGTTGTTAAATCAATATGCGCCGGAGTTTGGCGTGGCCTTTGCCGACAACCATAAGAGCTATAAGCTTTATCCAGAGGAGCTAAAAGATATGTCGGCTGCTTTTGGTCACCCTGTAGATGATGAAGATCTTGTCGAAAGACGAGCCAAAGGTTATGTGAGTACCCATTATGTATGTTGTACCGATAAATTCCCAAATACCTTTACTTTTTCTGAACCAGCTGAGGGTGTCTTTATTGGCTGGTACACCATTGCTGCCGATTTTGACGGCTTCTTGCGTTGGGCCTATAATAGTTGGGTAGAAAATCCATTACAGGACTCCCGTTTTAGAGCTTGGCCTGCAGGAGATACCTACATCGTATATCCAGATAACCGAAGTTCCATTCGCTTTGAAACCTTAAGGGAAGGGATTCAAGATGCTGAAAAAATTAGGGTTTTAAGGGAAGAACTTGCTAGTAAAAATGATCTGGATGCCCTAGATTATTTGAATGAAGTAGTCGGACAGTTTAATATTGTAGAAAAGCCAGATAATTTAGAAGGGTTAATAAAAGAAGCTAAGCAGGTGCTTAATAAGTTGGCTCAAAAAAAATAATATGAGAAGGGTTCAATACTATGCAAGATTGAACTATATTTAATAGTTAGATCGTATTAAATCTTTTAAGAAATGACTAAGAAAACAAATTACGCTACACTGTTTTTTATTCTCTTAGCTGCTTTTGGGTTTTCCCAAGACAAATCAGAGATGAATTGGTGGAACCCTATGGCAGATTCCACACAAGTATTAGAAGGGCAAGGATGGGGTAAGCCTGCGGTTTATGGTTATAATAGGTTGCCAAAAGCAGCAGAAGGGAAAGTTAGAAAGGCAGTTTGGAATTTGTCAAAGCAATCTGCAGGATTGTCCATTCGTTTTGTGAGCAATGCCCAAAATATTGCTGTAAGGTACAAAGTAAAAAGAGGAAAGGCTTTTAACCATATGCCGGCAACAGGGGTTAGTGGTGTAGACCTATATACCAAAACAAATGACGGTGAATGGTTATGGAATAGAGGGCAATATGCCTTTGGAGATACGATAACGTACAACTATAATAACCTTAAATTAAAGCGACCATCACACCATGATAAGGGCCAAGAATACGTTTTGTATTTGCCACTCTATAATGAAGTAATCTGGTTGGAGATAGGTACAGCATCCAATGCTATTTTTAAACCCTTACCCATACGGGCTGAAAAGCCCATAGTAGTTTATGGTACGTCCATAATGCAGGGTGCCTGTGCATCTAGACCGGGTATGGCCTGGACCTCAATTTTAGAAAGGGGGCTAGAGCGACCTATAATTAATTTAGGTTTTTCGGGTAATGGCCGATTAGAAAATGAAGTAATTGATTTTATAGAAACCATAGAGGCGAAACTTTATGTGCTGGATTGTATGCCCAACCTAACATTAACGCAGAGTGGTACTCCAGATCTTGCATATCAGCGTATTATAACATCGGTGAAGCGTCTTAAAAGTAAGCATCCTTCAACACCAGTATTGTTGGTAGAACATTCTGGATATTCCGATGGTGAAACCAATAAAGAACGGTTTAGGATTTATTCAGAATTAAATAAAGCCTTGCAAAAGGCTTATAAACAATTAATATCTGAAGGCATTAAAGATATTTACGTGTTGACAAGGGAACAGTTAAACTTAGGTATTGATAGTTATGTAGATGGAACTCATCCTAACGATTTGGGGATGCTGCAATATGCGCAAGCTTATGAAGCCTGTGTCAGGGATATTATAAAGGAACCTGTTGGGAAAATAGCAACAACCATACCCGTGACCCAAAACAGGGATGCCAGTGTTTACGATTGGAACATGAGGCATCAAGAGGTATTAAGATCCAATAAAAATAACCCTCCAAAAGTTTGTTTTATAGGAAACTCCATAGTACATCAATGGGGAGGGGTTCCCCATATGAAGGTGGTAAATGGAGCCGATTCATGGGAGCTTTATTTTGAAGATCTGGGAGTTAAAAATTTTGGGTTTGGTTGGGATCGCGTTGAAAATGTTTTATGGCGTGTCTATCATGATGAGCTGGATGGATTCGAAGCCGAGCAAATATTGCTTAAAATAGGAACCAATAATTTACATTTAAATTCAAACGAAGATATTATTGAAGGGCTTCGTTTTTTGATTGAAGCCATTATTGAACGTCAGCCCAAGGCAAAAGTTACACTGTTGGGAATACTGCCAAGAAGAGGTGAAGAAGCCCGTGTAAAATTATTGAATAGTTCAATTGACACAATGGCGAAGACGCTTCATGTGCATTATTTGTCTGTAGGAGACGTTTTGTTAAATGCTGAAGGAACCATTGATGAAAGTCTGTTTAGAGATGGATTGCATCCCAATGCTTCGGGGTATCGAAAATTAGCACCATTAATTAATGCTTGTTTATTGGAAGAATAAGGGCAAGGAGTAGAAACTTTCATTCTAAAAGAATTAATTTTACACGATTTGTGTTCTGTTTTGTGAAAAAAAACATTAATGGTGTACAGATAGAAAGGTTTTATGAATTTGAAAATTTGTTGCGAACAATGTTATCTAAAGAAGAATTAAAAAGATATTCTAGACATTTATTATTATCGGAAGTAGGGGTTGAAGGTCAGCAAAAGCTAAAAAATGCTTCGGTATTAGTGGTTGGACTTGGTGGATTGGGCTCCCCTTTGGCTATGTATTTGGCAGCTTCGGGGATTGGAACTTTAGGATTGGTAGATTTTGATGTTGTTGATAGTTCTAATTTACAACGTCAAATTATTCATGGCTCCTCCAGTGTTGGGCAACTTAAAGTAGAGTCCGCAACGCAAGCCCTAAAAGAAATTAATCCCGAAATCAATATTGTTCAGCATAATACAAGGCTTACCTCAGAAAATGCATTGGAGATCATAAAAGATTATAATATCGTTGCCGATGGAGCCGATAATTTCCAGACGCGTTATTTAGTGAATGATGCTTGTGTGTTATTGGGGAAACCCAATGTGCATGCATCCATTTATAGGTTTGAAGGACAAGCCAGTGTATTTGCAACTAAAAATGGGCCTTGCTACAGGTGTTTATATCCTAATCCGCCAGAACCGGGAACAGTACCTTCATGTGCAGAAGCTGGTGTGCTAGGGGTTTTGCCTGGTCTTATGGGAACCATTCAGGCAACAGAAGTAGTCAAGTTGGTTTTAGAAAAAGGCAAGCCTTTAATAGGGCGTTTAATGCTTTATAATGCGTTGGATATGGGCTTTTCTGAAATACAACTGAAACGAAATGTTAGTTGTCCAGCTTGTGGAGATCAACCTACGATAACTGAACTTATAGATTATGATGTGTTTTGTGGTGTGAAGAAAGAAGAAAGCGTAAGTGCTGGAGGGGACTTTCAAAATGAAAGAGAAATAATGCCCGAGGAGCTTGAAGATTTACTAAATAAAGAAAATGTTTTTTTGTTGGATGTAAGGGAACCCTATGAATATGAGATTGCTAAAATAGAAGGGGCTGTATTAATACCTTTAGGGCAGATACCCCAACGAATTAATGACCTGCCTAAGGATAAAACAATAGTGGTGATGTGTCATCATGGAGGTAGAAGTAAAAGCGTGATGGATTACTTATTGGATAATGGCTTTAATAGCGTGTACAACCTTGAAGGCGGAATCGATGCCTACGCCCTGGAGGTTGATGATAACTTAGAAAGATATTAGGTTTATAGGGCTTCAAAAGAAAACTAAATTTTAAAAACAATAAAAACAATATTCCAATGAACCGAATTACAATTATTTCAGCCATTTTATTAATGTTAAGCATGACTGTAAAAGCTCAAACTGTGGTAGATTCATCTAAGGTGGTAAGAGTGTTAACCTTTAATATCTACCATGGCGAAACGGTTAATGCCGAAAAGCGATTTGATTTGGATTTGTTGGCTAAAGTTATCAATGATGAAAACCCGGACTTGGTAGCCTTACAGGAAGTGGATTTTAAAACAAACCGGGTTTTAGGAATGGATTTGGTTACAGAGTTGGGGCAACGCACCAAAATGCAAGCTATTTTTGGGAAAGCCATGACTTTTGATGGTGGTGAATATGGCGAAGGGGTTTTATCGAAGTTTTCCTTTTTGTCTACAAAGAACCAAGCCCTGTCTGCTAGAGAAGGAAAAGAGCCGAGAGCTGCACTAGGGGTGGAAGTTGTTATAAAGAGTGGCGATACCATTCGGTTTGTTGGAACACATTTAGATCATACCAAAGATGAGACCGATAGAATAAATCAAGCAAACCAACTCAATGATTTGTTTACAAACGACGACAGGCCCATCATATTGGCAGGCGATTTAAACGCCACGCCAGAGAGTGAAACTATGGGCATCCTTTTTAAATTTTGGACGCCTTCCTTACCCGATTTTCAACCAACGATACCATCAGATAATCCAAAGGCTAAAATAGATTATGTATTATACAAGCCAGCCAATGCATGGCGTGTATTGGATACCAAGATTATTTGTAATGACAAGGCTACCGACCACTGTGTTGTATTAAGTGTGTTAGAGTTGTTGAAATAATGTAGTGCTTATTCAATAAGGGTCATTTGTTTACTATGCTATTTCATTGAGTCATTCTTAAAAAGTCTACCAACTCAGTGATAAGGACAATGTCCCAACCTTATCCCGACACTACATCTGGATAAGATAAACTAAGCTGTTGCAATGTAGATATAATCAATAATGGCCATAAAAAAATCCCGACAAAGAAGTTTATCGGGATTTTTTATAGATAATTTTACTTGGTTTAGATGCTAAAAGGCACATTAACCCTTACTGTTCCCCAGCCTAAATGCATGGTGCCGTCACTAAAAGCGATTGAAAAGGCTTCCAGTTCGTCACCAGAACTTACTGGGGCTGAAACTCTAATAACATCATGGTCTTTATTGTATGAATAAGCGCCCCAAACATTAATGTCCTTATTTAAAATGATAATCCATTCTTTTTCGCCTGGAATCGTGAAAAGTGAATATTCCCCAGGACTAACGGCTTTATCTCCAATTTTTACATCTTTGTAAATGGTTACGTTAGCCGCTTCATTAGCTCCCGTACGCCATACTTTGCCGTTAGGGGCCAAACTGCCTAACGAACGACCTTTAAGCTGTGGCCTACTGTAGATAACCTTGGCAATAGCTGGTGCATTTCTGGAAGTTTTGTATATGGCTGCATCCATTGGACTTTTATCTAATCCAGCAAACTTTTGGGCGTCTACATTGGTAGATAAAAGCATAACAAAGGCAAAAGCAAGCGTAGAAAATAGTGTCGATTTTTTCATAATACAGTTTTTAAATTTTAAAAGCTAAAGTTAACGGAAATGATGTTAATATTTTGGTAAAAGTCGTAAGCTAATGTTAAAGTTTACATTTAAGCGAGAAATATTTAAGTAGAAGTTTGAACTTTTCAAACGGTTTTAGATAGCGCAAAAGTATTTCACAAAATCAAAAAGACCTATTAAGTATTATACTGAACTTGATAATACCTAACAGGCCTAATGGAATTATAAAAGAGCGGTATAAACTTATTTTCTAATTACTGTCACATTCATTTCTTCAACTTTTTTATCAGATAAAGGAGAAGGTGAGCCGAATAATAAGTCTTCGCTGGTTCCTGTTTTCGGGAAGGCCATAACCTCTCTTATGGACGCTTTTTTCTCTAAGATCATCATCAATCGATCTACGCCCCAGGCAATGCCCCCGTGTGGTGGTGCACCATAGTGAAACGCCTTATACATAGTGCCAACGCTTTTCATCATCTCTTCTTTGTTATAGCCCATATTTTTATAGGTTGCTTCCAAAATTTCCGGTTTGTGGGCCCGTATGGAACCGCCACCAATTTCGTAACCATTCAATATTAAATCGTATTGCTGGGCAATAATACTACCTATTTCATCTTCCTTGCCGTTAATATGTTTGTCAATATCGTAAACGGCAGGCATGGAGAAGGGGTTGTGGGTAAAGGTCCATTGGCCTTCATCTGTTTTTTCAAACATAGGGAAATCTACCACCCATGCTGGTCGTAATTCTTTAGGGTTAATAAGCTTAAGCATTTTACCCAATTCCTGTCTAACGGCATCCAAAGCTTTGTTGGCCGTGTCGTAATCGGAAGCCGAGAAAAATACAATGTCACCAACCTGTGCATTGGTCGTTTTTATGATATTTTCGGCAATGTCTTCACCTAAAAACTTAATGATAGGCGATTGCAAATCGTTTTCGTTTACAATAATATAGGCCAATCCGCCCAAGCCGTGGTCTTGTGCTATGGATGTTAGTTTTTCAATTTGACCTTTGGACAAACGTTTCTTGCCTTGTTCTTCGGCAGAAACTTTAATACATTTTACAATACCGCCTTCGTCAATAGGTTTACTAAAGACCTGAAATGATGTTTCCTTAACAATTTTGGTAATGTCTTGAAGTTGTAAACCAAAACGCAAGTCGGGCCTGTCACAACCGTATTTATCCATGGCGTCTTTATAGGTAATAACTTCAAACGGATGCAAAATCCATTTTTTACCGTAGATTTTGGTTATGATTTCATTAAACATATTGGTGTTTAAATCGATAATATCCTGCATGCTGGAATAGGCCATTTCAATATCCAACTGGGTGAACTCTGGTTGCCTATCGCCACGGGAATCTTCGTCCCTAAAACAGCGTGCTATCTGGAAATATTTTTCATAACCACTAACCATTAGAATTTGCTTAAACTGTTGAGGTGCCTGTGGCAAAGTATAGAAAGAACCGGCTTTTTTACGGGTAGGTACTATAAATTCCCTGGCGCCTTCATCGGTTCCCGCTGTAAGGATTGGAGTTTCTACTTCAAGAAATTCCTGCTCGTCCAAGATATCGCGTATCAATTTTATGACCTTGTGTCGGTTTATTATGGCACGACGCACATCGTTATTTCTATGGTCTAAATACTTGTGCTGGAAACGTACCGTTTCGTTCGTTTTATGGGCGCGCTTTATTTCAAAAGGCAGGGTTCTGGACAGGTTAAGAATATCCAGTTCAGAAGTCTCCAATTCAATAGTTCCCGTTCTAAGTGCTGGGTTATAATCATCAATATGGCGTTGCACAACTTCACCGGTAACCGTAATAACCGATTCGGGTTTTAGTTTCACCAATTCGTCAAGGTTAGGGAACGATTCCCTGCTTAGGCGTACTTGGAAAATTTCATGACTGGAATCCCTTAAATCGATAAAGATAAGCTCGCCATGGTCACGAACACTGGATACCCAGCCTGCCAACGTTACTTTTTCGGAAATAGAATCTTCCGATAACTGTGAGGCTTTGTGGGTGCGATAAGTGTCTTTTATAACAATTGGAATCTCTGGCAGCTTTTCTTCCTCCTTTTTTGTTGTTTGTTGGGCTTCGACTGCGCTCAGCCTGACATTTGTTGTTTCCGGTTTGGTTGGTGCTAAAGTAGCAGATGCTGTTGTTTGTCCAACGGCACAGGCTTTTAAGATGCCTTCGCGAATAACCTTTCCAGAGGCGCCCTTACCAATAATGGCAATAACTTTACCAACTAAAATACCTGCCTTACCTTGGTTTCCGGCTTTTATATCGTTAGCAATGGCTTCATTTTGTATAATAACCTGCTGTATGGCGTCCTGTATTTTTTCTTCTGAAATGGTATTGGCCTCGAAATACGAGTTGTAATCGAATTTAGGATCGGCCAGTAACGAAGCAATGGCATTTTGGGCTAGTACAGCTGTTACTTTTTCATCTTTGAATAATGAAAATATATCTATAAAATCTGAAACGTTTTCAATTTTTGAATAGTCTTCTGGCTTAATGTTATTGGTCAAGGTTTTGGCAACAAACGAAGGTTCCTTGATCACATTATTAATAGCCACAAAGGTTTCAGAGCGTAACGAATCGCCTGTAAAAAACTTAGCATCTTGGGGTAAAACGCCTCCTTTTATTAAAATGCGTTCTACGGCATAAGGCAAAGTACTAGTATCAACATCAATCGATTCTACAACGTCTTTAATGTTTACAAACGGTAGGTCTGGTTCGGAGATAAAGCGATAATCTGCTTCAAACTCCTTTTTACGCATGGTTTTGGTTTGTTTTAAATCGGCGTCGAAAAGCACGGTGGTTTGGTCGGGCCTAAACGTTTTGTGCTCTATATAATAGTTCAATTGTTTTTCAACCTCTTCTTTTAAGGCTTCGGTCATGAATTTAAACGAGTTGAGGTTTTTAATCTCGGTACGTGGATTTAAGCCGTAACTGCGTTTTTTACGTAGGGAAACCGAAACATCACTTTTAAATTCACCTTTTTCGAGGTTGGCTTCAGAAATCTTTAAATTCTGAACAATACGCTGTAAATACTGGGCATATGTTGAAGCATCTTCTATATGGTGGATGCAGGGTTCGGTGACAATTTCAATTAAGGGTACTCCAGCCTTGTTAAAATCCACCAAAGATATGTTTCTTTCATGCATGAGCTTGGCTGCATCTTCTTCAATATGAACTTGCGTTAAATTAACGGTAAACTCAGATCCGTCATTTCTAAAGCAGGATACCTGACCATCTGGAATGACGGGGTTGTGGAACTGTGTAATTTGAATGTTCTTAGGGTTGTCTGGGTATTCATAATGTTTTCTGTCCCAGGAAATCACATCGTTCTCAAAAGTCGATTTTACCGCTTTACCAAAGTAAATGGCTTTCTTTACTGCTTCTTTGTTTACGGCAGGGAGAACGCCCATTTGACCGGTACAGACCGAACAAATATTGGTGTTTGGAGTTTCTGTTTCTTCATTGGGACAGGAACAGAATAATTTGGTTTTTGTATTTAATCGAATGTGGGTTTCCAGACCGATTACTAACTCTATTTCGTGAGCCTTCAATAAGTCATTTAATTGCTCCAAATCCATTATATCGTATCTTTTAAAAAGTTAGCAAATTTTAAAACGAGTTCATCTTTATCTTTTGCGGCCGTTATCTGTAAGCCAGTAGTAGTGCCTTGCGGAACGGTAAGCGTAGGGAGTTGCCCTAAGCTGAAACCAACCGTATAGGCATCCGATAAATACATGGCTAAAGGATCTTTTAAACTGTTTCCTATTTTTGGAGGTGTGCTTGGGGTAACGGGCGAAATGATAACATCTACTTCATTGAAATCAGTTTCAAAATTCCCTGAAATTTGATCGCGTATGGCCAGTGCCTTTAAATAAATCTCGTCGGCAAACCCTTGTGATAGCACTTGGTTGCCACCAACAATACGTCGTTTGGTTTCTTCTGAAAAGTTTTCAGAACGCGTAACGGCGTAGGTTTCTTTTAAGTTTTCGGCTTCAATACGGTTACCGTAGTTGGTGCCATCCAATCTTGATAAGTTTGAAGCTGTTTCGGCCATGGCTAAAGTATAATAGGTAGAAACTAAAGTTTCAGACTCAAAGAAATCCAAAGCTTTAACTTCTATGCCCTTTGCCTTTATTTTATCGATGCTTGCTAGAAAATCAGCTTTTACTTGGGCATCGATTGCTTCACTTTCAATAAAGTTTTTAAAGTACCCTACGGTCTTAATGTCTTGAGAACTAGAAAGACTAGCTTCAGAAATAGGTTCAGAAACATAAGTGGTTTGGTCCTTTATATCCTTGCCGCTCATTACATTTAATACAATACGGATGTCTTCAAGGGACTTGGCAATAGGCCCAACGCAGTCTGTAGACGACGCATAAGCCATTAAACCATATCTGGAAATACGCCCGTAGGTTGGTTTTAAACCGTAAACCTTATTGTATCCTGCAGGTTGTCGTACAGACCCTCCAGTGTCACCACCAATTGAAAATACCGTATAGTCTTTCGCTACATTTACCGCAGAACCACCACTGGAACCACCACCAACTAAATTGGGGTCTATGGCATTTTTAACCGCTCCAAAAATGGTATTCTCACTAGAAGAACCATGTCCAAAACTATCGCAGTTTTCCTTTACAATAGGGATTGCGCCAGCATCCAATAGTTTTTGAATGGCGGTGGCTGTATAGGCCGACTTGTAATTTTTCAATAAGTTGGAACTTGCAGTGGTATAAGTGCCCTGTACCATATAGACATCTTTAATCCCAAAGGGAATGCCTTCCAGTAAACCAATAGTTTCGCCCTTAGCAATTTTGGTATCTACTTTGGCAGCCAGATCCAATGCAAGGGAGTCAAGTAAGCTATTAACGGTATGGTTCGTATTCTGTTTTAGTAAATCCAGTTTCTCTTGTACCAATGCTGTACAGGAGATTTCCTTATTTACTAATTGTTGGTGTATTTTATGTATCTGGGAATCCATAATTATTCTTCAATTACTTTAGAAACGACTAAATAGCCATGCTTTTGCTTTGGAAAGTTTTCTAGGATAATCTGTTTTTCTACAGCAGAACTTTCTATAACGACATCATCTCTCAACTCGTTTAACGACACGCCATTGTTGCGTTTATTATTAAAAGTGTTTGTATTTGACGGATTGGCATTTTTAATCACCTCAAATAATTTGTTCACAGCTTCACTGGGCTGTGCCCCTTTAATACTCGACAACACGTCGACGGTCATAATTTTACTCATGTCTCAATAGTTTTATATTAAAAAAGCCTTCCAAACTTGGAAGGCTTCACATATTTTTAAACAATAACCTTCCTATCCTAATGCTTAGGATTGTTGAAATTATTATTGTTATTATTAATTGTCATAAATTGCTTTCGAGCTTCAAATATATGTAGAAATACCATATTAAGCACTATTTTTTCAATTATACTACCCCGTATTATTAAATTATTAAAAAAAATACAATTAATTTATTGGTTATTTAATTTATGTGGTTTTTAATTGAAAGGAAGGTACAATACGCCGAAAAAGGTATTTTTATTCCTTTGAAGACTGCATGCTTAAACAGTAAAAAAACGTTTTTAAGCCATTTTAGATTCAATATGATTTTTGAAGTGTGAAAAAAAGACACAAAATCGATTTTAAGCGTGTTTTTAGCTGCTTTAAGCAACTTTCTAATAATTAACAATTGTTGATAATTATTGAATAAACTCGCTAAAATGCTTTTTAACGGCTTTATTATTTCTTATATTTGTTAGTAATCTAAATGGTGCTTTAAAGCATCATTTTTTGTGATGAATAAAAATCAAAAGAACAGATCATAAATCATATCCTATGAGTGAGAAAAAAGAAGAATTTAACAAGCATAATTATTCGGCTGATAGTATTCAGGCCTTAGAGGGGATGGAGCACGTGCGTATGCGCCCTTCCATGTATATTGGTGATGTTGGTACCAGAGGCTTGCACCATTTAGTTTATGAAGTTGTAGACAACTCTATTGATGAGGCATTGGCTGGGCACTGTGATACCATAAAGGTTACAATCAATGAAGATAACTCCATTACCACAGAAGATAACGGCCGTGGTATACCAGTAGATTTACATAAAAAAGAAGGGGTTTCGGCATTAGAAGTGGTGATGACCAAGATTGGTGCTGGTGGTAAATTCGATAAGGATTCCTATAAAGTATCAGGTGGTTTGCATGGTGTTGGGGTAAGTTGTGTTAATGCACTTTCAGAGCATTTAAAAGCAACGGTACATCGTGATGGAATAGTATGGGAACAGGAATACGAGCGCGGAAAAACACTTTATCCCGTAAAACAAATTGGGGAGACTGAACAAAGGGGAACTGTTGTAACCTTTAAGCCAGACCCAACCATATTCACACAAACGTTAGAGTATAATTACGATACTCTAGCAAGTCGTATGCGTGAACTGGCTTTCCTTAATAAGGGTATAACCATAGTCTTGACCGATAGACGTAGTAAAACCGATGATGGTGAATTTGAAGGCGAAACGTTTATGTCTGAAGAAGGTTTAACCGAGTTCGTTAAATATTTAGATGCGACCAGAGAGCCTTTAATGAAAGATGTTATCGCTTTTGAAGGCGAAAAGAATGGCGTTCCTGTTGAGGTGGCAATGGTTTACAATACCTCTTATGCAGAGAATTTACATTCTTATGTAAACAATATTAATACCCATGAAGGAGGGACACACTTAACAGGGTTCCGTCGTGGATTGACACATACCTTGAAAAAGTATGCCGATGAATCAGGTATGCTGGAAAAATTGAAATTTGAAATCTCTGGAGATGATTTCCGTGAAGGATTAACGGCAATTGTTTCGGTTAAAGTAGCTGAGCCACAGTTTGAAGGACAGACCAAAACCAAATTAGGGAATAGGGAAGTATCGGCTTCAGTGAGTCAAGCGGTATCCGAAATGCTAACGGATTATCTAGAAGAACATCCAGATGATGCCAAGATCATTGTGCAAAAGGTGATATTAGCGGCGCAGGCACGTCATGCAGCACAGAAAGCACGTGAAATGGTGCAGCGTAAAACGGTTATGAGTATTGGGGGCTTACCTGGTAAATTAAGTGACTGTTCAGAACAAGATCCAGCAAAGTGTGAGGTGTTCCTGGTAGAGGGGGATTCGGCAGGTGGAACGGCCAAGCAAGGTCGAGACCGAGCATTTCAGGCCATTCTTCCGCTTCGCGGTAAAATCTTGAATGTTGAAAAAGCCATGACCCATAAGGTTTTTGAAAACGAAGAGATTAAAAATATCTTTACAGCATTGGGTGTTACCATTGGTACCGAAGATGATAGTAAAGCCTTAAACCTTTCAAAATTGCGTTACCATAAAATCGTTATTATGTGTGATGCCGATATTGATGGTAGCCATATTGCCACCTTAATTCTAACCTTCTTTTTCCGTTATATGAAAGAACTCATAGAAGAAGGGCATGTTTATATTGCCACGCCACCATTATATTTGGTGAAAAAGGGCAACAAAAAGCAATATGCCTGGACCGATAAAGAGCGTGATGAGATTGTGGAAGGCTTTGGAGGCACAGCTAGCATACAACGTTATAAAGGTCTTGGGGAAATGAATGCAGAGCAATTATGGGATACTACCATGAACCCTGAATATAGAACCTTAAGATTGGTTCAAATAGATAATGGTAGTGAAGCCGATAGGATTTTCTCTATGCTTATGGGCGACGATGTGCCACCACGTAGGGAATTTATCGAGAAAAATGCCGTGTATGCTAATATTGATGCGTAATGTGTCTTTAACAAACATATCAATATATTGAAAAAGGCTACCGTATTTTGGTAGCCTTTTTTGTGTTATAGCTGTTTTGTTGTAGCTACAACAGCCCTAAACTTACTCGAGGCGTATTTATACGAGCTCCTACAGTAACAGAACGCCTTCTAGGGTATCTTTCGTAATAGTAATCATGGTAACCATAATAATAAAATGAGGCGTGATGGTAATAGTAATAACCATGATGACAATGGTGATCGCAGTGTTCATAGTGTTCAGCATAGGCGTCCCTTTTACCTTTCATATAGGCTCTATAGGCTTTTTTATCTCTTTTTTTCAAGTCTTTTTCGTAGTATTTTTGTTCTTCCCAAAAAGCTTCTTCTTCCGCCTTGCTTTCAGCTTCAAATTGCTGCTCGAATTTGGCGTCTTCGGCGGCTCTGTTTTGATAATATGTTTTCTTATCGACAGGTTTTTTATCAACGGCTTCAGGCTCCTGGGCATAAACTGATAATGATGCTCCTATAATAAGTGACCATACAAGTGCTTTAAATGTTTTCATAACTATAATTTTTAGGTTAATACTTGCTCTATTAAAGCTTTCTAATAATAAGACACCTTTATGTTTTTTTACCCTACGGTTTTTAATACAAAAAGAAAAATTGTGTAGTTTAGAGAATGGAAAAAGACCAACTATCTAGTCTTTAGTTGGTATAGAAATAGAAACCTACAGGAAAGTTTAAATAGATTTATGGAAATAAAGTTATTGGACATGACAAAAATTGATTTTTCTTTGGGCTCTTTGTGTGTTACTTTGTTGCCTTTGTGGTTATATAAACCACAGAGAGGCACTAAGAAGGCACAAAGTACACCGAGTGCCGATTATAATTCATAAACCGCCAAAGCGGATCTCTCATATCATTTCCATTTGTAAATTGGGCGTATAATTGAATTTACATGCCTTTTGTTATTTTTGTCATGTATTCAAGAAATCAAGCTTTAAATTGACCAGGGTTAATGCCTTTATTCTTTGGGCTCTTTGTGTGTTACTTTGTTGCTTTTGTGGTTATATAAACCACAGAAAGGCACTAAGAAGGCACAAAGTACACCGAGTGCCGGTTATAATTCATAAACCGCCAAAGCTGATCTCTCATATCATTTCCATTTGTATATTGGGCGGGTAATTGAATTTACATGCCTTTTGTTATTTTTGTCATGTATTCAAGAAATCAAGCTTTAAATTGACTAGGGTTTATGGCTCTATATTTTTTGAACATACGATTAAAATGACTGGTGTCTACAAAGCCAAGTTTATCGGATATTTCTTTAATGCTTAGGCTGCTTTGTTTTAGTAACTTTTCGGCCATAGCCATTTTGGTTTGCATTAAGTACTGTTGTATGGAAATACCAATGTGTTTTTTTATAAATAAACCTACATAATTAGCAGACATGTTAAACTCTTTAGCTATTGTTTTAAGCTTTACTAGCTCTTTATCCAAAGCATTTTGCCTAATATAGGTTAGAATATTATCTACTTTTTCCCTATCCGAATAATACAGATTTTCCTTTTTTTTCATACTCGATTTTAAGTTTCTAGAAAGAACAATCAATAGAGCGCCAAATAATTCTGTTAAAACATTTCTACTATAGGGCCTTTTATTATTTAACTCATTTTTTATTAATTGATACAGTCCGAATAATTGTGCCTTGTCGTCATCATTACTAATAATGCTTTCGGCTATGACATTAGAATGAAAGATTACGGTTTCTAAATTTTTTCGCCAATACGAACTCGAAGTGAAACTTGACTTTTCAATAAAAAACTGCTCTGTAAACTTTATAATTCCAAATTTAGAAGGTTTGTCAACAATAAATTCATGCTCGTCTTTTGGGGTTAAGAAAAAAAGATCCCCTTCACGGTAATCTATGATGCTATCGTTTAAAATATGCTGGCCACTACCTTCAAGAATATAGGTCAGTTCATAAAAATTGTGTTTATGTTTTGGGTATCCCCATTCGTTTATAGCCTCAAATTCAAGTAGATCAAGCGCTTTGTTTATGAAAAATCTTTGAGTCATTTAGATAATGTATTTATACAAATATAACATGTATTTATACAATATTTTAATGATGGCTCATTTAGATATTTGTAACAGAAATAAACACAATAATTATGATTGATAAAAAGCAAATTATTCAAGCATTTGAGTATAGACATGCGTGCAAGATTTTTGATGTTAACAAAAAAATAAGCGAAGAGGATATAAATTTCATTCTTCAGACGGCAAGGTTATCACCTAGTTCATTTGGATTTGAACCTTGGCATTTTCTTGTTGTTCAAAGTCCGGAACTAAGGAGTAAGCTAAAAGAAAGTGCCTGGGGAGCTACCGCTAAACTAGATACGGCTAGCCATTTTGTAATAGGGCTTACCATGAAAGCGCCCCTTATGAAATACAATAGTAGTTACATCCATGATTTTATGCTGAATAAGCAGCAATTGCCTGAAAATGTGGTTGAGCAAAAAGGGAAAATGTATGAGGCATTTCAAAAAAGTGATTTCGATCTGTTGGATGATAGAAAACTATTCGATTGGGCCGCCAAACAGTGTTACATTGCCTTAGGTAATATGATGACAAGTGCCGCTATGATTGGTATTGATTCCTGCCCGATAGAGGGATTTAATCAGGAAATAAGTAACAAAATACTCAAGGAGGACTTGGGTATTGACACTAGGTTATATGGCATTTCTTATATGGTAGCCTTTGGCTATCGCGTAAACGAACCTAGGCCAAAAACAAGAAGGCCCATTAATGAAATAATCACTTATAAATAATTAATACAATGATGAAGCATAAATTAATAATTGCAGTACTATGTGTTTTGGGCTTATCGGCTTGCCAACAAGCAAAAACACAAAAAAGACCGCCCCAAGAGAAAGTAATGGCAACAAGGATCAAAAAGAAAAGTTATTGGCCCAATGAAGCCCAATTGGTTATTTCTTTCTCCATGCAGTTTGAAACGGGAGGACAGCCTGAAGGTGCCGAAAGCCCATTTTCAGGAAATCCGTTACCTAAAGGAAATCCAGATATGCCCGCGGAAAGTTGGTTTCGTTATGGGGCGAAAGAGGGCGTCTACAGAATGTTGAATCTCTGGAAAAAGCATGACGTTCATGTCACCTCGCATGTGGTGGGAGAAGCAGCCATTAAATATCCTGAAGTAGCGAAATCTATTGCAGATGGCGGACATGAAATTGCAGCGCATGGCATTGCCTGGAGCGACCAATGGAATATGAATTATGAAGATGAGCTACAATTTATAAAAAAAGGAATTGATACGGTCGAGTTCATTACAGGGCAACGTGGTCGAGGGTATAATGCCAATTGGCTTCGAAGGGGCGTTAATACGTTAAAGGTATTGCAAGACCTTGATTTTCTTTACCATATTGATGATTTAAGTCGGGATGAGCCCTTTGTAACAATGGTACGTGGCAAAAAATTTGTGGTAATGCCCTATACCTTAAGAAATAATGATATTGTAAATATAGAAGGAAAACATTGGAGTCCAGATCAGTTTTTGTCTCAACTCAAAGCCGAATTTGACCAATTATATGCCGAAGGTGCCGCACAAAGAAGGATGATGAGTGTAAGCCTTCATGATAGAATAGGAGGGGCACCAAGCGTTGTTAATGTAGTTGACCAATTTATTGCATATGCCAAAAGTCACCAAGGCGTAGTTTTTATGCGCAAAGACGACATTGCAAAAATGGTTAAGGACGACCCCGATACACCAATCGATAATTCAGAAATGAAATATAATCAATAAGAAATGAAGATGAATACTATAAATCCGGTAGGTAAGTGGTCTTCCTTTTGGACAGAAGAATTGAAAAGCGCACTTAAAACCCATCAAAATAATACACAAGTGGGGGAGACATTGGTTTTAGAAACCAGCACGTTTAAGGTTTGGAATATCCATTTGCCAAAGGGGGCATCGTTACCCTTTCACAAACACTCTAAGCCTTATTTTTATACAGCCATAACCGCTGGGAAGTCACGCTCCTTTTATAATGATGGCAGTATAAAAGAAATTGAATATAAAGCTAATGATATTACATATTTTCATGACTTAAGTGATGGGAATTGCTTTATTCATAACTTGGAAAACATTGGAGGGACCACATTAATATTTACAACGGTAGAATTTAAAACACAAACATAAAATGACATACCCAAATCTTTATAAGCCTTACCAAATGAATGGTAAGGCATTGACAAATCGTTTTTTAATGGCCCCAATGACCCGTTCAAGGGCTACACAGCCAGGAGATATCCCCAACAAATTAATGGCAGAGTACTATGGGCAAAGAGCATCGGCAGGGATTATAATTACTGAAGCTACACAAGTTTCCTTGCAGGGAAAGGGCTATGCCAAAACGCCTGGTATTTATACGCAAGAGCAAATTGAGGGCTGGAAATTGGTAACCGATGAAGTACATAAAAAAGGAAGCAAAATCTTTTTGCAACTGTGGCATGTGGGACGCGTGAGTTCGTCAAAAGTAAATGGCTTGCAACCTATTGCGCCTTCTGCAATACCGGCAAAGGAAACCAAGGTCTATATTTTTGATGGTGCACCAAATGGTGATGCCACTTTTGTTCCTGTTGAAGAACCAAAAGAAATGACACAAGAAGATATCCATCAGGTGGTCGCGGAGTTTGCACAAGGCGCAAGAAATGCTATGGAAGCTGGATTTGATGGTGTAGAAATACATGGTGCCAATGGCTATTTAATCGATCAGTTTTTAAGAAGCAATGCCAATAAACGTACCGATGGCTATGGAGGAAGCAAGGCCAATAGGATACAGTTGCTATTAGAGATCACACAAGCGGTTATAGATGCTATAGGAAAGAATAATGTTGGTGTTCGCCTATCGCCATTCATTAGTTTTAAAGATATGGTAGATCCTGAAATATTAGACACCATTATGTTGGCTTCGCAAGCGCTTGAAAAAATGAATATTACCTACATTCATTTGTGTGAAGCCGATTGGGACGATGCCCCTAAAATACCTGATAGCTTTCGGGTTGAATTACGAAAAAGCTTTAGCAATACCATTGTTGCCACCGGAAACAAAACTCCAGAACAGGGCGAGGTTTTATTGGAACAAGGCTTGGTTGATTTAATTGGGTTTGGACGTAAATTTTTAACCAACCCCGATTATCCACAACGCGTAAAAATTAACGCGCCCGTGAATGAAATTAGTGATACACATACCTTGTTTGGTGGTGGTGATACAAGGGGTTATACCGATTACCCTTTTTTAAGTAATATAAGTTAAACCAACATAAAGAATGGTTTCTCTTTAAGGGTTTAGGAAGTAGAGTTTATTTAATTTTGGTAGGGAAAACTATAATTAAGAGAATAAAAAAAAGGCCTTTATAAGGCCTTTTTGTGTATCAAAAATCGAATCCGATTGAAAATTGCCAAACCCTATTTTTAGGGCTGCCATCATCGTAAATGTTACCTAATCCCAAATGGTAACGTACGCCTAGGCTAACACCCGAATCGGTCTTAATACCGCCACCAAAGTTTATTCCCCAATCAAAATTTTGTGGGTCGAATTCTTGGGAGGTATCGAAAACCCCAAAATTATCATCAAAGGTTTCCTTGTGCGATATGGCAAGGCCAACTTGGGGACCAACCTCGAGATATAGATTGTTGCTTAAATAAGGTTTAAGCATTAGCGGTACATTGATATAGTCTATTTTTTGGGTAAAAGCCCCTCCACCATCTTCTATTTTATATCCTTGTTGGGCGTATAAAAGTTCGACTTGCATTGAAAAGTGATTACTTAAAAAAGACTCGCCATAGAAACCAAGATGAAAGCCGTGACGTTGCCCAGTTTCACCATCTCCATTAAAACTAACGGCAGCAAGCGAGTAACCGCCTTTTAGACCAAAATGAGATGTGTTTGTATTTGAATCTTGCGCAGGGATGCTTAGGAAAGCACTTAAAAAAATAAGTGCAGTAATATAAATTGTTTTCATTTTTATGGGTGTTTGATTTGGGTAGTGTTAATTTTTATTTGCCACCATTAGCCCGTAAATCGGCAATGCATTGAGCATCCAATTCGGGTACAGCAGTTGTGTTGCCAATACGAACATAAGATTCTGTTGCCCAATACATAAGGCAGTCTTCTACATTGCAATGGTGTTCATGCTCAGCGTCTTCATGATCGGTCTGCATGGGGGATCCTAAATTTGTAAGCCCTAGAATATGACCAAACTCATGGTTGATAACAGTGGATTCCAAAAGGCTTCTGCTAGGCTCTAATGGACTATTGCTTAAGCCTTGTATGGTTTCCTCATAGATAACAAAGGAGGTGTTCCAATAGGCCGTACCAAGAATAACATTTTCACTGGTATCCTTATCGGATTTGCCATCGGTAAAATAGGCCCAAATGGCAATGGTATTATTGGTATTATAATTTTTTCTCTCCTCACGTTCTATGTCAGCAATCTCTTCAATAGAATAGGTTTCTTGTCCAAGAGAAGCAATGGCACGTTTGTTAACCGTAATTCCTGAAGGTTTATGGGCATATTTGGTTAAAAACGAAACAAAATTATCTACAGTTGTTTGTGTAGGTTCATAGCCTTCAACATAAACCAGCTCTATAGCCATACTCTTGAATGTATTGTCTGATAAAATGGCGTTGGCAGAACTTCCGGTACTTTGCCTGTTATTGAATACATTAACATTAGAACCGTCGGGGTTAACGGAATCGTCTTTTGTACATGCACTTACTATAAATAATAGGAAGGTAACGGCTATTAAAAGTCTGTTGTTCATGGGCTTACTTTTATTTAACAAACAGCTACCTGTTTAGGTAGCTGTTCAATATTAACTAACGCTATAATTACAAATCTAGTTTTAAATTTTGGATAAAACCAATGTTGTAGCTGCATTTGTGGTGCTTTGTAACGATATTGAGGTTTGTGAGTAGCTGGTAACTTCCCAAGTTTTGTTCAACAATTCAAACGTTGCGTTACCGGTAAAGGTTAACTGTAAGAACACTTCCAGTTCAGATGTTACTTTATAAGTCCCTTCAACATCCTGGGCA
Source organism: Aestuariivivens insulae (assembly GCF_022662195.1). Classification (GTDB taxonomy): domain Bacteria; phylum Bacteroidota; class Bacteroidia; order Flavobacteriales; family Flavobacteriaceae; genus Aestuariivivens; species Aestuariivivens insulae. Next base: position 50,420 of record NZ_JAKMCS010000016.1, on the reverse strand, counting down.
GTTGCATTTACTGTGTTTTTAGCCAAACAGGTTAGGTCGTTTGCAAAGTCTATGGTGTAATTGGCATAATCGTTAGCCGTATTGACTCCTGCAGTAATAAACGATTCTACTTTATAGGTGCCTTCAACAATTATGGCTTCTAGTTCATCGGCATTGTCTTCTGCTTCTTCCATGGCATCGTCATTAGCTAAACATTCACTAATTTTTGATTGTAAATCCATGTCACTGGTAATTTCGAATGTACTACTGCTGTCTCCACTAAAACTGGCTGTTATAGGATAGTTAACAGCAAATAATTCGTCGTCACCAAAGTTGTTCATATAGGTGTATAATTGCTGTTCAGATTCAATAACAACACTGCCAGTTTGTTCTAGGTTTAGGCTGTAAGTTAAAATCGTAATAGGAAAATCGATATTTAAACAATTAATGGCATCATCAGCTTGTTCTTCTGCTTCAGTACAAGCATCCATAAGAGCATCATATTCAGCTTGATTGGCGACTTGCACTTCAGTATAATTACTAAGTTTTACGCTAAGTGGAAACTGAAACGTAATAACGTCGTCATCATTAATTAGTTCTCCAAGGATATTTAAAACTAAATTGTAATCGGACTCGGTGATTAATGTTATTTGGGTGTCATTTACCGTAGCGGTAACAGGTAAGATGATTGACGAACAGGACATGCCATCCAGAAAATCGTCAAAACTACCATCGTACATCGATGAACGCTCCAGGTTATTAGCGGTTGGCGATGTTGCCGAATTGGTATTTGGGTTTTGTCCGTTTTCACTATCAATTTCATCTTGACATGATGTTAAGCTAAAAATTGATGTTAATAAGATTAAGGTTAATAATTTAAACGTTTTCATGATTTCAATTTTTTTGGGTTATAAATTTTTCTTTTTCATAGCGATTTTTTCGCTTTCTGTATTTAAGACCCCTAGCTTTTAATTTACCCTACGTTTTTTTAATTTTTTTTAGTTGTAATTTATTATGTTGTTGTAAATCAGTGGTTTAAAACTTAAAATTTTATTTCTATTTTTGTCCTTATAAATTGTTATTTTTGAATATATGGGCACTTCCAAATCGAAACTTTGCCAAGAATCTTATTTCAATTCTTTTTATTTAGAACATATTCAATCACTTAGCAATTTTGCGTTTTATAAGTGTGGTGATAAGGCTGCTTCCTTAGATTTAGTTCAAGATGCGTTTTCAAAAGTATGGGAAAATTGTTCTAAAATAGATTTTACAAAGGCAAAAACCTATTTGTTCACAACGGTCAACAATCTTTTTTTAAATAGGGTGAGGCATCAAAAAGTTGTTTTAAGCTATGCAAAAGATTCACCATATATAGATCAAACAAATTTAAGTCCCGAGTATTTATTGCAGGAAGATGAGTTTAAACAAAAATTACAACAGGTAATTTCCGGTTTAAGTGAGGAGCAGCGCGAAGTATTTCTATTGAATAGGATTGAAGACAAGAAATATAGGGAAATTGCAGAACTCCTTAATATATCCCAAAAGACAGTTGAAAAAAGAATGTCTGGAGCCTTGAAAATACTCAGAAAGAAGTTAGAAGGGGTGGATATTTAATAAAAAAAATAAAAAAAGCGTAGGGTAAAAGAATTTATGAGTGTCTAATAGTTGTAAAGCGTCCAAATTACATGAGTAAAGAAAACGACATATTAAAATGGTTTAACGGTGAAATTTCTACTGAAGAGATTAAAACCTTATATCCGGATGAAGATTTTTCCGTTCTGGAAAAAGCTGGGTTTTATGCCAAACAAATAGCCGTGCCAGAAGTGGATGCAGACACAGCCTTAGCTGATTTTAAAACCAGAACCTTTAATAAAAAGGCTCCTAAAGTTATTCCTTTAAACTATAAATCGTTTTTAAGAGTGGCCGCTGTTTTAGTGCTTATGCTAACCTCGGCTTACTTTTTGTTTTTTAATGGCACTACATCCTATAATACGGCCATAGCGCAAACAGAAACGTTTAGCTTGCCGGACAATTCGGAGGTGATATTAAATGCGCAATCCAAACTAACATTCAATAAAAAGGAGTGGAAACACAGCAGAACATTAAGGTTAGATGGGGAAGCTTTCTTTAAGGTAACCAAAGGTAAATCGTTTACGGTCAATACCAAAGTAGGGCAAGTACAGGTATTGGGGACCCAATTTAATGTTAAAGAACGTGATAAATATTTTGAAGTTCAATGTTATGAAGGTTCGGTGCAGGTAACCTATGGCTCTGAAAAAGTGATACTAAAACCAGGAAAAAGTTTTAGGGTGGTTAATGGAACAATAAAAAAACCTAACGATTTTAACGCTCAGGAACCATCGTGGCTATTGCAAGAATCCAGTTTTGATGATGTCCCGCTATGGCAAGTTATCGATGAACTTGAAATACAGTATAACATTACAATTGATGCCTCAAAAGTAGATGCCTCAAAAACATTTTCGGGTAGCTTTACGCATAAGGATAAAAATTTAGCCCTACAGTCTGTCACCATACCACTTAGGTTGAGCTATAAGATAAGTGGGAATCATGTAGCGTTTTATAACTATGGATCTAACTAAGCACTTTTTAATTGTTTACTTATGTTTTAGTGGTATTTCTTTTGGTTTTCAATCTCAAGACAAAATACCACTATTAGACCTTTTTGTGAAATTGGAAACTAAGTTTGATGTGAAGTTCTCCTATGCTACAGAAGATGTAAGGGATGTTATGGTCAACAAACCAAACGATGCGGTGACACTTCAAAGCATTATAGAGGCACTAAATGAGACGACCCATTTAAATTTTAAATTCCTTAGCGAACGTTACATAACGGTTTCCACCATAAACAAAACCATAACCGTTTGTGGTACACTTATATCAAATATAGATAAAACCCCTTTAATGGGGGCATCTGTTTTAGTCGATAAAACGTCAAAAGGAGTGATTACTGATAGTAATGGAGCATTCCAGTTATTAGAAGTTCCAATAAACCAAACCTTAACGATATCCTATCTTGGTTATGATACCTTAACATTTAAGGCATCGGATTTATGGAAGGTAGAAGAAACATGTAAGACCATAATTATTAATGAAAAAAGCGAAGCGCTTAACCAGATTTTAATAGCTAAGTTTTTAACTACCGGTTTACAAAAACGTGTAGATGGAAGTACCATTTTAAATACGGAGAAATTTGGAGCACTACCAGGGCTTACCGAGCCAGATATCTTGCAATCCATACAAGCGCTTCCGGGAGTTGAAAGTATAGATGAAAGTATAACCAATATAAATGTTAGGGGAGGTACCAGTGACGAAAATTTAATTCTTTGGGATGGTATAAAAATGTATCATTCGGGGCATTTCTTCGGACTTATCTCTGCCTATAACCCATACCTAACCAGTAAAGTTGAGGTAATTAAAAATGGAACGTCCAGTGAGTTTAGTGATGGTGTTTCAAGTACCATAAACATGCATACCAAAAATGAGTTAAGCCATAAGTTTATTGGAGGGCTTGGTGCTAATTTAATTCATGCCGATGCTTTTTTCGAAATACCAATCAGTAAAAAACTGGCATTACATATTTCTGGAAGGCGTTCGTTTACAGATATTTTGAGCACACCTACATACGATAATTATTTTGAACGTAGTTTTCAGGATAGTGAGATTACAACAAATAGCGAAAACATTAGTGATGCCGAGCAATCTTCAGACTTTTTCTTTTATGATTATACTGCAAAATTACTTTTTGATTTTAATGAGAACCATAAATTTAGAGCAACTTTTATAGAAATCAATAATAACCTGGATTACGTAGAAAGCTTTCAAAATAGTGAAGGGGGCACAGAATCTAAAACCAGTAATTTAGGACAGGAAAATTTAGGTTTTGGTGCTAATTGGAATGCGACTTGGAACCACAAGTTTACAACACATTTAGAGGCGTTCTATTCAAAATATAATGTAGATGCAACCAACTATAGAATTGAAACAGACCAAAGGCTTACGCAAGCTAATGAAGTACTGGAAACAGCCGTTAAATTTAAAGCCAATTATAGCATAAATAATAACTTGAACCTCTTAAGTGGATATCAGTTTAGTGAAACGGGCATACTGTACCAAACAACGGTTAGTGCACCATCTTACGATAGGACCAAAAAGGATGTTTTATTAAACCATGCGCTTTTTAGTGAAATGGAATACAGAAAGGGTAACACGTATTTACGCTTGGGCTTACGGGGGAATTACTTTCAAAAGTTTAATAAGTTTATTGTAGAACCGCGTCTAAATTTTAGGCAAAAATTATCACAGCAGTTTGCAGTAAAGGTACAAGGTGAATTTAAAAATCAGTCGGTAAACCAAAAAATAGATTTCCAAGATGATTTTTTAGGTGTTGAAAATAGACGATGGATTATTGCAGACGAAAAGCAAATTAAGATATCCAAAAGCAAACAGGCTTCTGCGGGATTTGAGTTTAACCATAAAAATTGGTTGATAGATGTTGAAGGCTTCTATAAAGTGGTTGAAGGGATTACGGCTTCCAATCAAGGGTTTTATAATAACTTCCAATATAATAATGCGCAAGGGAGTTATATGGTTAATGGCATCGAGTTTTTAATGAACAAAACAGCCAATAATTACAGTGCTTGGGTGAGCTATACTTATAGTGTTAATGATTATGAGTTTAAGGCTATTACCCCATCGGTGTTTCCCAATAATGTAGATATTAGACATTCGATTTCCCTGGCGTTCAATTATAATATTTTAAAAGATTTAGAATTGTCTATTGGCGGTATTTGGCGTTCAGGACAACCTTATACCAAACCTGTTGCGGGTAATGAAACGGTGCAGGATGGCAATAACACTAGGGTGAACTATGATACGCCCAATAAGGAAAATGTAGAAGACTTTATGCGAATGGATGCATCGATTAAATATGATTTTAACCTTTCGGAATCTGTTTTAGGAATATTAAGGGTAGGGGTTTTAAACCTTTTGGATAGAAAGAACAGTATTAACAGATACTATGAAGTAAACCCTGAAGATTCCAATTCGGCCGTTCAAATCAATAATGTGTCACTCGGGTTTACTCCAAATGTAAGTTTAAGAGTGAATCTTTAAAAGAATCATAAAAAACAAAATATCGTTGAAACGCAAATTATTTCGATTAAAAGATGATTTGTTCAATTTTTTCCTATATTTGTAAACCCAAATTTATTTTAGATATGAAGAAGATAACCTTACTTATGTTACTAAGTTTAGTAACTACAATGACACAAGCCCAAGATATTGATGGGATGTTTGCTGCTGGTGTTGAAAATGCCGAACGTTTTGCAAATGATTATTTAAGGCCCGGTACCAATGGTTTAATGCACAGTATGAATGCCAACTGGTTTAACACAGCCGATGCCAAACCTTTGGGAGGTTTTGAAATATCAATTGTAGCCAATGCTTCTGTTGCTAAGAATGAACATAAATCGTTTTTAATGGATATATCTCAATACAATAGTCCTGACTATGATTTTACTGTTGCATTTAAAGATGATGAAAGCTTGCAAACTAAAATGGTAGCTACAGCACTTGGAGAGAATGATTCAAGAGTTGAACTTATAGTTAGGTCTAAAGCAGCTCCTGGTATTAATCCTGAAACAATAACATTACCTTCAGGTATTGGAAATGCGACAGCAGATTTATTACCTACTGCTTTTATACAAGGAGCCTTAGGATTAAGTAAGGGTATTGAACTTAAAGCTCGATTTGTACCTAAGATTAAAACTGATGAAGTCGATATTAGCATGTATGGCGCTGGTATGCAAATAGAGTTTACCAAATGGTTGCCTGCTGATAAAATATTGCCAGTAGCTGTTTCTGGTTTAGTCGCTTATACCCATTTAGACGGATCATATGATATGACCGAGTCTTCATGGATAGATGGTGATAACCAACGAATAGAGAATAGTACAAATACGTGGTTGTTGCAATTAATAGCGTCAACTAAATTACCAGTGATTAACTTTTATGGCGGTTTGGGCTATATTAAGGGAAAATCCGAATCGGATGTATTAGGGACTTATATAGTTACAGGGGGGCCTCTTATATCAAAGACATATAAAGATCCATTTTCAGTATCCAGTGAAGTGTCCAGTGTACGAGGGACTTTAGGGGCTAAATTAAAGTTAGGCTTCTTTAGGCTTAATGCCGAATATCACCTATCTGAGTTTAATGCCTTCTCGGTAGGTATTCATTTTGGTTTTAGATAAAAAACAAAACATTGAAATAGAATAAAAAGCGCAAGAATTAATCTTGTGCTTTTTTATTATCAATTTAAAGGTTAAAATCCTGCCTTTGCCGGCAGGCAGGCCTGCAATTTCATTGCAGTTACTTTAGTTTCTATAAACTTTTTGCATGCTGACTGTCATTTCGAATCTTTCGACTGCCGCTCAAGACAGGCTAAAGTGAGAAATCTCATCATACATCAAAATTATGAGATTCCTCTTCGTGCCTCACTTCGACAGCGCTCAGTGTGACACATTCGGAATGACAACACCAACTCCAAAAGAATTTCATTTTTTGTTTAAAACTATGGATTTTTAATCCATAGTGGTTTATTTACGCCTATTTTATTCATACATTTGTTACTCAGTATTTTTTTAATTAAACAAACAAAAATCATGTTTTTAGTTAGTAATAATTAAGAATTTTGACCAAGTATTAAAACAACAAAATATAAATTAAAAATAAAATTATGAAAGTTACCGTAGTTGGAGCAGGAGCTGTAGGAGCTAGTTGTGCAGAGTATATTGCAATTAAGAATTTTGCATCCGAAGTGGTGCTGTTGGATATTAAAGAAGGCTATGCCGAAGGTAAGGCCATGGACCTTATGCAATGTGCTTCATTAAATGGGTTTGATACCAAGATTACAGGGGTTACAAACGATTACAGTAAAACGGCAAACAGTGATATTTGTGTGATTACCTCAGGTATTCCCCGTAAACCTGGAATGACCCGTGAAGAGTTAATTGGTATTAATGCCGGTATTGTTAAAACGGTTGCTTCCAACTTAATTGAACACTCTCCAAATACCATCATGATTGTGGTTAGCAACCCAATGGATACCATGACCTATTTGGTACATAAATCTACCAATTTGCCAAAAAACAGAATTATAGGTATGGGAGGTGCTTTAGATTCGGCACGATTTAAATACAGATTGGCTGAAGCTTTAGAAGCTCCTATTAGTGACATAGATGGTATGGTAATAGGTGGTCATAGCGATGTGGGAATGGTGCCATTAACCAGTCATGCTACCAGAAATAGTGTAAAAGTTTCAGAGTTTTTAAGCGAAGAGCGTTTAAACCAAGTTAAGGAAGATACCAAAGTAGGCGGGGCAACTCTTACCAAATTATTGGGTACTTCGGCATGGTATGCGCCAGGAGCAGCCGTTAGTGGTTTGGTTCAGGCCATTGCTTGCGACCAAAAGAAGATGTTTCCTTGTTCCACATTTTTGGAAGGCGAATACGGTCTAAACGATATTTGTATTGGTGTGCCAGTTATTTTAGGCAAAAATGGAATAGAATCTATTGTAGATGTACCATTAAGTGATGCAGAAAAAGCACATATGCAAACCAGTGCCGAAGGGGTTAGAAAAACCAACGGTTTATTGGAAGTTTAGTAAACCAATAAAGAGTATAAGTAAAAAAGGCAACCAAATTGGTTGCCTTTTTACACACAAGTATAGCGCTTATTCTTGCTCAGGAAAAAAGATTTTTTCCAAGGCTTCTTTTTCCTTTTTTACTTTTTCTTTTTCCTCTTTTATTTTTTCATCAAGTTCGTTAAGTTTTTCATGGGCCTTTTTTATGATTTCCGCTTTTTTTTCTGCTTCTTCGGCATCAATAGTTTTGTTTTTCTTTGCTTCTTCTAGATCTGCTTCCGCTTTTTTTATTTTGTCACGACCTTTTATCACGACCGTTTCGCTAGCTGTAATATTGCTCTCCATTTCCTTTAATTTGTTCTTGGCTTCTTCCGAACGCAATTTACCAAAATCCCTACCACTTAAATCACCTTTGTTCTTGCCATAGGCATTCCCTTTATTGGCTTTGTCTTTATGCTCGTCTTCAAGATGTTTTTTACTGTTTTTTAAGGTGTTCGCTTTTTCGATTTCAATTTCACGAGTATCTTTTTTCTTGATTTGTTCAGTATCTGAATCATTAGTATTAAACTTACTATTTAGCTCTTTGCGTTTTCCTTGGGCTTGGGCATGGTGAAATGCTACAAGCATAAAAACTATTAATACAGAAAAAACTAATCTTAAATATTTCATTTTTATTAGTTTAAATGTTATCCAATTCTTGTAATTGCGCTTCAACATCATTAGTCAAGTTTTCTAAGTTTTCAATGCTACTTTTAATGCTAGCTTCAATAGAGTCTATTTTTAAAATAGCCTGTTCAATGTCTTTATTATCTTCTTTTTTCTTGTCGTTGCAGGCTATTATTACAAAAACGATAGAAAATAGAACAAATAGCTTTTTCATAAGTTTAAAATTTAGAAGTTTATGTTTGGACACGGTTTTATGTTTAAAGTCACAATTATATGATAGCAAAACAGGTTGGAATTAAGTTGGTTTTGGTGAAAATCTCTTGAGTGTGTATAATTGTTTAAAGACTATAGTAATAACCCCTTTATTTTTTTATATTTGGCGGATGAAATCGAGGTGGTACATAGGTGCATTTGTTTTTTTTCTCACCCTAATAGCTGTTGTTAACCAGCAACAATCCATTGTACCCAATCAAGAATTGGTTTTAGAATTTACAAATTCTGAAATCTCACAAGCCGATGCACAAGGTACTGTAGCTGTTGTAACAACCCAATTACAGCGTTTAGGGGCAGAAAATATCCAGGTAAAGGAAGAGGCAGACGGAAGGCTAAGGATCACTTACTATAGTGCTACAGATGTTATCCAGGTAAGGGAAGCTCTTGCTAAAGACAATGCTTTGGTTATCAATAACCCAATTGGAGATCAAGAGCAGTCTGGTTCAGAAATTCCCTTAGACGATAAAACCATTAGCTGTAACCTCGATGTTTATGAGATTCAAAATGATAATGGTGCGCTATCTGGTTTTGGTGGTAAATCTATTCTCCCACTAAACCACAAAAGCGATCGCTCTTATTTTCCAGATGTTCATTTCTACAGCAATTATATCGATAACGATATAACAAATACTATTGAGGTCGCATACAAGGTACATCATACTATGGCCTTGGCGATAGAAGAATCCGTTCATGTTATCCCAGAAGTTAGGGCAGGGCCTATCTGCTAAGAAACCCTAAGGTTGTTTGAAAGTTTAATCAATTTTGTCTCAGTGACGGGGTGTCAGTCTGAGCGCACTTACCGAGGTACTCGAAGTGCAGTCGAAGCCTAGAAGAGAAACTTTAAATGACTTATACCGATTAAATAAGAGAAGCATAGATTTGTGTTTAATCGACTTTCATCAACAAAAAATCAAGAATTTAATTCATAATAAAAACAGTAAACAATTTATTTACCTGTTTTTGAAAATAGTGATCATAAAATAATTAAAACATGCAAAATAAAGGATTAGTAAAACTATTTGCGTTGTTGTTTGGGTTGGTAAGTATATACCAATTATCATTTACCTTCAAGGCAAATCAAATAGAAGGGGAAGCCCAGGAACTGGCTATTAGCAAAGTTGCTGATACCGAAGAGAATTACCGAGCAAAGCGTAGCCAAGAAGAGGCCAGTTATTTAGAGTCGATTGCTACCGATACGGTGTTTGACATCTTTATTGCTAAATTCACTTATAACGAAGTGAAGCAAAAGGCCATGAATCTTGGCTTGGATTTAAAAGGGGGTATTAACGTAATTCTTCAAGTGTCGGTAAAAGATATCTTAAAAGGATTGGCAAACAATACCAAAGATCCTGTATTTAATAAAGCTTTGGAAGATGCTACCGAACTTCAAAAGAATAGCCAGAATACTTATTTAGAGGATTTCTATACCGCTTTCGATGCCATAAAGGGCGATACCAAATTAGCCTCGCCAGATATCTTTTACACCAAAGCTTTAGATGGTGAGATTGAAGGTAATATGAGTGATGATGAAGTTAAAAAGATTATAAGTACCAAAATAGACGAGTCTATTGTTTCTGCTTTTGAAGTATTGCGTAAGCGTATTGATGAATTTGGGGTAACCTCTCCTAATATTCAACGTTTAGGAACATCAGGACGTATTTTAGTAGAACTACCAGGAGTTAAGGATGTAGAGCGTGCGACAAGTTTGTTGCAAAGTACGGCTCAATTGGAATTTTGGGATGCTTATAAAGGTGAGCAATTCTTTGGATTTTTGGCACAAGCCAATGAGACTTTGAAGGATTTGGTAGAGGTAGATACGCCACAAGTGGCAGAAGCAGAGCCTCAAGATGAAGAAGAAGCGCAAGATGCGGCTATCGATGATCTTTTAGGGGAAGCAGAAACCGATTCTACAGCAGTGACTACAGTTAACCCATTATTGGATTTAATTAGAGGGCCTGGGTACCAAGGTGGGCCAGTAATTGCAAGATTTGAACTTAAAGATAAGGAACAGATTTTAGAGTACTTAAATAAGCCACAGGTTAGAGCCTTATTGCCAGTAGAACAACGTTATGCTAAGTTTGTTTTTGGTAAACCAGAAAAAGATAGTGAGTTAGCCGATTTATATGCCCTTGTAGGCAATAGAGATAACATACCTCAATTAAGTGGAGCAGTAGTAACCGATGCCCGCGTAAATTTTGGACCTACAGGAAAGCCAGAGGTTTCCATGCAAATGAACTCTAAAGGAGCTAAAATTTGGGAGCAAATGACAGGCAAGGCCTTTTCACAAGGTAGTCAAATCGCTATTGTTTTAGACGATATTGTATATTCTGCCCCAGGTGTAACTTCAGGGCCAATTGCAGGAGGTAACTCGTCTATTTCTGGTAATTTCACTTTAAATGAAGCAGAAGATTTAGCTAATGTATTACGTGCAGGTAAATTACCAGCATCAGCAGATATTATATCAAGTGAAGTTGTAGGGCCGTCTTTAGGTCAAGAAGCTATCGATAGCGGTACCATGTCGTTCATGATTGCCTTGGTATTGGTATTGGTATGGATGATCCTATACTATGGTAAAGGTGGTGGTTTTGCAGATATCGCCATGCTATTGAATATACTATTGATTTTTGGTATTCTATCGGGCTTAGGAGCAGTATTGACATTACCTGGTATTGCTGGTATTGTATTGACTATTGGTATGTCGGTTGATGCCAACGTACTTATTTTTGAACGTATCCGTGAAGAAATCACCAAAGGAAAAGGACAAAAAGAAGCGGTGCAAGATGGATTTAGCAATGCCTTATCATCTATTTTAGATGCGAATATTACAACAGGTCTAACGGCTTTAATATTATTTATCTTTGGAACAGGGCCTATTAAAGGGTTTGCGACTACCTTATTGATAGGTATTTTTACATCATTGTTTACAGCCATTTTCATTACGAGATTATTGGTAGACTGGTATGTAAACAAAGGAGGTAAACTGGATTTCTCAACCGCCATTACTAAAGGGCTGTTTAGAAATATCAGTATTGAGTTCTTACAAAAGCGTAAAGTGGCTTTTATTATTTCAGGAGTCTTTATCGCGTTAAGTTTAGGGTCCTTGGTTACTGTTGGTTTAAACCAAGGCGTTGATTTTGTTGGTGGTAGAACCTATCAAGTACGTTTCGAGCATGATGTAAACGCGACTGAAATATCTGCAACACTAGCCGATGCTTTTGGTAGTGCCGATGCCAAGACCTTTGGTAGTGCAAACCAGTTAAAAATTACAACTAAGTATAAGATTGATGAAGCGAGCTCTGAAGTTGATGAGGAAATAAGACAAAAATTATACAATACCTTACAGCCTCATTTGTCAGGTCAGACTTATGAAGAGTTCATCGATTTAAACGATGTAAATAAGCAAGTAGGTTTATTAGAGTCCTTTAAAGTAAGTCCAACCATAGCCGACGATATTAAGCAGGCTTCTTTCTGGGCTATTTTAGGATCACTTATAGTGGTATTCCTTTATATTTTAATGCGTTTTAAGCGTTGGCAATACTCATTGGGAGCGGTTGCAGCCGTATTCCACGATGTATTGATTGTATTGGGGATATTCTCGTTAACTTACAAGTTTATGCCGTTTAGTATGGAAATAGACCAAGCTTTTATTGCAGCTATCCTAACGGTAATAGGATACTCACTTAATGATACCGTGGTAGTATTCGATAGAATTAGGGAGTTCTTTAATGAACATACCAGCTGGAATTTTGACCGTGTAGTGAACACCTCATTAAGCAGTACGTTAAGTAGAACCTTAAACACTTCCTTAACAACCTTAGTGGTGTTATTGGCCATCTTCATATTTGGTGGTGATTCCATTAGAGGCTTTATGTTTGCCTTAATCGTTGGTGTTATAGTAGGTACCTACTCATCGCTATTCATTGCAACACCAATTATGTACGATACAGTGCAAAAGCTTGAAGATAAAAAGAAGAAAAAGGACTAACTCAAATTTTTTCTTTGTAATAAGAGGCCTGTCATTTTGATAGGCCTTTTTTTATAAAATTATTTTGGAGTATCTATCCCTAAAAAGGCGTATTATCATTACGGCTTATTGCACATGACAAAAATTGATTCTCTTTGCGGCCTTTGTGCGTTACTTTGTTGACTTTGTGGTTATAAATAACCGAGAGGCACTAAGAAGGCACTAAGTACACTGAGTGCTTGTTAATGGAATACATAAACCGTCAAAGTGGACTTCTTTTATCATTTCCATTTGTATTTTGGCAAGACAATTTAATTTATAAGATCTTTTATTTTTGTCATTTACTAGAAGTATTGGCTTAAAGCTTATGGATACTCAAAGCCCAAATCGTTGGTTCTAACCGCTTTTAGTTTCTTTTGAAGTTCCTTTTTAAAGAAAGCTACCGTTTCAGCATATTTAGGATCATCTGCTAAATTGGTATATTGTTTCGGGTCCTTTTCCATATCAAACAGTTCTATGCCAGCCGAAGCATCTTCATTATACTGGATGTAAGCCCATTTATTATCCCTTAATAAAAACGATTTACCGCCTTGACTTACACTAAAGGCCATATCCCGAACGCTTTGCTTTGCATCGTCTAAGGTTTTTGTTAGGCTTTTACCTTGAATGTGCTTGGAGTATGTTAATCCTGCCAGTTCAGAAATGGTAGGGTATAGGTCCAGCAATTCAACAAAAGAATGGCACACTTGCGGTTTTTTTCCAGGAACTTTAATTATTAATGGTACACGAACCGATTCTTCATGTAAGCTTACTTTCATCCAAAAGTCATGTTCACCTAAATGAAATCCATGATCGGATGTGAACACAACAATGGTATTATCGTCCAGTCCTTCTTCTTTAAGTGTGTTAAGGACTTTGCCAACTTGGGCATCCATATATGATACCGAAGCATAATAAGCGGCTACAGCTTTCTTTTGCTGTTCCAACGACATTTGACCATTAACACTTGTTACATAGTTTATGCCTCTCTTGGGAATATCTTCCCAGTCGTTCTCTACTTTTTTAGGCATGGTTACCGCTTCAAAAGGGTAGGGCTCAAAATAAGGCTTGGGAGCTACAAACGGTACATGTGGGCGTACAAAGCCCACGGCTAAAAAGAAAGGTTCGCTTTTATGGGCTTTAATAAGTTCTATAGCTTTTTTGGCTGTCTTTCCATCCGAATGAACGAGGTCATCACCTTCGGCTTTTACAATGGTCATCACATTTCCGCCTTTGCGTTCTATTGTTCCATCAGGGTTGTTTTGTACCAATTCGGCCTCTCCAATGGCTTTCCATTCTGGACCCTGGCTATTGAAACGTTCGGTCCAAGAGGCTTCATCATCTTGACCGTTAGATCCAGTTTCAATATCTATGGGAACGCCCATATGGAATATTTTGCTCACTCGAGCGGTATAATACCCATTATCCTTAAAGAGCTGAGTCCATGTTTTTCGGTTAGGGCCAATATTTTTTCTTCCGCTAACATAACCATAAGTTTTGGTAGCATTGGGATAGTACCCAGACATGAATGAAGCCCTTGAGGGACCACATACAGGATATTGGGTGTAAGCCTTGGTGTAAAGCGTGCCCTCTGAAGCTAGTTGATCTATGTTGGGCGTGTGGCAAGCTTTATTTTCATAAGCAGAAACTGCTGTTGCGGTTAAATCATCTGAAATGATAAACAATATGTTGGGTCTTTTCTCTTGGGCACAACTTGTTATTATTGAGAAAAATATTGAAATAAAAAATAATCGTTTCATTAGGAGATCTTATTTGGAGTAATTTATAGTATTACCAACTTTCAAGTTCCATCTGTCAACTAAGCCTGCATTAACTTCTAAGACATATTTTGCCGGAACGTTTGATGGAAGTGATCTTTCATCAAATGGTTTAGCATTTTTTTGGAAACTTACTATAGTTTTATTGGCATCGATAAATATAATATCCAAGGGAATGCTCGTGTTTTTCATATAAAAGGAGCGCGGTTGCTCATCTTCAAAAATAAAGAGCATGGCTTGGGTCTCGGCCATACTATTGCGGTACATTAATCCAGTTTGTGTTTCATACTCGGTATCTGCAATCTCAATATTGAGACGCACCGAAGTTGAGTCTGACTTGAAAATGGTTAGCTCCCCTTCTTTTTTAAAAGCTACTTCGGTTTGTTTGATAGCTTTCTTTTCTTTTTTGCAAGCGGTGACAGAAAAACTTGCACATAGCAATAACAAAAGAAATCGTTTTAAAAACATGTTATTTTGTTGCATTCTTGGGTTTGTAAACAAACATAAAATATAGACCTATTAGTATAAATGGAATGCTTAGCCATTGCCCTGTTTGCAATCCAAACCAGTTAATGTACTCCTCGCCTTGTGGTTCTTTAACAAACTCTACAAAAAAGCGTATGGTCCAAAGTAATATTAAAAATAACCCAAAAAGGAATCCGCTTTGGTCTCTTTTCTTGGTTTTAGAATAAAAATACCAAAGTATTATAAATACAAAAATATAGCAAAACGACTCATATAATTGTGCGGGGTGTCTATAGGGAACAGCCTCTAATAAGCTTGAAAACTGTGGATTGTTTGTTACGGCATTATAGGCTTCTTGAACATTTTGAATGCCTGTTTCCCTTATAATATCATATTTGTTATAGTAATCCTGGATAAAGCGAACGCCAAGAGGGAAATCCCCAGACTTTTCACCTATAATTTCAGAATTAATAAAATTACCGATCCTAATGAATACTGCACCCGAAGCTACCGAAATAACTACGCGATCCAAGATCCAAAGTATCGATTTGTACTTGTATTTTTTACGGTATAAGTACATGCCTATAATAATACCAATAGCGGCGCCATGGCTTGCAAGACCCTGAAATCCTGTAAATTCAAAGCCTCCTTTAAATTTAAATGGTAGGAAGATGCTGAAGAAGTCTTCCGAAATCAGTTCCGATTGGTAAAAGAGCACATGCCCCAGTCTTGCTCCAATCATGGTAGCCAAAACAGTATAAATAAACAACGGGTCTAAATATTCTAAAGATACTTTTTCCTTAGTGAAAATGCGTTTCATGATATACCAGCCAATAACAAAGGCTACTACCCACATTAAACTGTAAAAGTGTAGTTTAAAATTGCCTACTATATCTATACCTGTTATGGGGTTCCAATCGAATTTTAATGCGTGCATGGGTTTAATTAACTAGTTTAAAAGTTCAATAATTTCAACTTCAAATATAATATTGGATTTTGGTGGAATACCATTGCCTCCAGCTTCTCCATAGGCTAAATGGTAGGGTATGAACAACGTGGCCTTATCACCAACGCTTAATTGCCTCAAGCCCTCTTTAAACCCTGGAATCATTCTAGCATCTGGACCTATATCACAGGTAATGGGTTCATACTTTCCTGCTGCTTTTTGTTTTTCATCAACAGCATCTAAAGCTTCGGCTGTTTCCAATTTGCTCGTTTGAAGCAGTTTTCCATTTTCAAAATAAACAGCATAATGGGCTAGTACTTTAGACATTTCAGAAAGTTTTTTGCCATTGCCTTTTTCGGTAACCATATATTGTAATCCTGAAGGTAGTGTGGTGGCTTCTGCACGTTGCGTTTCAAATTTTTCCAAGGTAGCTTTAATGATGGCTTCGGCTTTGGCTTCTTTTTCTTCTTTAATGCGTTTGGCTTCAATAAAATGATCTTTAAAAACAGTTGGGGCATCAAAATTTTTGGCAGACTTTCCTTTTCTAATAATGTTTACAGCTTCGATAATATCGTTCTGTTTAATAGAATCAATAACTTCCATCCCCATGATAACTTCACCAAAAACGGTATGGCAACTTATGCGTCGGTTTTCGCAGTTTTTTAAATTGCCGTTGTCATCGTAAGCATCTAACCAAGGTGTTTCTTTATGGGTAATGTAAAATTGACTGCCATTAGTGCCATAGCCAGAATTAGCCATGGCCAATGTGCCTTTTTTGTCATGTTTTAAGGAGATGTCAAACTCATCATCGAACCGGTATCCTGGGTTACCTGAGCCATCACCCTTGGGGTCGCCGCCCTGGATCATAAAATCTGATATGACCCGATGGAATTTTAAACCGTTATAGAATTTTTTATCCTTGTATTGGTCATCGACCATAGTATTGGTTCCCTCTGCTAATGATACAAAGTTAGCCACGGTTGCCGGTGTTTTTTCATGTTCTAGCTTAGCTACCATAATGCCTTTTTTGGTAACAAATTCGGCATAAATACCATCTTCCAAATCGGGGTATTGGGCTTTGCAGGACAATAGGCTAAGCGCTACTATGAGAATAAGTGAAAAAAGCTTAAAATAATTATTCATTTGCGACATGTTCTCTAGATTAATTATTGTTTTCTATGATCGAAAATACGGTTACTTCACACATTAAAGGTGTATTACTGCCTATTTTATTCTGGTCTCCGTAATAACCGTAAGCTTTTTGTGAAGGAAATAAAAACGTTACGGTTTCACCTGTTTTCATAAGTTTCAAACCTTCCCTAAGTCCGGTAAACAGCTCCTGCTGGTCCATCACATAACGTTGTGTTTTTATATCTTCTTTAGAATAAATGGTTTGACCGTTTAGTGTTTTTACATTGTAATTGTAGTCAATTACATCACCAAAATTAGGGGTCTTTAGGGTGTCAATTTCGGTTTTTGTATTGTAGTAGTACCAAAAGCCACTTTCTGAAGCGATATAGTTTTTATCGGTTTGTTGCTCCATTACTTTTTGTATGTGGGACTGTTCCCTAGCATTGAGTTTTTTATTGCGTTCTACCGAATCGTCAATAAAAGAGCCTGTTTTAACCGAAATGGGCTTTCGGGCTTCAGGGGTTTTACAACCCACAATAAAAAGGGTTGCAAAGAATATGGTTATGAGCTTATTCATTGTTTAGGGCTTTTTTATAACTAGGCAATATACTAATAAAATTTTCAATAGTATCTTTTAAGGGTAAATAGCTCCTGCCTCCAGCTGCATTAGTGTGCCCGCCACCATTAAAATGGGCTCTTGACATTTCGTTAACCGAAAAATGGCCTTTTGAGCGTAATGAAATTTTAATAATGCCCTCTTTTTGGTCTTCTATAAATATAGCGGCCAATATAACATTGTCCAGTGATAGGCCGTAGTTTACAACACCTTCGGTGTCGCCCTTCCTATAATTGTACTTGTTCAATTCGTCCTGTGACAAACTAATATATGCAGTACGATATTCGGGTAGGACTTTAAGGTTATTCAATGCACAGCCTAAAAGTTGTAGACGTTCGTAGCTGTTGGTGTCGTATACATTATTGTGTATTTGTGAGTTGTTTGCACCTTTATCAATAAGTTGGGCAACAATTTGATGTGTGGTACTGGTGGTGCAATCGAATTTAAAGGAACCGGTATCGGTCATGATGCCTACATAAATGCAAGTAGCTATAGTTGCGTCAATGCTATTGGTATCCTTTAGCATGTCTATAAAATGATAGATCATTTCGCAGGTGGAACTCATATTGACATCAGAAAACATAAACTTGGCATAGTGGTCTGGTGCTTGGTGATGGTCTATCATTATTTTTAATGCCTCACTTTCAGCTAAAGCCGTTTCCATATTTCCTGTTCTGTGGAAAGCATTAAAATCTAAAGTAAAAACAATTTCCGCGTCTTTTATAAGTCTATTTGAAGTATCGGTTTGGTAGTCGTGAATTAGCATCGTCTCGGCACCAGGAACCCATTTTAAAAAACTAGGGCAATCGTTGGGAAGGATTACCGTAGTTTTATGGTTGTATTTTATAAGGTAATGGTAGAGGGCTAAAGTAGAGCCAATGGCATCGCCATCTGGATTTTTATGTGTTACAATTACAATTTTTTTTGGGGTAGAAAGCAACTGTTTAATCTGTTCTATTTCTTGTTTTTTCATAGGAAACGAAGATACAATTTTTTTAAAATTGCAGAGTCTTGTTTTTTACCCAAAATATGTATTAGAATATCGTGATGAAGCTTAAAAGTACAATAAAACCAATCATTTTTTTAATTTCAGCATAGCATCACTATAGTTATGCTAAAAAAAGCATCGTGTTTGGTTTTGAAGTAATTTTAAGATGTAATAGATTTTTTAATGTATGTTTTGGGTTTAACGTAAATAGATTACTTTTGCACAAATTTAAAAAGAACAAATGGCAACAAACAGAACATTTACCATGCTAAAGCCAGATGCTGTTGAAAAAGGGTATATTGGCGCAATATTAGAAAAAATTACAGCTTCTGGATTTAAAATAGTAGCAATGAAGTTAACCCAAATGTCTAAAGCAGATGCGGAAACTTTTTATGCAATCCATAGCGAGCGTCCGTTTTTTGGGGAATTGGTTGAGTATATGACTCGTGGCCCAATTGTAGCTGCTGTATTGGAAAAAGATAATGCTGTTGAAGATTTTAGAACCCTTATTGGTGCGACTAACCCTGCCGATGCTGCCGAGGGAACCATTCGTAAACTATATGCCGCTTCTATGGGCGAAAATGCAGTTCATGGTAGTGATAGTGATGACAATGCAGCTATAGAAAGTGCATTTCATTTTTCTGGACGCGAAATATTTTAAATATTACATAAATTGGTTAAGTAAAAGGGCTTTCGATGAATTTCGGAAGCTTTTTTTTGTTTTCAATTGAAAAGAGTTGAGCGTATTTACAGAAGAAAACTATAGCATGAGTTCACATTCTTGAAAAGTTAGGTTTGATTTTTGGTGGCTTGGAGAGTATTTCGACTGTGCTCAATGTGACACCTTAGCCACCAAAAGGGTTAACAAAAAAAAGCCTGTCAAAATTTTGACAGGCTTTAATTGTAATGTTAAAGTGTATATAATTTAGATTAGATAACTTTTACGTTTACTGCGTTTAAACCTTTTCTACCTTCCTGTAGATCAAACTCAACCTCATCACCTTCGCGAACTTCATCAATTAATCCAGAAATGTGAACAAAATGTTCTTTGTTGTTTCCTTCTTCAATGATAAATCCAAACCCTTTGGAATCATTAAAGAACTTTACTGTACCTTTACTCATTGTATTTGTATTAAAAAAATTAAGTGTCAAAGGTAATGTAAATTATGATAGCTTGTAAATTTTATTTATATTTTTTCTGTTTTGGGTAAATGTAATTAGCGTAAAATCAATTTTTTAACAATGTCTTTACCCAGTTCCTCATTAAGCATGCTAATTATTTTTTGTTTGCCATAGCTTAATTCTTCACGTAGTACACTGGAGCTTAATTGGATATGAAGGGTGTCACGTTCTAAACGGATGGCAGTGGTATAATTATTTACGCCATTGCCCATAAGTTTTGCCCAAGCATCGGCTACATTAACTTTATCTAAGCCTTTATCCAGTTTGTTGGTTTCAACAAATTCTTTTAGTGCATCTTTTATGCTTATATGTTCGTTATGGCGTTTTGGCATAATATTGTTTTACAATTTAAAAACCTCGTACGATTGATGAGCTTGCTTAACGGTACGTTCGGTACGTTCGGCATGGGTGTCACTTATAAAAATCTGTCCAAAGCTATCTTCACCCACTAATTTAATGATTTGTGACACACGATGTTCATCCAATTTGTCAAAAATATCATCTAACAATAAAATAGGGTTCACGCCGCTTTGTGCTTTTATAAAATCGAATTGAGCTAGCTTTAATGCTATTAAAAATGATTTTTGTTGGCCCTGGCTTCCAAATTTCTTAATGGGATGGGCTTCAATATTAAACAATAAATCGTCTTTATGAATACCAACACTGGTATATTGCAAGGCTTTGTCCTTGTTTATTTGCTGTTCTAATAAGGCTTTAAGGTCGCCTTCAAACAAGGGACTGTTATACATTAGGTCAACCTGTTCATTGCCGTTGCTAATGGCTTGGTAACGCGCTTTAAAAATTGGAATAAAAATATCCAGAAATTGACGCCGCTTTTCAAAAACCGAAGTGCCATATTGGGTTAATTGCTCGTTGTAAACCGCTATGGTATCTGGGTTAAAGGTGTGGTTTAAGGCAAAATATTTTAAAAGTGCATTGCGTTGCGCCAGTACTTTATTGTAGTTAATTAAGTTCTGTAGGTAGGTATTGTCGCTTTGCGAAATGACGCTATCAATAAATTTTCGGCGTATGTCGCTGCCCTCAACAATTAAGTCCCTATCTGCAGGCGATATGATAACCAGAGGCAAGAAACCAATGTGGTCACTAAATTTTTCATAGGGTTTGCCATTGCGCTTAATCACTTTTTTTTGCCCGCGTTTTAAGCTAACTACTACTTTTTCTGGTTTATCGTTTTTTATATAATCACCATTAACAACAAAAAACTCTTCATCGTGTTTTATGTTTTGGGTCGCTACCGGATTAAAATAACTTTTACCAAACGAAAGGTGGTAAATAGCATCCAAAACATTGGTCTTTCCTATACCATTATTACCAACAATGCAATTTATTTTGTCATTGAAGTCAAATGATTTGCTGTCAAAATTTTTGTAATTAATTAAGGATAGTGATTTTAAAATCATAAAAACAATACGTGAAACCAAGTTTATCTTGAGCTAAGCCCAAAATTATAGGGCATGCAAATTATTGAAAATAATCAAATAAATACCCTTTTAGTTATAAAGAAAAATTATATTTTTGCGGCGCATTAATATAGAATATATGGCAACTTATAATAAAAGAGGTTACAAACCAAAAACTAAAGTAGAAAAGGAACACAATATAGAGGATGGTTCAACAACCGCAGAAGTTTTTAATACGCTTGATGAAACAGCGTCTAAAACAGAAGCCTTTGTAGAAAGAAACCAAAAATATATTTTCATCATCATAGGTATTGTTGCTGTTGTTGTTTTAGGTTCTTTGGGGTATAAAGAGTTTATTGCAAAACCGAAACAGGTAAATGCTATGAACGATATGTTCCAGGCCCAAAAATATTTTGAGGATGCTGTAAATGGTGTAGAAAAAGATTCTTTGTTCAATTTGGCTTTAAATGGAGGTGAAGGAAAGTATGGTATGTTGGATATTGTTAAGGAATACAGTGGAACTCCAGCGGCTAATTTAGCTAACTACTATGCTGGTACGGCATATTTAAGGTTGAAAGATTACAAAAATGCAGTTGAGTATTTAAGTAACTTTAAGAGTGATGACGAAATATTAGCACCTTTAGCTAAAGGAAACATAGGAGATGCCTTTGTGCAGCTAAATCAACCAGAAGATGCTTTAGGGTATTATGAGCAAGCTGCCAAAATGCGAGATAATGAATATACAACGCCTATGTATTTATTTAAGGCAGGTACCATTGCGTTAGATTTAGGGCAAGCTAGCAAAGCTTTAGGGTATTTTGAAAGAATTAAGGAAGATTATCCTAATGCTACAGAAGCTGCCAATATAGACGTATTTATAGGCAAGGCTCAAGTATTGGCAAGCAAATAATACCAATTCCATTATAGCATGGCCACGGCAAATAAAAATTTATCAGATTACGATAAAGCAACAATCCCAAGCGCGAATAAATTTCGGTTTGGGATTGTTGTTTCCGAATGGAATGATACCATCACCGATAAGCTGTTTGAAGGAGCCTATAACACACTTATAGAACAAGGTGTATTACCTGCCAACATTATAAAATGGGATGTTCCGGGTAGCTTCGAATTGATTTATGGTTGTAAAAAGATGCAGGAGCAAATGGTCGATGCCGTTATAGCCATTGGCAGTGTGATACAAGGTGAAACCAAGCATTTCGATTTTGTTTGTGAAGCTGTAGCCCAAGGTGTTAAAGACCTTAATGTGAACAATGAAACACCCGTTATTTTTTGTGTTCTTACAGATAATACCTTACAACAGGCCCAAGACCGTTCTGGTGGAAAGCATGGCAACAAAGGTACCGAAGCTGCTATAGCCGCCATAAAAATGGCACAACTAAGAAAGGATAGTTAACAACTGTCATTTCTGGAAGGGGTACTCAATTAATCTCTCTTTTTATAAATGGTATTTGGGCAAATGGCAAGCCACCGTGCTATACGCTATAGTTTTTTAAAATTTTTGGGATTTATCAAACACATTATAATCTACCTTCTTGGGTCTTGATTCTTTAGGTCTTGAATCCTTTGTGGGATATTTTAAAAAAGCTGCCGCTCCTATCACTTTTGCAGGGTTTAGTCTCGATGATAGAAACTAATGGCCAATAATTAAGGGGGCTTTCTTTACAAGTAGTAGTAGATTCTTTTCGAATAAACGAATTAAATAAACGTCAACTCCAATAAGTCTTCCCGCTTCCAGCTTCAGGCTTCGAGCTTCCAACTCCCAAATGTAATTCTTAATAAGTTTCCATTATCTTATAACTTTAAACTTTTAACTTCAAACTTAAGTTTGTATTTTTGAGGGATAAGCATTATTATATACTTTGTTTAAGCAACGCAAGCATAAAACCTTTAGTTACAAGCCTAGATTTGCAAAAAATGATGAGGACGAATCCAATATGGAGTCTTCCAAAAACACCAATTTTAGTTCTAAATGGCGGGAAGCCCAATCTGGTAAACGTAAATTTAAAGGAGGTATGAAGCTTAGTACCTTAATTATTATTTTGGTACTATTATTGCTTTGTATGTATTTGTTAGAGCAAAAATACATGTAACCAAAAACTTAGAGATTATGGGACTTTTAAAATTGCGTAAGAATAAAAAGTATAGTTATACACCTCGCTTTTATGACAATAAGGGAGAGGGAAGTCCTTTTGAGATGAAGCATAAGTTCGATGCATACAGGAAGACCGTAGGCAGTAACTCTGGGTTAAAATCAAAGTTTGTTAATGCTATAGACGATTTAAAAAACAATCCAGATCGAGAGGCTAACAGGCGCATTTTAATTATTATAGGTATATTAATTTTAGTGTTTCTTGTTATTATAGATTTCGATTTATCTATTTTCTTTTCAAAATAATTCATGGCAGATATTATTCAGCTATTGCCCGATCATGTCGCTAACCAAATAGCCGCAGGAGAAGTAGTGCAACGACCAGCTTCAGTAGTTAAGGAGCTTTTAGAGAATGCTATAGATGCTGGAGCATCAACCATAAAACTTATTGTTAAGGATGCCGGTAAAACCCTTATTCAAGTTATAGATAACGGTAAGGGGATGAGTACTACCGATGCACGTTTAAGTTTCGAGCGCCACGCTACATCAAAAATAAAAACAGCCGATGATTTGTTTCATTTGCATACCAAAGGCTTTCGTGGGGAAGCATTGGCCAGTATTGCTGCCATTGCCCATGTAGAGCTAAAAACCAAGCAAGAGCAAGATGAGGTAGGTACCAACCTAACCATAGAAGGCAGCCGTGTGGACTCCCAGGAGGTGGTTGTAACACCTAACGGCACTTCCGTTTCGGTGAAAAATTTATTTTTTAACATTCCGGCGAGGCGTAATTTTTTAAAGTCCAATGCCGTAGAATTGCGTCATATTATCGACGAATTCCACAGGGTAGCCTTAGCCCATCCCACCATTCATTTTTCTTTTTACAATAATGGGAGCGAATCTTTTAACCTTCCCGTTAGTAACTATAGGCAGCGTATTGTAAACATTTTTGGGAGCAAGACTAATGAAAGGTTGGTGCCTGTTGAGGAAGAGACCGAAGTCCTAAAGATATCTGGATTTGTTGGGAAACCGGAGTTTGCTAAAAAAACAAGGGGCGAGCAGTATTTTTTCGTTAATGATCGCTTTATAAAAAGTGCCTATTTAAACCATGCCATATTATCGGCTTTTGAAGGGTTGATAAAAAGCGGTACACACCCCAGTTATTTTTTAAACTTAACTGTAGATCCACAAACCATAGATATTAATATTCATCCAACTAAAACAGAGATTAAGTTTGATGACGAGCATACCCTGTATGCAATTTTACGTTCTGCTGTAAAGCATAGTCTGGGACAGTTCAATATTGCACCCGTTATAGACTTTGAAAGGGATTCTAATTTGGATACGCCTTATAATTATTCTAAAACAACGGTAGAACCTCCTAAGATTGAAGTCGATAGGGACTTTAATCCATTTCAAGAGCAAAAAGTATCCAATAAATCGGCTACAACAACGTTTAAAAAGCAATCTTCAGCCAATTGGGATGGTTTGTATGTAGGGCTGCAATCTGAAGACACATCTACTCCTAGTGATTTTAGTGAGGTAGCGTTTGAAACAGAAGAGTCCGTTAGCTCTTTATTTGAAGTTGAAACACAGCACGAACAGGCAAGTACAACCTATCAGCTTCATAATAAATATATAATTAGTGCAATTAAATCTGGGATGTTGGTTATAGACCAGTACCGTGCACACCAACGTATACTGTACGAAGATTTTCTTCAAAATATAACAGTGAAGGAAGGCGTGAGTCAACAATTGCTGTTTGCTTTGGAGTTGCATTTTTCGGCGCAGGAAATAGAGATTATAAAACAGTTAAAAGACGATTTAGAACATACGGGATTTGTATTTTCTAATATTGAAGAAGAATCTGTAGAAATTACAGGAGTGCCCTTATGTGTGCCAGAAAGTGAGGTCTCCATTATTTTGGAACAGCTTATTAGCGATGTGCAGAACGAAGTGCCAGAGGCTAATTTTAGTGCTACCGATTTGTTGGCCAAGTCCATGGCTAAAAGTTTGGCCATAAAAACGGGACAAGCCTTAAAAAAGGATGAGCAAGAGCATATTGTGAATAAGCTTTTTGCTTGCAAAGAACCCAATGTTTCACCTACCAATAGGTTAACCTTTATAACGGTTGGAGTTGATGAATTGGATAAAAAATTTATATAGTTTATGATGCGGATTTCAGATACGGTAAAACACTTACTCATTATTAATGTCCTAATGTTTATTGGGACATTGACCATTGGAGGTGGAACTCTTTTTTATGATTGGTTTGCCATGCATTTTCCAAAAAATGAGGCTTTTCAACCATGGCAGATATTTACGCACATGTTTATGCATGGGGGGCCATCTCATATTTTGTTTAATATGTTTGCTCTATGGATGTTTGGTACTCCAGTAGAACATTTTTTAGGAGCAAAAAAGTTTTTATTTCTATACTTATCTGCCGGATTGGGAGCAGTGGCATTGCAGGTAGGGTATTATTATGTCGATTTTTACTCCGCATATCAAGGTATTGCAGATTTAGGAATGAGTAATGAGCTATTAAGGAAGATTGTGTCTATCGATGCTTCAGAAGGGCAGTTTATTAAAGGAGAATTGCTAAGTAGGCAAATGTTACCAATTTTAAATGAGTACGGTTTTAATGCAAACGCCATTACCGATGCTAATTTTAAAGCCTTGTTTGATATGAATGTTATCGCTAGAAGTACCATGGTAGGGGCTTCAGGCTGTTTAATGGGGGTTTTGGCTGCTTTTGGGCTTATGAATCCCAATGCAGAATTAATGCTTATATTTTTACCTATACCTATAAAAGCCAAGTATTTTATTCCTGGTATTATTATTTTAGATTTAATTTCGGGACTAACAGGGCAATCCTTTTTTAGTCCAAGTAATACCGCTTATATGGCTCACGTAGGTGGCGCCGTAACAGGTTTTTTAATTATGTGGTATTGGAAAAGGAGTCAATTCAAAAAAAACAGGTGGGATTTATGACGTCACTATCGCAGGATATAAAAGATAAATTAAAACGCCTAAATGTTCTAGAAAAGATAATTGCGATTAACGTTGTGGTTTTTCTTTTAGGCCTTTTGTTTAAATCGCTTTTAAGCTGGTTTGAGATGCCAAGCGATTTTAATGCGTTTATACTACAACCGTGGAGTGTGGTAACCTATGCTTTTGTGCACTACAACTTTTTGCATATCCTGTTCAATATGTTGTGGTTGTACATCATTGCCCAATGGGTTTTGAATTTATTTAGCCCCAAAATGGCCTTAAATATTTATTTCCTTGGTGCTATTTGTGGTGCCTTACTGTATTTATTGCTATATAATCTGTTTCCAGATGTTTTTGTGAACTCACGTTTGGTAGGGGCTTCGGCTTCGGTAAGGGCATTGCTTATCTTCTTATGTGCTTATATGCCCAATAAAGAATTTCGGTTTTTCACGGTTAGTATTAAGCTATGGTATATAGGTCTAGCTATTGTTATATTGGATGTGCTTGGTGTTATTTCTGGAATTAAGGATCCGGTTTATGGTAATTCTGGAGGGAACATTGCCCATCTTGGCGGTGCCTTATTAGGGTATTTTTATGCAAAACAATTAACCAAAGGAACAGATATAGGCAAGGGTTTTGAAAAATTTATGGACCGTATAGCTAACGTGTTTAAGGCTTCTAAGCGAAAACCTCTAAAGACAGTCCATAAGAATAAAAGCAAGGTAGAAGGGTACCCCAAATCAGATTTTAAGGAATTTAATAAACAGAAACAGATAGACCTTATTCTAGATAAAATTAGTAAAAGTGGCTATGATAGCTTAACAGCCGAAGAGAAGGAGTTTTTGTTTAGATCGGGGAAATGATAATAGGCAGTCGCAGTTTCAGTAGGCAAACAGTGGTTAAGATACAGCCATATCATAGCATATTGAAGCCCTAAAAACAATTAGCACAAAAACCAATAACTATTAAAGATTGAAGAAGTTGCGTTTTTTTGATAAGATAATCTATTTAGTTAATGCTATATTGGCAACGCTACTTTTATTGTCCTATCTATTGTCCCTGTTGCCGCCAAAGACATTCTCTATTTTGGCTGTACTTAATTTAGGCGCCCCTTTTTTAATTTTGGCTAATGCCCTGTTTTTTTTGTATTGGCTGGTAAAAGTAAAAAGGCAATTGCTTTTATCGTTAGTCGTTCTGCTTATAGGATATTTGTTTTATGGTTCGTTGTACCGATTTTCGTCTTCTAAATATACTGAGGGCGACAATAATCTAAAGGTAATGAACTATAATGTTAGGCTGTTTAACCTTTACGATTGGATTCCAGAAAAAGGGATCGAAACCAAAATCGTTGATTTTATAAAAGAACAATCTCCAGACATTTTAAGTTTGCAGGAATACCATCCACATAAAAATGTAGACCTTTCTTTTTTTAAATACAAATACGAAAAACTTTCCGGAAAAAAGGTAAAGAACGGACAGGCCATTTATTCCCAGTTTCCAATAATCAATAGCGGGTCTGTTGAGTTTCCAAATACCAGTAACAATGCCATTTATGCCGATATTGTAAAGGGAGCGGATACCCTGCGTGTTTATAACATTCATTTAGAATCATTGCATATCGATACCAATGTTGAAAGCCTTAAAAAGGAAGATTCCGAACGTTTGTTTAAAAGGGTAAGTAAGACGTTTAAAATGCAACAATTTCAAACCGAACTGTTTTTAATGCACAAAAAACAATGCCGTTATAAAATGATTGTTTGTGGCGATTTTAATAACACGGCGTATTCCTATGTGTATCGAAACATTAAAGGCGATTTAAACGATACTTTTAAAGAAGCAGGAAAAGGCTTTGGTAGAACTTACAATTTTAAGTTTTTCCCTGTACGGATTGATTATATTTTCTCTGATGAAGCTTTTACTGTTAATGGGTTTAAGACCTATAACGAACATTATTCTGATCATTATCCTATTATGGCCTCGTTAAGTTTATAAAAACAACGGAGTTTAACGTACTTTTTCAATAACAGATTCCAACTCTATTCTATTAAAAGGCTTTTTAAAGTAATTGACTATTAATCCGGTATTGAGCGCATCTGTAATTTCGTTGGTAATTTCAAAACCTGTTAAAATACAGAAGGGTTTGTCTGGAAACATATCCTTGGCTTTGTTTATAAATTCCAAACCATTCATAATGGGCATTTTCATGTCACTTATCACAATATCAATATCAGTATTGTTTTTAAGCGATTTAATGCCTTCAACACCATTTTCGGCTATTACAACATCAAACTTCTTACTAAAAACAATATCAAAAAGCTTAAGGTTTATATGGTCGTCATCTACATATAATACTTTAATTCTTTTGGTCATAGTTAAGCTTTTTTAAAGGTAATATTACTGAAATTTTAGAGCCCTTGCCTTCTTCTGATTCGATTGTTAATTGCCCTTTGTGTTTTTTTACTATAGTATCAGAAATAGCCATACCTAAACCAGTACCTTCACCAGGAGGTTTTGTTGTAAAGAAAGGATCTTTTATCTGGTGTAAGTGGCTTTTTTTAATACCAATACCGTTGTCACTTATTTCAATACGAATTGATTGTTCGTTGTCTTTTTGCGTTGTTATGGTTATTTGCCCTTTGTCTCCAATAGCGTAAAGGGCATTAGATAAGATATTTAAAAAAACTTGGTGAAGTTTGCCTACATTCCCTTTAACTTTTATGGGTGTTTTATAGTACAACTTATTTATTATAACGGCATCATTCATTTGGTGTTGTAGCATAAGCAGGCAATTGTCTATGGTGTCATGTATGTCACAGTCTTCATCGAAATTGCTGTTGTCTCTACTAAACTGATTGAGTCCGTGTACAATATTAGAAACCTTGTTTATTCCTTCCTTTATGTTAGTTAAAGACATACTCGTCATTTCCTGATCTTTGCTACCATGTTCTTCAAAATAAATATTAAGAACTTCATAGGCTCCCATAATATAGTTAAGTGGGTTATTTATTTCATGACCCATTCCAGCAGTTAACGTACCTAATGCGGCCATTTTTTCTACCTGTATTAATTTAGTTTGTGTGTTTTTTAGATTTTGTAAAGTTTGTTCTGTTTTTATATTTGAAACCCTGAGCTCTACTAATTGATTAATGATTTTTTTTCTCATAACTAAAATAGCATAAAAGGAAAGTACCGAACTGCTAATTATTAGCGCAATGATAGCAAAAACTAAGTGCACATTAATGTCTTTTAGGTCTTCTATTTTTGTAAGAAAGCGATTGTTTATCATGCTACGGAATGATGCAATTGGTCGCATGATGTTTGCTTTATCTTGATGGTATTTTTCGTTATAAAGAATGTTTTTTGCCAATATGGGGTTTGGAGATCCTTTTACGGTAAACTTGCTTAAGGAGTCTAGATAAATACCTTTCATGGCATTGAAAGCTGTTTTCTCTGTCCAAACAAGTGCGTTTGAATTATCTTCGGCTTCAACTAACTTTTGATATTCATTTTTGGTTATTCCCAATTTCGATAAGCTATCCCGTAAAGCAATTAACCTACCATTGCTTCTTGCTTTTTTTCCGTTCCTAACATTTAAAATGTCCCAGTATTTTTGTTCCCAAGACGCATCTCCAGTTATAACATAGTTTCTGCAAAACTTGGTTAGTTCCTCTGAGCTTTCTTTTAATTCCGATCCTAAGACATATAGGGTATGGTGTGTGTTTTCAAGATCTCTAAGAGAGGTTGCATTACGTAGTAAACACAAGGAAAGTATTCCAATGGCAATAAGTATTATAACTATATAGACAAAGAATACATTATGCCTTTTTTTATGTAAAGTAGGTTTCATTGGTTGGGGCTGGGGTTGGTTGTAATTTTTGTTGACTGTTTAACCAATCAACAAAAACTAAAATAAACAAAAAATTCAATTTTCAAGATGTATAAAAGATTTTCTTTGTCTAAACTATTTTTATGAAAGGTTATCTTAATAAACAATCCACTACATCAGAAAAAATATGAATGACCAATCCAAGGGCTACCAGTCGTGATTTCTTTGGGACTAAGAGAAATAGGTAGAACGTTATGGCAAAAGAGGAGTGTAAGGGGTGAAAGCCAATACTACATCTGTTGGGATCGAAAATGGGAGTTGCCAATAAATGGTCCAAATCGATGGCAAAAGCAGCTAGCATTGTTATAAAGGCTATTTTCCAGTTGCGTTTGTAAAATACCAAAGCAATAGCCAAAGGCAACAGGATGTGGCAGCCATAATGTGTAAGGTGTTGTATCATTAGGCTATTTTTAATTTTTGGGACTCTAAATAGTTTATAGCGTTAGGTCCTTCATTAAACAGTAAATCCAAAATGCTTAAGTTCGAAATAAATCCATGTTTATTGCCAAATACTTGTGTGTAGGGGGTAAAATTTTGTGGCGTTTCTTTTTTTACATGAACCAAAGGTCTATAATCCAATATGCCATCAACAGTTTTTTGATAAACTTCAGTTTTGGTGAAGTTGTTTTCCATCTGTAAACACGCACATACAGTTTCCAGACAAGACAAATTAAAATCTAGTATGGAGTCAAACGGTTGCTTAAATAGCGGTGCCAGTTCATCTTCATAATATTCAAAAAAAGGCGAAGTCCTGTAAGCAGATAATAAGGATTTCCAGTGAATACTCTGCCATTGCTCCTTATTGAAAATTTTAACGTCCCTATATTTTTGCCTGTTTTTTTGTGAATGGATCACGGGGATGTTTAGTCCTAATTTGCCATTGGCACTATAAATATAGGTACGGTTCCTATAGGTTTGCTTTACAAAATTATCATCCATTTCCAGAATAACCTCCCGTGCCTTCACTATGGCTACAAAATGAGCTATGGAAGGAAAATATGTAGGGTGGATGATGATGTTCATTGTTTCTGTCATTCCTGCGAAGGCAGGAATCCAAATATTATGTTGTATTAAGAGTCTATTAAAATTCCAGCTTTCACTTCGATAAGCTCAGTGAAACACGCAGGAATGACAAACTAGCTATTTGCTTTCTTACGTTTTCTTAATTTGTTAAAGCCAATTAAGCCAAATAATACCACTAAAAATGGAATAAAATAAGATGTTGCTTCACCTTTACCATGCACTGTAGTAAAGAAGCGTTCCCAGCGCGGGTTTTTAAAGCCATCCCAGCTCATCCATATAAATACGGGTTTGCCAACCACATGGTCAAACGGTACAAAGCCCCAAGATCTGGCATCGATAGAATTATGGCGGTTGTCACCCATCATCCAATAATAATTCTGTTTAAAGGTATAGGTATTGGCCACTTCACCATTAATTAGAATTTGGTTGCCTTTTACTTGCAGTGTGTTGTCTTCATATTCGGTAATAACACGTTTGTATAGCGGTAAAACTTCTAAATTGATGTCTATGGTTTTGCCTTTTTCAGGAATATATAAGGGGCCAAAAAAGTCAATATTCCAATTGTAATCTGGGTGATGTGGAAATATGTTTGAATCCCTAACGCCTTTTTCCGCTTTAATGGGAGTAATGCTTGCCACATTGGGATGGTTTTTAAACTTAGCCAAGGCAGCATCAGAAATGGCAGAAAACCTATAGGTGTTTTGGTTATTGGCAATGTAAAAATAATCGGTAATATCGTAACGCTCCTTTAAGAATTGAGGGTTAAACTGATTAGTCTTTGGTTGTACATAATAGCTAAACTGTAATTGTGCTCTGTCTGGTAATTCATTTTGTTTTCCATTAATAAAAACATAACCATCACGGATTTCTAAAGAATCCCCAGGTAGACCAACACAACGTTTTACCAAATTGGTCTTTTTGTCGATGGGCTTGTAATAATTTCTATCGGGATGGAAGTTGTTCATATCCAATAGCGTATCTGCAGGCTGATTGAACACGACAATTTCATTACGTTTAATGTTTTCAAACCCTGGAAGCCTTAAATAAGGGAGCTGTAGCTTATTTTTCCAGGAATTACTTCCTTTATGATCATCAAACAAATACGATTTTGTTTTTAACTTAGGGATGGTATCATGTACCATAGGAGCAGCCACAGTAGTCATTGGTACTCTGGCGCCGTAGTGAAACTTGCTAACAAATAAAAAGTCGCCTACCAAAAGTGATTTTTCCAACGACGACGAAGGAATGGTAAAGGGCTGCATAAAATAGGTGTGTACAATAGTAGCTGCTACAATGGCAAACAAAATAGAACTTGTCCATTCACCAGAGCCCGATTTAGGTTGTATGCTCCGGTTTTCAACATATTTTACATCGGCAACATAGTTTAGGTAGTAGTTGTAAAACCCTAAGGTAACAACGGCCAAAAACGTATCTTGGTAAGAGTTTTTGCCAAAACTTCTAGCGGTCTCCACCCAAACCACGATAAGCATGATGAGGTTGACAATAGGAAGGAACATTAAAATAACCCACCACCAAGGCCGGTTAATTATTTTCATTAAAACGATGCCGTTATAAACAGGAACGAATGCTTCCCATGCTTTTCTACCTGCTTTTGTATATAATTTCCAAGTGCCTAAACCATGTATAATTTGGATAGCCAATAGGAATATAAACCATTGTGTTAGCGTCATAATTTTATATTATTGTTTATTGTCGTATGACAATGGGTTTAAAATGTTCAAATTTGCAGTATTTCTAGGTGAAATAAAAATCCCTGTTCGTTGATCTGCTTCTTTTTAACAAAGATTTACCATTATTAATTAACAGTGAAAAATTAATAATGAAGAATTTGCGAGGAATTTAAAAAGGACAAATATTCACTTTTAATTATCATTTTTTCACTAAATCCCCAATACATCTTTCATACTAAAAACGCCAGTTTTGTCTGCCAACCATTCTGCAGCGATAACGGCACCTAAGGCAAAGCCTTGACGGTTATGTGCAATATGTTCTATGGTAATGGTGTCTACTTCACTTTCGTATGTTATGCTATGGGTACCAGGAACATCCTCAATGCGTTTAGAGACAATAGGAATGGTATTATCTCCCGATTCATTTAATTTCCAAGCATCAACCTGGTCATGGTTGCTAATAATATCATTGGCAAGGGAGATGGCTGTACCACTGGGCGCATCTAACTTTTGTGTGTGGTGGATTTCTTCCATGCTCACATTGTACTGCTTGAGGGAACTCATCATTTTGGCCAAGTTTTTATTCAGCTCAAAAAAGATATTCACACCCAAACTATAGTTGGAGGCATAGATAAAAGCACCGTTTTTTTCTTTACACAGGGCAACAGCATTATCATAATTTTCTAACCAGCCAGTAGTTCCAGAAACAACAGGTACATTGTTGTTAATGCAATGCGAAATATTGTTAAAGGCTACATTGGGGATACTAAAGTCTATCGCCACATCGGCCTTGGTAATATCGTAGTCTCTATCATCCTTATCAACCGTTAGGACAATGTTATGCCCTCTTTTAATAGCTATTTGCTCTATGGTCTGTCCCATTTTTCCGTATCCTAATAAAGCAATATTCATATCTAAAATTTTAAATTTAAAGTTAAACCAAGATTGCCGGTGGCATCTATTTCATTTATTTTATAATGCGGTGACAAAGATAGGTTTTCATCTACATTGTATTGCAATAAATGTGCATCTACATTGGCATCAATAATATTAAGGGCATATATTCCAATAGTTACTAAAAGGGATAGTTCTTTATTTCTTCGGTAGAACTTTTGGGCACGTCTTAAGCCATCGTCTGTAATTCGAGGTGTAGTTAATTGGGTTCCATCTGGGCCGAAATAAAACTCATCATTTTTAAAACCAGCTAACCTACTTTTGTAAGCATCTCTATACCTGTTGTATTCCTTGTTGTTATTGATATAGAAATAAATACCCGTACCCAGAGCACCATATACGATGGGTATTTTCCAGTATTTTTTGTTGTAGGCTTGTCCAAGACCGGGTAATACCGCCGATAAAAAAGCTGCCTTAGCTGGGGATAACGGATTTATTTCTTCCCTAAATTCAATGGCTTCTTCGTTTATGATTTCTGGAACATCGTCTTGTTTTTGGTTATCGCTATCTTGTGCAGCTATCGAAAAACAAAACAGTAACGCACATGCAAAGGCTGTTATAAGCTTATTTGGCACCTTGAACTAGTTTTTTAATACGGTTAAAATCTTCTTCGGAATGGAACGGAATTGTAATTTTCCCTTTTCCATTTTTAGAAACTTTAACGTCTATTTTGTGTCCAAAGTATTCAGAAAAGGCAGTAATCCCTTTTTTGATGTATTTTGGAACTTCCTCATCTGTAGTTTTTTTGGCGCTTGATTTTGGCTCTTGTGCCGTACCATAGTTACGTACTAATTCTTCGGTTTCCCTTACCGATAATTTATTGGAAAGTATGTTTTCGTAGATATCTAACTGTGCCGTTTGATCCTCAATAGTAATTAATGCCCGACCATGACCCATGCTAATAAATCCATCTCGCATACCAGTTTGGATAATTGGGTCCAATTTCAATAAACGTAAATAGTTGGCAATAGTAGAACGCTTTTTACCAACACGTTCGCTCATTTGCTCTTGGGTTAAATTGATCTCGTCTATTAAACGCTGGTAAGACAACGCAATTTCAATAGGATCTAAATCTTGGCGTTGGATGTTTTCAACCAAGGCCATTTCTAACGACTCTTGATCGTTAGCAATCCTAATGTAGGCAGGAATAGTTTCCAGCCCAATTAATTTAGAGGCTCTAAAGCGGCGTTCACCAGAAACTAACTGGTATTTATTAAAATCCAGCTTTCTAACCGTAATGGGCTGTATAATACCCAATTCCTTTATGGAAGAGGCTAATTCTTTTATGGACTCTTCACTAAAATTGGTTCTAGGCTGAAATGGGTTAACCTCAATAAAATCGATATCCAATTCAACAATATTGCCTATAACCTTATCGGCATTTTTATCTTGAACCGATTGAATGTCGTTTTCCGGATCTTTTAAAAGAGCCGACAACCCTCTACCTAAAGCCTGTTTTTTAGTTGCTTTGGCCATATTAATCGTTTTTATTGATGATTTCCTTTGCCAAACTTAAGTAATTCGTAGCTCCTTTGCTACTGGCGTCATAATTAATTATGCTTTCGCCGTAACTGGGCGCTTCACTCAAACGTACATTACGTTGAATAATGGTTTGAAAAACCATATTATTGAAGTGTTTTTGAACTTCTTCAACCACCTGGTTAGATAATCTTAAACGTGAATCGTACATGGTTAGCAGTAGGCCTTCTATATCCAACTCTGGGTTGTGTATTTTTTGAACACTCTTAATGGTATTCAATAGCTTGCCCAAACCTTCCAAAGCAAAATACTCACATTGGATGGGGATAATTACCGCATCGGCTGCTGTTAGCGCATTTAAAGTTAATAGGCCCAATGATGGCGCACAATCTACAATAATGTAGTCGTATTCGCCTTTGATGCTTTCTAAAGCCGATTTAAGCATATATTCCCTGTTGTCTTTGTCAACAAGTTCAATTTCTATAGCAACTAGGTCTATATGTGCCGGTATGGCATATAGGTTAGGTGTATCGGTTTTTATAATGGCCTCTTTAGCTGAATTGGAATGCTCTAATAATTGGTAGGTGCC
The DNA here is from genome assembly GCF_022662195.1 of Aestuariivivens insulae. GTDB lineage: Bacteria > Bacteroidota > Bacteroidia > Flavobacteriales > Flavobacteriaceae > Aestuariivivens > Aestuariivivens insulae. The sequence continues at coordinate 14,586 of NZ_JAKMCS010000016.1, read as the reverse complement.
AATCTCTACAGACTCTACGTCAATACCAATGCCAGAAGTCGCATTAGCCTGTGGGTCTGCGTCTATAAGAAGGACTTTTTTTTCTAGAACACCAAGTGAAGCTGCTAAATTTATGGACGTTGTGGTTTTACCTACACCTCCTTTTTGATTAGCAATAGCAATGATTTTACCCATTAAATGATTTGGTTTATTAAGCGGTAAAAATACAATTATTTATGAGGAATAAAAACCGAACTTGTTAACAAATCAATAAACAGCCTGTTATGTTATCGATGTGTTGCCTTTCACTAAGGGGATAACTTATACTTATCATAATTTTAACATTTTTATGGAACTTAAATTCATATCTTTAGCTATCAGAAAAAACACTTATTTTATGAAAAACATCAATCAAATTCTTACAATTTTACTGGTTGCAGTAACTTTTTGTTTAACAGGAAGTGCACAAGTAACACAAACGGCCCAAGTAGAGGGCATTACGGAGTACATGTTGGATAATGGTTTAAAAGTACTGTTGTTTCCAGACAATTCATCGCAAACCATTACGGTTAATATTACCTATAAGGTAGGGTCTAGACATGAGGGATATGGAGAAAAAGGGATGGCTCATTTATTAGAGCATATGGTTTTTAAAGGCACACCCAATCACCCAGATATCCCAAAAGAATTAACCGAACACGGCGCAAGACCTAATGGTACCACTTGGTACGATAGAACCAACTACTTTGAAACATTTAATGCAACCGATGAAAATCTGGAATGGGCATTAGACCTTGAAGCCGATAGAATGGTTAATTCCTATATCGCTAAAGAGGATTTAGAATCTGAATTCTCTGTGGTTAGAAATGAGTTTGAAATGGGGGAGAATTCGCCTACCAGAATGTTAATGCAAAAAGTGATAAGTGCCGCTTATTTATGGCATAATTACGGAAAATCTACCATAGGTAACCGTTCAGATATTGAGCGTGTGCCTATTGAAAATCTGCAGGCATTTTATAAAAAATATTACAGGCCAGATAATGCAGTGCTTATGGTTACAGGCAAATTCGAAACAGACAAAATGTTATCCTTAATCGAGAAGAAATTTTCTGGTATTAAAAAGCCTAGTACACCTTTAAGGGACATACCAACTGTAGAGCCCGCCCAAGATGGTGAAAAAAGGGTGACCTTAAGTAGGGTAGGAGATTTGCAGTTAGCCTCGGCTTTATACCACACACCAGCAGGGTCCAACGCAGATTATGCCGCTATTATTGTGGCCGATCAAATTTTAACCGATCAACCTTCAGGTCGATTGTATAAAGCTCTTGTTGATGGTGAAAAAGCTTCTTCGGTTTGGTCTTTTAGTCCATTCACTAAAGAACCTTCATTTATTTATTTTAATGTAAATGTGCCTTCAGACAAATCACTTTCTGAGGCCGAAATGACATTATTGGATGTTTTAGATGGGCTGAAAGATAATCCTGTGACTGAAGAAGAAGTAAATCGCGCCAAGTCAAAGTTGATGAAGCAATACGATCAGGTATTTAGGAATTCAGCTTATTTGGGCACTTTTATGAGTGAATTTATTGGTGCCGGAGATTGGCGGTTGTCTTTCATTACAAGAGACCGCGTGGAACAAATAACTGCAGAAAAAGTTAATGCTGCTATTCAAAGGTACTTTATACATACCAATAGAACCGTAGGGAATTTTATTCCAGCCGAAAAACCCATCCGTGTAGAAATTGAACATACAGAAGGCTTAGAGGAATTAGTGTCTTCCTATAAAGGAAAAGAAGGGTTGAATGTAGGGGAAGCTTTTGATGTGTCCTATGAAAACATTCAAAACAGATTGAATTCTGGCGAATTAAAAAGCACTCCAATAGAATATGGCTTTATTAAAAAGGACAATAGGGGTAAAACGGTGACTCTTAATTTTATATTTAGAAATGGTAATGTTAACGATTTTATGAATAAAGGGCGATTAGCAGGTTATACCGCAAGAATGTTAAATAAAGGTACTAAAAATAACTCCCGTCAGGATATTGAGGATAAGTTAAGTGCCATTAAATCTTCTATAAGTTTTTCGGGATCTAATGGACGGGTGAGTGCGCGAATAAGCACTACAGAAGAGCATCTTATGGAAGCCCTAGCCTTAATGACCGACATGCTTAAAAACCCTGATTTTAGTAAAGAAGAATTGGAAAAATTAAAAACGATTGATTTAGCAAACATTGAACAAAATAAAACAGAGCCCCAATTTTTGGCAAGTAAAAAGCTTAGGCTATTAAATCAGAAATATAAAAAAGGGCACCCATTATATGCCACGACCATAGAAGAAGATATCGAGGAAATCAATGCCGCAACGGTAGAAGGAATTCAAAAGTATTATGATGAATTTTATGGGATATCAGATAATGCCACGCTTATAGCTATTGGTAATATAGATGAACAACAATTGAAGGATTACTTTGAAGCGAATTTTGCCGATTTCAAATCGAATAAACCTTATAAACCAATTGCAGATAAATTTGCGCTTAACCATGCGGCGAACGAAAAAATAAAAACTCCCGATAAGAAAAACGCAATAAGTATTGGAGCGATGTCCTTTGAAGGCAGTGAGGTAGATGAAGATTTTGCGGCACTTGAAATAGCGAGTTCTATTTTTGGAGGCGGATTTTTAAATTCCAGAATAGCCGATAGGTTAAGGCAAAAAGATGGTGTGAGTTATGGCGCTGGTGGATATGTTAGGGTAGATTCTGATCCAAAAGATAAAAACTCGTCCATTTTGGTTTATGCCATTTATGCTCCTGAAAATGCCTCGAAAGTGCAAAAAGGATTTAATGAAGAAATTGAGCGTTTTATAAAAGATGGTATTACTGAAGATGAATTAAAAGTGGCCGTTAACAGTTGGGTACAAAGTAAAAATGTATCTAGGGCTAAAGACAATGAGCTGGTAGGTACTATAAATAATAACTTGTATTACGACAGGGATATGATGTTTTATAAAGCTATTGAAGATAGAGTAAACGGTTTAACGGTTGAAGATGTTAATAAGGTTATAAAGAAGTACTTTAAAACCTTTGATAAATGGACCGTAGTAAATGCTGGTGACTTTGAAGAAACTGAGTTTAAAGCCAAAATTGATGAAAAGGTAGATTAGTGAAAATTATCCGATTTTGTATATAAAAACAAAGACCTCACAGGTTTCTAATACCCGTGAGGTCTTTCATTTTAACTTGCTATTAATAAATACTTTTATCGAAAAAGTAAAGTCAATCAATTAATATCTCAAGAATCTTAATGGCCGTATCGCTTATTTTGGTGCCAGGCCCAAATACTGCAATGGCTCCTGCATCAAATAAATATTGATAGTCCTGCTTGGGTATCACACCACCAACAATAACCATAATATCATCGCGACCATAAGCTTTAAGGGCTTCTATAACTTGAGGCACCAAGGTTTTATGCCCTGCCGCTAACGACGATACGCCCAACACGTGCACATCGTTTTCCACGGCCTGTTTGGCAACTTCTTCAGGGGTTTGGAATAAAGGGCCTATGTCCACATCAAAACCTACGTCGGCATAACCGGTAGCTACAACTTTTGCCCCTCTATCATGACCGTCTTGCCCCATTTTAGCTATCATGATCCGTGGTCGCCGACCATCTTGCTCGGCAAAGACATCAGCTAATTCTTGAGCTTTTTTAAATGATTCGTCGTCTTTTATTGCTTTACTGTACACGCCAGAAAATGATTTTATTTCGGCTTTATAACGTCCAAAAGCGACTTCCAGTGCGTTGCTTATTTCACCAAGTGTAGCACGTTCGCGGGCAGCTTCAACAGCTAAAGCCAGTAAGTTGGTATCTGTATTATTCGAATTTAAGGAATTTTTTGCTGCTTGGGTTAAATTGGAAAGAACGGTTTTAACTTTAGCATTATTTCGCTTATGTTTGATGGTATTTAATCGTTCTATTTGTTGGTTTCTAACAGTTTGGTTATCAACTTCCAATGTAGTAATAGGGTCTTCTTTTTCCAATCGGTATTTATTGACCCCTACAATGATATCCTGTCCAGAATCGATGCGGGCTTGTTTTTTTGCGGCTGCTTCCTCTATACGAATTTTAGGTATGCCAGCTTCAATGGCTTTGGTCATGCCGCCCAAGTCTTCAACCTCTTCAATAAGTTGCCAGGCTCTATGTGCAATATCGTTGGTTAATTTTTCAACATAGTAACTGCCTGCCCAAGGGTCGACCGTTTTGGTGATCTTGGTTTCTTCTTGAAGGAACAATTGCGTGTTTCTGGCTATACGTGCCGAAAAATCGGTTGGAAGTGCGATGGCTTCATCCAAAGCATTGGTGTGCAAACTTTGTGTACCCCCAAAGGCTGCAGCAGCGGCTTCAATAGTGGTGCGCGCCACATTGTTAAACGGGTCTTGCTCCGTTAAACTCCACCCCGATGTTTGGCAATGGGTACGCAATGCCAGGGATTTATCGTTTTTAGGATTGAACTGTTTTACCAGTTTGGCCCAAAGCATGCGCGCTGCCCGCATTTTGGCAATTTCCATAAAATGGTTCATGCCTATAGCCCAGAAAAAGGATAGGCGCGGAGCAAAAGTGTCAATATCCATACCCGCCTTTATGCCAGTTCTCAGGTACTCCAAACCATCGGCGAGGGTATAGGCCAATTCTATATCGCAGGTCGCACCAGCTTCCTGCATGTGGTAACCGGAAATGCTAATGCTATTGAATTTAGGCATGTACTTGCTGGTATATTCAAAAATATCCGAAATAATTTTCATCGAGGGCGTAGGTGGATAAATATAGGTGTTACGCACCATAAACTCTTTTAGGATATCATTTTGAATGGTGCCCGACAATTGTTCCAAGGAAACGCCCTGTTCTTCAGCAGTTACAATATAAAAAGCCATAATGGGCAAAACAGCACCGTTCATGGTCATGGAGACCGACATTTTATCTAGAGGTATTTGGTCGAAAAGCATGTTCATGTCCTCGACCGAATCGATGGCCACGCCTGCTTTACCTACGTCGCCTACCACACGTTCGTGATCACTGTCATAACCGCGATGGGTCGCCAAATCGAAAGCTACAGAAAGCCCTTTTTGCCCCGCTGCTAAATTACGCCTGTAAAAGGCATTGCTTTCTTCGGCGGTAGAAAACCCTGCATATTGCCTAATGGTCCAAGGTCTACGAACATACATAGTGCTATATGGTCCCCGTAAATAGGGAGGAATGCCAGCGGCAAAGTTGAGGTGTTCCAAACCTTCAATATCGCTTTTAGAATACCATGATTTTACGGCAATACCTTCGGCGGTATCAAAAGTTTGTTCTTCTAACTTCGAACTTTCGGTTTCCGACTTTAATACAATATGTTGGAGGCTTTTTCGCATTTAGCAATTATAGTCAGTTTAGGGAATCTTATTGAGCTGTATTTGGCACCTTATTAAAGTCTACAGGGGCTTTGGGTTTTTCCATGTTGACTCTGGAAAGGTCTACATCATATAGTTTGGCATAAAACAAATCGAAAGCCATGTAGGCCGCTAAATATTTGTCTTTAAGCGCTAAACTGTATTGCGATGTTAATGGTGTCCCAAATAGTTTCGGACTCATACTATTGGTAGATACCAAAGCGTTAAGGGTGGTTTTTAGATCGTTATCTTGAATGTTGCTTGCAATGCACTTGAAAAAAGTGCTATTGTAGTTTAAATGACTTTTAGGGTTGTTGGTATCCCATAGATCAGCTTCATTTTTTAGGGCTTGAAAAACCTTTAAGGTATGTGGCGATACCATGTCTGCATATTTAGCTCTATTATTTACAGCATCGCGTACAAATTGAGAAAACGCCCTTACTTGTGTTGGTTTGTCTTTGCTATAATAGTTGACTATGTCATCTTCAAAAGCAAAAAGGGCTTCGTTGTATAGTTTAGTGTCAATAGATTCACAATTTAAGACCATACCTTTATCGGTATATTGATAATCACTAAAGGTTTGTTCTTTTTTGCAGCTCAATAAAGTTAGTACTAATAAAAATGCAATTGAATTAATTTTTGTGTTCATCTTATTCTTCTTTTTTTAAACGTTCTTGTTCTAATGGTTCAGATAAGCGATGTTCTATAATTGGTTCTATTAATGTTTTTCTGGGTTTGGTTTTTACAAAGGGATATAGTTCCAGTTCGCCCTTCATTTTATCATCTGGGTTGGGGTGCTTGTTGGTGCCTAATAATATTAACTCGCCATTATTAAAGTCTTGTTGTTCCTTTAGGGCACTTTCTTTTATTTTTCGTTGGATGGTTCCTGCTTTAAGTTGCTTTAAAAAGCCTCCATTAGCTTCTATATCTTTAAAAAGTTTTAAGGCTTTATCAGCTAATTGTAATGTAAGTGATTCAATATAGTAAGAACCATCACTGGGATTGTTTACGGTATTGAAATAGCTTTCGTGTTTTAAAATTAACAACTGGTTTCTAGCGATACGCTCACCAAATTCATTGTCCTTGTGGTAAAAAGCATCATAAGGCAGATTGCAAATGGTATCGGCACCTCCTAGAATAGCACTCATACATTCGGTTGTGGTTCGCAACATATTGGTGTTGTAATCGTACAGGGTTTTGTTGCGTTTTGAAGGGGTGGCTAATATGTTACAATCTGTATTGAGGTTATATGCTGAAGCGAGCGTTTGCCAAAGTAATCGCAATGCCCTTAATTTGGCTATTTCGAAAAAGTAATTGGAACCGATGGAAAGGTTGAAAGAAACATTAAGGGATTGTTTAATTTCATTCGCAACCACATGGTCTAAATGATTGAGGTACTCATTGGCATGGGCAAGACTATAGGCCAATTGTTGTACTATGGAAGCTCCTGCATTTTGGTATGATGAGGTGTCTACCCTAAACGACTTCGTGTTTTTCACGATACGTTCAAATTTTTGAAAATCGTCTTTTAAGTTGATGAACCAGTTACCTGATCTAACTAAATTTTCAATAATATCGGTATGGACAGTTATCGACTTCGGAGCAAAGTCAAGAAGCTTATTTATAAAGTTTTCTGAAAGAAATTGTAATTCGAAATGAATAGGAATCGTATTCAGGTCGATGTCTTTTAATAAAGCATCAATTGCAATAGTATCAGACGGAACAATAAATTTAATACTTTCGGCACCACGTGTAATGGCATCGATAGCTTTTAAATTTGATAGTTCAGTGTTTGATACAAAAATGGATTGACAAATCTTCCACTGTGTTGCTCTGGTGTTTGTAACTTCTGGAAGTGCTTTAAAATCATCGGCATGATAAAAGGGCTTTACGGCAATAGCTTCTTCGGTATTCCAGATAAGCGTGTCATTATAATCGGCTCCTTTTAGATCGAACTGAATTTTTTGTTTCCACTGTTTGGCCGAAACTTCCTGAAAATCATTAAACAATGGTTTATTCATTTTGTTTGGCTTTTAAGCTGTCTTCGTATTCAATAATATAAATTTCTTCATTGTCCCGCTTCATGTAGTACTCTTCCCTTGCAAATTTTTCAAGGCCTTCTTCGGTCTTTAAAGTTTCAATGGCTTTATTGTCCTCTTCAATTTCTCGCTTGTAATATTCCTTCTCGGCTTCCAAAGCTTCAATATCATTATTAAGTTCGTTATGGATAAACCAGGAATTGGCATCGAAAAAGAGCATCCAAACTGCAAATCCAATTAAAATAATAACAAACCAGTTTTTGAAAGGTTTTAAATATTTCTTTTTTAAAATGCCCATTTATAGTCTGTTGTTTATAATGGTTTTAACGATATTTATAGCTACGGTGTTGTACTTATTATTGGGTATAATGATATCTGCATACTCTTTCATGGGTTCTATAAACTGGTCGTGCATTGGCTTTAAGGTAGTTTGATAGCGTATAAGTACTTCGTTTAAATCCCTTCCACGTTCTGTAATATCACGTTTTAGACGTCTAATTAAGCGTTCATCCGTGTCGGCATGGACAAATATTTTAATATCGAACATGTCTCTTAATTCGGGATTGGTTAAAATTAAAATTCCCTCGACAATCATTACTTTTCTGGGCTGGGTTAAAATGGTGTCTCCTGTTCTATTGTGTTTTACAAAGGAATATACTGGTTGCTGTACAGGAATATTATTTTTTAAATCTTTTAAATGTTCTACCAATAGATTAAAATCGATAGATCTTGGGTGGTCGAAATTAATCTCAACACGCTCATCATAACTAAGATGGGATGTGTCTTTATAATAAGAATCCTGTGAAATGATACCAACTTCGCCCTCGGGGAGTTCATTTAGTATTTGGTTCACAACGGTAGTCTTGCCACATCCAGTACCTCCGGCAATTCCTATTATAAGCATGAAAATTTAATTTGATTTAGTCAAAAACAAATTTACTATTATTTCTTAGGTTTTATAAAATGAAACCAATTTTTTACTTGAACCTAAGCTTTTTAATAGTATTAATGAGAGCGAATAGTTTTCTATTTAAAAATAGAATAAATCTCTTTTGGATTGGAATAAAAGTTCTATATTTGCAGTCTCAATTTTCGGGGTGTAGCCCCTCGACTTCGCTCGGGGTAAACTACACAACGAAGTTACATTTTTCGGGGTGTAGCGTAGCCCGGTCATCGCGCCTGCTTTGGGAGCAGGAGGTCGCAGGTTCGAATCCTGCCACCCCGACTTTTAAGGTATCAAATGATATCAAAATACAGCTAATCTTATGGAGATCAACGAATTTCATATTTTTTGAAACCAAAAGGTTAGCTTTAATATCAATTGGCAGGTTACCTATTCGGTTACCTAAAAAATTACCAAATTTTTCATTACATTGGTAGTCCATTAGCATTTGACTTTCGCAACGATTTGACTTTCGTAAACAAATCGAATATTCACTTAATGCGAGAGTACATGAAAACTTCAAAAACTTTTAGTATCCATTTTTGGTTGAACACAGCTAAAAAAAAGAACGGTATGGCACCCGTTTATGCCCGTATCACGGTCAACGGAAAACGTGCAGAAATCAGCTTAAAACGTTACCAATCGGTTAGCTCTTGGGACTCAAAAACCAAACGCCCCAGACCAAGAACCCCAAACGCCCCAGCCTTGAATGCCTATTTAGACCAGGTATACTCTGAGCTCTTGGCATGTCATAAACAATTACTTTCTGAATTCAAGCTCATAACCTCACAAGCTATAAAGGCTAGGTATTTGGGAGAGGATGAACAAGAAAAAACTTTAATGGAACTCGTGGATTACCATAACACGACCATGAAAACCGTTTTAAAGTCCGGAACCTTAAAGAACTATTATACCACTGAGCGATACTTAAAAAGGTTTTTAAAGGCTAAAATAAAGTCCACCGATAAATATTTAAAACAGCTATCCTATAGCTTTATCATTGATTTTGAACAATACCTGCGAAAAGGTCCTTCAATCAACAAGGGGCAACCACTGAACAACAATGGCGTTATGAAACATTTGGAACGCCTAAAGAAACTGATGAATTTGGCACTTCAATTGGAATGGATAGAAAAAGACCCTTTTGTACGTTTTAAGCTTAAATTCACAAAACACCAACGGGATTATTTGTCAGAATCGGAACTTCAGATATTTGAACAAGGTGAATTAAAAGCTGAGTACCATAAAAATACAAGGGATGTTTTTGTGTTTTCATGTTATACGGGACTTTCGTATACTGATGTTAAATCCCTAACAGATAATAATATCGTTAGAGGCATTGATGGTTATTATTGGATATTCACCCAACGAGAAAAAACGGAACAGCCCATTAAAATACCACTATTGGATAAAGCACTGGATATTATCAAAAAATATGATAATAACGCTCATGGCAACGCGAAATTATTGCCTGTATTTAGCAACCAAAAAACAAATATCTACTTAAAAGAAATAACAGCAATATTTGAAATAAATAAGAATATCACGTTTCACTCTGCAAGGCATACTTTTGCTACCACAGTGACCCTCTCTAATGGTGTCCCCATAGAAACGGTATCAAAACTATTGGGGCATTCCAAATTGTCAACGACACAAGTTTATGCTAGGGTCATCGAAGAGAAAGTGAGTGTTGATATGAAATCATTAAGGAAGATATTAAGCTATAACATAAACAAAAGTGTAGGTAAAACTATAGCTAATGTTAATTTACATTAGGGATTAGTCAAGAAAAAATCTAAAATTTTTTAAATGCTAGCTTAGTTTAATTGGAAGACACGTTAGATTTAGGATCTAATCCAGCAATGTGTGGAAGTTCGAGTCTCCCCACCTCTACAAAAGTCAAAGATGAATCTTCGGCTTTTTTGTTTAAAATCGTTAACAATATTCATACAGGTACAACATAGGTAAAACATTTTGTTATTTTCGCTGACTTAATTTAAAATCATGAGTTTTAAATATATTTAATATCAAAAACTATTACCTTGTTCTGCTATTGATATTTTTTTGTTTATAATTAATTGAATATTTTGAATCTCATAACCCGAAGGTAACTGGTTCGAGTCTAGTTTCCGCTACTGAACGAAACTGGACTACATTATACTTATTTAGGTTCAATGGTGCTTGCTGGTGTCTCATTGTTTTTTGTTCCATTTATTTTCAAAAATTGATTATGATTTTGTGGACTATAATCGGTTCGAGTCCCGTCCAGACCGCGAAATGGGAAATCAAAATCCCTCAAAACCTTGTAAATCCTATGATTTACAAGGTTTTATGTTTTTAGGGTAATCATATAAATTGATATGATTTGCATTTAAAAGGTCACAAATCGTCAACATATCTTCTTTGTTACAAATATGTTGACAGAATAATGTAACTTGCTATAATTATAGTTGATTTGACTTTCGTCTAAATAATGTTTAACCGTTTAAAGACGACAACTATGAGAACTTCAACAACATTTTCAGTACTGTTTTGGGTATACAGTAAACGCGTTATAAAAAATCAAGTAAATATCTATTTGCGTATTACCTTAAATGGTAAACGTGTCAACATAAGCCTTAAAAAGAAAATTAATATTAGTACTTGGGATGAAAAACTCCAGAGAGCAAATGGAACAGATAAGGATTCACGTACTCTAAATATCTATTTGAACGAGGTACAATCAAAAATTTATCGGATTTACGAAGATTTTAGGAAGAAAGAAAAGCCATTTACTTCCCAAATGATAAAAGCTAAATATCTAGGTGAGGACAGAAGGCGCTATTCTTTTCAAAATCTTATTGACTATCATAATGAAAAGATGCAACACAAGCTGCATAAAAATACTATGGGTCAATACAAGACCAGTCAAAGGTATATGGTCGAGTTTATTTTAAAGGAATATAATGTTACTGATATGCTTCTCTGCGAACTTGATTACAGTTTTGTAATAGGTTTTGAAGATTTTCTGCGCTCTTATTATTCCAAAGCGTGGGCAATCCGAAATTGGAAATAATACGGCCATGAAGCATATTAAGCGATTACGTAGAATGGTCACTCTTGCCTATCAGATGGAATGGATTCATAGAGATCCATTTGTTAATTTTAAAATTAAGATTGAAAAGAAAGAACGCGAATTTCTTACTGGCGATGAATTACAAAGTATTGAGAATTTATCTTCTAAGATTGAGCGTCTGATGGTGGTTAAAGATTTATTTGTTTTTAGTTGTTATACGGGTATTTCTTATAGTGATATTGTTAGATTGACAACCGTTAATATAGTAAAGGGAATAGATGGTCATCCTTGGATATCGGGGAAGCGGACCAAGACAGGGACGCCTTTTAAAATACCTTTACTTCCTAAGGCTAGTATCTTAATTGATAAGTATAAAAATGATATTAGAACTTCTATTAGTGACAACCTTCTACCTAAATTGTCCAATCAAAAATTGAATAGTTATTTAAAGGAAATAGCAGACCATTGTGGTATTAAGAAGAACCTTACTTTTCATATGGCGCGTCACACCTTCGCGACCACCGTAACTTTAACTAATGGTGTGCCCATAGAAACCGTTTCAAAACTTTTAGGACACACAAAATTAGCAACTACCCAAATCTACGCTAGAGTAGTGGAAAAAAAAGTGAGTCAGGATATGGAAAAATTGAAATTGATTCTGGAATGAATTTAAAAATCAATAGATTTGGATCTAAAGGAATTGGTAGACACGTTAGACTTAGGATCTAATGCCGCAATGTGTGGGAGTTCGAGTCTCCCTACCTGTACAAAAGCGGAAGTTTTTCTTGGGCTTTTTTTCGTTGACAAAGGCAGTGTTTTTTACTCAGGTACAACTTAGGTACAGTATTTCACCGTTTTTATTGACTTCATTTAGAATAATTAGTTTTAAATATATTTGACATCAAAAACTATTATTTTACTCTACTATCAATAATTTTTAGTTTATTTAAGATACAATCTCATAACCCGAAGGTCACTGGTTCGAGTCCAGTTCCCGCTACTAGGAAAATCAAGCCTTTCAAGAAATTGAAAGGCTTTTTTATTTTGATGGGTACAGAATAGGTACAGAATAATACTGTTTTTATTCCCTTAAATAGTATTTGATATAGTTTGATTTCATTTGATATACAACGCAAAATTTTATTACACTTTTTAAGATTAGAATTAATCCTTTTGATTTTGATGAAATCAAAATTCTTTAAATGAAAAAATCCAAGAAACGCGCTAGACTTAGGATTTAACCTATTTATTAGTGTTAAAGTTTTGAAATGAAGGCGTGGTGGAATTGGTAGACACGTTAGACTTAGGATCTAATGCCGTGAGGTGTGGGAGTTCGAGTCTCCCCGTCTGTACAAAAAGTCGAAGATTTCTCTTCGACTTTTTTTGTTTAAGATTAGCTTGAAGAAATGTTTAGGTACAACATTTTATTGTTTTTGTTGAACTAATTAAAAATACGTTCAATATCAAAAACTATAAGTTTGTTTAACTATTAATGTTTTTTGGTTTATAATTCAAAACCATAAAGTTCAGGAGTAAGAGGGATTATCTAGAGTTTTATTTTTTTAGTATTCATAGGACTTAACTCTAGTGATAATTTTTTAAGCACCACTTTGTGATTATTGGTCTCAAAAATAGTTAAAACTATGTACTTTAGTGCATTTCGATTTAGCTTTTAAAAAGGTTTAGCTTTTTTTTATGGCAGAACAAAGATCAAATGGTCATAATACATTTCGAATGACGGTTCATGTAGTTTAGAACATTAAATTTCGTTATCATGTATTAAAAGGAGACATCCAGATTCTACGTCTCGCACTGTTAACGCAAACATATGATAATGAAGGTGTGCAGGTTATAAAGGGACTAATTCTTAAGGGATCATGTGCACATGAATCTTGAGTTTAGGCCTTTTCAAAGTGTAAATCATTTAGTCAAGAAATAAAAAGGAAGAAGTTCGAGAAAACTCCAACAGGAGTTTCCGAGTTTAAAATAGAAATATTAGGGTAGGTTTTTTTGGAATTGGAAGCGGTTGTTGGATACCGTTAATATGACCGATGAGATTGTCAATGAGTATTTGAAGAGTCATCGAAGACCAAACGATGGGAATAACAGAAATTTCACAATTGAGTAACTATCATTGGGGGTTACTTTGAGTTACCAGCCCAAATCTATGGACTGGAAGTTCATGGTGGTTTGGTTAAGGATAATTACAAGAACCCCTTGTCCTTAATAATTATTTAAGATTATAGAATAGACTCCAGAAACCGAAAAACGATAAACTGTGTCAATTGAAATTTAATAGCGATTGTCATCTTCAGACTTATTGAGATGAAATTTGTGTGTAGATTTAAAAGATAAACCTTAAGAAGGTCTTTAGGATATTCTAACACAGTGAACTCATCTTGACTTTTTCTATTTCCTAAAAAATGACTGAAATTCACCCATATTTCGTTACTTTTTTTGTCCGTAGCGCTGCTATGAGCTTCAAAAACTGCCTCATCTGGTTAAATTCCAACTCATTTTCGGTTAAAAACAAAAAGTCAAGATGAGTTCAGTAAAACAAAACTTGAAAATAGATATTCTAGCCATAAAATTAGAAAAGTGAATGAGTTGGTAGTTTAAGCTTAGGTTACTCTCGAATAATACTGATATTTCACGAACACCTTTTCGGAATTGTTATTGGTCGAACAAATTCTGTTAGGATTAAATTGGTATTTATTTTAATCCAAATTTTTTATTTAGTTTTAAAAATGATTGAAAGTACTAAGAGCACTAATAAGGTTGCTATAGCAATTATAGCAGCCTTGTTTTTTATATTTGGATTTGTTACTTGGATTAATGGAGCATTAATTCCTTTTATGAAAACTATTAATGAGTTAACTGAAGCGCAATCCTACCTAGTAGCATCGGCATCATACATTTCCTTTGTATTTATGGCTTTACCAGCTTCATACATTTTAAATAAAATTGGTTACAAAAAAGGAATGTCTCTTGGTTTAATAGTTATGGGAATTGGGGCATTGGACTTCCTATATTAGACTGGACATAAAGATGAGAGAATATGCTTGCTAGTTATTAACTTAGCAATTATGAGAAGTAAACCCAAACATTACACTTTAGAATTTAAACAAAAGGCAGTGGAGTTGA
>NZ_JAKMCS010000015.1 GCF_022662195.1 Aestuariivivens insulae | reverse complement strand
CGTCCTGAGTACAGGAAACCTCGTTGCTGTTGGAATCCGTAAAGGTCCATGTGATGGTTGTCGTACCCAAGGGCCACGGATCGTTTATGGCGGCGTTGTCGCTTCTTGAGCCAACGGCTGTAATGTTCCCGTCGCAGTTGTCAACGGCCACCGGAGCGGTCACGTCAGTGCTGTTGGAACAAACGGTGTCCGAATCGGAATTAAGGTCAATCTGAGCCAGATCGCTACAGTTGAACACAGGGGCCTGGTTGTCGGTAACCACAACGTCCTGGGTACAAGTGGTCACGTTGTTATTGGAATCCGTAAATGTCCATGTGATGGTTGTCGTACCTAAGGGCCACGGGTCGTTAATGGCCGCGTTGTCGCTTCTTGAACCCACGGCTGTAATGTTTCCGTCGCAGTTGTCAACGGCCACGGGAGCTGTCACGTCAGAGCTGTTGGAACAAACGGTGTCCGAATCGGAATTAAGGTCAATCTGAGCCAGATCGCTACAGTTGAACACAGGGGCCTGGTTGTCGGTAACCACAACATCTTGGGTACAAGAGGTAGGGTTGTTATTGGAATCCGTAAAGGTCCATGTGATGGTTGTCGTGCCCAAAGGCCACGGATCGTTAATGGCGGCGTTGTCGCTTCTTGAACCCACGGCTGTGATGTTTCCGTCGCAGTTGTCAACGGCCACCGGGGCGGTCACGTCGGTACTGTTGGAACAAACGGTATCAGAATCCGAGTTAAGGTCAATCTGAGCCAGATGGCTACAGTTGAACACAGGGGCCTGGTTGTCGGTAACCACAACATCTTGGGTACAAGAGGTAGGGTTGTTATTGGAATCCGTAAATGTCCATGTGATGGTTGTCGTGCCCAAAGGCCACGGATCGTTAATGGCGGCGTTGTCGCTTCTTGAACCCACGGCTGTGATGTTCCCGTCGCAGTTGTCAACGGCCACCGGGGCGGTCACGTCGGTACTGTTGGAACAAACGGTATCAGAATCCGAGTTAAGGTCAATCTGAGCCAGATCGCTACAGTTGAACACAGGGGCCTGGTTGTCGGTAACCACAACATCTTGGGTACAAGAGGTAGGGTTGTTATTGGAATCCGTAAATGTCCATGTGATGGTTGTCGTACCTAAGGGCCAAGGGTCGTTAATGGCCGCGTTGTCGCTTCTTGAACCCACGGCTGTAATGTTCCCGTCGCAGTTGTCAACGGCCACCGGGGCGGTCACGTCGGTACTGTTGGAACAAACGGTATCAGAATCCGAGTTAAGGTCAATCTGAGCCAGAGAGTTACAGTCGAACACAGGGGCCTGGTTGTCGGTAACCACAACATCTTGGGTACAAGAGGTAGGGTTGTTATTGGAATCCGTAAAGGTCCATGTGATGGTTGTCGTGCCCAGAGGCCACGGATCGTTTATGGCGGCATTGTCGCTTCTTGAGCCAACGGCTGTAATGTTCCCGTCGCAGTTATCAACGGCCACCGGAGCGGTCACGTCAGTGCTGTTGGAACAAACGGTATCTGAATCCGAGTTAAGGTCAATCTGTGCCAGTGAGGAACAATCGAACACAGGTGCCTGGTTGTCTGTTACAGTTACTAATTGCTCACAAGTGTCTGTATTACCTGAAGCATCTTCCACAGTCCATGTTACTGTAGTGGTGCCTATAGGAAATTCACCAGAAATAGGTGCGTCGTTTGTAATTGTTAAATCACTTATATCACAATCATCATTAACAGTAGGATTACCAAGATCTACATTAGAAGCAGTACATAATCCATTATCAGCAAAAACATTAACTGAGGGAGGACAGGTAATTGTTGGGGATACATCTGTTATTGTTATACTGTCTGAGGCACTTGCTGTATTACAATCAGCTATAGCATCAGGATCAGTAATTGTGAAGGTAACGTTGTAATCTCCTCCTTGAGCATAAACATGTGAAGGGTTTTGCAGGGTACTGCTATTGCCATCTCCAAAATCCCAAAGATATGTGGAATTAGGACCAGCATTAGTTGCAGATCCAGTAAAATCAACAGCTAGATTACATGTTCCTCCACTGCCAGGAGTTATGGACATAATACCAGCAGTTATAGTGTCAGCAAATACGATTTCAATATCAGTAAATACATCAACAAAAGTGTCTAAACAATCGGCGCTTAGAGGAACTCTTACATTAATTCTAAGCACATAGGTTCCAGGATCGGTTACCGTAATAGTAGTAATAGCCGCATCGTCTGGAGAGAATGTAACAGTGCCAGGGCCTGAGATTTGTTCCCATTGATAAGTTGGAGTGCCATCTACAAAACCATTAAGTTCTATTTCTACATTTAAGGGGCCAAAACATACTTCATTATCTGTACCGCTTACAATAGCAAAATCTGGATCTAATTGAATTGTTCCTCCAGCTTCAATTACTTCTGAAAAAATAACACAAACATTTCCTCCACCAGTACATGCTGTATATTTGACAGAACCTATATATATAGCTCTTGTGTTACTACAAGAAGAAGAGGTTGAACCCAAAGCCCCTGTTGTCTTACCGGTATCTGTTGTGTTTTCAATTACAATGGCTGTGTTTTCAGCTAAATACAAACCAACATTATTACTGTCCCATAATATTTGACCGCCATCTTCAATAATTATTCTGTCAATTGTTTCAGGAATGGTTAAATCGGTAGATAATATAATATCTACAGGGCTGGCGATTGTAATGGTGCCTGTACAATTATTAACAGGATCATTAATATAGGCAAGTAATTCTGTACCCGTCATTATATTGTCACCACCAGTAGCAGCTGTGTCTATAGTACACTGTGCATTGGTATAAGTAAGTCCGGTAAACAGAAAAACTAAAAGAAATAAATGTTTTATTATTTGCTTTTTAGCTTTTAATAATAGACTAAAGGTATTAGTTTTCATAAGCTTGTAGATTTGTATTGACTTTAGCAACTTTTATATATAAATTATGGTTGTACCAATTATTTGAGGTACAAACATGTTTCGTTATTATTAAAAAGTAATGAGGGAAAAATGTCGTAGCATGACGACATTAAAAACTTTATATGTGAAATCAGATTTGGGGTCATGGTTTCAGTTAATAGCTATACAAAGCAACATATATGTTATTATTATTTCAAAAAAATATGTTAAATCACACAAAAAGTCGACAACAGGCACCTAAGTGTCATATTTGTCTTTATTTAACATATAAATGTCTTAATTTGGTCACTTAAAGGTCATATTAATATAAATCTTAATTGACAAATTAAACCCTTTTTATCGATAAAAGCAACTTTTTATCGATAAAAAACAACATTTTACCGAATAATATGAAAAAACTTATCTTAATAAGACACGCCAAGTCGTCATGGAAATATAATGTTATTGACCATGAACGACCTTTAAATGAACGTGGTGAGAACGATGCTAAATTAGTGTCTAACCATATGGTTGGTAGTGGTTTAAAACCAGATTTGGTCTTGGTTAGTGATGCTACACGAACACGATTAACAGCCAATACGTTTATAGAAACTTTAAATATCGAAAGAGATATTGTTCAATTTAATCATGATTTGTACGATTTTTCAGGATACAATTTAACGCAGGTTATAAAGGACTGCAACTCTTATGTTGATACCTTAATGGTATTTGGGCATAACCACGCCATAACAGCATTTGTTAATACCTATGGTAATGCATATATTGATAATGTGCCAACATGTGGTGTTGTTATCATAGCGTTTGATATTGAATCGTGGAATGACCTTAAACAAGGGGAAACCATTAAAACGATATTTCCTAGGGACTTGAAAGGCTAGTATTGAGTCAAGGACTTTGCAGGAGAGGTTTAAGTGTAAAAATCTCAGTCGCAGGATCCAATGTAAATAAGTAGTTTTTTGGAGATTCATCAAATAACTCAGTAACAGCTTGCAATAAAAACTAAACGACTTAGCCCCATAGAGCGGATAACGCATATAGTATTAATGAGAAAGTAACTTCAAACAATATAGGACAATAATCAATCGCTTACCCTTCTTTCTTAATCCATATTAATTAATAAAGACTCCTTTAAACTTTTAGTATTAAATACAATATATTTGTGTACATAAATGTTTGAATATGATTCCTGCGATTGCCATAGAAAATAAATACATAAATAGGGAGATAAGTTGGTTACAGTTTAATGCAAGGGTGCTTCAAGAGGCATCGGATGAAACAGTGCCTTTAATTGAACGCTTGAGGTTTTTGGGGATTTTTTCGAATAACTTGGATGAATTTTTTAAGGTTCGTTATGCCACGGTCAGGCGTATTGTGGAAGCTGGTAAAGGGGCAAAAAACGAATTAGGCGGGATAAGGGCAAAGGAATTGCTTGAAATTATAACCAAAATTGTAATAGACCAACAAAGTGAAAGTTTGGATATATTACAAACCATTACGCAAGACTTAGAAAGGGAAGGCATTTATATTATAGATGAAAGCCAGATAGACAGCAAGCAACACGATTTTTTACGCCAGTACTTTATAAAAAATGTTAGCCCCGCTTTGGTGACCATTATATTAAACGATTCTGTTTCTATTCCAAACCTTAAGGATAGTGCCGCTTATTTAGCTGTTAGAATGGTCATGGAAGACGATAGCAGGCAATTTGCACTAATAGAGATTCCAAAGAGTATTAACCGTTTTGTAGTATTGCCTAAACAGGGAGATAAGCACTATATCATCATGATAGATGATCTGTTAAGGCATTGTTTGGCAGATATATTTAACATATTCCATTACCAAAGTATTTCTGCCCACATGATTAAAATAACGCGTGACGGTGAGCTGGATTTTGACAGCGATTTAAGTAAAAGCTTTGTAGAAAAAATTTCAGACAGTGTTAAACACAGACAAATTGGGGAACCTGTTAGATTTGTTTACGATAAAACTATAGATCAAGAAACGCTGCAATATTTGATGTCTAAAATGGGAATTGATGATACCGATAGTATTATTCCCGGAGGACGGTACCATAATAGACGTGATTATATGAATTTCCCTAGTTTAGGGAGAACAGATTTGCTTTACGATAAGATAGAAGCACTTCCCATTAAGGGATTAAGTTTAGAATCCAGTATTTTTGAAGCTATAGCTAAAAAAGACTATTTGCTGTATGCTCCTTACCATACCTTTTCTTATGTGGTGAAGTTTTTAAGGGAAGCAGCCTTAGACCCAAAAGTCAAGACCATAAAGATTACGATTTACCGTTTGGCTGAAATTTCTTACGTAGCTAGTGCTTTGATAAATGCAGCCATTAACGGTAAGGCGGTAACAGTGTCCATTGAACTGCAAGCGCGATTTGATGAAGAAGCTAACATTAATTATGCGCAACAAATGAAGGATGAAGGCGTACAGCTTATTTTTGGTGTAACAGGATTAAAAGTGCATAGTAAAATGTGTATTGTAGAACGTGAGGAAGGCAAAAAATTGATGCGCTATGGGTTTATTAGTACGGGTAATTTTAACGAATCGACAGCTAAGATATATACAGACCATACGTTGTTTACTTCCAACCAGAGCATTCTTAAGGATGTCAATAAAATCTTTAGCTTCTTTAATGCCAATTATAAAATATATAAGTATAAACATTTAATTACATCACCTCATTATACCCAACGAGCTATTTTTAAATTGATTGATGATGAAATTACCAATGCCAAAAAGTATAATAATGGTTTTATAAGGCTAAAAATGAATAGTATTTCCAGTTACGTTATGGTCGATAAATTATACGAAGCCAGTAGGGCTGGGGTTAAAATACAAATGATGGTTAGGGGGATATGTAGCTTGATTCCAGGAGTTGAAGGTATGAGTGAAAATATTGAGGTATTAAGTGTAGTTGATAAGTTTTTGGAACATTCCAGATTATATATCTTTGGCAATAATGGAGATCCTAAAGTTTACATTTCTTCGGCAGATTGGATGACTAGAAATATAGATAATAGGGTAGAAGTGAGTTGTCCTATCTATGATGACGATATTAAACAGGAAATCATTGATAATTTCAATATAAGCTGGAGCGATAATGTTAAAGCCAGAGTTCTGGATGCTTCACAAAATAATAATTATAAAGTAGATAATAAGGAAAGGGTAAGATCACAATTCGCAATTTATGATTATTATCAAAAAAAATTAGAAGAATAATATGCTCTCAATTAAAAAATACGCAGCTATTGATATAGGATCCAATGCTGTGCGACTTCTTATTGCCAACGTTATTGAACAAAAGGGAAAACCGGTTCAGTTTAAAAAGAGCTCTTTGGTACGTGTTCCCATTCGTTTAGGAGCCGATGTTTTTTTAAAACAGCGAATTTCAAAGGGAAATACGCAACGTATGTTAGATACCATGTTAGCTTTTAAACTGTTAATGACCTCTCATAAAGTGGTTAAGTACAAGGCTTGTGCTACTTCGGCTATGCGGGAATCGCAAAATGGTAAGCAGGTGGTAGAAAGAGTTCTAAACGAATCTGGCATAAGCATAGATATTATTGATGGAGAAGAAGAGGCTGCTATAATTGCTGCAACAGACCTTCATAAGTATATAGACCCTAACAAAACTTACCTTTATGTAGATGTTGGTGGGGGAAGTACGGAGTTTACTTTTTTTGATAAGGGAAAACCAGTAACATCTAGATCTTTTAAAATTGGTACGGTTAGACTGTTAAACGATATGGTGTTAAAGGAGTCTTGGATTGAACTGGAACAATGGATAAAGGCTAACGTTCAAGCTTATGAAAAAATAGCAGTTATAGGTTCTGGAGGTAACATTAACAAGATTTTTAAAATATCTGGTAAGGCATTGGGTAAACCGTTAACTTACTTTTATTTAACCTCGTATTACGACACTTTGCAAAGTTATTCTTATGAGGAGCGGATTGTAGAGTTGGGCTTAAACCAAGACAGGGCCGACGTTATTATACCCGCTTTGCGCATTTACTTATCTGCCATGAAATGGAGTGGTGCCAAGCATATATATGTGCCTAAAATTGGATTGGCCGACGGCATTATTAAAAGTATATATTATGATACTGTTTCGAGTAATACACAGTAAAATTTTGCAATTCACCTTTAAAATATTCTTTTTTTGACAAAAAAATATATATTCGTTTTTTAATCGTTTGCTATTAACATAAACCCAAATTTATTGATTATGAAAAAAACACTACTTTTAGTTTTACTCGTAGGCTTTACTGCTTTTTACGGGTTTTCCCAAGATACTAAATACGGCGTACGTGCTGGTTTAAACATTTCTAATATGGATTTTGATCCTGATGCAACGTTTAGTAACCAGCATAGAAACGGATTCATGATTGGTTTCTTTGGAGAGTTTGGTCTGTCTAAATCTGTGGCATTCGCTCCAGAGTTACAGTTTTCTTCTGAAGGCGCAAAAACCAAAGCATTTAGATTGGATTATATTCAAGTTCCAGCAGTTTTTAAATTTAGATTGAGCGAAAAGCTTTATTTGGGTCTAGGGCCACAAGTAGGTGTAAAAGTCCATGAACATGAAGATGGCATTAAAAACTTTGCGTATTCTGGAGTAGGAGGTATTGAGTTTAAGTTATCCCATACCTTGTTCTTGGATGCACGTTATACTTATGGATTTTCGAATGTTCTTGAGGATTACATGTCGTTTGAAGGAAAGAACACGAACATTCAATTTGGTTTCGGATATAAATTTTAACCATGCACGGTCTCGGACTTACCGAGATTGGACATGATTTTGGCTTCATATTCAAGAAGTTGCTGCCATTTGGTGTTAACTTCTTTTTTATTGCCATATTTTCTGGCGAAGCCTAAAAACATAGTGTAGTGATTGGCCTCACTTACCATTAACTTTCTATAGAATTCGGCAAGTTCTTTATCATTAAGTTCTTCAGAAAGTAATCTAAACCGTTCGCAACTTCTGGCTTCAATTAAGGCTGCATATAATAAACGATGTACCAATTGGGTGGTTCGACTGCCTCCTTTAGGGAAAAACTTAGTGAGCTGAACGACATACTCATCTTTTCGATCTCTCCCCAATACCCAACCTCGTTCTATAATTTTATCATGGACCATTTTAAAATGGCTTATTTCTTCTTTAACCAGGGCAACCATTTCCTGGACTAACTCCGTATATTCAGGGAAGCTCACCATTAATGAAATGGCGGTGCTTGTTGCCTTTTGCTCACAAAAGGCATGGTCGGTTAATATTTCTTCTATGTTTTTTTCAACGATATTAACCCAACGTGGATCTGTAGGTAACTTTAAGCCAAGCATGATTAAATATTAATTTGTGATAGGTTGATTTCTTGTATTTCTATAGTTCCAAAGTTGTCTATTACCAAAGCATAATCTTTACATATAAATGATTCTGGTATGCAAAAAGAAACATTTATGTTAATACTGTTTTTTGCTTCCGATTCATAATCTATCCATAAAGACTGCATAATGGCTTCTTTCCAAAAGGCATCATGTACAAAATTCTTAAAGAAGGATTTATTTATGGTCGTATTTAAAATTGTTGTTCCTTCATTTGAGATATTTAATTTGGCTTCAAAATTATTATAATGGTGTGTAATGTCTATACCGTTTTTTAAAGTGTTTTTAATTACTGAATCTTGAGCCAGGGAATAGTACTTTAATTTTATTCTAAACTTATTATTTAAAATAGTATCAGTATAAATTTCAGTATAAGAATTAGGTGTGTATTCAATTTTTCGGGAAAAATCTTTTAGGAGGTTGTGTTGTTTAAGTATTTCGGCATTACTTTTATATGCTCTGTCTCTGCCATCACAATTCATTAAAGTAGTTATGGTAAAAAACAAAATAATTGGTATGGTGCTTATTTTTAATAACTTACACATCTAATCCGAAGGTTTTTTTTAATAGTTCTATATTGGGGTTTTTTTCTTTCAATTTATTGAATTTATCAATAGTAGTGTATGCATATTGTTTTTCCTTTTCCTCATTCACCGTAATATCTAAATCTATTGCATAGTTATTAAGTGTCTTTCTAATAAAGGAAAGTAATTCGTATTGATTGGCCAATAATTCCTTTTTGTTAGTTTCATTGGGGTACTCCAAATAAATGGTAGTGTCTCTAACTTTTGGGGTGTCTATAGACAAAATGGACGCCAAATTGTGTTTGCCTTTATTTTTTAATTCTTGGGTGTAGGTGTGCCAAGTAGAAACAAGTGCATCTTCGGTAAATGGCTCTTTTGGCAAGTTTTCTTCATCGACCACCACATCAATTTGTTTGATTTGATGTTCTTTCTTTGCTCTTATACTGCTTAACGATAGCCCAGAAGTAGATTTCTTTTCCCTGCTTAAAACAATTTTTGGTCGTTCTAAAACTGTAGTTGAAGCAGACGCTGTTGCTTTGGTAGTGACTTTTTCTTCTGTTTTATCCTCTTGTTGTACAGGATTTGTATTGTGCTGTTTAATTTCTGGTTTGGCTACCGGAATAGGGGTTATTCCTGTTTTCTTGAAATAAGAGGGGGGGATTATGTAATGTTTACTATTTTTTTTTTCTCCATCAAAAGTGATAGAGGCTAATTGCATTAAACATAACTCAACGAGTAACCGCTGATTTTTACTGGTTTTGTATTTGAGGTCACACTCGTTAGCCAGTTCAATGCCTTTTAAGAGAAATTCCTGAGGTGCTCTTTGCGATTGCTGTAAATACTTATCCTTGGTTTGCTCGCCAACTTCTAAAAGCTCTATGGTCTTAGGTGTTTTGCATACGAGCAAATCCCGAAAATGGGAGGCCAGTCCAGCAATGTAGTGATGTCCATCGAAGCCTTGTCCCAGTGTTTTGTTAAATTGTATGAGTAGCTCGGGTATTTTATTTTCTAAAATTAAATCGGTACTTGTAAAATAGGTTTCGTAATCTAATACATTAAGATTTTCGGTAACGGCTTGTCTGGTTAGGTTTTTACCAGAAAAGCTAACGACGCGGTCAAAAATAGACAGGGCATCACGCATGGCGCCATCTGCTTTTTGAGCAATGATATGCAACGCATCATCTTCGGCATTGATCTCTTGTTGCTCTGCTATATATTTTAAATATTCTTTAGCATCCCTAACGGTAATCCGTTTAAAATCAAATATTTGACAACGTGATAAAATGGTTGGGATAATTTTATGTTTTTCAGTGGTAGCCAAAATAAAAATACAGTGCTTAGGCGGCTCTTCCAATGTTTTTAGAAACGCATTGAATGCAGCTTGCGATAGCATATGTACCTCGTCTATAATGTAGACTTTATATTTACCAACTTGGGGTGGAATACGAACCTGGTCTGTTAGGTTTCTAATGTCATCAACCGAGTTGTTCGACGCGGCATCAAGCTCGAAAATATTAAAGGCAAAATCTTCGTCGCCACTTTCATTGCCATCACTATTAATCATTTTAGCCAGGATGCGGGCACAGGTTGTTTTGCCTACACCACGAGGCCCTGTAAACAACAAGGCTTGTGCTAAATGATTATGTTCTATAGCATTTAGTAATGTATTGGTAATAGCCTGTTGCCCCACAACATCCCTAAAGGATTGGGGTCTATATTTACGTGCCGATACAACGAAGTGCTCCAATTTTAATCAATTTAGTCCAACATCCTATGATGCTATTGCTAGATGTAACAAAGTTAAAAATTCAATTCTTAATTCTTAATTGTGGATTCAGAATTTAAAAGGAGTTATTAACAGGTTATTAGTTTAGGGTACTTAATGTTTTAAGTATTTAAAGAGGTTAAAATAATTAACGTAAACCTTAGTAAAGGTTAAGTGTTTATGTTATTGCGAGCAGAGCGAAGCAATCTGTAAGTCCAGTAATACCCAAACCACAAGAAATCCTTAGTGGCTATACGCCCTGGTAATGACGAAAGTTGGAATTAACCACATAAAAGTCGTCAAATTCACGACGCTTTCGCTAATCAAACCCTATTAGACAATTATTAAACCCCATAAGCACTTTTTTACGCGAATTTTATATTTCGAAAAACTAAACTTAATAAAACAAACATGAAAAAAATCATTTTAACCTGTCTTTTGTTGATAGGATTTACAATTACAGGACAAGCACAATCTGAAAAATTAAAAGCAAGCGCTACTGAAAAAGTAGAAGAGTTAAATGTTCAAATTATAAAGGGAGATCCATTAGCCGCTTTAACCAAAACACAAAAAGAAGAAATCTTAAACATTCATATCGAAAGAATTAAAGAAACCCGTAAAGTGAGAAAAGAAGGGGGGTCAAAAGAAGATTTAAAAGCAGTAAATAAAAAATACTTCAAGAAAATATTCTCTGAAGTATTAACCAAACAACAAAGAGCGGCCAATAAAGCTGGAAAGGAAAAATAAGCAAACTTAAATGAAGTTATTTAGATTTAAATATCTGTTGATACTTATTACGGCCAATGGTTTTAGCCAAATTACACCACAGCAAATGGTAAGCAACATGGGACGGGGCATTAATATAGGCAATGTATTAAGCGCACCCGTAGAAGGTAATTGGGCACCTCCTATTTCAGAGCAATATTTTATTGATGTGGCTAATGCAGGTTTTACCACGGTAAGAATTCCAATGGACTTTTTTGGTACCAGAACCTCTGGAGATACCTCTGTGTATTCAAGTGCCACTGGTACAGCCGGCGACTATACGGGAAGTATAGCGGACTATACGGTGTCCTCCACCTATCTCACCCGTGTGGAAGAAGTAATAGATTGGTCTTTAGGACAAGGCTTAATAACCATTTTAGACTTACATGGCAATAGATTAAAATCGGAGTTCCTGTATACTTTCGACGATACCAAGGTCCAGTACACCGATCCCACATCGGCAAAGCGCCTGGCCGACCTGGACAAGCTAGAGGCCATTTGGACCGCCATTGCAGATCGGTTTAAGGACAAGTCCGAAAACTTGCTCTTTGAAGTGATCAACGAACCCTATTTTGAAGTCAGTGCCACCGAAATGGACGCTATCAACACATCAATAATAAGTGTCATTAGAAATTCTGGTGCCGGAAATACCACCAGAAATATAGTCATTACAGGAGGAGGGCAAAACTCCTATAATGCGCCATTGGCTATAGATCCATCTATATTGGCCAGCGACAGTTATTTAATAGCAACCTTCCATTACTATTTGCCATTTAAGTTTACCAGTTGCACAAAAGACGGCAAGGACCAATATACCTGGGGGACTACAGCCGATAAAAGTTCGGTTGAATCTAATTTCGATACCGTACTGACCTGGGCCAACAATAATAAAGTTTCGGTATTATTGGGTGAATTTGGGACAGACAATACGCTGGGTTATGATTATTCAACGGGAGACCTATCCGCAATAAGCAGTAATGCAACGGGCTTTGCTGATGGAGGCCCCGATAATGCTTCCCGTGTGGAATACCACCGGTATATTGCAGAGCAGGCCATAAACAGGGGCTTTGCCTTTACCGTTTGGGATGCTGGACCGGAATCAGGTAAAACCATCCACAAAAGAACCGACCATGCCTCGACAACAAATTACGACATCAATTATTTCACGGTAAACTCCTATGACCCCAAAAATACTGTTGCCAGTACGGTAGTCGATAATACTACTTGGGTGGAAGATGTAAAGAATGCCTTGTTAGGAACGACCTTAAGTACAACCAATTTTAAAACGGAAGAATTTCGTGTTTTTCCTAATCCAGCTTCAACCTTTATTGAGTTTCAAACAAAGCAATCTATAGCACATATTACACTTGTTGATATTAATGGTAGAACAATACCATTAACATACAATGATAATAGCTCCTCAATTGCACTCCCTTATATAAATAATGGGATGTACATATTAAAAGCCATTTTTAAAAATGGACAACAAACAAATTCTAAACTAATAATTAATAATCTTTAAATTTTGAGTTATGAAAAAAATTACTTTCTTATTATTATTGACAGCCTTGCCACTAGTCGGGTTTGCACAAACATTCAACTTTACTAGCACAGATGACGGATGGAATACATTAAATGGTTTTACATCTGCAAATGGAGCTACATATATGACCCTTACAACCGTAGATGGTGATGGAGTAAAAAATAACCCAACGATAGCAATTGGAAATGCTGGTGTTGACACTTCTGTAAATTCAGTTGTTGGGATTACATTAAGAAACAATGATGCTACAGGGCCAGATTTTTTAAGGGTATCATATCCTAAACCGTCAAGTGGTAGATTTTATGTTAATCTTGATATTACGACTGGAGACTCAGGTTTTGTTACATATTGGTTTGATTTAACTAGTGCTGCAAATTGGGTTGGCACTATGAATGATTTTAAGTTGCATTTTAAATCTGCTGGTAACACAGATTATATTTTACCAAATAACCCGAACAATATCTCAATTGATATCGATAAAATTGAGTTTGCAGCTTCTGTCCCTACTACTCTAAAAGAAATATATAATTTTGATATAGATAATGACACTGAAGGTTTTACAGCCACTAACGGTGCTATTTCTGGTCCTATAGGTGGTATATTAACATTTACTCCTACAGTTGATAAATATGCTAAATTAGAACAAACAATGCATCATGTTGATGCAGATGTCCACAAGCAAATCCATATTACTTTAAAAAATAACTCTGCAACAAATGATCAATTGAGATTGGTTTCAAGCGGACCAACACAGTTATTGGACATGAGTACAAGTGATGCGACAGAAAAGACCTATACTTTTGATATGAGCAGCGTAGTAGAATGGACGGGAAATCAACTATTTACTATCGGAATTGGTTCAACGGTTGCAGCAACTCCTGGTCAAGCAAATGATGCGGGTACAGTAGAAATTAATACGATTGTTGTTGATAACGTTTTAAGCACAAAAAAGCTAGACCAATCGGCATTTTCATTATATCCTAACCCAGCAAAAGGGATTTTAAATATTAAAGGCTTGACAGATGTAGCTAAAGTAGAGTTATTTAGTATTACAGGAAAACGTGTGATGAGTACTACCAAGTTAATAGATAACAAAATGGACATATCGGCTTTAAGAAGTGGGTTGTACCTTGTAAAAATCACGAATAGCGATAATGCTTTTGCAGTTAAAAAGTTAGTGGTTGAATAGATTAGTAGCTCGTTTTTATTGAATGAAATGCCTCCAACGATTTTGGGGGCATTTTTTAATTGTTATGAACGAACGAAGAAGCCAGCCGTTATTGCGAACGTAGTGAAGCAACCTGTTAGTTCCGTGGCCTATACATAGAGATTACTTCGGTCACTGCGTTCTCTCGTATTGACGAAGGTTAAGATTAATTGCAGAAGCAACAAATTGTCTTTCAGTACAAGTGCTTAAATTGAGCTTGTTGAAATGATAACGAAGAAGTAACCCCGACAATAAAGAGGCAGATTACTTATTATCAACTGCTTACTGTTAGGTAGGCTTGCCAAGACACTTTAAACCGTTATAGAATATTGGTTTTTAGTATGTTATTTGTTATTTCACCTAAGATTCACCTTAATTAAGCTAATTGCAAAAATTCATGTACTTTTGTCCTTAAGTAAATTGCCTTGTCGCAGTGACACTAAATGTCATTGAGGAAAGTCCGAACACCATAGTGCACCATAGTGGTTAATGGCCACCGGCCGTGAGGTCAGGAAAAGTGCAACAGAAAGAATGTACAGGTTATGCTGTAGTGAAATCAGGTAAACTCTATGGGGTGCAATACCATGTATACCAGTGCTTAAGGGTTGCACGCCCAATGCTGGAGGGTAGGTAGCTAAAGTGTATTGGTAACAATACATTCAGATAAATGGCAGGGAAGTTCTGAAATGATTTCAGAATGAACAGAATTCGGCTTATAGGTTTACTTAAATTATAAAAGAGCGGCCATTGGCCGCTCTTTGTTTTAAAAAACAGTATTACTGTTTTGGCATATAACTTAAATCATGCCTAATTTCTCCGGTTACTTCTTCCATTTTTGAGGCATATTTTAATACTTTTCCGAAAACATCAAAACGCTCTGGTCCTAAAAGTTCTTGGTTAGCTTTAGATTTTTGAGCCGAATCTATCTCATCTTTACTGGACACAGCCACTAAATAATAATTATCCATGATGCCGAAGCCGGTTCTGTAAACACGATAGTGGTTTTTAGAGCCTTTTGCCGCAAACATGTCTTTAACACCCTTCATAGCCTCACGTAAGTTTTTGGCGTTCTCTGGTGTATAATGGATAAAATAGTAATTTCTGTAATCCTGTCCCTCTTGAGTTTGACTAAAACCATCTGGCATATAGGTTAATTCTTCATCTAAAACAATTACGTAGGTACCATGTGAATCGTAACACTTGTCGAATTCTTGAAACATTTTTCCAAAATCATCCCCCATTGCCTTAGCCATATCGGCCATTGGACGATTGTCCAACTGGGCAAAGTTTTCTAGTGGAGAAACATATAAATATCTAAAACCATCCATAGTTGTGGCGAGCCATTGGGCCTGGACATTATGTGTTTTGCACGCTTCGTTGAATTCTTTAGCAATTTTTTCGTATTCCATCATCATGGAAGGTTTTACATTGTCTTGATGTACTCGATATAGTTTTTGAGCGTGTGAAATATTAAGCGTAAGGCATAGAACCAACGCTATTATAAGTGTAGTTTTTGTTGTTTTCATAATGAAGTGATTTAAAATTATTAATTAAAACATGGCAGAAAAGTGATTGCTTGCAATTTTCCATATGCCATCTTGTTTTATAAGTAAAGTAGATTGTCTGCCGGATTGTATTTCGGTAACCCCTTGTTTATCTACTGTTGTAAAGACAAAATAGCCGTTGCACATTACTGTGGTTTCACCAAAATTTCGATATGATGGTTGGCGAAAATCATACTTTACCAAACTAAAGTTATTTAAACCTTTAATGAAGTCCATCCAGTTGGACTTTCCTTTCCAAAGTAAAGGCGTATAAACACCTGTGTAGCATTCAATGTTATCTGCAACATAATGCCCATAACCTTCATAGTCACCCGAATTGAACAGTTGAAGTATTTGGTTGTAAGTTGCTTTAGCCTCTTTTATTACATTGTTTTGTGACAAAGCTAAATTTGCTGTAAGAATGAAAAGTATTAACAAGGCACTTACTTTAATCGTTTTCATAATTATATTGTTACTAAAGTTGAAGTTTAGTTTAAGGTCTTTCCTAATTGCTGCATTAAACTTAACTGGTCGTAATACACATTTTCCATATCAATTTTGCCTTTACTATTAAAGTGTATCCGTGTTAAACCAGATGTTTTTACCTTTTTTCCCGTGGCAGGGCTACCATTAAATTCACCAGTATTGGTGCCTGTCATTTCCCAATGAACGAATAATTGATTGTCATGAATCTCAGATCGATGAGGATTGGTAACCTTAAAATCAGGAAAGGCAGTAAAGAATACTTTCATACTTTCAACTAATTCATTGGGATTGGTGGCATCTGTTACATCGTTCATTGTTCTTGTATAGTTATCGGCAAGTATATTGCTTAATACGGAAGGGTCTTTGTTATTAAGGAATTCATTAACTAACGCATCTACTTTGGCAATCATATCTTTCTCCTCAACGGGCATATTGTTCATTTTTTCGATTTCATCAAAGGCATTTTGAACAGGTGCTGTATCGTAATAGCCATATTCCCGTACAATTTTACCATCAATAAACTGTAAAGTAAGGTGTACTGGGATGTTTACTTCCTTTTTGGTTGCCTTCGTAATTCCTTTCCAATGGTTCCAATAATTTACCCATGTTCTTCCTTTGGCATCAACAATCATTTCAATTTCATTAATGTTTTCATTAAAACCATAGGAATCAAAATTTGATAGCATTTCTCTGAAGCCTGCTATTCTCTCATCTGGTGAAACCCCTTTGTTGGAATTAGCATAAATTTTAGCAGTATCGGCAAAGTTGGCTTTCCAAGTGTCCCAGTCTTGGGCTTCATAAGCTTTTATGCCGGCTTTAACGGTTTCAATTTCGGCCGAGTTTTCAAAATAGCGTTGTGGTTGATTTTGGCAAGCAACGAACAGTAATATTGCCAGCACGCATAGAAAAAGTTTTTTCATTAGTTGTTAGTTTTAGTTAGTGACTGTTTTTCCACAACTAAATAGGGGTAGCGATCTGAACATGAAATTCAAATGGAATATAGATAGACCAAGGGTGTGCTATCAAAAAAGGAGAATTCTAAGGTACTGAAAAAAAAGGAATTAAAAAAACGAGTTAATCTGAATTAGCACTAAAAAAACTGAACACACTGCCGCCATAGTTTTTTGAATAGTTATAGTTTAATACCTGGGATAAATTGGTATGTTTAGAGTGCTCGATTATTAATACGCCTTGGTCTTCCAGTAGTTTATTTTCAAAAACCAATTCTGGTATTCTAGCAAATTGTGCTTCACTAAAATTATAAGGCGGGTCTGCAAATATAATGTCGTGCTTTATTGATGTTCGCTCCAAAAATTTAAAAACATCACTTTTAATAGTTTCAATAGGCATATCGAAAGCTCTTGCCGTTTCGTTTATAAATTTTATACAACCATAATCCTGATCTACACAGGTAATGTTGCACGTACCCCTTGAGGCAAATTCGTAGCTAATATTTCCTGTGCCGGCAAAAAGGTCTAAAACCGACACATCATCAAAATAGTAAAGGTTATTAATGATATTAAATAGGGATTCCTTTGCCATATCGGTAGTAGGGCGAACCGGTAAGGTTTTAGGAGCCACTATCTTCCTACTTTTATATAATCCTGAAATGATACGCATTAAAAGTTGTTTAAAATGATAAAGTTAGCATGCTTATTGGCAGATTCTTCGTTTAGTTTGTGGTTACTATTTCTATTGCCAAAACCTACATGACGTATGTATTTATAAGCAATATCATAGAGTTCACTGTCTTTTGATATGTTTCCTAAAAGGACTAAGCGATGGGTTTCTGGGTCTAACTTTAATTGTTCGAAAGTGAACAAAATGTAGTAGATAAAATCTTCCTTGGTTTTATAGTCGAAAGTATTATATAATAAGAGCTTGCCTTGATCTGTCGCTACTATTTCAAAATGGTTTATGCCAACATGGACATAAACTTTTAGTTCGGTAGCATTTTTTTCTATCGAAAGGATGTTTTCAATAAGCACTGTGGAAAAATGCTTGTAGGTAAAAGCCCCAAAGGTGTCATAAATAAAGTTGTTAATGTTTACATAGGGCACATAAACATTAACCATATTGTGACCGTTTATTGTATCGTAAGCGATAAAGTCCGACTTTAATATTTTGGCATTGAATTTTAAATAATCGGCCAAGCAATCTTCATTAAATAGGTCTTTTGCAACTAGGGTAGACAGTTCGTTTGTATGGATAACATTTACAGAACTGAACGTTTGGTTTAAGGTTGCTTCGGTAGTGAACAGGTGTTTTAAATAATCTAAAACCTCGAGCGGGTTTAGTTTTTTTTCAAACTTAAAATCTTTTAAAACAGTAACATTATTGGTGTTCTTATCTAGAATACAAAAAGAAAGTCCACTCAAACTTATTTGAATGGACAGTCTATAATTGGTTATGTCTTGTTGTGTTTTAGTCTTCTTTAGTGTCATAAATTTTAGGCCAGTTTCCAGTTGTACTAACTTCTTCCATAGAGCCTAGTCTAATGGCATCTCCGTTTACACCTTCAACAGATACCACTTGTTCTTCTTGTCTAACAAGATCCTTGTCCTGATCGTTCAAAACCACAGCTTTTTTAACTAAAGCTTCAAACACAGGGATTCTTATTTCCTTTTCTTCCAAAAAGCCTGCTTTAAGCTCAAATTTGGCACCTTCTTGACCAACAGGAACATTCATCAAGGTTTTATAACGGTTATCGGTACCAAATAAAGAATCTTTAACAGGAACAAAACCTAAAGTGTCTATAACAACAATATCTTTGGTCATTTCAACACCTCCGTATCGTTTAGTTAATTCCTCGTCTATTATTGTGGAATCACGGCGCTGCGTAATAGTAAATTCAGCTGTATCAATAAACTTTACTAAATTATCAAAGTTGTCGGCAAACTTACCAGTTACTTGTTTGTGAGCCAATTGGGCATCCCTTATGTCTTTTAAACTTTTAATAACCAAAGCATAACGCTTTTTCTTAATTTGGTTAAATTGGATGGGCTCGTAAACAGACATAAATGTATTATAGGCTAAAACGCCAATAACAACCCATAAAGCAATCATAACAAGTGGCCTAAGTTTAGAGGGTATAAACTTATCAATTAACCAAACTAATCCAATGGTAGCAACTATTGCAAGAATAATGTATAAAATCATTTTAGGTATATTAAAATTTAAATTTACGGTTTTAGCAAATCTACAATTTTTTTTTAATCGTAAAAGCCATTGCAAGTAAAAATCATTTCTATCTTTGGAATATTTATTTTTTGTAGCTTGTGTAAATGACGTCATCTGAATTTTATTCTCTTTTAAAAAAGCAATTTCCGTTCTCCCCAACTCTAAAGCAAAATATTGTTTTACAGCAAATGGCTGAGTTTATTTTTAGTAAAACCCCAAACGGGTTATATGTGTTAAAAGGCTATGCAGGAACAGGAAAGACTACTATAATAGGGGCTATAGTAACCAATTTATGGAAAGCCAAAAAAAGTGCCGTTTTAATGGCGCCAACGGGTAGGGCGGCTAAAGTTATTTCTAATTATTCGGGAAAAGAAGCTTATACCATTCACAAAAAAATTTATTTTCCAAAAAAAGAAAAAGGAGGCGGTGTAAAATTCGTGTTGCAACCCAATAAACACAAAAACACCATTTTTATAGTAGATGAAGCTTCAATGATTCCAGACACTCCTGGCGACTCCAAACTTTTTGAAAACGGTTCGTTATTGGACGATTTAATGCAATATGTGTATTCTGGCCATCAATGTAAACTGGTCTTAATTGGAGACACGGCACAGCTACCACCTGTTAAATTAGAATTGAGCCCGGCCTTAAATGAAGATACATTAAGCCTAAATTATAATAAAGAAGTAGTTAAGATGGAACTTGATGAAGTGGTACGCCAAGAAGAAAATTCGGGGATATTGGAAAACGCTACCATTTTGCGCGAAACCTTGTCTAGTGGATTTTATGAGGCCTTTTACTTTAATTTAAACGATTATACCGATATTGTAAGGTTGATAGACGGGCATGACGTTATGGATGCCATTAACGACGCTTATAGTAATCTTGGAAACGAGGAAACCACTATTATTGTTAGAAGTAACAAGCGGGCCAATTTATATAATCAGCAAATTAGAAGTCGGATTTTATTTAATGAAAACGAACTCACAGCGGGTGATTATTTAATGGTAGTCAAGAACAATTACTTTTGGGTAAAGCCCACAACAGAAGCTGGATTTATAGCTAATGGCGATATTATAGAAGTTTTAGAAATATTTAAAATTGAAGAATTATATGGCTTTCGTTTTGCAGAAGTGAAAATCCGAATGGTCGATTATCCTAGAATGCGTCCTTTCGAAACGGTTTTGTTACTTGATACTATAGAAGCAGAAACCCCTTCTTTATCTTATGAGGATTCCAATAGGTTGTACCAAGAGGTCATGAAGGATTTCGAGAATGAAAGTAGTAATTACAAAAAGTTTTTAAAGGTTAAAGGGAGCAAGCACTTTAATGCACTTCAAGTTAAATTCTCTTATGCCATAACCTGCCACAAATCACAAGGGGGACAATGGAATACAGTATTTGTAGAGCAGCCCTATTTGCCCAACGGAATGGATAAAGAGTATTTACGTTGGCTGTACACCGCTATTACAAGAGCCAAAGAAAAATTGTACCTTATAGGCTTTAAAGATGACTTTTTTGAAGACTAAATAGAAGTATTTATCCTATTTTTGAAGCAAATTATTTTAATAATAGATGAAGCCAAATAGGTTACATTCTTTTACCGAACTAGTCTTAGTTACTAAGTAGGTTAAAGTGAAGTGTGACCATCGATAACAATAAAGTAGACACATGAAAATTATAGCAATGATCCCGGCGCGCTATGCAGCCTCACGATTTCCTGGTAAGCTTATGCAAGACTTGGGAGGGAAATCGGTGATACGAAGAACCTACGAAGCTACCGTAGCGACGCATTTATTTGATGATGTTTTTGTGGTTACCGATAGCGATATTATATTTAATGAAATCTCATCCAATGGCGGTAAGGCTATTATGAGCCAAAAAGAACATGAATGTGGTAGCGATAGAATAGCAGAAGCTGTTAAAGGCATGGATATTGATGTAGTTATTAATGTGCAAGGAGACGAACCATTTACAGAAAAGGAATCGTTGGAAAAATTAATAGAAGTGTTTAAGGAAGATACAACTAAGAAAGTTGATTTAGCATCGCTTATGGTACATATCACAGACACCGATGAAATTAACAACCCCAATACCGTAAAGGTCATTGTTGACCATAACAATTTTGCACTCTATTTTTCAAGAAGCCCAATTCCCTATCCAAGAGATCCAAATGCTGGGGTTACCTATTATAAGCATAAAGGAGTTTATGCATTTAGAAAACAGGCCATATTGGATTTTTACCGATTACCCATGTTACCGCTTGAAGCATCAGAGAAGATTGAATGCATTCGTTATTTAGAATATGGCAAACGAATTAAAATGGTTGAAACTACGATACAAGGTGTGGAAATAGACACGCCAGAGGATTTGGAACGAGCCAAAAAATTATGGAAATAAAAAATTATAAAATTTAATAAAATTGATTAAGGCATTTGAGAACATAAAAGTTATCGGTTTTGATGCAGACGATACCCTTTGGGTAAACGAAACCTATTTTAGGGAAGCCGAAGCTGAATTTGGCAAGTTGCTATCAGAATATGAAACCCCCAATAAAATAGATCAAGAACTGTTTAAGGTCGAGATTAATAACCTTGGTTTATATGGTTATGGTGTTAAAGCCTTTGTGCTGTCTATGGTTGAATGCGCCTTGCAATTATCGAATTACAATTTGGAAGCTAAAACAACCGAAGCCATTTTAAACATTGGTAAAACCATGCTTGAAAAGCCTGTAGAGTTGTTGGACGGCGTGGAAGAAGTTTTAAGTGCATTGTCTAAAAAATATCGATTGATCTTGGCAACCAAAGGAGATTTGTTGGATCAGGAGCGAAAACTTGAAAAGTCGGGATTAACCAAATATTTTCATCATATAGAAGTGTTAAGTGATAAGAAAGAGGCGAATTATTCGAAGTTGTTAAACCATTTGGATATCGAACCGTCACAGTTTTTAATGATTGGAAACTCATTAAAATCTGATGTTTTACCCTTGGTTAATATAAAAGCCCATGCCATACACATACCATTCCATACCACTTGGGTCCATGAAATGGTAACAGAAAAAGAAACCAATGGTAAAGCCTATAAAACATTAAATAGTTTACACGATGTTTTAAAATTATTGAATTAAACAAATGTTAAAAGAATAGCAGGTTGCTAAAAAAAGAGCGACTTTGCTGTAGAAAAAGTTATATAAAACCTATTTTTACAACTTTGTAAAAAGAAAACAAAATCGATGAATTACAAGAACTTTCCAATGGTACCAAGAGTTGTTTTTGGTAGAGGTAGTTTCAATCAATTAAGTGAAATCGTTGCCCCAAAACGTTTAAGCATGAATGCTCCATTTATTTATTTGGTAGATGATGTGTTTAAAAGTAATTCATGGCTAACATCACGTATTTCCCTATCTTATGATGATAGAATAATATATATATCAACAAAGGAAGAACCAAAAACATCACAAGTAGATGCTTTGGTAGAAGAGATTATTCTCAATACCAAAGAAAGACCTTCTGGAATTATTGGTATAGGAGGTGGTAGCATGATGGATATGGCCAAAGCGGTTGCCATTATGTTAACAAATGAAGGAGAAACCCACTTGTACCAGGGCTGGGATTTGGTTAAGAACCCAGCGTTGTATCATGTTGGTATCCCAACCATATCGGGTACAGGAGCTGAAGTTTCAAGAACCACGGTTTTAACAGGGCCAACTAAAAAACTGGGAATTAATTCAGATTACACACCTTTTGATCAGGTTATATTAGATCCAGAGCTTACCAAAGGCGTGCCTAAAGACCAATGGTTTTACACGGGAATGGATTGTTTTATACATTCCGTAGAATCATTAGAAGGTACGTACTTAAATGCCTTTAGTAGGAGTTATGGCGATATGGCCTATAACTTGTGTAAGGAAGTGTTTTTAGATGGTACACCAAGCACAGAAGAAGCACAAGACAAATTAATGATGGCATCCTGGCATGGCGGCATGAGTATTGTATATTCACAAGTAGGGGTTGCCCATGCGATGAGCTATGGACTGTCTTATGTTTTGGGAACAAAGCATGGTATAGGCAATTGTATTGTTTTTGATCATTTGGAAGATTTTTACCCAGAAGGTGTTAAGCTCTTTAAGGCCATGAAGGAAAAGCATGATATTGAATTGCCTAAAGGTATTTGTGCTACTTTGAGTGAAGAAGAATTGGATACCATGATAAATATAGCATTGGGACTTGAGCCACTTTGGGAAAATGCACTTGGTAAAAACTGGAAGAAGTTAATGACGCCAAAACAACTTAAAGCACTTTATTTAAAAATGTAGTATGCAATGGCTGGCCAAACTTATTTATTTTAACATACTAGACTGGAAGATAGTTGGCAATAGAGACATTTCAAAAGAAACCGTAAAAAAGGCCGTAATTATTGCTGCACCCCATACCAGTTGGCATGATTTCTATATAGGCATTCTTCTAAGGGCAGTATTGCATGTAAAAGTAAGTTTTGTAGGCAAGAAAGAACTGTTTGTTTTTCCCATTGGATGGTTTTTAAGACTATTGGGAGGTAGGCCAATAGACCGATTTACTAAAGAAAATAAAGTACAGGCCATTGCTAAGTTGTTTCAAGGTAAGGAAGAGTTTAGAATAGCATTATCACCAGAGGGAACCCGAAAAAAAGTATCTAAATGGCGTACAGGGTTTTATTATATAGCTAAAGAAGCCAAAGTACCCATAATAATGTTCACTCTTGATTTTGAAAACAAGCAGAACAAAATTTCAGAACCTTTTTATCCTACAAATGATGCTGAAGCAGATTTTAAGTTTATGCACAGTTTCTTTAAAGGGGTGAAAGGTAGAATTTCCGAGAATTCTTAAGAATCAATCTAATATTGGCATGAAAATTGTTTTACATGATGTATAGTAGATGAAACATAAAGTAAACAGTTTTTGTCCCTAAAAAGAAACATGTACTATTTTAAGAAATAAGAGGCTGAATAAGTAAGTTTTTTAACTTCAATTCAGCCACTTTTCGTTTAAGGCCCCACAGGTTTTAAATACCTGTGAGGTCTAGACTTGTAAAGCTTATTTAATTTCCTTTAAAGCATTATCTATTAAAGTCCTTAAATGTTGCTTGTGCGCTCTAGAGGCTATATTTCCAGAAGGAGCAGCCATAGTGCGTATTTGTTTCAAATTATACAAAGCCATAGACTTTGCATTATGGGCATAGCGTCCTTTTTGTTGGCTTGTAAGCATTTTAATTAAATAATTAGTGTATTCCATCTGAAGGTTTTGCCTAAACGTGTTCACATTGCCATAAATATCAGCTTTAAAAATAGCATCATTTAAATCGGACATAAAATCAGATAAACTATAGGCATTACCATATAATTCAGAATCGGAGATACGTTGTAAAGTATTGGGGTGTAAAATGTGGTTTAAAACATTTTTTTGATAGGATAACACTTGATTATGGATTTTGGGGTCTTCAGGACCACTTCCAAGATTAAACCCACGACGTTGCATGGCTAGATAGTTATACAGGTCGTTAGGAGTATCAAATGCGTTAGGGGCAAAGACATGATCCTTTAAGGCCTTCATAGCTCGTTTTTGATCTTCTAAGCTAACAGGAGTGTATGGTTGTGTAGCTCCTTTTTGTCCTGCCATGGCGCGGTCTACATATACTCCGCCAATATATCTAGAAATGATATTGGCAGCTCCAGCTTTTTGCCCGCTAAGTAAGGTATAAACCCGTCTTAACTCTTGGTACGATTCCCCTTTTTTAGTAAATTTTTCCTTGGCGGTTTTCATTAAATTATCCGATAATTCCATACGGTCAATTGCGTAGGTAATGGCATCGTTCGATTGGTCGTTGACCATAACCCTTGGGTCGATGGCCTTTCCAGGCGCACGCATATCATCGGCATCGTTGCCAAAAATAAGCTCGGGTTCTGTAGATCTGTTTAGCAATGCAATTTTTTCACTTTCAGATTGAAATGGGGTATATCCAAATTGAATAGCCCAAACATCATAAGGGCCTACGGTAACATCATTGTATTGCCCTTGTTTGCTTCTGTCTTTGGTGATGTTAAGTGTGGCATAGTCCATAACAGAGGCAGTAAGGCACTTTCCTTCAATGAATTCAGGATTTGCCAATTCTTCAGGAGAAAATAATTGGCTGGCTTTCATGTTGTGGTTCAGCCCTAAAGTGTGTCCCACCTCATGCATGATTAAGGCTAGCATGGACTCTCGTTTTAAGCGTTCCAATTCCAATTCGGAAGCCCCAGAAGCCATCGCTACCGAAGTAGCAAACATCATATCGTTGTGCAGGGTATTTGCAAAAGCGCAATAATTATGCGGGTCACTTTCAAGATTGGAATTATTTTCAAAAGGTTTTTCTACCGATGCCAGTTCAAAAACTTTATCGTAGAAAACCCTATTGGTGAAGTGTACAAATTCAAGCATGATATCGGCTCCTAAGATTTCACCAGTTTTAGGGTTTACAAAACTAGGGCCGTAACCGCCAAACGGAGGTTGGGGAGACGAGGTCCAACGTAATACATTATAACGAATATCGCCAGCATCCCATTCGGCATCGTCTGGCTGTTGTTTAACAACAATCGCATTTTTAAACCCTGCTTTTTCAAAGGCTTTGTTCCATTGCAACACACCCTCTTTTATGATTTCGCGCCACTCATAGGGCGTAGAGTTTTCTAGCCACCAAGTTATAGGGGTAACAGGTTCAGATAATGGCGCGTTGGGATCTTTCTTTTTTAAGTTCCAACGGTGTACTAAATCCCTATAAGGTGTAGACGAGGTTGATGTTTGATCGTTTACCTGGGTCGTAAAATAACCTACTCGAGGATCGTCAAAGCGAGGGTCGTAGTCG
Source organism: Aestuariivivens insulae (assembly GCF_022662195.1). GTDB lineage: Bacteria > Bacteroidota > Bacteroidia > Flavobacteriales > Flavobacteriaceae > Aestuariivivens > Aestuariivivens insulae. The sequence continues at coordinate 68,168 of NZ_JAKMCS010000015.1, read as the reverse complement.
TTCTCGGGCATTGCTATTAAACTGTGGTATACCTTAATACTTACATTGCGCCCATCGGCCAAAGCATTCGAACCCCTGTTAAGTGCAGATGGGTTGGAATACACATATTCTACTTGGATATTAGTATTTTCAGGGTAGTTTTTAATCGTTTTTATTTTGCTTTTAGATTTGTCTAAACTACCCAACTTAAATGCAGTAGGGGATGTTCCTGGTCTTGATGCCGGTTTAATTTGCTTAAGGGTTTCCTTTAAAAAAAGGTCGTTGGCCTTTATAAGGTAAAGACTATCTTTTTTATCATGGGCTTCAATGGTTAAGCTCTGCATCATACCTTCACTAGTGTTGGCTTCCTTAGATTTTGATAAAGGATTGTCTGGATCAAAATAAAAGGAAGTGTTAACCGCAACAAACTCAATTTTATCGAAAAACTTTTCAATTTTAAAAACTTTAGAGCCTCTGTAACTTCCTCTGTTTATTCTTCCGGCATCCATTACACCATCTGCAATTTGGGCAAAATGGATGTATTCTTTACCTATTTGGTCTTCTGAAATTACCATTTGTAGGTTACCGGTAATCGTATCCTGATAGATTTTAAACAAACCATCAATTTCTTTTGAAGATTTTGTTAGTTCTTTAATCGTCTTTTCCTTGTCTTTTTTTTCAGGAGCTTTTTTTACAACTTCCTCTGTTTTGCTTTTTCTTCGTTTTCTATTCTTTGTTGATTGGGCATCCACTGTATAGGGAATGATAACGAATGCTAAAAGTAAAGCCATAGATACTTTTCTAAAAGCATACAATGTGTTTAATTTCATAGTAGAAAAACTTTAAAAGGGAATGAAACCCTAATTGATTATTTATTTTTAGTCGGTTGTAAAAATAGAAATAAACAAGAGGGCTTTATCTTATAGATATGTTAAAAGCGAGGGTACTATTTTGGAATTTAAGAGTTTAGCATATTATTGGTTTATTCCTAAAATTTCACCCATAACCCAACTGGTATGGAGGGCGGTTAATCCAGTAGAAGGATGCGAACCACTATTACCCATTAAATAATCTCTCATGTTTTCTACATGGTATTGTTGGATGTGCTTTGGGTTATTTATAAATAGAGACTCGTTTTTTGTTTCTGATTTAAGCACTATATTTTTTTCCTGAAATACTGAAAATTTTATAGAGCCCTTCGATCCATAGATTATAACATCGTCTACATAATCATTACTGCCAAAATTCCAAGTACCCGACCCAGTAATGCCATTGTCGTGTATCCAACAACTTGTTATGGCATCTTTGGCACTGTATAAATTTTGTTGGTTATTGCTAAATCCCTTTACCTCTTTAATATTTCCTAAAAGAAATGTAAATAGGTCTAGGGCATGCGATGCTAAATCATCAAAATAACCTCCTGGAGCAATTGCGGCATCGGTTCTCCAATTATAACTTTTGGATAAGTCGGTTTGGTTAGCAGGCCTAATTAAGTTATAACTAATGTGCCTAATGTCTCCTATATATCCTTTGCTTAACCATTCTTTTACTTTTACAAATCGTGGTAATGAACGCCTATAATAGGCTACAAAAAGCGGAAGGTTTGCATTTTTGAAAGTGTTGTAAACTTCCAATGCTTCTTTGTAAGTTGGCGTTATGGGTTTTTCTATGCAACAGGGTTTTCCTGCTTTGGCGACTTTTAAGGCATAATATTTATGGGTGTCTGGAGGTGTAGCAATATATACTGCATCTATTTCGGGGTCATTTATCAATGCATTGGCGTTGGTATAATATTTCGCTATGTTATGCCTTTTGGCATAATCCTGTACTTTATCAAGATCACGTCTCATGACCGCTTTTAAATGAAAACCTTTGGTATTCTTATAAGCAGGCCCACTTTTAACTTCGGTAACATTACCGCAACCTATGATACCCCAATTGATTATGTTTTTCGTCAAAATGATTATAGAACCGTTATCTTAAATAAATGCTATTCTGCACTTTCTTCCATGGTATGGTAAACGTTTTGCACATCATCGTCTTCTTCCAGTTTTTCCAATAGTTTTTCTACATCGGCAGCTTGTTCTGGCGTTAATGGTTTTGTGACTTGTGGAATCCGTTCAAAACCTGAGGACAGGATTTCAATACCTCTTTTTTCCAACTCGGTTTGTATGGCTCCAAAGCTTTCAAAAGGAGCATATATTAAAATGCCATCGTCGTCTACAAACACTTCTTCGGCACCAAAGTCTATAAATTCCAATTCCAATTCTTCGGGATCCAATCCTTCTGCATTGACCCTAAAATTGCAGGTGTGGTCGAACATAAACACAACAGAGCCCGAAGTCCCTAAACTGCCATCACATTTATTAAAGTAACTGCGTACGTTAGCAACAGTTCTTGTATTGTTATCTGTTGCGGTTTCCACTAAAACAGCAATCCCATGGGGTGCGTAGCCTTCAAAAATAACTTCTTTATAATCGCCTTGGCTTTTATCGGAGGCACGTTTAATGGCACGTTCTATATTGTCCTTGGGCATGTTTACCGATTTGGCGTTCTGGATTACCGCCCGTAATCTAGAATTACTATCGGGGTCTGGACCGCCCTCTTTTACAGCCATTACAATATCTTTGCCTATACGAGTAAAGGCTTTACTCATGGCAGACCAACGTTTCATTTTTCTTGCTTTTCTAAACTCAAAAGCTCTTCCCATAATATACTGTTTTAGGTTTTTCGCAACAGCGAAAATAACAATGATTTATTTAACGCAAAAATAAATTATTCTTCGGGTTCTACAATCATTTCAATAGCTTGTGCCAATTTAAAATCCTTATCGGTTACTCCATTGGCGTCGTGGGTTGATAACGAAATAGTTAGTACGTTGTATACATTAGTCCAATTGGGATGGTGGTTTAGGGCTTCGCATTCGAATGCAATACGGCTCATGGCACTAAAGCAATCCTTAAAATTTTCAAATTCAAATTCGGCATGAATGGCATTGTCGTAATGGTCCCAATCTGGAAACTGAAGCAGTTTTTTTTCGATGTCTTGTTCTGAAAGTTTCATGATAAATATTTTTAAGTCTGTATTAAACCAATGTAATCAATTTAAGCATTAAAATCAATTTATAATGCTAATGATTTTTGAAGGGTTTATGGTTTTAGATTTAAAAAGATTGAAAGGGTTGATGATTAACGAAATTTAAGTAACTGAACCCTTAACCCTGAACCCTGTGACTGATCCCTGAATCCTAAACTTCCGCAAAAGCGATTGGAGCGACAGCTTTTTTAAAATGTCTAGCAAGGGAGTCAAGACACAAAGAATCAAGAACCAAGATGGCCAACAATTATAGCCGTTGAAAAACCTTGAATATTTTAAAAAACTATAGTGTAAAGCGCGGTGGCTTGCCATTTGCCCAAAAAACTATAAGTAAGCGTGATTTGTTTAGTTAGCTAATGCTTTTAAAATGTCCTGACTGTGGAGTTGGAGGTGTTTGGGGAGCTTGTTAAACTTGGGCAAAACCGCTAGATATCTGTCGTCGTTGGTGGTGTATACTCTTTTGTAAAGTACTTTGTCCTCTAACTGCAAAGCGGAAATGATTTCTTTCGTGAATTCGTCGTGATGTACCAAATCGGTACTGCCCAAATGAAAGATTCCAGATTTATTTCTGTTGATTATATAGTGAACTTGCTGTGTGAGTTTAGCATCCGTTGTGACATTCATTATGAGGTTCGGGAATACTTCAACGGGTTCTTTATTTTTTATAAGTTCAAGGATTTCCATTACCCTAGGAGATTGATTGCCAAAAACCATAGGTAGCCGTATGATACTAGCCTGGGCTTTGGGCAAGCGCAGGAGCATATTTTCTATTTTTATCTTAAAATGCCCGTAAATGCTATTGCTGTAGGTTTTGTCGGTTTCGTAACTTGGATACTTACTGTAGGCATCAAATACATTTGCCGATGATAAAAAAATGATCTTTATTTTTTTTGAAAAGACATATTCGGTTACATGCTGGTGCAATAGTACTTGCTTGGAAAAATCACCCCGAAGTGCAGATATTATGATTGAAGGTTTAACTATATCAAGGATTTCATAGATGTCGTCCTCTTCAAAATCGTATTGAAAAAAATGATGGTTCTTTTCGAATGCTTTGTTAGAAGTGCGGTAAGTGCCAAAGGTTTTAAAGTAGGGGCAGAGTTCTTTATAAATGGCATTGCCCAAAAAGCCACTGCCCCCTAATATTAATATGCGATGCTTTCCTTTTTTTTTCAGCCCCTTCATTACATCAATACCGTTTTTTAACCTTTATAGAACGGTAATTTAACTACCGTTGCTGGAACTGCATTTTTACGTATTTGTATATATATTTTGCTGTTAACTCCCGAAAAGTTAGTTGTTACGTAGCCTAAACCAATGCCTTTGCCTAGTGATGGTGCCATAGTGCCAGAGGTTACATGTCCTATTTTATTTCCATTGTCATCAACGATATCGTATCCTTGACGAGGAATACCACGTTCATCCAATTCGAAAGCAATAAGCTTACGTTTTGGTCCAGCTTCTTTTTCGGCTTTTAAGGCTTCAGAATTTGTAAAGTCTTTTGTAAACTTGGTAATCCAACCTAAACCAGCTTCGATAGGCGAAGTCGTATCATCGATATCGTTTCCATAAAGGCAATAGCCCATTTCTAAACGCAAAGTATCCCTTGCTGCTAAACCAATTGGTTTTATACCAAAAGAGGCTCCGGCTTCGAATACTTTATCCCAAATTTGTTTTACTTCGCTATTCTTGCAGTAGATTTCAAATCCACCGCTACCGGTATAGCCTGTTGCAGAAATAATAACATCGTCTATACCAGCAAAATCACCAACAACAAAATTATAGAATTTAATGGCAGATAAGTCTTCGCTAGTTAAACTCTGCATGGCTTCGATGGCTTTAGGACCTTGGATGGCTAGTAGCGAATAGTCGTCGCTTAAATTGCACATGTCTGCACCAACATCGTTTTTAGATTTAATCCAATTCCAATCCTTTTCTATATTACTTGCATTAACTACCAATAAATAGGTGTGCTCTTTTAAGCGATAAATAATTAAATCGTCTACAATGCCACCATTATCATTTGGTAAACAACTGTATTGGGCTTTTCCTATGGTTAATTTGGAGGCATCGTTACTGGATACTTTTTGTATTAATTCCAATGCGTGTTTGCCCTCGATTAAAAATTCGCCCATATGGGATACGTCAAATACGCCAACAGCGTTGCGTACGGTTTCGTGTTCTATGTTTACACCTTCGTATTGTACGGGCATGTTATAACCTGCAAAAGGTACCATTTTAGCTCCTAATGCTTCGTGGGTTGTAGTTAGTGCTGTATTCTTCATTATTTAGTTTTATTGTTTTAAAATAGTTTGAGCGCAAATGTAATTCACTATAACGATATAGTCAATTTAAAATCGAAAAAGATGTTTTCTAGTGAGGTATTTAGTGTTGGTAATCAGTACTCAGTGTTCAGTACTCAGTGTTCAGTACTCAGTGTTCAGTGATCAGTAATCAGTAATCAGTAATCAGTGTACTGTAATTATCAATTTTTAATAGCCTTAAGTATGGCATTTGTAGTACGCCCGTGTGGAAGGTGATTACAAAACTTTTGATCTCTAGAATTGATACTTTATCTATAAGTACTTAATGGGTATTTTTTAAATATAATTAGGCTAAATAACATAAGTATTATGTTTTTTTAAATATTTATCTCCCATATATCCATTTATGCTCAAAAAAAAGCTGTTTATCTATGTAGATGTTAGTCAATAAGGTTGTCTCCTCCATTTTTATTTTTCATAACATTTAGGCTCAATATATTTAATCAAATCCTTAAAAGACTTTAAACAGTATTATAAGGTATTCACGTGATATACCCGAACACAAGATTAGTGCTGTAGAAAGCATTTGTCGGGTACTTGTACCACATAAAAAATATTGTTTATTGAAATGAAACCACCATAAAGTTAAGAAATCAAACTCTTTTGGTGAAGATTCAGAATTGGAGAATACCCTACTCAATCTTTTGATTTTATAACAAAAAAAAAATGAAAGCATATAAATACCAAATCACATTAATTCTATCTTTAATTTTGATCTCTTGCCAAGATAATTTAGAATTGAACAATTTAGAAAAAAATCAATCCGAATCAATAGTTGAAAAAAACATTAAAAATGGAAGATTTGTCTTTTCATCAAAAGAATCATTAAAGGAAACCATTGAGGAACTTCAAAATCAAGGTGAAGGCAAAATTGAACAAGAATTTGAGAAATTTTACCAAAAGGGGTTTCGTTCTCATACACCAATTATAAATTCTGAAAATGAACAACTACTAGCTAAACTTTCGGGAGAAATAAATTTGAAGAGGCAACTATATAAATCTTCTTCAGGATTACATGGTAAAACATCGGAGGCCTATAAAGGAGAAGACTCTGATGGATTTATAAAGGACCCTCTTTTGGCAGGACTTGTAAATGAAGATAATGAAATTATAGTAAGCGATAGTATTTATAAGTTTACTGAAGACAAAGGTATGTTTTTTGCACATGTAAAGGACTCTACTTATTTATTTGATTATTTTAAAGAAGAAAATGAAAATGTCAGTAAATCTTTCTCAAAAACAGCAAAGTTAGTTCCTATAGATTTGTGTAGAGAAAGAGAAATGTATGCAGGTATTACAAGAGTAAGAGACAAAGTTTACAGATATGTAGCACCAATTGAAGATGATTGCAATGGAGGAGATGTAATAGGCGGAAATATGCCTCCGCCAATTCCCCAAATTTCGGGAGAAGAAAAATTGCAACAATTAATTAGTGGGCTACCAGTATGTGAGGGACGTGATAATTGGTTTCAAAATATATTTGGTAAAAGTTATTACTGTACAAATTATTTTGACAGTAAGCACAGGATAAAAACAGAATTTTGGGATCAAAAATGGTTAATTTATGCCTCTGCTGGCATACTTACTAAAACCCAGAGAAAAAGGTTAGGCATTTGGTGGGCTTCTAAATCTGATGAATTACATTTAGGGATAAATACAATTTACTTAAAGTATAAAAGACCAGAGCCTGAAATTAATTCTTACTCTCATCCTCAATTATTTACTAATTTAGGCAAGGCACCAATTTATATGTATAATGCAACATATTATACTAAATATAGTCAAGCTAACAATTGGGTCGAGACTGCTATAAATGTGACAAAAAATGAGTTGCCCTTCTTTGATTATGATGATCATGATATTTTAAATATTTACATTCCTAAAATCCCATTAATTGGAAACTTAAATATAAATCTAACAACAGGAAATACTATATATACTGAATCAAATATCAAAGCACTTTATGGAGCTGGGTTTGATTTTTTAAAAAGTAAAGGTAGTATAAAGAGAAAATTTGTTGTTATTTATCAAAAGGATGATGAGGAAATAGAAGTTTTATATTTTGCAGATAGGTTAAAAAAAACAAACGATAATAAAATAAAGCATAAGTTTTATTCAGATGTTAGTTTTGAAATTAAAGTATCAAAATGCATTGATTGTAAAAATGGCGGTATTAAATTCAGTATAGGACCTTCAAATGCTAAGTTCAGAAATTATACTTATTATGAGCTAGACTTTTATGGAATGGCTAGACGAGGTAATACTTGGAAAGGTAATAGAATGATTAGATAGCTTTAAATTATACATTTTATGAAACATTTTTTTAGAATAATATTTGTTTTCGCTTTCGGATTGGGTTTTGCGCAAAGTAAATGGGGAACCTCTTTTGAAATGGATTTTGTATTTCCTAACAAGAAGGACTATTTCTATAATGATGACAAAAATAAAATAATTGAAAAAGAACTAAAAGAGGATGGTTTTTTGTTAAACTCTTTTGGTTTTCAAGGAAGTCGCAATTACTTCTTATTTAAAAAGTTAAGTATTGGTCTCATTGGAGGTTTTCAAACGCAATCAAAACCCAATTTTTCGATGATAAAACTTGGTGGAGTATTGAAATATTTCTTTGTAGACAGGAACAATGTTTATATTTATTTACAAGAAGTAAATAATTTCACTCTAAATAAAAAGAGGTTTAGAAATGGAAATAATTTAAGATTGGGATTAGGAATTCCTTTTATAAAAAAAGATAATTTTAACATTATTGGAAATCTATTTTTTGAACAAAATTATTTTAAATTAGACGGTTCAAAACCTTTGCTGGGTGGATCAAATGAAAGACCTCGATCATTAACAGTAAAGTCATTTGGGGCTAGTTTGGGTGTGAAATTCTAAATAATAATAATGTGAAATGATAATTTGGTATCAAAATACATGAATAGTAAAGAGCTAAACTTTGGATATAATTAATTTAAAATTGAAAATGACACAATAAACCGCACTTTTTTTGAATAAACTATTAAAGTTATATTAGTAAGATGAAGAATGTATGATGAATATCGCTTTTGTAGTAATTCAGTGTTCGGTGTTCGGGCAATCATCAATTGTTAATAGCCTTAAGTATGGCATTTGTAGTACGCCCGTGTGGAAGGTGATTACAAAACTTTTGATCTCTAGAATTGATACTTTATCTATAAATACTTAATAGGTATTTATTAAATATAATTAGGCTAAATAACATAAGTATTATGTTTTTTTAATCATTTATCTCCCATGTATCCATTTATGCTCAAAAAAAGCTGTTTATCTATGTAGATGTTAGTCAATAAGGTTGCCTCCTCCATTTTTATTTTTCATAACATTTAGGCTCAATATATTTAATCAAATCTTTTAGATTTTAAATTGTCATACTAGTTGTATAAACTTTAAACTATAGAAAATTTGGCCTAATGAAAAAAATCTTATTGACCTTGACTTTTTGCGGATTGACTTTTATAGCAAAATCTCAGAATGTAAGTGTAGAACAATCTACTTATGGAATACAAACAGGAGTTTTAGGAATTTGGGCTCATAGAGAAACAAAATTATCAAACCAAATAGCTTTAAGAGTAGAAATTGGAATGGATGCTGGATTTTGGTTTGGAAGTTTCTATCCGAAAAAAGGATATTTAATGACACCTGTTATTAGATTAGAACCAAGGTGGTATTATAATTTAGATAAACGAGTATCTAAATCCAGAAATATTAGAGGGAATAGTGGAAATTTTTTAACTATTCAGACAAGTTATAATCCAAATTGGTTTGTAATTTCAAATTATAATAATGTAGAAGTGGCTGATCAAATTTCCATTATTCCAACCTGGGGAATTAGAAGGAACATTGGAAATCATTTTACATATGAAACTGGAATAGGTATTGGCTATAAGTATATTTTCGCCAAAAGTGTTGGATACTTGGAAAATGAAGGAGAAACTGCTCTGAATTTACATTTGCGAATTGGGTATCGATTTTAAATTAAACAAAAGCGTAACTCCATTCTGAATAAAGGTTCCAGAACCACCAATTAGCCATTTTCACTTAAGGCTGAAATTTGTTGTAGATCCGTTGCCAAATGGGCTTAGGGATAAAGGTAAAGAATAGCATTTCGGTTAACTTTGACTGGAAACGGCGACTATTTACTGTAAACGATTTACTTTTTCTTATTCCGCCTATTGTAATTTTTATCCCCACGGGTTTTAGGCTTTTTATACTTCTTTGTTATCTCCCTTCGGTAGGAACCTCCAAGGTTAACTTTTTTGTTTTTAGTCTTTTTTTCATGAAAAGCAGGACCGGGAACATCTTCTGCTTTAGACTTTAAAGGGTTGTAATGTTCTTTAATTTGAGGACGCTCTTCTTCAATAAGTTCGGTTGAAATTTCTACAGGCTCTGGTAATTCTATTAATGGAATTTCCATTTGCATAAGCGCTTCAATACGCGATAAGGCTTCTTGTTCCTTCTCGGTTGAGAACACAATGGAAGCTCCCTTACGTTCGGCACGCCCTGTTCTACCAATGCGGTGCATGTAGTTTTCTGGGAATTCAGGGGTGTCAAAATTGATAACATGCGATATATTGTCTATATCTAATCCACGAGCCATAACATCGGTCGCTACTAAAATGCGGTTTTGCCCTTCCTTAAACTGTTCTATGCTTCGTAACCTGTAGTTTTGGGTTTTGTTGGAGTGTATAACGCAGAGTTCGTTATGAAACACCTCTTCAAGCTTTTCAAACAAACGGTCTGCCATTCGCTTATACGCCACGAAAATAAGTACTTTGTTAAACGTTTCGGTGTCATTTAAAAGGTGAACGAGTAGGTTAACCTTGGTGTAAAAGTTAGGAACGTTATAGCGTGTTTGGTCTATATTATCTAATGGTGTTCCCGAAACGGCTATAGAAATGCGTTCTGGTGTTTTAAAGAAATCATTTAGCAAGGCATCTACATCATGTGTCATGGTTGCCGAAAACATGATGTTTTGTCGGCGCTCGGGAAGAATATCAAAAATATTGATAAGTTGGTGCCTAAAGCCTAAATCCAACATCACATCCACTTCATCGATTACCAGTTTTTGTATCGATTTTAATTGAAGCACCCTGCTTACGGCCAAATCGTATAAGCGGCCTGGTGTAGCTACTAAAATATCCAACCCTTCGGCAACAGCTTGCTTTTGGGTATTGATATTGGTACCTCCATAAACGCCCAATACACGGTTGTTAATGTATTTAGAAAGTTTTTCAATTTCTTCAACAACTTGTATGACCAGTTCTCTTGTAGGCACTAAAACCAAAACCCTTGGGTTCTCTTGCCTGGAAAACGGCAAGTTTTTTAAAATGGGCAGCATATAGGCAAAGGTTTTACCTGTACCTGTTTGAGCTATGCCAACGGTATCTTTACCAGAAGCCACAACGTTAAAGGCTTTTTCCTGTATGGGAGTGGGGGTGATAAACCCTAAATCGTCAAGGGCATTTAAAAGTGGCGTGTTTAATTTTAAATCGGAAAATGTCACAGCAAGTATTTAGATTGCAAATCTACCACTAATTTATTAGACCAAAAGGGAATTGTTAATTTCTATGGTATAACTGGCTTTAAACAATTTGTTGGGAACCAATGTCAAGATGCCTTCCTTGGTTTTAAAATCCTGGTTGGTAGTTTCACTATCAGCGATGCCTAACCAAGGTTCTATACATACAAAATCACCTTCGGGTTTTGCCCAAATACCCAAATAGGGGAAGTCAGGATAGCTTACCGTTAGGATAGCACCATATTTGTTGCTCATTAAGGTTACTTTTCTAGATCTTAAATTCTTAAAAACCAAAGCATCATTATCAAACAAGTCGTGCCTTAATTTTATAATGTTGGAATCATTAAAAACAGGTTCTGTATTATCAGCTATCAGTCCGTTTTCTAAATTGATTAAGTGCCTTTTTGCGGTTTCGTTGTGTTCTAGTTCTAATTTGTAGTCGTTGTAAGTTTCATCATCAAAAACAGGGCATTTAAAGGCAGGATGGCCTCCCACCGAAAAATATATGGTTTTATTATCACGGTTTTTTACGGTATGGGTTACTTCAAGCGTGTTATCTTTAAGCAAGTAGCTTATATAAAATTCAAATTTAAAAGGGTACATTTTCAATAGCGCTTCATTGTAACCCAATTTGAAAATTAGACTATTACTGTTTTTTTTATCCAATAGCATGTTTTCATTATGCCTAATAAAACCATGTTTAGGAAGTTTATAATCAGCACCATTAAAGTTATATGAACCATCCTTTAGCGCTCCAATTATTGGGAAGAGAACTGGCGAAATCCCGTTCCAAATATTTGGGTTGCCATCCCACATAAAATTGGTGTTGTGCTTTGCCGATTTAATTTTACACAGTTCAGCTCCAATTTGCTTTATGGTAATTTCCAGTTTGTCGTTTTTAAGTGTGTGCATCAAAATTCATTTAAAGTAGGTGCAAAATTCCTGATTTTTTAAGTAATCTAACTAACTTTACGGCTTAATCTTTTTTTTGTTGAGAACATCACAGACTTTTAATATAGATTTTATTGATGAGTTTAAGAATAAGATACTGCTTTGGGGACAGCAATACGACGATGTCGTTTGGCTAGATTCCAATAGCTATGAGCAGGAGTACTCTAATTTTGATGCTATTTTAGCTGTAGATGCCTTTACGGGGATCCAGACCGATTATTATCAGGCTTTTGAAAAGTTAAAAGAATATCAAATCCATACCCAAGATTGGATTTTTGGCTATTTAACTTATGATTTAAAAAATGCTGTGGAGCATTTAAACTCCGCCAATTTTGACGGATTGGCTTTTCCCGATTTATACTTTTTTCAACCTAAAAAGTTGTTTTTGGTTAAAGGGGACACCGTAGAAGTACTATATTTAAAATGTGTTGAAGCTGAAGTTGCCCAGGATTTAAAAGCAATTGAACAAATAACCACACCAAATAATTCACCAAGCAAAGATGATGTTAGAATAAAGTTGCGTATCCATAAGGATGAGTATTTTGAAAAGGTAACCCAAATGCTTGATCATATTCGTAGGGGAGATGTTTATGAGGCGAATTTTTGTCAGGAGTTTTATGCTGAAGATACTCAAATAGATCCGCTAGAGACGTACAATAAATTAAATAAAATTTCCAAACCGCCATTTGCGTCGTTTATAAAGTTACATGATAAGTATGCCTTAAGTGCTTCGCCGGAGCGTTATTTAAAAAAAAAGGGGCAAAAGGTCATTTCCCAGCCCATAAAAGGTACAGCAAAACGGTCGGTGGATTTGGAAGAGGATAGGCTGTTAAAATCGGCTTTATTAAACGATAGCAAAGAGCGTAGTGAGAATATTATGATCGTGGACTTGGTACGTAACGATTTATCCAAAACAGCTATAAAAGGTAGTGTTGCGGTTGAAGAATTGTGTAAGGTATATACCTTCAATCAAGTGCATCAAATGATATCGACCGTTACGGCAGATGTTGATCCTGCTATTCATCCAGTTGACATTATTGAAAGTACTTTTCCTATGGGAAGTATGACGGGCGCTCCCAAAATCTCGGCCATGCAAATTATAGAGGCCTTAGAGGAAACCAAGCGAGGTGTTTACTCTGGAGCCATTGGTTATTTTACACCCCATGGTGACTTCGATTTTAACGTAGTTATTAGAAGTATTCTGTACAACGCTTCTAGGCAGTATGTATCCTATTCGGTAGGTAGTGCCATTACAGCAAAGAGTGACCCGCTAAAGGAATACGAGGAATGTTTGGTTAAAGCCAAGGCTATGCGTACTGTTTTAGAGAATTCGTAATTAAACAGGCTTTTAGTCTAAATTCTTTTTTATGGCTTCTTCAGCTAAGGTTAGAATACGCTCAACACGTTTTGGTTCAATGTTTTTTACTTTGGCAATGGCATCAAAGTCCAATCTACCAAAAACAAAAAGATCGATAATATCAGACACGTTAAAAGGTAAAAAGGAGTAAAATTTACCAAGCGTATTTTTTAGCTGTAAACCTTTAATATTTTCAATTTCAAAAGCACTGGCCAAAGTGATATCTGTATCGTCGTAAACAAAAACATGTTGGTGCTTACGGCTTTGTTTATATGAAATATCATTTAATTCCTCATGCATAATAAAATCAAAGTCTTCATCAACGGTAAAATTTTCCTCCAAGCCGTCGAGCTCTTCATTTAAAATAGCATCAGTGCTGAAGGTATTTTTGTGAAATGCTTCTTTTTGGAAAAGGCTATCTATATCGGTATCAACAATTTTAAAGAGTTTCAGTTTAATAGCTAAAGTATCAGCATCAATATTAAAGCCTTGTTCGTAGAATTTAGCAATAGCTTCATCTATCAAGTCATTGGAATTATACATGTTTTTGGGGATAATTCCTGTAGATTCAGCAATATATAACCTATGCTTTACATAAGCCCTTAAATGCTGTGTTACAGAAACTACTTTTTTATTGAAAGCCTTTTGGGCTGTTTTATCGTTTAATCTTTCTAAAGAGCTCATAATACTAAGGTTTAAGATGATACTCTAAAGTTACAAAATTACTAGAGTTGGTTTATGACAAATATCAACTTTGCATAAGGTTTTTTAAGCCAAATAGATGACAAGTCATCGTTTCCCTTCAGTGTTCAGTCGCAGTATTCAGTGTTCAGTAATCAGTAATCAGTAATCAGTATTCAGTATTTAGTGTTCGGTTAATCAAATTTCGTTAATCGTTAATCATCAATCTTCAATCTTCAATCATTAATGTTTTCATCATTATCAATCCCTTCAATTTTTATCAATCCTTTCAATCTTTAAAATGATGTATGCCGTAGATTCAATAAAAAGTATCATGCAAATTTCAAAAGGCAATGTTGTATATTTGAACACATGCTAGAGACATTCAAAAACCATATAAATTCTCGATTGCCTTTTTTAAATGATGGGAAGCTTTTAATTGCCATTTCTGGCGGTGTGGATAGTGTTGTATTGACCCATTTATGTTATAAAATGGGCTTAAATATAGCGTTGGCCCATTGCAATTTTAATTTAAGGGGTGATGAAAGTGATTTGGATGAATCCTTTGTACTGGATTTGGCCGAAGACTTAGATGTTGAAGTTTTTGTTGAAAGTTTTGATACAGAAACCTATGCCAAAGCACAGAAGCTTTCCATTCAAATGGCCGCTCGGGAACTGCGCTACAACTGGTTTACGGAATTGGCAGAACAATTGCATTTCAACTATATTTTAACGGCACACCATGCCGATGATAATCTGGAAACCTTTCTAATTAATTTCACAAGGGGAACCGGCTTGGAAGGGCTTACAGGAATTCCAGAAGTTAATGATAAATTTGTTAGGCCATTATTACCTTTTTCTGAAGATGATATTGTGGATTTTGCTAAATCCCATAACATTAAATGGCGGGACGATAGCAGTAACAAATCGGTTAAATACTTGCGGAATAAGCTAAGGCATGAAGTGGTGCCAATTCTAAAGACCATTAACCCAAGTTTGTTGCAAAGCTTTCAAACGACTTTGGATAATTTAAATGCGTCGTCAAATATTATAAAGGACAGTATTGAAACGTTTTTAAATAACACCATGGAACGTTTGGGTGGTAATGTTATGGCGTTTAAAGTTTCAGAATTTAAAAAGCTGGATAACCCCAAGGCCTATCTATATGAAGTCTTTAAGAGCTATGGTTTTACCGAATGGGAAGATGTTACCCATTTGTTAGATGCCGAAACCGGCAAGTATGTGCTTTCCAAAACCCATCGTTTAATAAAAAACCGGACGCATTTACTGTTAAGTGAAATTAATAAGGGAGAGCGTGAAGCTGTGTTGGTTTTAGAACAATTGTCAGCTGTAGAAACCCCTTTAGGTACATTGCGTTTTACTGAAGTTGATACAATTTCAGAAACAAACGCAAATTGCATTTATGTAGATAAAGCCCTGTTGCAATTTCCGTTGAAGCTTCGAAAAAAGAAGGAAGGCGAGTATTTTTATCCTTTGGGCATGACCGGAAGAAAGAAGTTGAGCAAATATTTTAAGGATGAAAAACTATCGCTTTTAGATAAAGAAAATGCTTGGTTGTTATGTACAGAAGATGCCATTGTATGGGTAGTTGGCAGACGCGCAGATAACCGTTTTCGGGTTACAGACCATACCAAACACATTCTTAAGATAGAATTGAGATGATTTGTCATTCCTGCGTATTACCCTGAGCTTGTCGAAGGGGAGGCAGGAATCCACATATAAAAATTAAAATATAAATGAAGCCACTTAATAAGTAATCGAGAATATATTGAAAGAAATATTGAAATAAGTTTATAAATTGAAACTACAAGGCCAAATAGTAGACATCCCAAACCAACGCATTTTTAAAGGAGAAATAACGATCTCTAATGGACGTATTGCTGCTATTGAAGCCAAAGACCATGATGTTAATCATTATATCCTTCCTGGTTTTATTGATGCACATATCCATATAGAAAGCTCTATGTTGGTGCCAAGCGAATTTGCTCGATTAGCGGTTAAGCATGGTACAGTTGCTACGGTTTCCGATCCGCATGAAATTGCCAATGTATTGGGTGTTAAGGGTGTTGAGTTTATGATTGAAAATGGCAAGCAAGTGCCTTTCAAATTTAATTTTGGGGCGCCGTCCTGTGTGCCGGCAACAGCGTTTGAATCGGCTGGAGCGGTAATAGATTCAGATGGCATAAAAAAGCTTTTAGAAAATCCAGATATTAAGTATTTGGCAGAAATGATGAACTATCCCGGGGTGTTGCTTAATGATGAAGAAGTCCTAAAGAAACTGGCCTGGGCAAAACAGAATGGAAAACCCATAGATGGCCATGCACCCGGTTTAAGAGGAGATGCGATTTCCAAATATATCAGCAGTGGGATTTCCACAGATCATGAATGCTTTACTTATGATGAAGCCTTGGAAAAGCTACAAAAAGGCATGAAGATTTTAATTCGGGAGGGGAGTGCAGCCAAAAACTTTGAAGCCCTTATCGAGTTGTTGCCTGATCATTTCGAAAACATGATGTTTTGTAGTGACGATAAGCATCCAGACGATTTAATGCTTGGGCATATCAATCAGCTATGTGCCAGGGCAATCGCTAAAGGGATTGATCTTTTTAAAGTCTTGCAGGTGGCTTGTATCAATCCGGTTAAGCATTATAATTTGGAAGTGGGGTTGTTAAACGAAGGTGATGCAGCCGATTGCATTGTTGTTGAGGATCTTAAGACGTTTAAGACGCTACAAACCTATGTTAATGGTGAGTTGGTTTTTAACCAAGGAAAGTCTTTAATAGAGTCAGTAAAAATAGCCATTCCCAATAATTTTAATTGTAATAAGAAAGAGGTTTTAGATTTTAAAGTAGAATCTTCCGCTAGGCAAATTAGGGTTATCGAGGCCTTGGAAGGGCAATTGGTCACCAATGAAATAATTGGCAATGCAACTCTAGAAGGTGGTAATTTAGTATCAAATACAAAAACAGATATTTTAAAGATGGCTGTGGTAAACCGCTATAAAAATCAAAAACCTGCTTTAGCGTTTATTAAGAATTTTGGATTGCAGGAAGGCGCTATAGCCTCTTCAGTGGGACACGATTCCCATAATATTATTGCTGTTGGAGTTTCAGACGAGGCTATTTGTAAAGCCGTTAACTTAATCATAGAACATAAAGGAGGTATTTGCGCCATATCTGATACAGAAAGTCATATAATGCCACTACCTGTTGCTGGAATCATGAGTGATAAAGATGGAGATACCATTGGACAGCAATATGCCAAATTAGATGCCATGGCTAAGCGATTGGGATCTATGTTAATCGCACCATATATGACCTTGTCCTTTATGGCATTGCTGGTTATTCCTGCGTTGAAATTAAGCGATAAAGGATTGTTCAACGGAAATACTTTTGAATTCACAACCTTAGAAATTAATTAGTTTATGCCCATAGTAGAACCTACCTACAAACCTCCATTTTATTTTAAAAACGGATTTATAGCTACCGTTTATTCAGGATTGGTAAGACGCATTTCGTTAAACCAAGAACGTGAACGCATTACTTTAAGTGATGGGGATTTTTTGGATTTGGACTGGAGTTTTTCAAAGGAGAAAAACAACAAACTTATTATTTTATTGCATGGGCTTGAAGGCCACGGTCAGCGTCCCTATGTAACAGGGGCAGCTAAGCTTTTTAATGATAATGGTATAGATGCCGTTTGTGTGAACTTTAGAGGCTGTAGTGGCTATGATAATTTAAAATATTACAGTTACCACTCTGGTGCTACCGACGACTTAAAAGCAGTTGTAGAACATGTTGTAAATGAGAAGGAATATGAAGAAGTATATATAAAGGGTATTAGCCTAGGGGGTAATATGGTTCTAAAATATTTAGGAGAACGGAACGAAGTGCCTTTCCAGGTTAAAGCAGCAATAGCGGTATCGGCACCCTGCTATCTTTATGGATCGGCCAAGGAATTACTTCGTACAAAAAATAGGTTGTATCACGATAGGTTTAAGAGACACCTAGTAAATAGGTTAAAGAAAAAGCAGCAACGATTTAAGGATGTTTTGAGTGAAAATGACATATATTCCATAAAGACACTAATTGATTTTGATGAAGTGTATACAGCAAAAGCACACGGCTTTAAAAATGCAAGGGACTACTATGAAAAGGCCAGTAGTTTGCAGTATTTGCATGATATAACAACACCAACCTTGGTAATAAATGCCTTAAACGATTCGTTTTTATCTCCAGAGTGCTATCCGGTAAAAGCGGCCAAAGAAAATCCTAACTTATATTTGGAAATGCCTAAGCATGGAGGGCATGTAGGTTTTATTGATAAAAAGAACATTTATTATAATGAGCACCGTGCTTTGGATTTTATCAAAACCCAATTACAAGAGATTGAAATAACAAGGGATATACAAAAAAAACTGGACGAAGGATTGAGGAGCTAAGCGCTAGTTATTAAATCTATTCAGTTTTTATATGTCTATCAAACAATAAAAATAGCACGCCGTTTATTTTATGGCCTACTGCTTTACGAAGCAATGCAAATGCTTTACTAATATGAGCTTCAACAGTTTTAATGGATACATCCAAGTATTCTGAAATCTCTATATTGGAGAGACCTTCTTCTTTACTTAATAAAAATGTTTTTTTACATTTTGGTGGCAGATTTTCTATTTCTTGCTTAACAATAGCGATGAGGCGTTCCAATGATTTTTCGTCTTTTTCTTCAACAATAGAACTTAAGGCATCTATATGTTTCTTTTCCAGAACCAAGGTTATTTTTTGCTTTCGGTATTGATCAATAAATTCGTTATATATCATTTTATATAAATAACTTTTAACCGAAAAGTCATCTTTTAACTTGCTGCGCTTTCTCCAAATTTTAACAAAAACGTTTTGGACGATATCTTCAGACTGGTCATTATCGCTTGTAAGGCTGTATGCATAAACACAAAGTTTATGATGATAATTCTTCACCAGAAAGGTATAAGCCTCAGGGTCTCCTTTTTTTAAGGACTTAATAAGGGCAATGTCATCTGTGAAAGAAAATCTCATATTTTTTAACGAAATGATAATGATTTAATATCAAACGAAGCGAAAATAAAAAAAAAGTTATGATAAAAGTTAGGGTTATGTAAAATTATAACGTTGTAGTACTATAGATTAAAAGAAATGATATCACCAAAAATCCAAAAAATAATAATAAAATACTTTACCAAACAGGCTTCATTTTCAGATATGGAAACATTGGAAGCATGGCTAGAGAATCCTGATCATGTAGAGGAGTTTAAGAATTATGTTGAAGTTAATTATGCTATAGACTTTAATATTCAAACCTTTAATGAAGAACTTTCCAATAAGAGATTGCTAGAATACATTAATAAAGATAAACGCGTGTACCGATTGCGTAAAGTAAAGCATGTATTGAAATATGCTGCTATTGTTATTGTGCTTTTAGGAACGGGCTTTATGTACCAAAAAGGTTACTTTACGGCAAAACAAGAACCCATTATACCAGAGGAAAGCATAACACTCCAGTTGGATAATGGTAATATAGAAGTGATTAAAGAAGATGGCTCTACTCAAATTGTTGATAAAGAAGGGACAGTAATAGGTCAGCAAAAAGGAAATCAGTTAACCTATAGTAATAATATCACAGAGGACAAGTTGGTTTATAACACATTAACCGTGCCTTATGGTAAACGTTTTGAAGTAAAGCTATCAGACGGAACGAATGTGCATTTAAATGCGGGTACGTCTTTAAAATACCCCGTTAAGTTTATAAAAGGAGAAAAAACAAGACAGGTATTCCTTGATGGGGAAGCTTATTTTGATGTGTCTAAGGATATAGACCACCCATTTATTGTGCATGCCGATAACTTAAACATACAGGTATTTGGTACAGAGTTTAATGTAACAGCTTATCCTGAAGATGCAGCTACCGATGTGGTTTTGGTAGAAGGCTCGGTGGGCTTGTACACAGATGAAGAATCGCTAAAGGAAAATACAACAATAACGCCAGGGACCAAAGGGTCGTTTGATAAGGGACTGTATAAAATTACAACCGAAGCGGTTGATACAGATCTTTATACGGCGTGGATGCAAGGCGGTTTAATGTTTAGGAACATGCCGTTCAAAAATATCACCAAAAAACTAGAGCGCTATTATAATGTAAATATCATCATAACCGATAGGGAATTGAATGATGAAATCTTTTATGCGAATTTTAATGAAGAGCCCTTGGAGAATGTGCTAAGTTATTTTAGCGACAGTTACGATCTGGAATATAACATTAAAGGGAATACCATATTTATTAACTAACAATATACTTTAACCAAAATAAAACCATAATCTATGAGATAAAACAACGCTAAAATCAAATCAACAAAATTCACTTTCAAACACCGATAAAAAAAACGGGAAATGATGCCACATTTCCCGAGAGTTTGAGTGAAATACCAACAAAAATTTAGTATTCACTATTTAACACCTTAAAAGTATGAAAAAACTCCATGAGAAAAAAGGGAGGCGCCTTCCTTTTATTAAACTCGATTTAAAAATGAAATTAACTTTACTATTGGTCTTTGCTTCTTTTTTCAGCATGTTTGCTAATGATAGTTACTCTCAGACAATTTCATTGGATGTAGAGGACATGACTGTCGCAAATGTTATAAGTAAAATTGAGTCTACCACCGAATATAGATTTGTATACAATACCAAGTTTGTTAATTTAAAACGAAAGGTTACTGTAAATGCAAAAGAAACCGATATAGCCGATTTTTTGGAAAACCTTTTTGGCAATACGCAAACCTCGTTTAAAGTAAGAGGAACACAAATTGTTTTGAAGAAAAAGAAAAAAGCCGATTTGGTATTAAACACTACAGTACAAGCACCAAAAGTTCAGGAGCTTGAGGTTACTGGACAAATAATAGATAATACTGGAATGCCATTAGCAGGAGCTACCATTACAGTAAAGGGGACGTCTAGGGGGGTAACTTCAGATTTTGATGGTAATTACAAGATTAAAGTCAATGAAAATGAGGTTTTGGTATATTCTTATGTAGGCTATAAAACCCAGGAGCTTCCAGTAAATGGACAAACCGTTATTAATGTGACCTTATTGGAAGATGTAGATTCATTAGAAGAAATATTAGTTGTTGCTTACGGTACACAAAAGAAAGAGGCTATAACATCATCTGTTGTAAGTATTAAGTCTGATGAGTTAAAAGATATTACAACACCCGATGTGTCTTCAATGCTACAAGGTAAAGCGGCAGGGGTACAAATTACACCTGCTAGTGGAGAGCCTGGTTCTGTACCTAGTATTTTAATACGAGGTAAATCAACTTTTAATGGCTCTAATGCTCCTTTATGGGTTGTAGATGGTGTTATACAGCATGATACACCAATAATAAACCCTAATGATGTGGCTTCTATTTCTGTATTAAAAGATGCTTCGGCAACAAGTTTATATGGTTCTTCAGGAGCTAATGGAGTTGTAATAGTTACTACAAAACGAGGTTCATTAGGAAAATCGGAAATTACTATTAGTTCAAAGATTGCAATGAACGAACTTAATACAGGTGGTTTTGAGGTAATGAATTCTCAGCAATTGTACGATTACCACACCCAATTTGGAAATTCGAATCCTTGGTTTTCAGAAGATTTATTGAGTCGAGATACAGATTGGTTAGAATTAGGTTCGCAAACAGGTATTGTAAAAGAAACCAATGTTACATTCACTTCGGGGACTGAAAAACTGAACTTATTTATAAATGGAGGTATTTATAATGAGACTGGTACATTGCGAGGAAATGAATTGGATCGTTATACGTTTAGAATGAATTTAGACTATAATATCTCTGAGCGCTTAAAAATAATGCCTAAAGTGTCGTTTAGTTTTGACGATAGGGATAGAATAGCACAAGCTCCTTTATATGAACTGTACTTAAACTTACCTTGGGATTTACCGTATGATGCAGATGGAATGCCGGTTCATGCACAGGAATCTCAGGATTGGTTAGGAAGGGATTCAAGAAACTACCTATACGATCAGCAATGGAACTACTCGTCCAACAATACATTTAATATGAGTGGTAATTTTGATTTTGAATACAAAATCATTCCAAATCTTAAATTTAATTCAGCAAATAATTTTACACTTTATAGATACTTATCTAAAGATTATACAGACCCAAGGTCAAATTCAGGGCAATCTAATGGCGGAAGTATATCAGATTACACAGCCAACAGATTAACCCGATATACATTACAATCGTTAACGTACTCTAACTCTTTTAACGACCACAGTATTAAGTTAATGGGCGGCTATGAATTTAGGGATTACGCTTATGAATCTTTTGGGGTATCTGCTAATAATATCACTGCAGGTTCGGAAATATTGAACAATGCTACTGAACCAGGTAATTTTTCTGGGTTAAAAAATGATTATGCCTTTCAAGCTTTCTTCTTATATGCAGAATATGACTATAAAGACCGTTATTTTTTAAAAGCGTCTATCCGTAGGGATGGGTCATCAAGATTTGCTGGTGACAAAGAATACGGGAATTTTTATTCTGTTGGAGCCAGTTGGTTAATTCATAAAGAAGACTTTTTTAAGAGTAACATAGTTAATGAACTTAAATTAAGAGTTAGTCAAGGCGAAGTGGGTAATTTAACCGCTGGTTTATACCCTTACCAGGGCACTTTTAGATTGGGGCCTCAATATATAGGAGAACCTGGGGTTCAAGCAAGGCAGTTCCCAAATCTTGACTTGGGCTGGGAAAAATCTAGTGAAACCAACATAGGAATAGATGCTAAGCTTTTTGATAGAATAGATATTTCTTTAGATTATTATAATAAGGATACAAAAGATTTAGTTTGGAGAGTTCCTTTAAGAGATTCACAAGCCTTTAGCCATCAATGGCGTAATGTAGGAGGAATAACCAACAAAGGGGTTGAAGCCGTTTTATCTGCTGATATCGTACAAAATGAATCTTTTAATTGGAACGTAGGTGTCAATATCGGAGCTAACAAAAATAAAGTTGCTGGACTATTTGAAGGAGATGAGTTGCCACGAGGTAATAAGATTTGGAAAGTAGGAATGGATCAAGATACATGGTATATGCGTAAATGGGCGGGTGTACACCCTGCTAATGGTGATCCTTTATGGGAAAAAGTAGATACTAATACAGGTGAGGTGTCTTATACCAGTTCGTACGACGAAGCCACAGTACAGATTTTAGATAAATCTTCAACACCAGATTTTATTGGAGGCTTTAATTCCAGTTGGAATTATAAAGGATTATCATTAGCTGTTAATTTCGATTTTTCAAGTGGCAGTTATTTATACAACGCTTCTAGGGAGTTATTTGATTCAGATGGATTCTATTCAACGTTTAACCAACAAGTGTTGGCCGATAGTTGGAGTAGATGGGAAAACCCAGGAGATATGGCTACTCATCCACGTGCTGTTGATGGGGGTAACCAAAATTCAAATAAACCTTCGTCTCGCTATTTAGAAGATGCTAGTTATTTAAGAATGCGTAATATAACCTTATCATATAACCTTCCTCAAAAGGTATTACAAAAGATAGGATTATCTAAAGCCAATGTTTATGTTTCTGGAGATAATTTGTTTACCATAACCAACTACTCTGGAGTATCACCCGTGGTAACAGGTAACCCAAATGATAATGATGGTCCAGGTTTGTCTGGTAGCCCTAGTTTAACATATCCAATACCAAGACGTTATGTTTTTGGGGTAAACGTTTCATTTTAATAATTAAAATTATAAAATATAAAGTATGAAAAGATTTATAATACTGCTTTCAGTGATGACATTTTCATTAGTGTCATGTGAGTTAGAACGTAATCCATACGATGAAATAGCAATAGATGATTTGTTTAGTGATCCAGGTTCTGTTCGCGCTATTACCGTTGGTAATTACTCTGCTTTAAAAGGTGATGTTGGCTATGATGGATGGGTTGATGATTTGCATAGAATTTCAGAATATTCAGGGGACAATGTGACCCTTAGTGGAGGTACAACAGATCATTTGTTTTTCCTGTATAATTACCAAGCCATTCCTACCAATAGTAGAGTAGCTAGGTTTTGGAGAAACTCCTATAAAATTATTGTAGGAGCAAATACCGTTATAGAGCAAGTTGCAGAAGGAGAGTCTGTGGAGACCGATAACCAACTAGGGGAAAACTATTATTTGAGAGGCTTAGTGTTTTTTCAAATGGGAAATGTGTTTGGTAGACCATATAATCAAGGTGGAGGAAATTTATCAATCCCACTTAAGTTAACTTCAGATGTGGAGGATACTCCAGATAGGCACACAGTACAAGAAGTTTACGATCAGGTTATTAGTGATTTATTAAAGGCAGAAAGTTTAATGACCATAAACCAAGGTGCTTCCTATGCATCTAAAGAGGCAGCTCAAGCCTTATTGTCAAGGGTGTACTTGTATATGGAGAACAATGAAAAAGCTGAAGAATATGCCAATAAGGTTATTAACTCAGGTCAATATAGTTTATTGGCTAATAGCGATTTTAAGGTAATGAATACGCTTATTCCTAGTAATAATGAAGAGGCAATTTTTGCGGTTACGTTAAGTAGTGATTCAGATTTGCTAGGGCAGTGGGATGATTGGTATACTATTGGGTCTTTTTATGCTAATGTTGAAGGATCTGGATGGGGAGAAATGTACGCGTCTAGAACCTATTTAGATTTAATAAATCAAAATCCAGGTGATGCGCGTGGTGCATTTATAGATCCACAATATTTAGATGATGGAAATGGTGGTAAAATACCAGCAGTATATTGGGTAGATTCTAATTATGCCTATCAGTTTGCAAGAACAACAGATAATGGAGGTACAATTACCTTTGATTATGATGGTAATAATTACACTTTAGAATCAGAAGACGTAAATGGTAAAACCGTTTATTATTTTGATGGGCCAAACGGTCGCCAAGATGTTATCTATGATTTTGATATGGAAAAGCGAAATGGCCACCCCAAGTTTTATATCTTAAAATGTTCTTTACAGGAAGACGATTTACACATGTGGTCGCCTATGGTTTCACGTTTGGCGGAAATGTATCTAAACAAAGCAGAGTCTTTAGCTAAAAGAGGGCAAGATCAACCAGCATTGGATGCTATAAATATACTTAGGGCTCGAGCAGGGGTTCCTGAATATACACTAGCTAATTTACCTAGTGGCATGAGTGTATTGGACGTTGTTTTACAAGAGCGTAGGTTGGAATTGGCCTATGAGGGGCACAGACGATATGATGTTTATAGAAATGGACGGACTATGAATCGTCGCTACCCGGGTAGACACTTATCGGGTGCTAACCCATTTTTAGAGATACCGGCTACACATCCTCGAGTAATCGAATTTATTCCGGAACAGCAAATAATATTGCAACCAAGTTTAATTCAAAACGATTAATCAAGCGAAAATAAAAATGAAAACATTTATAAAAATAAAACGGCCTATTATTGTTTTTTACTTAGTAGGTTTAGTAGCAATGATATTCTCATGTAATGAAGAATTAGTTTATCCTAACCCTGATATTAAATTACCTCCAGTACCTTTAGATGCAAGTAACTGGGAGGTAATAGACTACACGAGTCAAGAGGATCAAGATGGGGAAGGAGCAAATAATGGTAGGGTATGGAATACTTTTGACCGTAACCCAGATACTTTTTGGCATTCCTGCTGGAATGGATGTACTGCAGTACCACCACATTATTTTGTTATTGATATGAAAACGTCCCAACAAATTGGAGGGTTTAATTTTATCCAAAGAACTTCAGGGACAAGAAATATTGAGATCTGTGAAATAGAAATAAGTGAAGATAATGCTACCTGGACGTCTTTAGGGCAGTTTGAATTAGAAAAATCCAGTACAGGAGCTGTTCAAAATAAACCCCTAGAAGAAGCTGTAACAGCAAGATATTTTAAATTTAAAGTAGTTAAAGTTTTTGATGGCACAAATAATGCTGCATTAGCTGAAATTTCACCTTACTTTTAGTATGCTTAGATTTAAATAATGTAATAGAAATAATTGATTAAAGAGGCTGTCTGAAAAGAAATCATTATGTCACGTTGAGTACAAAATAAATATTAAATCATTGATAATAAACAATGTATATTAGTTTTGCTTAGCTTGATAATTATTGAATAGTGAATTTCAGATAGCCTTTTCTTTTTTTAGTAAGTATGAACTTAATAATGGTGTTACGTTTACAAGCAAAACCCTATATGTAGGCTAGCATAATAACTTCAAGCGATTATTAATAGAAGTTTGCACACAAAATAGTTGAGTTAAATATGTCATTTTAAAATTTCCCAATGTTGAATAAATATAAATTACTTTTACTAATAGTTCTATCAGTTTCTTGTAAGAAGACTATTGATAAGTTAGAAACTTCTCAACTTTTCACTAAGATTCCAGCTAGTATTTCGGGCGTAACTTTTGAAAATAAAATATTAGAGTCAGAACAACTTCACTACTATAAGTACTTATACATTTATATTGGAGGTGGTGTGGCAGCTGCCGATTTTAATAATGATGGTCTAGAAGATCTATTCTTTACGTCTAACATTTATCACAACAAACTTTTTTTAAACAAAGGGAATTTTCAGTTTGAGGATATTACCATTAAAGCAGGAATAAAGAAAAGGCCTGGATTTGATGTAGGAACTTCCGTCGTCGATGTTAACAATGATGGCTTTTTAGATATTTATATAAACCGAGCTGGTTGGTATAATGGTGATGAAAAGTTGGCAAATATGCTATATATTAATAATGGTGACCTCACCTTTACCGAAAAAGCGCAAGACTATGGTTTGGCAGATACTAATAGATCTATAGCATCTACGTTCTTCGATTACGATAAAGACGGAGATTTGGATGTTTATATTGCCAATGCACCTTCAGGTTTTGCATTATCCGATAAGATTATTGATTTGGATAAAATAAAAAATAGCCAGGAAACAAATTCTTTTAAAGGTACAGACAAACTCTATAATAATGATGGTAATGGTCATTTTACGGATGTTTCATTACAAGCAGGTATTATGCCCGATTTAGGATTTGGGCTTAATGCACAAGTAGGAGACCTCAATAATGATGGGTGGCCAGATATTTATGTAAGTAACGATTTTATAACCCCAGACTTTGCCTATATAAACAATGGAGACGGAACCTTTTCTGAGAAAAGAGATTCTTTATTCAAACACATGTCTTATTATAGTATGGGAAGTGATATTGCAGATATTAATAATGATGGATTTTCAGATCTAATGGTATTGGATATGAGTCCAGAAGATTATGTGCGTTCAAAGACTACTATGTCTATGATGTCAATTGATAGATTTTGGGAAATGATAAACATGGGGTATCACTACCAGTACATGCATAATGTCATGCAGGTAAATAATGGCAACGGTACCTTTAGTGAAGTGGCTAATATGTCTGGACTGGCTAAAACCGATTGGAGTTGGGCGGCCCTTATTGCTGATTTTGATCTGGATGGATTAAATGATATCTATGTTACCAATGGTATTTATAGAGATGTAGTGGATCGGGATACCAATATTGCAATAAATAAGTATATAAACACAAACAAAGAAAATCTAAAAGAGAAGGATTTTTATGAGTTCACCCAAAAATTGCCACAGCAAAAGCTAACAAACTACTTATTTAAAAATAAAGGCGGTTTTAAGTTTGATGATGTTTCATCTGAGTGGGCCGATGAAAAACCCACCTTTTCTAATGGTGCTGTGTATGTAGACTTAGACAACGATGGCGACTTAGATATTGTTACCAATAATTTAGATGAAAATGCGACTATTCTAAGAAATAATGCCAGAGCCATTAATACCAACAATTATTTACAATTGGTATTTAAAGGGCCCAAAACCAATGCCTATGGTGTTGGATCAACCGTAAAGATCTATCAGGATAATGGAGAGGTATTGACCAGACAGCTTTTTAATGCAAGAGGCTATTTGTCGTCAGTATCAAATAAGTTACATTTTGGACTGGGGCAAACCACAACTGTACCTAAAGTTGAAATTATCTGGGGAGATGGAAAAACACAAACACTAAATAATGTAGCGACCAATCAGCTTTTAAGTATAGATTATGCTGAAAGTATTGAAAAACAAAATTCAGAAAGTAATATAGCAACAAATCATACGCTATTTGAAGAGAAACAAACAGATTTAGTTCATGTCGATCTGGATTTTAATGATTTTGACAAGCAGGTATTATTACCCCACAAACTATCGCAAACAGGGCCTTGTGTTGCTGTAAAGGATCTTAATCAAGACGGATTGGATGATGTCTTTATTGGAGGTGGCCATAATCAAGAGGCCCAATTGCTTATGGGTAATAAAGATGGTGGTTTTACATCTGTTACCGTCGAGGATTTTGTCAAAGATAAATCCTTTGAAGATATAAGTGCCAGTTTCTTTGATGCCGATAACGATGGTGATGCCGATTTGTATGTGGTGAGTGGAAGCTATGAATTTGATGAAGATTCACCGTTGCTTCAGGATAGGTTATACATTAATAACGGCAGAAATGATTTCAAACGCTCAACATCAAAATTACCTGAAATTAAAACATCCGGTTCTATTGTGGTGACATCAGACTATGATCAAGATGGTGATATAGATGTATTTGTGGGAGGAAGGGTGATTCCTGGTAAATATCCTTATGCACCCGAGAGCTATTTGTTAATCAATGAAAATGGAACCTTTGTAAATAAAACAAAAGAACAGGCGCCAGAATTGGAGCATATTGGAATGGTAACGAGTGCGCAATGGAGCGATATTGATAATGATGATGATCTCGATTTGATCGTTACCGGAGAATGGATGGGCATTGAAGTTTTTGTTAACAATAAAGGAGAATTGTCTAAAGATGATACATATAAAAACCTGTCCGATACCAAAGGCTGGTGGAATACCATCTTAGTTCAAGATATCGATAATGATGGAGACCAGGATATTGTGGCAGGTAATCTAGGGCTTAACTATAAGTTTCATGCTTCAAAAGAAAAACCGTTTCATGTTTATACCAAGGACTATGATGGTAATGGTACAGAAGATATCATGCTCGCTAAATATTATAACGATAAACAAGTGCCCGTAAGAGGTAAAGGTTGCACTGCGCAGCAAATGCCTTATTTAAAGGAAAGAATAACCTCTTATAACGAATTTGCAAACAGGGATATAGCAGGTATTATAGGCGATAATTTTTCGGAATCATTGCACTACGAAGTTGTTGAATTCCAATCTGGAATATTCTTGAATCAAGGGGATAAAGGTTTTGTGTTTTCTGCATTTCCAATAGAAGCCCAAATAGCACCAATTAATAGTATCATATTCGATGATTTTGATGGCGATGCTATTAAAGACCTATTAATGGCGGGGAATAATTACCAATCGGAAGTAGAGACCACACGAGCAGATGCAGGAACAGGGGCATTTTTAAAAGGTCTGTCTGGTGGAGCATTCAAATATATAAACAATAGGGAAACAGGTTTTTATGCCGATGGTGATGTACGAGCCATAAACAAACTGAATACAACTAATGGAGGTGAAGTTTTGGTGGTAAATAATAACGATTTCCACCAAATATTTAAAATATCCAAAGACAGAAAGTTAGATTAACTCTACCCATCGTGTATTTTGAATCAAAGCAGTAATAATATGTCAGTCAGTTCGAGTGTGCCGACGTTTACTGTCGGTATGTATCGAGAACTATTTTTAAGACTAAAATTCTGTCGACTTGTACAAAGGGTTGAGTCTGCTATGTGATATTGTTTAAATAAAAAAACCGCTTTTTTATGATGTTGCTTTAAAGGTTTAATTGTCCTATTATAAAGCGGTTATGAATAAACGTAGAGGCGAAAATTATTTCAAAAAATGTTAAAATATTACTGTTTGGAATAGTACTTCGCATCTTTATAACTGTATTATAAGTAGATACTTAAACCATTTATTAACTATAAAACTAAACTAAAACTATGAAAACAATCAAATTAGTACTATTAGTATGTTTTTCTACTTTGTTGTGTAATTACTCATGCAGTAAAGATGAAGCTACAAGCGGGGATCAAGCAATAGTAGAAGCCGAAGCCAAGGGAGGGCCATCTACTAATAATTTATCCATTTCGGTACCCTGTGAAGGAAACAGTTGGGTGGTCGACAATCCAACAGCCACTTCAAATATAGTAGTGTCGGGAGGTATTAAAAATTGGACAAGTTCAAGCGACAAGATCAGAACTTATTTTTATGCCAAATCAACTGGTAGTATAGAACTTGGGCTTCAAGCAAAATTTTCGGGAAATACCACATTAAAGGTTACTTTCGATGGCGTTTCCCAACAACAAACATTTTCGAGTTCCAATAACTTTAAAAAGCATTATATAGGCTCAGTTACGATCAACCAAACTGGCTATTACTATGTAGAACTGGAAGGGGTTTCTACCAGTGGAAGCTCTTTTGGGGAGATATCCAATGTGTTACTGGGAGATAGCTCTTGGTCGGCTAACATTACCTATGTCGATTCAGATTGGTTTTATTGGGGGAGACGAGGACCTTCCTGTCATTTAGGTTATGATGAACCTGCTAATAAAGATATTACCTGGTTTTACAATGAGTTAACCGTGCCGGTAGGAATGGATCCTGTAGGATCATATTTTATGGCAGATGGTTTTTCGGGAGGTTATTTCGGCATGCAGGTTAACAGCGAGACCGAAAGACGTATTTTGTTCTCGGTATGGAGTGCTTACGATACCCAAGACCCTAACCAAATACCTGAAGAATATACAGTAATTCCTTTGGGTTATGGCGATGGAGTGACTGTAGGGGAGTTTGGAGGCGAAGGCTCTGGTGCCCAGAGTTATTTGGTTTATCCGTGGGTTGCCGGAAACACCTATAAGTTTTTGTTGAAGGGTGAATCGAATGCTAGTAATACTACTGATTATACAGCCTATTTCTATGCCCCAGAGGTTGGAGATTGGAAATTGATAGCCAGCTTTAGAAGGCCATACCCTGCAGCCCCACACCTAACAGATTTACATTCCTTTATAGAGAACTTCAATACGACTATGGGTGACGAAACCAGACGTGTGGATTTTACCAATCAATGGGCGTATGATACTCAAGGCAATTGGAATGAAATGACAACGGCTACGTATACTGTGGATGGTACTGCAAGTAGCGGTGTTAGATTTGATTATGATGGAGGTGTAAGTAGCACTAATTCAAGCAGCTTTTATTTAAAAAACTGTGGCTTCTTTAGCGATAACCAAGTACCTTATTCTTCACATACTAGAACAGCTAGTGGCGTTGCACCAAATATAAACTTTGCACAGTTAGAGGTGCCTACACTTCCAGCAGAACCAACTTTATTGAGCAGAACAGGATGGTCTGTTATCGATTATAGTACCCAAGAAGATAGTGGAGGTGAAGGATCAACAGGACGGGCAGCCGATGTATTGGATGGCGATGTGAATACCTACTGGCACTCATGTTGGTCTGGTTGTACGGCCACACCACCACACCATATTACTGTAGATGCTGGTTCATCGATTACCGCAAGCGGCTTTCGATTTGTACAAAGACAAAGCCTTAGTAGGGCCGTAAAGGACGTTGAAATTCAGGTAAGTACCGATAATTCAAGCTGGCAGAGTCTAGGTGATTTCGTTTTAGGTAATTCGTCGGCACCACAAGATATTAATTTGTCTTCTGCAACGACATTCAGGTATTTCAAATTTATAGCCAAGTCGGCTCACGATGGCACCAATAATGCAGCCATGGCCGAAATTTATGCCTATACTACCGAGTAGTATTACCCTATAGTTATCTTTTAAACAAGTAGGTTGTCTGGAACATTTTCCAAGGCAACCTATTTTTTTTGTGGTAAAGCTATATGCTGCTCTACCAAAAAAGTAAGCGTTAGGGTTTTATTAAAACAATGTTAAAACCCATTTGGTAATAAAGAGGGGTGTTTATATTTTTTGTACTTTAGAAAGCAAACTTCTAATACACTTAGCTATGCCAACTTTCACTTTAAAAATTAATGGTAACAAACATACTGTTGAAGCAGATATGGATACGCCTTTATTATGGATTTTAAGGGATCATTTAGATCTTTTGGGAACAAAATATGGTTGTGGTATTGGGCAATGTGGCGCATGTACAGTTCATGTTAACGGAAATGCAGTTCGTAGTTGCTTGCTCCAGGTATCACAGGCTGAAGGCATGAAAATCACAACTATAGAAGGCCTTTCTGAAGATGCAGACCATCCAGTACAAAAAGCATGGCTAGAACACGATGTTTATCAATGTGGGTACTGCCAGAGCGGACAAATTATGAGCGCAGCTGCCTTGTTAGAGAACAATCCAAACCCTTCAGATGAAGATATTGATGCAGCCATGAATGGAAACATTTGCAGATGTGGAACCTATGTAAGAATAAAACAAGCTATTAAAACAGCATCTAAACTTTAAATCCAGGAATCATGACCAAAATAAAAACACAATACAACCGTCGTTCTTTCTTGAAGATATCCGCCGCAGCAGGTGGTGGGATGCTTATAGGCTTTAGTTGGTTTACAGGATGCACTTCAGATAAAAAAATAAAGGAAACAGTAGCCATTCCTAAGGAGTGGTTTGAAATCAATGGCTACATAAAGATTGGGGATACCGGTATGGTAACCATATATTCTCCCAATCCAGAGATCGGTCAGAATGTAAGAACCTCAATGCCTATGATTGTAGCCGAAGAACTGGATGTGGATTGGAATAATGTAGTTGTGGAGCAGGCACCATTGAATACAGGGATATATCAAAATCAATTTGCAGGAGGTAGTTTATCCATCCGATTGAGTTGGAATGCCCTTAGAATGGCGGGCGCCACCGGAAGAAGGATGTTATTGGAGGCAGCTGCCAAAGAATGGGGTGTAGCAGTTTCAGATTTAAGTGTGGCTAAAGGCATTATTAAAGAGATAAATGGAGAACGAAGCATTGGTTATGGCGCTATTGCCTCTAAAGCCGTAGGTATTGAAATTCCTGAGGAAGTTGAGCTTAAGGATATCCATGATTTTGAATTAATAGGGACCAGTAAAAAGAATGTTGAAGGCGAAAAAATTGTAACCGGAAAACCCATGTACGGGCTGGACTTTAAAAGAGAAGGCATGCAATTGGCCATGATACAGCATCCACCAGCATTCGGCATGAAGTTGAAGGATTTCAATGAAGAAGAAATTAAAGCGATGCCCGGAGTGAAAGATGCCTTTACTATTGATATTACAGTTGAAGACCCAGCGTGGTGTGATGAAAAAGGCTTTCTACAACTTATAGCCCTAGTAGGAGATTCCACATGGCAATTAATGAAAGCCAAAAAAGCCATTAAGGCCAATTGGGAAAAGGCTTCAGAATTGGAAAATTCAGAAATGCATACCAACCTATTGGAAACCGCATTGGTTTCTGGAACAGTTAAGGATAGTAGAAAAGATGGCGATCCAGATGATGCTTTTAGTAAAGCAGTTAAAGTGATTGAGCGGAGCTATAGTTCACCGTTTCTACCACACAATACCTTGGAACCGATGAACTTTTTTGCAAATGTTACCGATAGTTCTGCGGAACTTATAGGACCTACACAAACGCCTGAAGCACTGGAAACCTCTGTTTCTAAATTGCTGGGTTTGCCAATAGAAGATATTACGGTGAATATGACCCGTATAGGAGGAGGCTTTGGTAGAAGGTTATATGTGCATTTTGGAGTAGAGGCTGCAGCCATATCCAAAAAAATAGGAGCACCTGTTAAGATTATATACACTAGGGAAGACGATATGACCCAAGGAACCTATAGGCCAGCTTACCAGTTGGTTTATAAAGCAGGTTTGGATGAAAGCAATAACCTAGTTGCCTTTAGTGTGAAAGGCGCTGGTTTACCAGAAGGATCAGTATTTAAAGACCGTTTTCCAGCAGGAACGGTCGATAATTATTTAGCTGAAAATATCAATGTGGAAACCAATGTAACAACAGGGGCATGGCGGGCTCCTAGATCACATTTTACGGCAGGGGCCGAACAAGCCTTTTTGGATGAGGTCGCGGAATTAGCAGGAAAGGATCCCATAGATTTCCGTTTAGAATTATTCGATCGAGCCATTAATAAACCTGTTGGAGAAAAGAACGAATATGAACCCGAACGGTATGCTGGGGTTTTGAAATTAGTTAAGGAAAAATCAAATTGGGGAGAAACCAAACCAGGTATATATCGCGGTGTGGCCGCTTATTTCTGCCATCATTCTTATGTTGCCCAAGTGGTTGATGTAGCTATGGAAAATGGAAAACCAAAAGTTAAAAAAGTTTGGTGTGCGGTCGACTGTGGTATCGTTATCAATCCAGATGGTGCTGAAAATATCATACAGGGTGGTGTAATAGATGGTATAGGCCATGCAATGTACAGTCAGTTGACCTTTGAGAATGGTACTCCTAATGAAACTAATTTTGATAGGTATCAACTTATTCGTCATTCGCAAGCTCCAGAAGCTATTGAAGTATACTTTGTTGATAGCGATGTAGATCCAACTGGTTTAGGTGAACCAGGGCTGCCACCCGTAGTGGGTGCTTTGGCAAACGCTATATATCAGGCGACAGGACAACGACTTTACAAACAACCATTTGCAAATAATATGGCAATGGAAAAAGTGGTTGGATAATACTGCTATGACACACGAATTCAAGAATATAGTAGAGCAAGCCCTATCGGCGAAGCAAAGCGGTGTTGCATCGGTTTTAGCTTCGGTAGTCGCATTGGATGGTTCGTCCTATCGTAGACCTGGTGTTAGAATGTTGGTCTTGGAAAATGGCACTATGGTTGGAGCTGTAAGCGGTGGTTGTGTGGAAAAAGAAGTGCAGTTGCAATCGCAGTCGGTTTTTAAAACCGGAACTTCAAAAATCATGACTTACGATGGACGCTACCGTTTAGGTTGCGAAGGGATATTATATATTTTATTGGAACTATTCGATCCAGGTAATACATTCTATAAGGCGTTTTCTAATTGTATAGACAACAGATTTTCGTTTGAAATCCTTTCCTATTTTGAAAAAAAAGAGGGATCTAACAAGGGCTTGGGCTCTTATGTGAAAATAGAAGATGCCATATTTTCAATTTCAAACCCTTCTTTGGATTACGACACCAATACACTTTCTGTTTTTAGGCAACCTATGCCGCCGCGTTTTAAGTTAATGATTATTGGTGCAGAGCACGATGCGGTGAAATTATGCCAGTATGCCGCATTGACTGGTTGGGAAGTTGTAATCGTAGCAGGGGTAAAAGAGCAAAAATCAATAGCAAACTTTTCGGGGGCCCATGCTTTTATTTGTAGTACACCAGAACAGTTAGAAGTAGATAAAATTGATGGTCAAACAGCGATAGTGCTTATGACCCATAATTTTGCCAATGATCTGCGATACTTAGTGGCTCTTAAAAATACGACACCGGCTTATATTGGTTTATTGGGGCCTTCGAAGCGAAGGGACGATATGTTAAACCAGTTTATGGAATATTGCCCCGAAATCGACGATGCTTTTTTAGATTCTATCCATGGCCCTGCAGGATTAAATATAGGGTCGGAAACTCCAGAGGAAATTGCGGTTTCTATTGTTTCAGAGATTTTAGCTTTTACTCGAAATCATGAGCCCATATCATTAAGTAAGAAGATAGGCAAAATCCATACTAAAAAGACAATCTAATGTTGTCTACTGAATCGTCAAATATTGCTTTAGTTATTTTAGCAGCAGGAGCTTCAACCAGAATGGGAACTCCCAAACAACTCTTACAGTGGGGGGAATATAGTTTGATTCTTCATACGATAAAGACCGCCTTAAAGACCAAATCCAAAGAAATTATTGTTGTTTTAGGAGCAAACTATGCCATTATAAAGAAAGAAATAGAGCATTTACCAATAACAATTTTAGATCATAAGCAATGGGCACAGGGTTTAGCGTCTTCAATAGCTTTCGCTTCAAATTATGTAAAGCAACAAACCATAAAGCCAGATGGTCTGTTAATTACCCTAGCAGATCAGCCATTGGTATCTTCTGAATACCTCAATACTTTGATTTCAAATTTTTCAACAGGCAAGAAACAAATCATTGCAACATTTTATCAAAATGGAACACAAGGGGTGCCCGTCCTGTTCGATGCTAGCTATTTAGTGCAATTATCACAGTTAAAAGGTGACTTAGGAGCAAAGGCTCTATTGAAAAAGAATCAGGTCTTTGTTAAAATCTTAAACTGTGCATTTAAGAATGTTGACTTGGACACCTTAGAAGATTACAAAAACTTACATACCCAGAATTTTAAATAGTCGTAGCCAGAGTAAGCTAAGGAAATCACGAAAACCTTTAAGTAGTGTAATTTATTAATTATACATCTTAAAATCAGGTTGTTATGTTTTTTGTGGTATTGAGTTCTTCTGACTGAATAAAGCATATCGAATAAAAATAAGGGATCTCTTCTTAAATTTGAATCAACATTATTTTTATAGACATTGTATTATTTAGGATTAGATATAGGTAGTTCCAGTATAAAAGCAGCTTTAGTAGAAGCAGCATCAGGAAGGAGCATAGGCGTTGTTCAAGAGCCAAAAGAAGAAATGGATATGCAGGCCCTAAAAAGTGGATGGGCGGAGCAAGAACCAGATGATTGGTGGCTACATAGTTGTAATGCCATAAAACGTTTAAAAGCGCAATACAATATATCCAGTGACCAAATTAAGGGCATTGGGATCTCGTATCAAATGCATGGGTTGGTTGTTGTTGATAAACAGGGGGTTCCGCTAAGAAAAAGTATCATTTGGTGTGATAGCCGGGCGGTTGGAATTGGTAATGAGGCATTCTCTGGTATAGGAGATGAAAACTGTACATCCAATTTGTTAAACTCACCAGCAAATTTTACGGCTTCAAAATTAAAATGGGTAAAAGATAATGAGCCACAGCTATATGAGCGTATACATAAGTTCATGTTGCCCGGGGATTATATCGCATATAAATTATCCAATACTATAAATACTACCATATCTGGTTTGTCTGAAGGTATTTTTTGGGATTTTAACAAACATGATATCGCCCAATTTTTACTCGATTACTATGGTATTGAAAGGGCATTGATCCCAGATGTTGTTGAAACTTTTGGGTTACAAGCAATGGTTGATAAGAAAGGGGCTGAGGAAAGTGGTTTAGCCAAGGGAACACCTATATACTACAGAGCGGGCGATCAACCAAACAATGCATTATCACTAAATGTGTTCAACCCTGGAGAAGTAGCGGCAACAGGAGGCACTTCGGGCGTTTTATATGCCGTGACCGATAGCATGTCTGTAAAAGAAAGTTCTCGTGTCAACAATTTTGCACATGTTAATTATACAAAACGAACTGAGCTTCGTATAGGTAAATTATTGTGCATTAATGGGGCAGGTATCCAATACCGTTGGTTATTGAACAATTTAGCTGTTAGCTCTTATGAAGAGATGAACCAGTTGGCTTCAGATATAGCTGTAGGATCAGAGGGCGTTTGCTTAATACCTTTTGGAAATGGAGCCGAACGCATGTTGAATAATAAAGAAATAGGCACACGAATAATTCATTTGAACTTAAATAAGCATCATAAAGGGCACCTATGTAGGGCCGCTTTGGAAGGCATTGCGTTTTCGTTCGTCTATGGCATGGAATTATTAAAGTCAGATGGTATAAAAGCAAAGGTTATACGTGCTGGAAATGATAATTTATTCCGCTCAGGGATATTTGCAAATACAGTAGCCACATTAATAGACCAAGACATAGAAATATACAATACCACCGGAGCTATTGGTGCTGCTCGGGCAGTAGAGCTGCATAAGGGCGACTTTGAAAGTTTTGGAAAAGTGATCATGGATAATGATCACGTTATGACCTTTAAACCTCTAAGCAATAAGGAGCCGTACTTAAAAGCTTATAAAAATTGGAAACAGGAACTTGAACTTATATTGAACAAAGTTTAATCATAAAATAAATAATAAATATAGATGGCAATAATAGGAAACACAGAGTATTTTAAAGGTATTTCAGAGATACAATACGAAGGAAGGGAGTCAGATAATCCCCTGGCATTTAAATATTACAATCCAGACCAAGTGGTAGCGGGTAAGACCATGCGAGAGCATTTTAAATTTGCAGTGGCCTATTGGCATACCTTCTGCGGACAGGGAGCCGATCCTTTTGGACCAGGAACCCAAAACTTTAAATGGGACCAATCTACAGACCCTATACAGGCGGCGAAGGATAAAGCCGACGCAGCTTTTGAATTTATAAGTAAAATGGGCTTTGATTATTTCTGTTTCCATGATTATGATTTAGTTGCAGAAGCTTCCTCTTTTTCAGAATCTGAAAAACGATTGGCAACCATAACCGATTATATTAAGGACAAGCAAGCTGCCTCAGGAATAAAATTGCTGTGGGGTACGGCTAATTGCTTTTCCAATCCGAGATATATGAATGGAGCTGCAACCAATCCAGAATTTAATGTCGTGGCCAGAGCGGGCGGGCAGGTAAAACTGGCTTTAGATGCTACCATAAAGCTTAATGGTGAAAACTATGTGTTCTGGGGCGGCCGTGAAGGTTATATGTCTTTGTTGAACACCAATATGGGTAGAGAATTAGATCATATGGCACAATTTTTAACTATGGCTAAAGATTATGCCAGAAGCCAAGGTTTTAAAGGAACGTTTTTCATTGAGCCTAAACCCATGGAGCCTTCTAAGCACCAATATGATTTTGATACGGCTACGGCTATTGGCTTTTTAAAGGAATATGGTTTAGATAAAGACTTTAAGATAAATATAGAAGTTAACCACGCAACAT
The DNA here is from genome assembly GCF_022662195.1 of Aestuariivivens insulae. Classification (GTDB taxonomy): domain Bacteria; phylum Bacteroidota; class Bacteroidia; order Flavobacteriales; family Flavobacteriaceae; genus Aestuariivivens; species Aestuariivivens insulae. Next base: position 29,262 of record NZ_JAKMCS010000015.1, on the reverse strand, counting down.
TGGCCCAGCATACTTTTCAACATGAATTGGAAGTCGCGGCAAAAGCCGGTATGTTGGGTAGTATCGACGCCAATAGGGGAGATTACCAAAATGGATGGGATACCGATCAGTTTCCCAATAATATCCAAGAAACAACCGAAGCCATGTTGGTATTCCTTAAGGCAGGCGGACTGCAAGGTGGTGGCGTAAATTTTGATGCCAAAATAAGAAGAAACTCTACCGATATAGACGATGTTTTTCATGCACATATCGGTGGAGCAGATACCTTTGCACGCGCCTTATTGACAGCTAATAAAATTTTAACCTCTTCACCCTATGAAAAATTAAGAGAAGAACGTTATAGTTCGTTCGATTCAGGGAATGGTAAAGCATTTGAAGAGGGCAAACTTGCGCTAACCGATTTGTATAAAATTGCCCAGGAAAATGGAGAATTGCCATTGGTGAGCGGCAAGCAAGAGTTATTTGAAAATATTATAAACCAATACATTTAGTCTTATGAATTCAGTATTAGAAGGTTTAGATTGGGTCGTATTAGGTGCTTATTTTTTGGCTCTAATGGGAGTTGCTGTGTGGGTGATCCTACAGAGGAATAAAAATACCGAAGATTATTTTTTAGCAGGACGAAATGTGGGATGGTTTGTGATAGGAGCTTCTATTTTTGCGTCTAATATAGGCTCGGAACATGTGGTTGGTTTAGCCGGTACAGGAGCCGAGTCGGGTATGCCCATGGCACATTACGAGTTGCACGCTTGGATAGTACTCCTTTTAGGATGGTTGTTTTTGCCATTTTATATTAGAAGTGGAGCTTTTACCATGCCAGAATTCCTGGAAAAACGTTTCGATGCACGTTCCCGTTGGTTTTTATCGGTATTTTCACTTGCGGGGTATGTTGTTACCAAAGTATCGGTAACCATTTATGCTGGCGGTATAGTGGTATCAGAATTACTAGGTATTCCGTTTTGGTATGGTGCCATAGGTATTGTGGTCTTCACAGGAATATATACCATTATAGGCGGCATGAAAGCCGTTATTTATACTGAAACATTACAAACCGTTATCCTTATTGCAGGATCTGTAATTATAACTTATTTAGGGTTACAGGAAGTTGGAGGCTGGGCTGAGTTAAGAACTACGGTTGGTTCGGGACATTTTAATATGTGGCGCCCTATAGACGATCCAGAATTTCCCTGGACAGGGCTATTGTTTGGAGGAACAGTCGTTGGGGTCTGGTATTGGTGTACAGACCAATATATAGTACAACGAACCTTGGCGGCGAATAACATCAAAATTGGTAGAAGAGGTGCCATTTTTGGAGCCTACTTAAAGATATTACCCATTTTTATTTTTTTAATCCCAGGTATAATTGCCTTTGCCTTGGCACAAAAAGGCGTGCTCTCGTACGATAGAGCAGATCAGGTTTTTCCTGTTATGGTTAAAACATTGCTTCCGGTTGGACTAAAAGGTTTAGTAGCTGGAGGTCTAATGGCGGCCCTTATGAGTTCGTTGGCTTCGGTATTTAATTCGTGTTCTACAATTTTTACCATTGATATATACAAGAAATTAAAGCCTAACATGACCGAGAAGCGATTGGTTAGAATAGGTCAAATTGCTACAGCTATTGTGGTAGTATTGGGTATTATATGGATTCCCATTATGGAAAAAATAGGTGGCGGCACACTGTATAAATATTTACAGAGTGTACAGTCTTATATCGCACCACCAATTACAGCTGTTTTTATACTGGGAATAGTATGGAAACGGGTTAATGCCAAAGCTGCAATAGTTACCCTAATGTCTGGATTGGTTGTTGCTGCATTACGTATTACAGCAGAAATAAACATCGATAGTCTAACAGGAGTGGCCCATAGTTTTGCAGCTATCAATTTTGCCCATATGGCTATATTTATGTTTATATTTTCTGTGATTGTTTGCGTTATCGTAAGCTTGGTCTCTGAAGCGCCAAACTATCAAGCCATTAAAGGCTTGGCTTTTGGGACCCTTTCCGAAGAACAAAAACAGGCCAATAAAGCTAGTTTTGATACCATAGACGTTGTATTGTCCATCGTATTGGTTATTGTAGTGGTTACTATACTAACCTACTTTACGGGATAAGGAATTATTTAATAGATTTAGTACTTTCACGCTCAATCAAGCTTGTTTTTACCATTTTGGTTATAAAGGGCTTATTGGGCGTATTGTTTTCAATACGATCAATAAGCATCGATATGGCCGTTTCCCCAATATGTTTCCCATGTTGGCTAATAGCTGAAATAGAAGGGCTGAGGTGTTGTAAAATCTTTCCGTTGGTAAAACATACAATAGAGATGTCTTCGGGGATTTTATATCCCATCTGTTTAACCAGTTTTGTAGTATTAACCGTAGCATCCTCCTCTAGGCAAATGAGGCCATCAATAGTTTTATCGGAAAGCGTAACTTTTAATATCGCATCAAAATCTTCATGATTGCCAATGCGAACAATAAGCCGATCTTCAATAGGCATGTTAAATTCGGTAATTGCTTTTTTATAGCCTTCAACACGAAGCTTGCCAACACTTAAATTATCGATTATGGAGATTAACGCCACACGCTTACAGCCAGATTTAAGTAAGTGATGGGTTGCACTATACGCACTTTCCATATCATTAACAATAACCTTATCGCAAGCAATATTCTCAGTAACCCTATCGAACATGACTATGGGGATTCCTTCGTCCAGCGTATTTTGTAAGTGCGTGAAGTTTTGCTTTATCTGGGTCTCTTCGGCTAAGGAAATGATAAGACCATCCAAATCACCATGTTTTAGTAGCTCAATGGTTTTAACTTCTTTTTCATAAGATTCATTGGAAATACATGATACAAGCTGATAACCATTCTGAGAAGCTATATTTTCAATACCAACAAAAGCCTTAGCAAAAAAACTATTCATAATATTGGGGATAACAACACCAATGGTTTTAGTCTTGGATTTTTTAAGTAAATTAAGGGCTATAGTGTTAGGCTTGTAATGGTGTGCTTTGGCGTACTCCTGTATTTTTTGCTTGGTCGTAACGCTAATGTCATAGCTGTCATTAAGTGCTTTCGACACTGTAGCAATGGAAACGCCAAACGTGGTGGCTATATCCTTTAAAGTAATTTTCTTCTTCATTTTTTAATTTCCCAATATCAATACTCTAATATAGAATATTTATTTGCTCTTTAACAAGTAACTAGGTGTAATATTTATATATAATGTTATAAAAAATACGATATTTGAAATAGAATAAAGTGTTATGGATAAAAAGGCATTAACGCCAGAAGTGTTTAACGATCTAAAAATCAAAGCACCGGCCAAGAACAGTGCGGGTTTTGGTGGTGTTTCTAGTGCCGTTGGGCATGCCAGTAAGTATATGAATATGGTTGATGCCTTAAAGCTTTCCTTTAAAATTAATCAAAAGGGAGGTTTTGATTGCCCAGGTTGTGCATGGCCCGATCCCGATGACGAGCGCTCATCGTTAGGGGAATATTGCGAAAATGGTTTAAAGGCCATAGCCGAAGAAGCCCAAAATAAAACCATAGGCCATGCCTTCTTTGCCAAACATTCGGTAGACGAATTAGCGAGTTGGTCCGATTTTGAATTAGGGAAATCGGGGCGCTTGGCAGAACCTTTATTTCTGGCAGAAGGCGAAAGCCATTATAGGCCCATTTCTTGGGAAGATGCTTTTAGGAAAGTAGCCACACATTTAAACGCACTTAATAATCCTGACGAAGCTGTATTTTACACGTCGGGGAGAACTACCAACGAAGCCGCTTTTCTCTACCAGTTGTTTGTTCGTGAATTTGGCACATCCAATTTACCCGATTGTTCCAATATGTGCCATGAAGCCAGTGGTAAAGCGCTATCTGAAACCTTAGGTATTGGAAAAGGATCTGTAACACTAGACGATCTATATAAGGCGGAGGTAGTTATGGTTATAGGGCAAAACCCCGGAACAAACCATCCTAGAATGCTTTCTGCATTGGAAAAGTGTAAAAATAATGGAGGAAAAATAATAGCTGTCAATCCGTTACCCGAAGCAGGTCTTATCAAATTTACCAATCCGCAAAATCCCATAAAACTATTAACGGGAGGAACGCCAATAGCAGACGTTTTTGTTCCTCTAATGATTAATGGGGACGTCGCTTTTTTTAAATCCATTTTGCTTAAGCTATTGGAAAAAGAAGCAGAAACAGGACGAGTGTTTGATAAAGATTTTATAGATGAGTATACACATGGTTATCATGATTTCATTGTAGATTTAAAAACCTATAATTTCGATGATTGCTTAAAGGCGGCAGGAGTGTCCCAAGCAATTTTTGATGAGGTGTTTGATTTAATCCTTAACAACAACAAGATTATTATCTGTTGGGCCATGGGTTTGACCCAGCACGAAAATGCAGTAGACAATATTAGAGAACTGGTTAACCTTTTATTGTTAAAAGGGAGTATTGGAAAAGAAGGTGCTGGAACATGCCCGGTGCGGGGGCATTCCAATGTACAGGGCGATAGAACCGTAGGTATTTGGGAAGCAGCACCACAAGCCTTTTTAGATAAAATTGAAGCCAAATATGGTTTTAAGCCATCAGCTAAACAAGGTTATTCTGTAATTGATGCCATTAAGGCCATGTATGAAAAGAAAGCCAAGGTATTCTTTGGGGTGGGGGGAAATTTCATTTCAGCAGTACCAGATACGTTATATTCGGCACAAGCACTATCTAACTGTAGTTTAACCGTGCATGTGAGCACAAAATTAAACCGCTCGCATTTGGTAACAGGTAAGGAGGCCCTTATTTTACCATGTCTAGGACGTACCGAAAAGGACTTCCAAAAAACAGGAGAGCAGGTACAGAGTGTAGAAAACTCAATGGGTATTGTTTCATCAACCAAAGGTGTTTTGGAGCCTTGCTCTACGGATTTATTAAGTGAAGTGGCTGTAGTTTGTGGTATAGCGCATGCCACATTAAAAGGACGTTCAAATATAGATTGGTTAAAATATAAAGCAGATTATAATCTGGTACGGGATGATATAGCAGAAGTTGTTTCCGGTTTCGAAGATTATAACAAACGCTTAAAAATACCATCAGGTTTTTATTTGCCCAATGGAGCCCGTATTAGACAGTTTAAGACCCAAACAGGTAAGGCGAATTTCACGTTGAATAAACTGCCCAAATGGATTTTGAAAGACGGTGAATTAATAATGATGACCATTCGTAGCCATGATCAATTCAATACCACTATTTATGGTATGAACGATAGGTATCGCGGCATTTATAATGAAAGGCGAATTATTTTTATGAACCGTAACGATATGAAAGCGCGTCATCTTAAAGATGGGCAAGTTGTTAATTTAAAATCACATTACAAGGGTAAGATCAGAACAGCCAATAATTTTAAAGTGGTAGGGTACGATATTCCCAAAAGTTGCTGTGCGACTTATTTTCCCGAGACCAATGTGTTGGTACCTTTAGAAAGCTTTGCGCATACGGCTAAAACGCCTGCTTCTAAAAGTGTCATTATAACAGTCGAAGCTTCATAAATAGGATTGTGTTGCCTTAATATATGGGTTTGTATTTTCTTAAAAAATATCCCGTTTTTTGAGTTATGAATAAAGAAGCCTAATTCCATTTACGAAATTCCTAATAATTTACTTTTTTACTAAAATTGACACTATTACGTATCAATTAATACGTATATATACTTATTTTTGTTTTATAAATACGTAGATATGAAAAGAGTAATCGTCGTAGGTAATGGTATGGTTGGTTATAAATTCTGTGAGAAGTTTGTAGCACAACCAGATAGTAATGGATTTGAAATATTGGTTTTTGGTGAAGAGCCAAGACCAGCATACGATCGTGTTCATTTAAGTGAATACTTCGAAAATCAAGATGCAGAAGCTTTGGAAATGGCACCGCGTTCCTGGTATGAGTCTCAAGGTATTAAGTTGATAACCAATGAACGGGTTACAGATATCCATAGGGCTTCGAAAAAGGTTACAACCTCTAAGGATCTACATTATAAATACGATTACTTAGTATTAGCTACTGGATCGGCACCTTTTGTTCCTAATATCGATGGAATCGAAAAAAAAGGCGTTTTTGTATATCGAACTATTGAAGACCTTGAAGACATGTTGGCTTATGCTGAAACCTTAAAAACCGATAAGGAAGAAACCATAAAAGCAGCAGTGCTTGGTGGTGGACTTTTAGGACTGGAAGCAGCCAAGGCTGTACTGGATATGGGGTTTGAACCTCATGTAGTAGAGTTTGCTCCAAAGTTAATGCCAAGGCAATTAGATACGCGTGGCAGTAAGGTGTTACAGGAAAAAATAGAATCCTTAGGTATAAAGGTCCACTTGTCTAAGGCCACCAATAAGATTTTGGGCAAGGGAGCTATTACAGGCATGCAGTTTGGCGAGTATGATAAAATAGATGTAGAGATGTTAGTGGTATCTGCTGGTATAAGACCACGTGATGAACTGGGAAAAACATGCCATTTAGAAATGGGAGTTCGAGGGGGTATTGTCGTTAATAATAGGATGCAAACATCAGATCCCGAGATTTATGCCATTGGAGAGGTGGCCTTGTTTAACCAGATGATTTATGGTCTGGTGGCTCCTGGCTATGATATGGCTGAGGTTGCAGTTCAACAAATTTTAGGAAACCCAGATGTTTTGATGGAGGATAATATTGATATGTCTACCAAACTGAAATTGATAGGTGTTGATGTGGCAAGCTATGGCGAACCTTTTATGCCGGTTGAAAAAGGCTATTCTATTGTTTATGAAAATAAGACAAGAAACCTTTATAAGCGTATTAATGTGAGTCATGATGGTAAATCGCTATTGGGAGGTATCTTAGTTGGTGATGCTTCCGATTATAATATGCTTCATCAAATTTATTTAAATGGTCTGCCAATACCCGAAGAAGCAGAAGAATTGATTATTGGAGGACGTGGAGAAGGCGGATCTTCGTTTGGTAGTGTTATGGATATTCCAGATGTCGCTCAAGTGTGTTCATGTGAAAGTGTGACCAAAGGCGACATCTGTTGTTCCATTACCGAAGGAGGCTGTAATAACCTGGGGGATGTTATTGCTAAAACAAAGGCAACCACTGGCTGTGGTGGATGTAAGCCCATGGTGGTCGATTTGGTTAATGAAACCTTGAAATCGCAAGGAAAAGAAGTTAAGGAAACGGTTTGTGAACACTTTGCCTTTAATAGACAGGAATTATATGATCTTATAAAAATTAATAAGGTAAAAGATTACGATGAAGCCTTGAACTTATTTGGCGAAGGCCATGGTTGTGAAACTTGTAAACCGGTAGTGGCGTCTATTTTTGCAAGCATCCATATGGAAACGCCTAACCGTCAGGTAGCGATACAAGATACAAACGATCGCTTTTTAGCCAATATTCAGCGTAACGGTACCTATTCGGTGGTACCAAGGGTTCCTGGTGGAGAGATTACTCCCGACAAATTAATTGTTATTGGAGAGGTCGCTAAAAAATATGACTTATACACAAAAATAACTGGCGGACAGCGTATTGACCTGTTTGGGGCACAATTACATGAATTGCCCCTTATTTGGAAAGATTTAATCGATGCCGGATTTGAAAGCGGGCACGCCTATGGTAAATCACTACGTACCGTAAAAAGTTGTGTGGGATCTACATGGTGCCGCTATGGTATGCATGAGAGTGTGACCTTTGCCATAGAGATAGAAAATAGGTATAGAGGCTTACGATCGCCCCATAAGCTAAAAGGAGGTGTGTCTGGATGCATACGGGAATGTGCCGAGGCTAGAGGTAAGGATTTTGGATTGATTGCCGTTGAAGGCGGATGGAACCTCTATGTATGCGGTAATGGAGGGGCAACCCCAAAACATGCGGTTCTTTTTGCAGAACAACTGGATGACGAAACCGCTATAAAATATTTAGACAGGTTCCTTATGTATTACATACGAACCGCCGGACCTTTGGTAAGAACAGCGCCTTGGTTGGATAAACTGGAAGGCGGTATCGATTATTTGCGTCAAGTAATTATTGAAGATTCACTAGGTATAGCCGAAGAGTTGGAAAAAGAGATGCAGGGATTGATCAATAAATACGAATGCGAATGGAAACAAGCGATTGAAGATCCAAACATGCTTAAACGCTTTAAGCACTTTGTTAACTCTGATGATACAGACGACAATTTAGTGTTTGTGCCAATGCGCGATCAAAAAATGCCTAAGGCCTGGGTTTAATAAAGTTTGAAGTTGAAAAAATGAACTTAGAATTGGGTTTGCGTTAGGGATTGAAGTGAAAATCCTTTTTGTGTCGCCCTGAACATAGGTTGAAAATAATATATATATTCTTTGAACGCACCATGCAAAGCAACGAAAGGTGAAGCACAAAAAGATTGTAACGGAAAGCCCGACCCTGACCTTTACCGTCAGGGTAACGCCCAAAAAAGAATAATTTAAAGATAAAATTTAGAGTGATGCAAGATTTTTTAGAACAGTACCAAACAGTTTTAGAGCATGAAGTAGCGACTTGGTTTAAAGTGGGTAGTGTATCCGATTTTCCAGAGAATAGCGGCGCCTGTATAAAATATAAAACCAAGCAAATAGCAGTCTATAATTACACAAGAATGGGGAAGTGGTATGCTTGCCAAAATATGTGCCCCCACAAAATGGAGAATGTATTGGCTCTTGGGATGATAGGTGATAAAGATGGTATTCCTAAAGTAGCCTGCCCCATGCATAAAAAGAACTTTTCATTAGAGGACGGATCTAATTTGGGAGGTGAAGATTATAAAATTGCTACTTATCCTGTTAAAATTGAAGAAGGAAATGTGTATATTGGCTTTGTAGATTAATCATCCCAATAGCATCATTATGAAACCAACACGATTTGAGACGGCCATAGCATTAATTGATAAAAAAAACGCAGAAGACATAAATACATACCCAGTTAGTGGTATGGAATACCCGAAGGAATTGCTGTATTCACAGCGTATGACGCGAAAATTGTTGCAGTTTGAACCTAATGCATCTAAAGCTTTGCAAATAGCGGCACGAGCACAACATATTTGTAGATGGAAGATTGCAAGGGATGAATACCCCATGGATAGAGTAGGGTATTTAAAATGGCGTGAAACCCTTAAAAAGATGCATGCCGAAATTACTGCTGATATTTTAAAGCAAGTAGGGTATGACGACCAATACATAGAGCGGGTTTCCCAACTTATAACCAAAAAGTTAATTAAGAAGAACGAAGAGTCCCAAACATTGGAAGATACAGTTTGCTTGGTTTTTCTTGACTATTATTTTGAAGAGTTTGCTGCGAAGCACCCCGAAGAAAAAGTAATAGATATTCTTCAAAAAACCTGGAAAAAAATGTCTGAAAAAGGACATGAAGCTGCATTGAAGCTCAATTATTCTGATAAAAACCTTTCGTTGGTAAAGCAGGCTTTAGGGATATAATAAAATAACGGTTGGTAATGGCTAGCAAACGTAATTCATTAGATCAAAGTACTTTTGAACGATTACGTCGTTTATATATTATAGCATTAAGTGCCATTGCTTTGTCGGTTATTGTTAGTCAGTTTTTAATTAGAAAACACTTAAAAGATCAAGAAAGCGACTCGGGTGTTATCAACGTAGCCGGTAGGCAGCGTATGTTGAGCCAGAAACTCACCAAGGAAATTTTATCACTTTCAACAGAGAATGATTATAGTCAAAGGATTGTTACAAAAGATAATTTAAAGCATACTTTATCTGTTTGGACCCTATCGCATAATGCATTACAAAAAGGAAATGATAACTTAGGCTTGCCAGGAAACAATAGCATGATTGTTTCTAAAATGTTCGATGAAATCAATCCGACATTTAAGGCTATCAAAGAAGCTTCTGAAACTATTATACGACAAATTGAAGGTACCCCCAATATTTTAACCCAAGACTTTTTTAGTAGTGTTGAAACCGTAAAACAAAATGAAGTAGGCTTTTTGCAGAAAATGGATGCTATTGTAAACCAATACGATCTAGAAGCCGAAGAAAGGGTGGCATGGTTACGAAAACTGGAACTCTTGTTAATGGCATTTACCTTGTTGGTGTTATTGGCAGAATTCCTTTTTATTTTCTGGCCCACAGCCAAAACCGTAAAACGAAGTTTATCTGAATTGATCCTTGCCGAAAAGAAAGCCAAGGAAATGGCCTATAATGCGGATGTTTTAAGTGAAGCCAAAGAAAAGTCTATTAAAGAATTGCGGGCTTTGACCCATGCTATGGATGAAACACTGTTGTTTGCTCGAATCACTTCAGAAGGAAGGGTTGTTCATATGGGGAATAAGTTTTCGAGGCTTTTTAAATTTAATAGATTTAAGGCCAGTGCCAGTTTTTCCGAAATCCTGTCCACCCATGAAAATGAGCGCATGGTTATTGATGATTTGGTCTCGAAATATAAAAAGACAGGCTGGCAAGGCGAACTTAAAGCAACTACAAAAGACGGTGAAGGCATTTGGTTGGAAATGGCAATCATTCCGTTTAGTCCTACCGACGATAAATCTGAATTACTTATTATAGCTTCCGATATTACAAAACGAAAAGCAGGGCAACTTGAAATTGAGCGACTGACTAAGGAAAGCTTTGAGGAGAAAATGAATCAGCAAAAGATCATCTCCAGCAAAATTATTGAGAACCAAGAAAAAGAGCAAAACCGTATTGCAAAAGATGTACATGATGGCATAGGCCAAATGCTAACAGGGTTAAAGTATAATTTGGAGAGTATCGATGTTTCAGATACCGCCAAAACGGCTACTAAAATTGAGCATTTAAAAGAGTTGACAACCAACATAATTAAAGGCGTACGCACGGCAACTTTTAACTTAACCCCACCAGAATTAACAGACCATGGCATTGTTCCCGCCTTAACAAAACTCACCAAAGAGTTAGCTAAACTTACCGGGAAGGACATATTGCTTTTTAATAAAACCGATTTTAATGAGCGCTTAGATTCGCTCACCGAAATCAATATTTACAGGATAACACAAGAAGCTATTAACAATGCTATAAAGTACGCCGATTCAACCCATATTTTAGTGTCGTTGTCCAGTAGCAAGAATATATTAAGTGTTGTAATAGATGATAATGGAAAGGGTTTCGAACCAGATAAGGTGGAGCGTGTTAAAAATGGCGATGGCGGAATGGGGTTAACTTTTATGCGCGAACGTATTAAGTATATTAACGGTCGCTTATTCCTTCATTCCGAACCAGGAAAAGGAACACGTGTGACGCTTAATATTCCATTAGGAAAAATGTAGTTTCATCCTTTATTTAAGCTACAGTATTAAAAAACAAGTAATTACGTAGTGATACTTAATTTTCTTATTTTTGCTGAAATAACGAGTAACTTATGGACAAAATTCAAGTAGTACTGGCAGATGACCATGAATTAGTAAGAGATGGCATAAAAGCCCTATTAGAGGACCAGAAAGGTATTGAGGTGATCGCCGAGGCTTCAGATGGAAAGGAAGCCTTGGAAGTTATTGCGGAGCATAAACCACATATACTAATTGTGGATATTAGAATGCCAGAAATGAATGGTATTGAGGTTGTTAAAGAAGTCAATATACACCACAAGGATGTTCGTACATTGGTACTGTCTATGCACGATTCAGAAGAATATGTTGTAAAGTCCATTCAAGCTGGTGCAGATGGTTATTTGCTGAAAGGCGCTAGTAAGGATGAGTTCTTAAAGGCCTTGAATAGGGTGGCCTCTGGAGGTAAATATTTTACAGGAGATGTGTCTGCTATTATTATGAATAATTTTGTTAATAGACCCAGCATAGCTCAAGAGCCCCAAAAGCAACCCGTAGAACTTCCCTTTAAGCTTACCAAGCGCGAAAAGCAAATACTCAGTTTGGTTTTGGAATTGAAAAACAATAAAGATATCGCCGAAGAGTTAGGAATTAGTAAGCGTACGGCAGAAGTCCATCGATTTAATTTAATGAAAAAGTTGGAAGTTTCTAATTTAAAAGAGCTTACAGAAAAGGCTAAGACGTATCAGTTATACTAAAGTCCTTACGTTTATGGATTAATAAAATGAATTTATTAATCCCCACTTTTATTTAAATTGAAAAAATAGCTCCAGTTAATTGTCAATTTCATATTTATTTTAAAAACACTTATTTTTTCTAAGTATTATTACGTAAAATTACTTAGTTTTGGTTTTAAGAATACGTAGTTTATTCGTGTAAAAGTTTTAAAACCTTAATTAAATTGTAATGAACGTAACAAAAGGAGCTAATAAGACCCTGTTTTTAAACACCCTATCATTTACATTCTGTTTTGCCGCTTGGCTGTTGAATGGGATATTAGTTACTTTTTTAGTTGATAACCAGGTTTTTGACTGGAGTGCAGTGGAAATTGGTTGGTTAATTGGAATTCCGGTATTAACTGGAGCTATATTTAGGTTGCCCGCAGGCATATTAACAGATAAGCTAGGTGGCAAACCAGTTTTTGTGGGCTTATTGGTAATATGTGCAATACCCATGTATTTGTTGTCTTATGCAAATGATTTTTGGTCCTTTGCACTCTGTAGCTTAGGCTTTGGTATTACTGGTGCAAGCTTTGCCGTCGGGATTGCTTTTTCGTCCATTTGGTTTCCCAGAGAAAGGCAAGGTGTTGCTTTGGGGATATTTGGAGCAGGAAACGCTGGTGCTGCGATAACTACTTTGGTAGGACCTAAACTTTTAGATTATCTTACCGATGGAAAAACCAATTTGGAAGGCTGGAGAGAGATGCCCAAAATTTATGCAGCCTTTTTAATACTCATGGCCATTGTTTTCTTTTTTACTACTAAAAACAAAAAACCAATTTCGAGTACTAAAAACTTGGCTGGCATGTTGCAGCCCCTTAAAAGTGTAAGGGTTTGGAGGTTTGGGTTATATTACTTTTTGGTATTTGGTTGTTTTGTTGCATTTGCTGGTTGGTTAGTGCCATACTATACCAACGTGTATGCCGTTGACTTAGCAACAGCGGGCTTTTTGGCCTCATGCTTTAGTTTGCCATCTGGTGTTATTAGGGCATTTGGAGGCTGGCTTTCGGATAAATTTGGAGCTAGAAAAGTGATGTATTGGGTTCTAGGTACGTCGCTAATATTTAGCGCGGCCTTGATTATCCCTAGAATGAATATTTATGCTGCAGGTAAAGGAATTATGGCGAAAACATCTGGAGTTGTTACCAACGTCACTCCAACCTACATTGAATTGGACGGCGTTGCATACCCACTGCAGGTAAAAGGAGATAAATTAGCTAATGCAGATGATGGGTTTCACCTATTGCCTGTTAAGGAATCATGGCAACAAGCCTTGGTAAAAAAAGGAGATGTTGTTAAAAAGAAACAGTTAATAGCTGAAGGGAAAACACATATATATTTTCAAGCCAATCTTTGGATATTTGCTATAATTGCTATAATAATAGGTTCTATATGGGGTATAGGGAAGGCAGCTGTTTATAAGCATATTCCAGATTATTTCCCCGAAGAAGTCGGTGTTGTTGGAGGTATGGTTGGTGTCCTTGGGGGACTTGGAGGCTTCTTTTGCCCAATAATTTTCGGGTACCTTTTAGAAGGCACAGGATTATGGTCTAGCTGCTGGATTTTAATGTTGATTTTATCGGCCATATGCTTGGTTTGGATGCATAGGGTTGTTCAAAAAATGGCAGATAAAGCCACACCGCAGCTAATGAATAAATTTGAAGAGTTTGAAGAATTTGATACGGTTGAAACGATTAAAGTTAAGGTTTAAACTAAAGAGAGGTTAATTTAAATTGAAGCCAGTAAAGGTCATCTTTACTGGCTTTTTTTATAGGATAGGATATTTATCGATTTTATAGTCAAGAATTTAATACTAACTTTTTTTTACCAATTCCTTAAAATCACTATTCTATATTTATCAATCTAATATTTTTTGTTGATTACTTATTATACTTGTACTGTAATTAAGTATTTATACGTAATTTTACATTACCTAGTGTATTGAAATACATTTTTGATTTAAAATGGTTTTTGAAGAGATTGTTTAAAATTCGTAAAAATGCTGATGTATGGTTAAAAATGAAGTAAAAACAACATGTTCCTATTGTGGTGTTGGCTGCGGTATTATTGTTAAAAAGGATAACAACAATAAGGTTATTGTTGAAGGCGATAAAGATCATCCAGTTAATAAAGGGATGCTTTGCTCTAAAGGAAGGAACCTGCATTATGTTGTTAACGATACTTCAGACAGAATTCTATATCCAGAAATGCGTTGGAGCCGTTCGCATCCCTATGAACGGGTGAGTTGGGACACTGCTTTGGATAGAGCGGCAAACGTTTTTAAATCAATTATAAAGAAACACGGGCCCGATAGTGTTGGATTTTATGTTTCTGGACAAAGCTTAACAGAAGAGTATTATATAGCCAATAAATTAACAAAAGGGTTTTTGGGAACAAATAACATAGATACCAATTCAAGGTTATGTATGAGCTCTGCTGTGGTTGGTTATAAAAAGACTTTTGGAGAGGATAGTGTGCCTATTTCTTATGCCGATATTGAATTGGCAGATACATTTTTAATTACCGGTGCTAATCCTGCATGGTGCCATCCCATTTTATTCAGACGCCTAGAAAAACATAAAGAAGAGAATCCAGATGTTCAGATTATAGTAGTTGATCCTAGGAAAACAGATACAGCAAGTTTTGCAGATTTACATTTACAGGTTTTGCCTGGAACAGATGTCATTCTATATAATGCTATTGGTAGGAGGTTATACGAACGTGGACTTATAGATGAGGATTTTATAAAACATCATACCGAAGGGTTTGAAGCCTATAAAGCGCAAATATTTGAAACCAAGATAAGTAAGGCGGCCAAACTGTGTGGTGTAGCCGAAAAAGATATTAAAAAGGCCGCCGATATTATCGGGTTGTCCAAAGGCTTTATTAGTATGTGGGCAATGGGGCTTAACCAAAGTGTGGTTGGGGTAAATAAAAATGTAGCCCTGTTAAACCTTTCTTTAATAACGGGCCAGGTAGGAAAACCTGGTTCCGGACCATTCTCGCTTACAGGGCAACCCAATGCTATGGGAGGTCGCGAAGTAGGAGGAATGGCCAACCTTTTGGCTGTTCATAAGGATTTGATGAACGAGGAACATAGACGGGAAGTAGCCCAATTTTGGGGTGTTGAAAAAATTAACCCTAAACCAGGGTTAACAGCCACGGAAATGTTTGATGCCCTAGAGTCTGGCAAATTGAAAGCCATTTGGATAGCCTGTACCAATCCGTTGGTAAGCCTTCCAAATACCAACCGTATAGAAAGGGCGATGAAGCAAGCAAAATTCGTGGTAGTACAAGACATTTCACATCGTTCAGATACGGTTAAATTTGCCGATTTGGTATTGCCGGCAGCAGGTTGGCTGGAAAAAGAAGGCACTATGACCAATTCTGAGCGCCGTATTTCATATTTGCCAAAAGAGATAGACCCACCAGGAGAGGCAAGACCAGATGTAGAGATCTTTTGCGATTTTGCACAACGTATGGGCTTTCGTGGGTTTAACTACAATAGTGCCGAAGAGATTTACGACGAGTACTGTGCCATGACCAAAGGGACGAATATAGACGTATCCTATCTAAACTATGACAGACTGAAAAATGAAGGGACATTCCAATGGCCGGTAAATGAATATAGACACGAAGGGACGCCTCGCTTGTTTCAGGATAAAGTATTTTATACCCCATCAAAAAAGGCCATTTTTAATGTCGTTACTACGATAGAGAATACATCGGTACAGCCTAGTCCAGATTACCCCCTAATACTAACAACGGGTCGTGTTCGAGACCAGTGGCATACCATGACCAAAACAGGAAAGGTATCACGTTTAAAGACGCATTATCCAAAACCGGTGTTGGAAATCAATCCAGTTGATGCGTATTTAAACAAGATTAAAGATGGGGATATTACCGAGGTTTTAGGAGAAAATGGTCAGGTAAGAGTTAGGGCCAAAGTAACGGAATCCATTAAAAAAGGCGTGGTGTTTTTACCCATGCATTGGGGAAAACAGTTGCAAAACGATTTTAATAGGGCCAATAACTTAACCAATACCCATGTTGATCCGGTATCTAAGGAGCCTGATTTTAAATTCACAAGGGTGTCTGTTTCTAAGTACGAAAAACCAAAAGAGAAAATTGTCATCGCCGGTGCAGGCGCGGCATCGTTTCGTTTTATTCAAGATTATAGAGATCAAAACGAAAAAGACGAGATTCATGTGTTTTCAAAAGAACCTAACTTGTTTTATAACAGGGTACTGCTTCCAGAGTACGTCACTGAAGAATTGAGTTGGGAGCAATTATTAAAAATTAAGCAATTAGAATTAGATAAGCTTAATGTACACTTGCATCCAGAGACCTTTATAACAAAACTGGATTCCGAGAAAAAAACAGTAACAGATAGTAATGGAGAAGCCCATACATTCGATAAATTAATTTTGGCTACGGGTAGTCGTGCCTTTATTCCTAGGGATGTTCAAATAGATCTTCCAGGGCGCTTTACCATGCGTAATAAAGTAGATGCCGACAGATTTAAAGCCTATTTAGAAGATACTGGTTTGCCTGCAGAAGAACAGCATGTCGCTATTGTTGGTGGCGGGTTATTGGGCTTGGAGCTGGCAGCGGCCTTAAAGCATAAAAATGTAAAAGTTACCATAGTACAACGCGCTTCACGACTCATGGAACGCCAGTTAGATAAAGTTTCAAGTAAGTTACTGGCATTGGACGTTCAGGAACGAGGCATTCAGATTTATTTTGATAATGAAGTGAGTACCGTATTTGATGATGAAGATACAGGTGAATTAAATATAAGCCTAAAAAGTGGAAAGCTCTTCACCGCAAACGCCATTGTATATGCCATAGGAACCATACCAAATATTGAAATAGCCAAGGAAAGTGGAATTAAATGCGGGCGAGGCGTGGTCGTAAATCAGCATTTACAATCGTCTGACCCCGATGTTTTTGCCATTGGTGAAATTGCAGAATTTAACAATCAGTTATTCGGAATCACTTCAGCGGCTGAAGAACAAGCTGTTATTTTAGCAAACTTTATTGCTGGCGATGTTAGTAGTACCTATGACGGTTCTGTTCTTATGAATATATTGAAATTCAATGATTTAAATTTATGCAGCATCGGAGATATTAATGTGCCTGAAAACGATTTGAGCTATGAGGAAGTGGTATTTACAGATATTTCAAAGCGTTACTACAAAAAATGTATTGTTAAAGATGATTTATTGGTTGGAGCGGTTCTAATGGGGGATAAGAATGAATTTGCAGAATTCAAGACCTTAATAGAAAGTAAAATTGAAATGTCCGAGAAACGCAATACCTTGCTAAGAGGGACTTCAAATGATAAACCGGTAATAGGAAAGCTAATTTGTTCCTGTAGCCAGGTTGGTGAGGGCAACGTAGAGGAAGCTATTGCAAAGGGATGTACGGATTTTACTGAATTATGTAAACAAACAGGAGCTGGTTTAGGCTGTGGTAGTTGTAAAACCGAAGTTAGGGATATACTTCATAAATCAAAAGTATTGGCATAATGGAAGAACGATATAGATTAATGATAAGCGGAGGTGTGTTGTCTCCAGGAGAACTAAAGTATATTTGTGAAGCCGCAGAAGGCCTGGGGTTGGACGCCATTTCTTTTGGATCTCGACAGGATATTATTTTTCCAGAAAAAATAGACGAGGCAAAATTTAATCAGTTTGATAAGATTAAGTTTGTAAAACCTAAGCGTGACAAGGTTGAAAATATAGCTTCTTCCTATGTTTCAGCAGAAATTCTATCCAGTACATCATGGCTTACCAGTGATAAGTACCTGTATATTTTAGAGCAGTTTAAATACAAGCCTAAATTACGTGTAAATGTTACCGATCCGAAGCAAAGACTGGTGCCACTGTTTACCGGAAATGTCAATTTTATAGCCTCACAGCATGAAGATTATTGGTATTTGTATGTCAGGCTACCAGGTTGGAAAAAAACGTTAATGTATCCTGCGCTTATCTATAGCTGGGACATGAGTAAAATTGTAAGCGGTATAGAAGGGGTTTTAATTGAAGAACCAGAAACGATTGAGACGGTTTTTGAATTGGTTAGTGATGCCGTGGACACCAATAATAGGACCGTAGATAAACCTTTGGATGTACCATTTTATCCTTTTCCATATTATGAAGGAATGAACCGTATTGGTACAGATCGCTATTGGCTTGGGCTATATTGGAGAAACAATAGGTACGATCTGGCGTTTTTAAAGGCTATGTGCGATTTATGTGCTGAAAACAAAATAGGTAAAATATCAATAACCCCTTGGAAATCTTTTATTGTTAAAGGTATCCCGGAGAAGAATAGGCTACAATGGGAAAAGCTTTTGGGTAAGTTTGGTATAAATGTGAGGCATTCTATGTTGGAGATGAATTGGCATGTTCCAGTAAATGATAAGGACGCTTTAAACCTAAAAAAATATTTAGTGACCAATTTTGACCAAAATGATATAAGCACCTATGGTTTAACTTTTGGTATTACCAGTTACGATAGCGATACCTATAATTTCACTTCAATTGTAGTGGAAAAGAATAGGCAACCCGATAATATAGGAGACTTTAAAATAAGGGATACCTATAACCTCTTGTACGCTAAAAATTTCGATCCAAATACCAGAGAGTATATTATGCACGTACAGGACGTAGATAAAGTAGAACTTCCTGGCCTGTTAATGGAACTGAGTAAGCTCTATTTTGAACAATTAGGAAATGAAAGAGAGGAAGAAGAAGAACAAGCTCAGCAAAAAGAGATGGTTGAAGAAAATGTCTATCAGTGTACAGATTGCTTAACGGTTTATAACGAAGTTTATGGCGATATTACCCAAGATATAGCGCCCAATACACCTTTTGAAAAACTCCCAGAGACTTACCAATGTTCATTATGCGAAGCGCCTAAAAGTAGTTTTGAGAAAAAAACATTGATAAAAACGCGTAAGGTTTAAGGCTTCATTTTAGGTGCTCATGGGACTTCTAAGCTTGTTGGCTTTCTTGGCCTTAATTAACATAGAAACTCACGTTAATTAGTATTTAAGGTGAATAATGTTTAAGAGTCCTAATGTCTCTTCGAGTTAAATTCTGGAAGAATTTAGTATCGAGAAGTACTTTAAAAGGGAGGTTTTTTTTGGATTTTCGATACATGCCAACAGTAAACGTCGACACACTCAAAACTGACATAAATTACTTATCGGTTATTCTCGTTATTTAATAAAAGTTTTAAGCTCTACAATTTCATAACTGTAACTTTAGTTTTTAAAACTTTTTTTGAAAGGATTATCAATGTTGACAGAGCGAAGTACAAGCAACGAGAAATCTCATAAAAAAATCATGATGTGATTCCTCATCGTTTGCTCTTCAAAGTACTTTCAATCAAAATATATTTTGATTTCAGTAACTTTCGGAATGATAACCAATGCTTCAGGATATTTTATTGTTCTATAAAAACAAAGGATTTGAAAAATTATTACGGTTTGTTTATCCTCCTATAGAAATCATACTACGGTTGTTAGAGTGCAATTTGGGGTCTTGTAACTTCTTTAACGTATTCATGCTTCCACGTATTTTAAATTTGCCTAAAACCGCTTTTTGAATAATGGGTTCAATAGATTTTCCTTGGCGTAAGGATGTTAATAAATCTGATTCGGTAGAGGAGAACAGGCAGTTTTTGAGTTGGCCATTGGCCGTTAACCGTAATCTATTACAGGAATCGCAAAACGGATTGGTTACCGAGCTTATAATCGCAAAGCTACCTTGAAACCCTTTTATCCTATAGTTTTTAGAGGTGTCGTTGGGTGCATCTTGCAAACGGTGTACTTGGTCTTCAGGAAAAGCATTGTACACGGTTTCCATAATAGATTTATAGGAAACCATTTTAGCCATATCCCATTTGTTACCGTCAAAAGGCATAAATTCTATAAAGCGAATGGTTAGGGGAAGGGTCTTGGTTAAATTAATAAAATCGATAATTTCATTATCGTTAAAATCCTTCATTAAGACGACGTTTACTTTAACTTTAAAGCCTTCAGAATTTAAAAGTAAAATATTGTTGTACACTTTTTCAAAATAATCCCGACGTGTAATATGCTTGAATTTTTCAGCATTGAGCGAATCTAAGCTTACGTTAATGGTTTTAATACCATTGGTCTTTAGGGTGTCGATATGTCTATCAACATTCACGGCATTTGTGGTAATACTAAGTTCAACAGAAAGCGAGGCTAATTTTTCCAAAATAACTGAAATATCTTTTCTCACCAAAGGCTCACCACCGGTTAACCGAATCTTGGTAACGCCATGCTCAACGAAGGTTTTGGCGATTTCGTAAATTTCCTCATAGCTCATTAAATGACCTTTAGGAGAAAGCTGTACCCCTTCAGCCGGCATGCAATAGGAACAGCGCAAATTGCAACGTTCTGTAAGCGATATACGCAAATAGCTATGCGCTCTACCGTGTGTGTCCTTCAATATATTTTTATGTTCTTTCATAATTCAAACCTCTAATCAAATCTCCAACTTCTAATGTCTAACATCTAATGTGCAACTAATCATGTCTTGCCCCCTTTAAAATTCTAAAGCTATGGAGCACAGCAGGGAAAATGGCGTCCATAGATTCTTTGGCGCCGTTTGTTGAGCCTGGCAGCGCCAATATTAAAGTATCTTTTATAGTGCCTGCCACACTACGTGATAACATAGAAAAAGGGGTGCGTTCTTGCCCATAATTACGGATGGCTTCTTCAATTCCGGGAATGTTTCTATCAAGAATAGGGCTTAAAGCCTCTGGTGTTACATCCCTGGCAGAAAGTCCGGTACCGCCTGTATAGATAACCATATCGATGCCCTGTTCTTGGTATGCTTTGGCTTTTTGCTGAATGATTTCCTTTTCATCAGGGATAATAACATACTCCGTTACTTTTACATTACAGGATTCCAGTTTTTTAATGATAGCCTTTCCGGCTTTGTCTTCTTTATGTCCTGCCGATATGGTATCACTACAAACGACAACGGCAGCCGTTAAATCGTTTCTAAAGCGGTCTTTAAAATCGGATTTCCCACCTTTTTTGGAAAGTAGTTTAATTTGGTGTATTTCAATGCCTTTGTCAATGGGTTTTAGCATGTCGTACATATTCAATGCCACAACGCTGGCGCCGTGCATGGCTTCAACTTCTACACCAGTTTTATAAATCGTCTTAACGGTAAACAAAACCGTGATTTCCAAACCGTCGATTTCGTATTCAACACCCGTAAACTCAATAGGTAAGGGGTGACAGTCCGGTAATAGGTCTGGTGTTCTCTTTACGCCCAATAAACCGGCCGCTTTGCTCATGGCAAAAACGTTGCCCTTAGGAACCGTATCGTTTTTTATGGCTTCTATGGTTTCTGGCTTACTAACCTTTACAATGGCCTGGGCCGTAGCGGTTCTTAATGTGGTGCTTTTATGTGTAATATCTACCATTGTTTGTTGTTTAGTGTTTGTTGTATAGTTGTGTTCGAATTAACGACTGTGTGTGCGACAAAAATCATTATTGTAGCTATTTAGTGTCCAGTCAATCGTAAATTGTTTAAAAGTTTAACATGTTTAGAGACTTGGCTCTTGGCTCTTGGTTCGTAAATCATAAATCGTTAATCGTTAATCGTTAATGCTATGTCGTACACCCTTAATAACTCATAAAATAACATCAATTATTCACTTTCCACTGATGCGTATCGTCTTCAAAAATTTCTTTTCCAAAAACAGGAACATCGGCTTTTATACGTTCTACGATATATTCCAAAGCTTTAAACACTTCTTTTCGTCTGGGAGAAGACACAAATACGAATAAGCATATTTCTCCAGCTTTTACCGTTCCCAGACTGTGGTAAATGTGCATGCATGTTAAGTTGAACTTTTCAAAAGCCGTTTCTCGTATATCATGGAACTTGGCATTGGCCATGTCTTCATAGGCTGTATACTCGATAGCGGTAATGGTCTTGCCATCGATGACATCGGCACGTACTTGCCCTAGAAAAATATTGTGCGCACCAATGCTGGTTTTGGTCTGGTGCTTGGCAATGGACTCACCAATAAATTCTGAAGGAATGGCCCCTTGCTTAAATACGTTTTTATGTTTGTGTTCTTTCATTTTTTTGTGTTTTTATTTATCGTATAATCATTAAAGGATAATCTTTAACTATTTCTTTTAACTGTAACTGATAATACTTGCTTTTTTATCCCCCCGCAAATGGGGGTAATAAAGCAATGTCGCCACCGGTTAGTTTCGTGCTATTGGAAACCAATTCCTGATTCTGTGCTATCTTAAAGCTTTTGTTTTTCAACTCCGGATATTTGACATATAAATGCTCAATAAGCTCCGATACCAAATGATTGGGGAACGAAATGGTTTCATTGGTTTGTTTGGTAACTTCAGCTATTTGTCCAAAATACTTAATGGTGATGTTCATTTTGTATCGTTTTAAATTCTTCTTTGGTGTTGATGTTTAAAGTATAAACCTGTTCTTCTTCTTTTAAGCTTATGGTTTTAACGGCACATTGGTTAACAGCGTATTGCAATCGTTTTTCTCCTTGTTGCAATAAGTTGTAAAAAGTGCTTGAACAGTCTTTTTTATATAGAGCAATAAGCGGCATGGTTCTATTATCGCTTTCAATTTGAATGATTTCAATAGTATCTTCGGAAGCGTCTATCAGTTGTTTTAAAATAGCCGTTTTAATTAAAGGGACATCACAGCTTAACACGAGGTTATAAGCTGTTTTGGAATGTTTTAATCCTGAATATACTCCCGCCAATGGGCCAGCATTTTTTATGTTATCTTCAATTCTTTCATAACCGAACACATCATAACCGGAATGGTCCGAAACAATTATTATTTCAGAAACCAGTGGCTTTAAAGCGTCGATGCAATACTGCACAAAAGGTTTTTGGTTGTATTCCATAAGCCCTTTGTCCGTTCCCATTCTAGTGCTTTTTCCTCCTGCTAAAACAATACCTGTTATGTGTTTTTTTTCTACCATCAAGTAAAAATCAATTTAAAGCAGGCTATAAGTAATACACCTGCAAGGATGTATCTTAGTTGGGTGTTGTTTATTTTTTTACTGCCAAGGTAGCCACCTAAAACCCCGCCAATTAATGCAATGGCAACCAATAAGAATGAGTCTGCTTCTAAAGTCACCCCACTGCTTAATTGCCCTATAAGACCAGAGGCAGAGTTAACCCAGATAAAAAGTGCCGAAACGGCTGCAGCTTCTTTCATTCTGCCCCAGTGCAACAATAATATTATTGGCGTTAAAATAATGCCGCCGCCAATGCCTATTAACCCAGAGAAAAAACCAATAACACCTCCAATAACCAATCCTTGCCATAGTTTTACTGGTTTTATGGTGCCATTTTCTTTTCCAAAAACGTTGAGCATTTTTAAAATGGCGAAGACCAATAGTACCGCTAATATTTTTTTATAGATGGAGGCATCAATTTCAATAGTACCTCCTAAAAAGGCCAAGGGGATGGATGTTAACGCGAACGATACAAACAGTTTTTTGTTGAAAAAACCACTTCTGAAATAATAATAAAATGAAATTCCAGCGACAAACAAGTTTAACAGTAGAGCAGTAGGTTTCATGGTTTCCGGTGCAAAAGAAAATAATGCCATGAGTGCTAAATAGCCACTGGCACCACCATGCCCAACACTTGAATATAAAAACGATACGATGGGTAGTATGGCTAAAAATAAATAGATGTATTCCTTTTGTAACATGTAATAAGTTTAAAGTTATAAGTGTCTAAAGTGCCTAAAGTGCCTAAAGTACTTGGAGTATTTAGAGTACTTAAAGTGCCTAAAGTGTCTAAAGTACTTGGAGTTATAAGTTGTTTTTCTAAACTTGCAGCTAATTCTTTATTGGTCATATTTTTGGTTTTTGTTTGAGTACTTAAAGTTAAAAGTGCCTAAAGTACTTAGAGTTAAAAGTGCCTAAAGTGCCTAAAGTACTTAGAGTTATAAGTTGCTTTTCTATACTTGTAGCAAATTCTTTATTGGTCATGCTTTAACTTTATATTTTTTATTCATTGACTTTAATCATTTTAAGTACTTTTAACTTAAGGCACTTCAAGTACTTATTGTTAGACTATACATTTTTATAATTTATTCGCAATTGAAGTGAAAATAGCTATCAATTCTTTTGCTTCCTTTCTTAATTCGTTTATATTATTGTTTCCCCAATTCAGCTCCTCAATAATTTCAAGCCAATAATCTGTTTCACTAGCTTCACTTAGACTAATTTTTATCTTGTTTTTGAAATCTTTTTTGCTACGGGAACGATTGGCCTCTCTATAATTTGCGCCTATACTTGTGCCCGATTTAGTGAGTTGATTTCGAAGAACCAAAGCTTCAGGAGTATTATGCAAATTCGTAGATAAATTAATCGTGGCAATGGCAAACTTTACAGTTCGCTTTTCTAAACTTGCAGCAAATTCTTTATTGTTCATATTTTTAGTTTATTGTTATAGTACTTAAAGTTAAAAGTGCCTAAAGTATTTAGAGTTAAAAGTGCCTAAAGTACTTGGAGTACTTGGAGTACTTAGAGTTAAAAGTTGTTTTTCTAAACTTGCAGCAAATTCTTTATTGGTCATATTTTGGTTTATTGTTTGAGTACTTAGAGTTATAAGTGCCTAAAGTACTTAGAGTATTTAGAGTACTTAGAGTTATAAGTTGTTTTTCTAAACTTGTAGCAAATTCTTTATTGGTCATGCTTTAACTTTATATTTTTTATTCATTGACTTTAATCATTTTAAGTACTCCAAACTTTAGGCACTTTAAGTATTTTTAACTTTAGGCACTTATAGATGTTCTATTCTTTCGAGTTCTTTATCTAAAAAATCCCAGCAATTTTGGTTGATGTCATCAAAGGTCTTTATTAAGGACTTGCCATAATCGGTTAATGTTGTGCCACCACCATTTTTACCTCCTGTACTATTTATGGTTACTGGTTTTTTAGCCGATTGGTTAACCGAATCCAAAAGATGCCATGCCTTTTTATAGGATAGGTTTAAAGCTTTAGCGGCTTTAGACAGCGATCCTGTTTGTGCAATAGCTTTTAACAATTGTACCCGGCCTTCACCTAATAGTACGTGTCCGTTAGATTCAATCCATATTCTGCTTTTTATAGTATAGCTCATAATTAAACGGGTAATAAAATGGTTTCAAGGGCATCGCCTATATTGATTCGGGTTTGTTCTTCCGACATAAAAACCAAGGCATTGGCAATAGCAAAGGTTTGTAGCATGGAGGAGTTTTGTCCTTCTAATATGCTTGTTTTTCCATTGCTATAAATGGCTTTTAAAAATTGCGGTCTATCACCTTTCTTTTCAAAGTTTGTTAGGGACTCAGCTTGTATTCTGGGTAATTCATCGGTTTGTTGATGCGTCATTTTTTGCAAAGCAATATAAACGTATACATAAAAGCAGGTGAGTGCGGCAGCGGGATTACCTGGTAAGGCAAAAACGGTAGTGTTATCTTTTTTTCCGAAGAATAAAGGCTTGCCAGGTTTTTGTTTTACCTTATAGAAAATGGTTTCAACCTGTAACTCATTTAAGGCCTTGCCCACAAAATCATAATCACCAACCGAAATCCCTCCGGTTATCAATACCATATCGAATTGGTTTATAACTTCATCTAAAAGTTGGTAGGTGCTCTCATAATTATCGGCTACCTTATAAATGGAAATGGCATTGTACCCCAAGCTTACTAGCGCATTGTATAGCATGCCTGAATTACTTTCATATATTTTTCCGTAACCAAGAGGTTGGCCAGCTTCAATAAGTTCATTTCCCGTAGTAACAATAGCGATACTTGGTTTTTTATAAACTTCTATTTCTGTAATCCCTAGTGAAGTCAAGTAGCCTACGCCCGCAGGTGTTATCGTTGTGCCTTTTTTTAGGGCCACTTCGCCAACCATTACTTGTTCACCCAATGGACGAATGTTGTGACCTTCGGGGATTTTAGAATCAAGGCTTATGCTATTGTCTGTTACAGTTACTTTTTCTTGCATCATTATGGCGTTTGCCGTATCTGGTACCGGTGCCCCAGTAAAAATTCTAACCGCATCTCCAGGTTTTAAAATAGGCTGATGTCCATCACCGGCCTTAACTTCTCCTATAAGATTATAATCAAGGTTATTGTGTAAGTTTATGGCATAGCCATCCATAGCCGATTGCCGAAAAGGAGGCATGTTTATGGGGGACAACACTTCATTTGCCAATATATACCCTAAGGCATCCTTTAGTTTTATTTTACTTGGCCCTAAGCTATTTGAATTGCTTTTAACAAGTTGCTTGGCCTGTTCTATTGTAATCATTTCTTGAGATAGAATATAATCGGTTGTATGGGTATCGTTATTTCTTTGCAAATATAACGCTTTTGTTTTTTTTATTCTTATGATAATTATCATTTAACAATTATAAATTTGAACTATATGTTGTCGAAATCTTGTTTTATAGTGCGCTTTAGTTAACATTCTATTGCATTGGGCTTGTTAAAGCCTTCTTAAATAATAGCTTTCCTAAACATAGAAGTGTATTTTTATGCACGCATAAACCAAGATTAAAATGAATAAGCGTACCACTTTATTTTTAGCGTCCTTTTTTATAACATTTTCATTTTTAGCTCAAGATATTTCGTTTGAAGATTATAACCCCAAGTCAACATTAGTTGTACCCGGGAAGGTTATAAAACGGGCTAAGTTTCCGTTTATTGATATTCACGGGCACCAATACCGAATGGCAACACAGGATCTAGCACCCGTTGTAGCTGCGATGGATACGCTTAATATGCAGATTATGGTTAATCTAAGCGGACGTTCTGGTGATGCTTTAAAACAGGCGGTAGCCAACATTAAGAACAATTACCCGAATAGGTTTGTGGTTTTTGCCAATATCGATTTTAATGGGGCAGGGGCACCAGGTTGGATTGAGAAAACGGTGGCACAACTTAAGGAAGATGTTAAACAAGGGGCTAGGGGTTTAAAAGTGTATAAGAGTTTGGGCATGTACAATAAGGATGTGGATGGTAAACGTTTGGCTGTAGATGACGACCATTTGGCCCCCATTTGGGAAACCTGTGGAGCATTGGGTATTCCTGTGCTTATTCATTCGGCTGATCCCAAGCCATTTTGGGATGAATTTAATGGCGATAACGAACGCTGGCTGGAATTGAAAACCCATCCAAGGCGCAAACGTGGCGCTAACGACCCTGCGCCATGGGAACAAATTATTGCGGAACAACACCGTATGTTCAAAAAGCATCCCAATACCACGTTTATCAATGCCCATATGGGATGGTTTGCCAATGATTTAGGGCGATTGGGTAAATTGCTCGACGACATCCCCAATATGAATGTTGGCATAGGCGCCATTATAGCTGAACTGGGTAGGCAACCCCGATTTGCCAAAGCCTTTTTTATCAAGTACCAGAATAGGATTTTATTTGGTAAGGACAGTTGGAAACCAGAGGAATTCCCAACTTACTTTAGAGTGCTTGAGAGTGCCGATGAATATTTCCCCTACCATAAAAAATACCACGCCTTTTGGGCCATGTATGGACTGGACTTACCCGACGAGGTCTTAAAAAAGGTGTACTATAAAAATGCGTTGCGTATTGTGCCGGGATTGGATAGGAGTTTGTTTGATGAGTAGGGGGGTATCCTTTTGATATTTTAAATGTGTAGCACTCGTTAGAGACGAGCCTAGCGGGGGAAATGGATTCCTTTTATATGGTTTTTACATTAACCTGAGGTGGCTTTTACTGCCCTTTAATACGGGTGAACTATGGGTAATCCTATGTTGAACCATTTTTTTCTATACGTTATAGGATCGTTAAGCATTGCATTGCTTTGGAGGTCTCTATTGCTTCGAATTTATCTTCTATAACTGTGCCAAAGGTAATTCCTGTCCATACTGTAATGGCTGCAAGCGATGGCATTGCTTTTGCCATGGGCATTTGTAGTTTGATTTGTATGTGTTGATGTTGTTTATTGGTTTGCAAGGGCTTTGTGTGGCATAGCTCTCCTAAAGTGTCCCAATGGGGTTCTAAAGGCTTATAGGCCGCACTATTGTTTTGCCATTGGTAAACTGAAACGCAGCTTACTGCTCCGGTTAGTTTAAAGTGTGTCGCCTTTTTGGGCTTTCTTTTTAAATTTGCTTCGCTACTTTTGGGAACGGTTATGGTTATTGCACGACTTCCTGTATTATGTTCTATTTTAATTGGCGCTGTATATATTTGCTTAAATGGGTTTGATTTATTGAGTTCGAATCCGATAAGTTTATTGGGTTGGTTTAAGAGGTTTGCTTCGCGTTTTCCTTGCTCTCCTCTTCCTTGTTGGATGATTAACCTACAGACTCCCGTTAAACGGCTTGCCATGTAGGTGTCCTTAAATTGTTTGGTTATTTCTCCCAAACCTGTTCTAATGGCTTTAGAGAGCAATACTGCCGCTGCAAATTCCTGATTGTTTGCCTTTACATTTGCAAAAGCAGGGTCGGTGTTGATGCGCTCTTTTGAAGGCCCTGAAGCTTTACGGGCAATATATTTACCATTAAGTTTGTAATAGCAAACTCCTTGTGTGGTTCCTTTGAGTTTAATGACGCCTTTTTGCTTTGCCACATTTTAATATTTATAGTTACCATAATTAAAACGTGTGTTTTTTATTTGTAGTATGTCGCTTACTTTTTAGAGGTTGGCCTTTTCCAAATTCTGCTTTTAAAGCTACCCTACAATACATTTTACGTCTTTTTAAGCCTCATAATTTTAGGGTGCAAGCAATTTACACGGTAAAATAAAAGCCCTTAAAAGGGCTTATTTGTATCTTGTTTTTAGAAAATTAAGGGTTTGTGCAAAGGCTACCGTTGTTGAACATATTTTTTATTTATTAAACTTCGACTTTATTTTATTCCATAAAGAGCTTTTTTCAACGTAAAGCTTATTAATCGATTCAGCTATTTTTTCCACTTGTCTTGTTTCATGATTCCAGCAATATTGGACTTGCAACAAAAAAATGGACTTTAAGTTGAATGACTAAGCTGCCTGTTTCTGGTTATACATATCTAATTCAAATTCTCTTATAGTTTTATTTCCTAAAAAGGAATGCCTTCTTTTATTATTG
>NZ_JAKMCS010000014.1 GCF_022662195.1 Aestuariivivens insulae | reverse complement strand
CTTGAAATTTTGAAGATAGAGTTGGAAGGATGGCTTAGTTAAATATAGAAATTAAAGTAACTAGGACGAGAAGTTTATCCTGAGCGTAGTCGAAGGGAGTCCCTCTGGAGGCTCTTGAAATTTTGAAGATAGAGTTGGAAGGATGGCTTAGTTAAATATAGAAATTAAAGTAACTAGGACGAGAAGTTTATCCTGAGCGTAGTCGAAGGGAGTCCCTCTGGAGGCTCTTGAAATTTTGAAAATTATTATGGTTTATTGTTGAAAATTATAATAGTTTAAGTTCTTTAAAAAAAATGAAATAAGTTATTGGGGAGATACTCAAGCGGCCAACGAGGACAGACTGTAAATCTGTTGGTTTTTACCTTCGCAGGTTCGAATCCTGCTCTCCCCACATAATTTTTAAAATAAGAAAGCTTTAAAAGCTAGCTTTTGTAAGGTTTCGTATTTTAAATTAATGTTCGGGGTTGCCCGAATAGGATCACCGAACATAGTGAGGTAATCCTGGAAAAAGTAAAGTTTAATGCTTGAAATTTGAAAACCAAAGGTTAAGGTGTTTTGAATATTGAGCTTTAAATTAATTGCGGGAGTAGCTCAGTTGGTAGAGCGTCAGCCTTCCAAGCTGAATGTCGCCGGTTCGAACCCGGTCTCCCGCTCAAAATGAGTTAATGGGTTTTTTAGTTACTAAGTTGCTTGTTAAGAACTTGAAACTTGAAACTTGAAACATTGAACTAAAATTGCCGGTGTAGCTCAGGGGTAGAGCGTTTCCTTGGTAAGGAAGAGGTCACGGGTTCAAATCCCGTCATTGGCTCTGTTTTAAGAACACATTAGGAATACACTAATATTATTATATAACTAAGATTAAATTATTTTAACATGGCAAAAGGAACTTTTGATCGTTCAAAACCACACTTAAATATAGGTACAATTGGACACGTAGATCACGGTAAAACAACTTTAACAGCTGCTATTACTAAAGTATTGGCAGATGCAGGTTTATCAGAAGCAAGGTCGTTTGATCAAATTGACAATGCTCCAGAAGAAAAAGAAAGAGGTATTACTATTAATACATCTCACGTAGAATACCAAACTGCAAATCGTCACTATGCACACGTTGACTGTCCAGGTCACGCCGATTACGTTAAGAACATGGTAACTGGTGCTGCGCAAATGGATGGTGCTATCTTAGTTGTTGCTGCTACTGATGGTCCTATGCCGCAAACACGTGAGCACATCTTATTAGGTCGTCAAGTTGGTATTCCTCGTATCGTTGTTTTCTTAAACAAAGTTGATATGGTGGATGATGAAGAGCTTTTAGAGCTTGTAGATATGGAAGTGAGAGATTTATTGAACTTCTATGAGTACGATGGAGATAACGGTCCTGTAATTGCTGGTTCTGCTTTAGGTGCACTTAACGGTGAGCAAAAGTGGGTAGATACTGTAATGGAATTAATGGAAGCTTGTGATTCTTGGATTGAAGAGCCAGAAAGAGATATGGATAAGCCTTTCTTAATGCCTATCGAAGATGTATTTTCTATTACAGGTCGTGGTACTGTTGCAACTGGTAGAATTGAAACTGGTGTAGCTAACACTGGAGACCCTGTAGAAATCATTGGTATGGGTGCAGAGAAGTTAACTTCTACTATTACTGGTATCGAGATGTTCCGTCAAATATTAGACAGAGGAGAAGCAGGAGATAACGCTGGTATCTTATTAAGAGGTATTGAGAAAACTCAAATCTCTAGAGGTATGGTAATCACTAAGCCTGGTTCTGTAACACCACACCAAAAATTCAAAGCTGAGGTTTATATCCTTAAGAAAGAAGAAGGTGGTCGTCACACACCATTCCATAACAACTACCGTCCACAGTTCTACGTACGTACAACTGACGTAACTGGAAACATTTCTCTTCCAGATGGTGTTGAAATGGTAATGCCTGGAGATAACTTAACTATTACCGTAGAGTTAATCCAACCAATTGCAATGAACGTAGGTTTACGTTTCGCTATCCGTGAAGGTGGTAGAACAGTTGGTGCTGGTCAGGTAACTGAAATTTTAGACTAATACAAATTTAGTTTAATAAATATAAAGTCAAGGTATCCGCTACAGGCGGATGCCTTTTGACTTATAATTACGGGTTTACCTGCCTGCCGGAAGGCAGGGCTCAGAACTGAGCAAAAAAAATAGGTAAGCGTAATTGAATTTATAAAAATAATAATAACCATTTGGGGATTATTATTTTAATACGGGTTTAGCTCAGTTGGTAGAGCACTGGTCTCCAAAACCAGGTGTCGGGAGTTCGAGCCTCTCAACCCGTGCGAAGCAAAGGATTGTGTGAAGAGAAGTCTCTCAGCAAGCCTGCACCGAGCGAAGTCGAGGTGTGCAAGTTAATAAGAGGTGTGAAGCATCCAATAAGTTACACTAATTATAGTGTTTAAAAAGTTAAACAAATGGCTGGAATTGTAAATTATATTAAGGAATCATTTGAAGAGTTAAAGAACAATGTAACTTGGACCCCATGGGTTGAAGCTCAAAAATTAACGGTTCTTGTAGCTGCTTTTTCAATTGTTTTTTCTTTAGCAATATGGGGTATAGATACAGTTTTTAGCAAAGTTATTACACTTTACTTTGATTTGATTAACTAACAGTTAAAACGGGATTATGTCTGAAGTAAGTGAGAAAAAATGGTATGTAGTTAGGGCTGTAAGTGGTCAAGAAAACAAAATCAAGACCTATATCGAGAACGAAATTGCTCGGTTAGGTTTACAAGATTATGTTGATCAAGTATTGGTTCCTACCGAAAAAGTAATACAAATCCGTAACGGTAAAAAAATTAGTAAAGAAAAAGTTTTCTTTCCTGGGTATATCATGATACAGGCCAACTTGTCTGGTGAGGTTCCACATATCATCAGATCGGTAACTAATGTTATTGGTTTTTTGGGAGAAACTAAAGGCGGTGATCCTGTGCCATTAAGACAATCTGAGGTTAACAGAATGTTAGGTAAAGTAGATGAATTATCGGTAGAAGAAACTGCTAATGTAGCTATTCCGTTTACTAAAGGAGAAACGGTAAAAGTAATAGATGGACCATTTAATGGATTTGACGGTACCATAGAAAAGATATACGAAGAAAAGCGTAAACTAGAAGTAATGGTTAAGATTTTTGGAAGGAAAACACCATTGGAACTTAGTTATATGCAAGTTGAAAAAGTATAATAATTGTTACACTATATAAAAGGTATAATCTTAGGCTTCCAAAATTAAGAATTGTACCAACTTAAATTATTAAAAATGGCAAAAGAATTAGGTAAAGTAGTTAAGTTACAAGTTCGGGGAGGTGCTGCGAATCCGTCGCCACCGGTTGGACCCGCTTTAGGTGCTGCTGGGGTAAACATCATGGAGTTCTGTAAGCAATTTAATGCGAGAACCCAAGATAAACCAGGTAAAGTATTACCTGTTGTTATCTCTGTTTACAAGGACAAGTCGTTCGACTTTGTTATTAAAACACCTCCAGCTGCAGTACAATTATTAGAAGCGGCCAAAGTAAAGAAGGGTTCAGGAGAACCAAACCGAAAGAAAGTAGCTAAAGTTTCGTGGGACCAAATCAAGACAATAGCAGAAGACAAGATGCAAGATTTAAATGCATTTACAATCGAATCTGCTATGAAAATGGTTGCTGGTACCGCAAGATCGATGGGTATAACCGTAACAGGGCAATTCCCTTCTTAATCTATTAAAGACATTAAAAATGGCAAGATTAACAAAAAAGCAAAAAGAAGCTTTAGCAAAAATAGAAAAAGGTAGATTGTATTCATTAGATGAAGCATCTGCTTTAGTGAAAGATATTACCAATACTAAGTTTGACGCATCCGTTGATATCGCTGTTCGTTTAGGAGTAGACCCTAGAAAAGCAAATCAAATGGTAAGAGGTGTTGTATCACTTCCTCATGGGACTGGTAAAGACATAAAAGTTTTAGCATTAGTTACTCCAGACAAAGAAGCAGAGGCTAAAGAAGCTGGTGCAGATTACGTTGGTTTAGATGAATACCTTGATAAAATTAAGGGAGGTTGGACCGATGTAGATGTAATCATCACTATGCCAAGTGTAATGGGTAAACTAGGACCTTTAGGACGTGTATTAGGACCTCGTGGTTTAATGCCTAACCCTAAAACAGGTACTGTTACTATGGATGTTGCTAAAGCTGTAACCGAAGTAAAAGCTGGTAAAATTGACTTTAAAGTCGATAAAACCGGTATCGTACATGCTGCAATTGGTAAAGCATCTTTTAGTGCCGATAAGATTGCAGGTAATGCTAACGAATTAATACAAACATTATTAAAATTGAAACCAACTGCTGCAAAGGGAACTTATGTAAAAAGCATTTTCATGTCTAGTACCATGAGTCCAAGTATTGCTGTTGATCCTAAAATTGGTTAATTATAGTTAAAAACTTTTATTATGACAAGAGAAGAAAAATCACAAGTAATTGAAGACTTAACTGCACAATTGGCCGATAATACAAATATCTATTTAACAGATATTTCTGGATTAAATGCAGGAGTAACTTCAGATTTACGTCGTGCTTGTTTTAAAGCAAACATAAAACTAGCAGTTGTTAAGAACACATTACTTGCTAAAGCAATGGAAGCTTCAGATAAAGAGTTTGGGGAACTTCCAACGGTTTTAAAAGGTAATACTTCGGTAATGTATTCTGAAACTGGTAATGCACCAGCAAAAGTTATTAAAACCTTCAGAAAAAAGTCTGATAAGCCTTTATTAAAAGGTGCTTTTATTGAAGAAGCAATTTACATTGGTGACGATCAATTAGATGCTCTAGTAAACATTAAGTCTAGAGAGGAATTGATTGGAGATATTGTTACACTATTACAATCTCCAGCCAAGAATGTGGTTTCTGCACTTCAATCAGGAGGAGGAAAACTTGCTGGTATTATCAAAACATTATCTGAAAAAGAAGGATAATATTAACATAGTACGCACTTTATTACAATTATATTAAAATTAAAAATTTATTAAAACGATAGAAAAATGGCAGATTTAAAAGATTTCGCAGAACAATTAGTTAACTTAACAGTAAAAGAAGTAAACGAGTTAGCTACTATATTAAAAGATGAGTATGGTATTGAGCCTGCTGCTGCAGCTGTAGCTGTTGCTGCTGGTCCTGCTGGTGGTGGAGACGATGCTGGTGAAGCTCAAACTGAGTTTGACGTAATATTAAAAGCTCCAGGAGGATCTAAATTAGCAGTTGTTAAATTAGTTAAGGAATTAACTGGTTTAGGATTAAAAGAAGCTAAAGAATTAGTTGATGGTGCACCTAGCGCAATTAAAGAAGGTGTTTCTAAAGACGAAGCTGAAGGCTTAAAATCTTCTTTAGAAGAAGCAGGAGCAGAGGTTGAGCTTAAGTAAGCTTAGTACTCCAAAAATACAAAGGTTTAGGACTGTCCGCCAAAGGCGAGATAAGTCCTAAACCATTTTGCGTATATAATAATATACTCAAAAAATATGGGATAGCACGTCAATTTATATTATGCTATTGGGCCCATTTAACTAGTGTTTATAGGCACTATCACTATTTTTTTAATCAAAATTTCGTCCATTGATGTTGTCAACACAAGCTGAAAGATTAAATTTCTCTTCTATTGTAAATAGAACGGAATATCCAGATTTCTTGGATATTCAGATTAAGTCCTTCCAGGATTTTTTCCAATTAGAAACTAAATCTGAAGAAAGAGGTGATGAAGGGTTGTATAATACCTTCATGGAAAACTTTCCAATTACAGATTCACGTAATCAATTCGTATTAGAATTTTTAGATTATTTTGTAGATCCACCAAGATATGCCATTGAAGAGTGTATTGAAAGAGGATTAACTTACAGCGTTCCGCTTAAGGCAAGGTTAAAGTTATACTGTACAGACCCTGAACATGAGGATTTCGAGACCATTGTTCAAGATGTGTACTTAGGGACTATACCTTACATGACACCAAGTGGTACATTTGTTATTAACGGCGCAGAACGTGTGGTTGTTTCCCAATTACACCGTTCGCCAGGAGTATTCTTTGGCCAATCATTCCATGCTAATGGAACTAAATTATACTCGGCAAGGGTTATTCCATTTAAAGGGTCTTGGATAGAGTTTGCTACAGATATCAATCAGGTGATGTATGCTTACATCGACAGAAAGAAAAAATTACCTGTAACAACCCTATTTCGTGCTATTGGATTTGAGCGCGATAAAGATATCTTAGAGATTTTTGACTTAGCTGAAGAAGTTAAGGTATCAAAAACTGGATTGAAGAAATATTTAGGACGAAAACTTGCAGCGCGTGTATTGAACACATGGCACGAAGATTTTGTTGATGAAGATACAGGAGAAGTAGTATCTATAGAACGTAACGAGATTGTATTAGATCGTGATACGGTTTTAGATAAAGAAAACATTGAAGAAATTCTTGATGCAGAAGTAAAAACAATCCTTTTACATAAAGAAACTTCAGAGCAGGGAGATTATGCAATTATCCATAACACGCTTCAAAAGGATCCAACAAACTCCGAAAAAGAAGCTGTTGAGCATATTTACCGTCAATTGCGTAATGCCGAGCCGCCAGATGAAGAAACTGCTCGTGGCATTATAGATAAATTATTCTTTAGTGACCAACGTTATTCTTTAGGTGAAGTTGGACGTTATAGAATGAACAAAAAATTAGGTCTTGATATTGGAATGGATAAGCAGGTACTTACCAAGGAAGATATCATTACCATTATAAAATATTTAATTGAGCTTATCAATTCCAAAGCAGAGATTGATGATATTGATCACTTATCAAACCGTCGTGTACGTACCGTTGGTGAGCAATTATCACAACAATTTGGTGTTGGTTTAGCACGTATGGCACGTACCATTCGTGAGCGTATGAACGTTCGCGACAACGAGGTGTTTACGCCTATTGATTTGATAAATGCGAAGACTTTGTCGTCTGTAATCAATTCTTTCTTTGGTACAAACCAGTTATCTCAGTTCATGGATCAAACAAATCCATTAGCAGAGATTACGCATAAGCGTCGTTTATCGGCTTTAGGACCTGGAGGTCTTTCCCGTGAAAGAGCAGGTTTTGAGGTACGTGACGTACACTATACGCACTACGGCCGTTTATGTCCTATTGAAACACCTGAAGGACCAAACATTGGTTTGATTTCATCACTTTCGGTATATGCTAAAGTGAATTCTATGGGATTCATTGAAACCCCTTACCGTCCTGTTGAAAATGGAGTGGTAGATATTAAAGGAACGCCGGTTTATTTAAGTGCAGAGGAAGAAGAAGAAAAGTTAATTGCACAAGCAACGGTTGAAGTTGATGGAGAAGGTAAGATTTTACACGATAAGGTAATTTCTAGAATGGAAGGTGACTTCCCAGTAGTAGAACCAACAAGTGTTCACTATACAGATGTGGCACCTAACCAAATTTCGTCTATTTCGGCTTCTTTAATTCCATTCTTGGAGCATGATGATGCGAACCGTGCGTTAATGGGATCTAACATGATGCGTCAAGCCGTACCATTATTATTGCCACAATCACCAATTGTAGGTACAGGTTTAGAGCGTCAAGTAGCATCAGATTCTCGTGTATTGGTAAATGCAGAAGGCGATGGAGAAGTGCTTTATGTTGATGCTAACGAAATTAAAATTAAATACGAACGTACTGAAGATGAGTCTAAAGTAAGCTTTGATAGTGATATTAAAACTTATGAGTTAGTGAAATTCAGAAAAACAAACCAAGGAACTTCAATTAACCTAAAACCAATTGTGGTTAAAGGAGATAAAGTAGCCAAGGGGCAAGTGTTGTGTGAAGGTTATGCAACACAAAAAGGCGAATTGGCACTTGGTAGAAATATGAAAGTGGCCTTTATGCCTTGGAAAGGGTATAACTTCGAGGATGCGATTGTTATTTCTGAAAAAGTAGTTCGTGAAGATATCTTTACATCCATTCATATCGATGAGTATTCTTTAGAAGTAAGAGATACTAAGTTGGGTAACGAAGAGTTGACCAACGATATCCCTAACGTTTCTGAGGAAGCCACTAAAGACTTGGATGAAAACGGAATGATTCGCGTTGGCGCCGAAGTAAAACCTGGCGACATTCTTATTGGTAAAATTACACCAAAAGGAGAAAGCGATCCTACACCGGAAGAAAAATTATTGCGCGCCATTTTTGGTGATAAAGCAGGAGATGTAAAAGACGCCTCTTTAAAAGCCTCGCCATCATTAAATGGTGTGGTTATCGATAAGAAGTTGTTTGCAAGAGCCGTAAAGGATAAGAGAAAACGTGCTCAAGACAAAGATGATATTTTACAATTAGAAGGTATTTACGATGCTAAGTTTGATGATTTAAAGAATGTTTTAATCGATAAACTTTTTGCTATTGTAAACGGTAAAACGGCTCAAGGTGTTTATAACGATTTAGGTGAAGAAGTATTGCCAAAAGGTAAGAAGTTTACACTTAAAATGTTAAATGCTGTTGATGATTATGCGCATTTAGTGTCTGGTAAATGGACAACAGATGAGCATACAAACCAATTAGTAGCCGATTTACTCCATAACTATAAGATAAAGGAAAACGACTTACAAGGTGCATTACGCCGTGAGAAGTTTACCATTTCTGTTGGAGATGAATTACCAGCAGGAATTATTAAGCTAGCTAAAGTTTACATTGCTAAGAAACGTAAGCTAAAAGTAGGTGATAAAATGGCAGGTCGTCACGGTAACAAAGGTATTGTGGCGCGTATCGTTCGTCAAGAAGATATGCCTTTCCTAGAAGATGGAACGCCTGTAGATATTGTTCTTAACCCACTTGGGGTACCATCGCGTATGAACATTGGTCAGATTTATGAAACGGTTCTTGGATGGGCTGGACAAAAATTAGGACGCAAGTTTGCTACACCTATTTTTGACGGTGCTACCATAGACCAAATTAACGAGTTGACCGATGAAGCAGGTATACCACGTTACGGTCATACACATTTGTATGACGGTGGTACAGGTGAGCGTTTCGATCAAGCAGCAACCGTTGGTGTTATCTATATGTTGAAGTTAGGACACATGGTAGACGATAAAATGCACGCACGTTCTATAGGACCTTACTCATTAATTACACAGCAACCTCTTGGTGGTAAAGCACAATTTGGTGGTCAGCGTTTTGGTGAGATGGAAGTTTGGGCACTTGAGGCTTATGGTGCTTCAAGTACGTTACGTGAGATTTTAACTGTAAAATCAGATGACGTGATTGGAAGGGCCAAAACATACGAAAGTATTGTTAAAGGAGAACCAATGCCAGATCCAGGACTACCTGAATCTTTCAACGTATTGATGCACGAATTGAAAGGTCTAGGCTTAGATATCAGATTAGAGGAGTAAAAATAGTTAGCAGTCGCAGTATCCAGTTGGCAATTAATGCTATATACTGAATGCTGAGACTGAGGCTGAAAACTTAAGAAAATGGCAAGAAAACAAGATAAGAACGCAGTAAAGAGGTTTAACAAAATCTCAATTGGTTTAGCTTCACCAGAGTCTATTTTAGCAGAATCTAATGGCGAAGTTTTAAAACCAGAAACTATCAATTACCGTACGCACAAGCCAGAACGAGATGGTTTGTTCTGTGAGCGTATTTTTGGTCCTGTAAAGGATTACGAATGTGCCTGTGGTAAATATAAGCGTATTCGCTATAAAGGTATTGTTTGTGACCGTTGTGGGGTAGAAGTTACCGAAAAGAAAGTACGTCGTGACCGTGTTGGTCATATTAACTTAGTGGTTCCTGTAGCCCACATTTGGTATTTCCGTTCTTTACCAAACAAAATAGGTTACTTATTAGGTTTACCATCTAAGAAATTAGATATGATTATTTACTACGAACGTTACGTAGTTATTCAACCTGGTATAGCCAAGAATGAAGAGGGAGAGCCATTACAAAAAATGGACTTCTTAACCGAAGAGGAATACTTAAATATTCTTGAGTCCCTACCTCAGGACAACCAATATTTAGAAGATACAGATCCAAACAAGTTCCTGGCTAAAATGGGAGCAGAATGTTTGATCGAGTTATTAGGTAGAATCGATTTAGAATCGTTATCATACGAATTACGTCATAAAGCTAATACCGAAACGTCTAAGCAACGTAAAACAGAAGCTTTAAAGCGTTTACAAGTTGTTGAAGCCTTACGTGAGTCTAACAATAACCGTGAGAACCGTCCAGAATGGATGATTATGAAGGTTATTCCAGTTATTCCACCAGAATTACGTCCGTTAGTACCATTAGATGGTGGTCGTTTTGCAACTTCAGATTTGAACGATTTATATAGAAGGGTAATTATACGTAATAACCGTTTGAAGCGATTGGTTGAAATTAAAGCACCAGAGGTGATTTTACGTAACGAAAAGCGTATGCTACAGGAATCTGTAGATTCTTTATTCGATAACACCCGTAAATCTTCAGCGGTTAAAACCGATTCAAACAGACCGTTAAAATCATTATCCGATTCACTTAAAGGTAAACAAGGACGTTTCCGTCAAAACCTTTTAGGTAAGCGTGTCGATTATTCAGCACGTTCGGTAATTGTTGTAGGTCCAGAATTAAAATTATACGAATGCGGATTGCCAAAAAATATGGCAGCAGAGCTTTACAAGCCTTTCGTTATTAGAAAATTAATAGAGCGTGGTATTGTAAAAACTGTAAAATCTGCTAAGAAAATTATAGATAAAAGAGAGCCCGTGGTTTGGGATATCCTGGAAAATGTGCTTAAAGGCCATCCAGTATTATTAAACCGTGCTCCTACATTACACCGTTTGGGTATTCAAGCGTTCCAACCTAAATTAATAGAAGGGAAGGCTATTCAATTACACCCATTAGTATGTACGGCGTTTAATGCGGATTTCGATGGGGACCAGATGGCGGTTCACTTACCGTTAGGGCCAGAGGCTATATTAGAGTGCCAGTTATTAATGTTGGCATCTCATAATATCCTTAACCCGGCAAATGGTTCGCCAGTTACTGTACCTTCACAGGATATGGTTCTTGGACTTTACTATATGACCAAAGAACGAAAGTCTACACCTGAAACCACAATTAAGGGAGAAGGGTTAACATTCTATTCTCCAGAGGAAGTGGAAATAGCTTTCAATGAGAAGAAAGTAGACTTAAATGCAGGTATTAAGGTAAGAACATTGGATATTAACCAAGACGGTAAATTAGAGCCAATGATTATTGAAACCACTGTTGGTCGTGTGTTGTTTAACCAACACGTGCCTCAGGCTGCAGGTTACATCAATCAGGTATTGACTAAAAAATCGTTAAGAGATATTATTGGAGATATTCTTAAGGTAACTTCGGTTCCAGAAACTGCAGAGTTCTTGGATGCGATTAGAACTTTAGGATTCCAGTTTGCATTTAAAGGCGGTCTGTCATTCAGTTTAGGAGATATTATCATTCCACCAGAAAAGCAAAATATGATATCTAGTGCCAACCAACAGGTAGATGGTATCATGGCGAATTATAACATGGGATTGATAACCAACAACGAACGTTATAACCAGGTTATTGATATTTGGACTTCTACGAATGCTGAATTGACCGAGTTGTCTATGAAGCGTATTCGCGAAGACCAACAAGGGTTTAACTCGGTGTTTATGATGCTTGATTCTGGGGCTCGTGGATCTAAAGAACAGATTCGTCAGCTTACAGGGATGCGTGGATTGATGGCGAAACCTAAAAAATCGAATGCTGGTGGTGGAGAGATCATTGAAAACCCGATTCTTTCTAACTTTAAGGAAGGACTTTCAATTTTAGAATACTTTATCTCGACGCACGGTGCACGTAAAGGACTTGCGGATACGGCACTTAAAACTGCCGATGCAGGTTACTTAACACGTCGTTTGGTGGATGTTTCTCAAGACGTTATCATTAATTCTGAAGATTGTGGAACGTTAAGAGGTGTTGAAGTTGAGCCATTAAAGAAAAACGATGAAGTTGTTGAGACTTTAGAAGAAAGAATAGTAGGTCGTGTATCTTTAAACGATGTATATAATCCATTAACAGACGAGTTGTTAGTATCTGCTGGTCAGTTAATTGAAGACGAAATAGCTAAAGCCATTGGAGCATCTCCAGTTGAATCTGTAGAAGTACGTTCTGCATTAACTTGTGAGGCTTTACAAGGTATCTGTGCTAAGTGTTACGGTCGTAACCTTGCAACAGGTAAGATGGTACAACGTGGTGAAGCGGTAGGTGTTGTTGCAGCTCAGTCTATTGGAGAGCCAGGTACACAGCTAACACTTCGTACATTCCACGTAGGTGGTATTGCAGGTAACATTTCAGAAGAGAATAAATTGGCTGTTAAGTTTGATGGTATTGCAGAAATTGAAGATCTTAAAACGGTTAAAGGTAAGGATGCTGAAGGAAATGATATAGATATCGTTATTTCACGTACTTCTGAAATTAAATTGACTGATAAGAAAACAGGTATTACTTTAAGTACCAATAATATTCCTTATGGTTCAACATTATACATAAATAATGAAGATGAACTTAAGAAAGGCGATGTGGTTTGTACTTGGGATCCATATAACGGTGTGATTATTTCAGAATTCGCCGGTAAGGTGAAGTATGAAAACATCGAACAAGGTGTTACTTATCAAGTTGAAATCGATGAACAAACCGGTTTCCAGGAAAAAGTAATTTCAGAATCCAGAAACAAGAAATTAATTCCAACACTTCATATTGAAGATGGTAAAGGCGAGGTGATTCGTTCCTATAACTTACCTGTAGGTGCCCACTTAATGATTGATGATGGCGAGAAGATTAACGTAGGTAAGGTATTGGTTAAAATACCTCGTAAGTCGGCTAAAGCAGGGGATATTACAGGTGGTTTACCACGTGTAACCGAGTTGTTCGAAGCACGTAACCCTTCAAACCCGGCCGTTGTTAGTGAGATTGATGGTGTGGTTTCTTTTGGTAAGATTAAACGTGGTAACCGAGAAATTATAGTAGAATCTAAATTAGGTGAGGTTAAGAAATACCTTGTGAAGTTATCTAATCAAATTCTGGTTCAGGAAAACGATTATGTAAAAGCAGGTATGCCTTTATCTGATGGATCGGTTACACCAAACGATATCTTAAACATTAAAGGCCCTTCTGCGGTACAACAGTATTTGGTTAACGAAGTACAGGAAGTATACCGATTACAAGGGGTGAAGATCAACGACAAGCACTTTGAGGTTGTTGTTAGACAAATGATGCGTAAAGTACAAATTATTGATTCTGGAGATACGTTATTCTTAGAGGATCAATTAGTACACAAATCAGATTTCATTAAGGAGAATGATGATATCTTTGGAATGAAGGTTGTTGAAAACGCTGGAGACTCTGTAAACCTTAAAGCAGGTCAGATTGTTTCACCACGTCAGTTAAGAGACGAGAACTCTTTACTACGTCGTGAAGACAAGCAACTTGCTGAGGCTAGGGATGCACAACCAGCTACAGCAACACCAATATTGCAAGGAATAACCAGAGCATCGCTTCAAACCAAATCGTTCATTTCTGCGGCATCGTTCCAGGAAACAACAAAAGTACTTAACGAAGCTGCTGTTGCAGGTAAAGTTGATACTTTAGAAGGATTGAAGGAAAATGTAATTGTTGGACATAGAATTCCAGCAGGTACAGGTATGCGAAGCTATTCAAACATTATTGTAGGCTCTAAAGAAGAGTTCGAAGAAATGATGCAGGTTAAGCAAGAATTAAATTATAATTAATTGTCATTCCTGCGAAGGCAGGAATCTATAAAACAAAAGCCTTCATGTAGTTCTACTTGAAGGCTTTTATATTTTAAATATACAGCTATGTCAAACGAAAACGATAACAAAAAGCAAGGGCAAATCAATATAGAACTTGATGAAAAAGTTGCAGAAGGAACTTATTCCAACCTTGCAATAATAAACCATTCGGTATCCGAGTTTGTGGTTGATTTTGTAAATATTATGCCTGGTGTTCCCAAAAATAAAGTCAAATCAAGAATTATATTAACGCCGCAACATGCTAAGCGATTGCTAAAAGCATTAGGGGATAATGTTGCACGGTTTGAAAATGCCCATGGTGAAATTAAAGATTACGAGCAACCTCCTATTCCATTAAACTTTGGGCCAACTGGGCAAGCCTAGTAAGAAAGCCAAAAATTTAAACTATTGCTTGAGCTGGTTGTTCGAAATGTGTTTCGAAGAGCAACCACCCATTCCTTTAAACTTTGGACCAACTGGGCAAGCATAGTAAGAAAGCTTAAAATTTAAGCTATTTCTTGAACTGGTTGCTCGAAATTGTTTCAAAGAGCAACCTCCTATACCGTTGAATTTTGGACCAACTGGGCAAGCATAGTAAGAAAGCTTAAAATTTAAGCTATTGCTTGAACTGTTTGCTCGAAATTGTTTCAAAGAGCAACCTCCTATTCCTTTAAACTTTGGACCAATAGGTCAAGCTTAACGTTTGTCGTAAAGTTTAAAATTATGGTTGCTCGAAATGTGTTTTGAAGAGCAACCTCCTATTCCATTAAACTTTGGGCCAACTGGGCAAGCCTAGTAAGAAAGCCAAAAATTTAAACTATTGCTTGAGCTGGTTGTTCGAAATGTGTTTCGAAGAGCAGCCTCCTATTCCATTAAACTTTGGGCCAACTGGGCAAGCCTAGTAAGAAAGCCAAAAATTTAAACTATTGCTTGAGCTGGTTGCTCGAAATTGTTTCAAAGAGCAACCTCCTATTCCTTTAAACTTTGGCCCTATAGGGCAAGCGTAACATAAAAAAATCCTTTGAAGATATTTATTCTTCAGAGGATTTTTTAATCAACACTTATTATCGAATTTAAACTGCTTGCTTTTGTTCTTTTTTAAGGTAATACTGTAAGGCCCCAGATGGACATTTTTTAATTTGCTGTATTACTTTTTCGGTTTCAACACCATCTAAATTAACCCATGGAATAACAGAGTTGCTAAAAACATCTGAAAGTTCTTTTGCACATTTTCCAGAAAGTGTACAAATACATGGGTCGTAGGTTACAGTTATCTCTTTGTTACTAAATTCTCTGTCATTTACTTCCATCGCTAGATCATTTTGGGGTTATGATGCTCTA
The DNA here is from genome assembly GCF_022662195.1 of Aestuariivivens insulae. Taxonomy (GTDB): domain Bacteria; phylum Bacteroidota; class Bacteroidia; order Flavobacteriales; family Flavobacteriaceae; genus Aestuariivivens; species Aestuariivivens insulae. The sequence goes on along the minus strand of NZ_JAKMCS010000014.1, from coordinate 85,578 downwards.
TTAAAGTTATACAATAGATCATATGAGGGTTAAAAAAATGGGTTAAAAGCTTAAAAAATACGATTAATAGATAAATAGCATGCCATGTTTAATTAAACTCCGATGTAAAATGGAATGTAATGCTAGGGTATTTTTGTTGTGTCATTTGTAGCGAAAATGGGGAATCTGCCAAAAAGACTAATTGTCCGTGTTTGTCTTTGGCCAGGTAACGTTGTTTTACCCTAACAAATTCTTTGTATTCATCATTTTTGTCATCTTCGGCATCTACCCAGCAGGCTTTATGTACGTTTAGGTTTTCATAGGTACACTTGGCTCCATATTCGTGTTCCAATCTGTATTGAATCACTTCATATTGCAAGGCACCAACAGTACCAATTACTTTTCTGCCGTTCAATTCTAAGGTGAATAACTGTGCTACACCTTCGTCCATTAATTGGTCAATACCTTTAAATAGTTGTTTTGATTTTAAAGGATCGGCATTGTTAATGTATCTAAAATGTTCTGGAGAAAAACTAGGAATTCCTTTATAGTTTATGGTTTCCCCTTCAGTAAGAGTGTCCCCAATTTTAAAGTTACCTGTATCGTGTAAACCTACAATATCACCAGGGTATGAGACATCTACTATCTCCTTTTTTTCCGCAAAAAAGGCATTAGGGCTGGAGAACTTCATTTTTTTATTATTCCTAACGTGCAAATAGGGTTTGTTACGTTCAAACGTCCCTGAAACAATTTTTATAAAGGCCAAACGGTCCCTATGGTTTGGATCCATATTGGCATGAATCTTAAAAACAAAACCACTAAATTTATTTTCATCTGGTTTAACCAAGCGTTCTTCACTATGCTTAGCTCTTGGTTTTGGAGCTATTTCAACAAAGCAATCTAACAGTTCGCGAACACCAAAATTATTTAACGCCGAACCAAAAAATACGGGCTGTAGGTCACCATTCAAATAGGATTCTTTATCAAATTCGGGATAAATGCCTTCAACAAGTTCTATGTTTTCACGCAGAGCATCTGCTTGTGTATTTCCTATTAAACCGTCTAATGATTCAGATTGTAAATCTGAGATTTCAACGGTCTCTTCAATATTTTTTCTACTGTCGCCACTAAATAAGTTAACGTTCTTTTCCCAAATATTGTAAATCCCCTTAAAATCGTAGCCCATCCCAATAGGAAAACTAAGAGGGCAAACTGTTAGTCCTAGTTTCTGCTCCACTTCATCCAGTAAATCGAAAGCATCCTTACCTTCCCGGTCTAATTTATTTATAAAAACAATCATGGGTATGTTACGCATACGGCATACTTCCACTAATTTTTCGGTTTGTTCCTCAACCCCTTTGGCCACATCAATAACCACAATAACACTGTCTACAGCGGTGAGCGTTCTAAAGGTGTCTTCGGCAAAATCTTTGTGACCAGGAGTATCTAAAATATTTATTTTGGTGCCATTGTATTCAAAAGCCAAAACCGAAGTGGCAACAGATATACCACGTTGGCGCTCAATTTCCATAAAATCGCTCGTCGCTCCTTTCTTTATTTTATTGCTTTTTACAGCACCGGCTTCTTGTATGGCTCCACCAAAAAGCAGTAACTTTTCGGTTAAAGTAGTTTTTCCGGCATCTGGATGCGATATAATACCAAAGGTTCGTCGGCGTTGTATTTCTTTTAAAAAGCTCATGGTGTTGTTTTTATAATGGCTGCAAAGATACTCCATAATTTAGGAATTCATAATCCCAGTTTTTAGTTTTTAGGGCAAACATTGTAAATATTAATTTATACTTGGTATTTTTGTTTTCTATGGAAGAAGAAAAAGTGATTTTAGTAAACGAAAAAGATGAGCCAATAGGTTTAATGCCCAAAATGGAAGCCCATGAAAAGGCATTGTTGCACAGAGCCTTTTCTGTATTTGTTTTTAACGACAATAATGAATTGATGTTGCAGCAAAGAGCCTTAGGAAAATACCATTCACCAGGACTATGGACCAATACTTGCTGTAGCCATCAGCGTGAGGGAGAGACCAATATTGAGGCAGGAAAGAGACGTTTGCAGGAAGAAATGGGATTTGTAACCGAACTAGAAGACTCCATTTCATTTATCTACAAAGCTCCTTTCGATAATGGCTTAACAGAACATGAATACGACCATGTGCTCCTAGGCAAGTATAATGACATGCCTGTTATTAATAAAGAGGAGGTTGCCGATTGGAAATGGATGCCTTTGGAAGCGGTTAGGGAGGATATAAAAAAGCAACCAGGAATTTATACCGAATGGTTTAAAGTGATCTTCGATAAATTTTATGAATATATAAATGAATCCATCCATGAGGGTAAAAGTAAGTAGAAAGGCTCATTTTAATGCCGCACATAGGCTCTATAATGCTGATTGGACTGATGCTAGAAATGCTACTGTTTTTGGTAAATGTGCCAATCCTAACTATCATGGACATAATTATGAATTGATAGTAAGCGTTACAGGTGAAATTCATCCTGAAACGGGGTTTGTTATGGATATGAAAGTGTTGAAACATTTAATTGAAACTGAAGTCGAAGAGAAATTCGATCATAAAAATTTGAATGAAGAAGTTGAGGCCTTCAAAGATTTAAATCCAACAGCCGAAAATATAGTCGTAGTTATCTATAATAAAATAAAACCGCAAATTGATGCGCACTTGGATTTAGAGGTTACGCTTTACGAAACACCTCGTAATTTTGTTACTTACTCTGGGGAGTAGTCGTTTTTGCCCAAATCTGTCTGTCGTTATGCCAATTCACTAGCAATTGTAGAGCTTTACACTTGAATGATAATGTAGTGCCTTGGAAGTTTGTGATTTACTTTTTTAATTATTTCTATGGCGCGTACTTCATTGAATCAATTAAAATTGTCCTTCCTGTGTGGTCATAGACGTTTTCGAAGTGAAACTGCAAATTTCAGTAAAACAACTTCTTGTTTTTTGTTCACAAAAAGAAAGTAAATCGCTGCCCTAATTATAAGGGGATTAAAGCTTGGATAACCAAGAAATTCTTTATTTTTGCTGCGTAATTTAAAATACAAGAAACATGGCAAATGTACGCAACCTAAAAAAGGATATTAATTATGTTTTAGGTGATATTATTGAAGCAGTTTATGTTTGGGAATATGCAAACACAGATAAAGACACAAAGCAAAGTGAAGCTATTATAGATGAAGCTATTGAAACTTTTGATGAATTAATCGAAAAAGTAAATGCTAAAAATGTAGAGAACCCTAAAGCACATTTTAAAGCAATAAATCAAGAGCTTGAAACAAAAGGAAGAGCTTTAATTGAAAAGATTAATAAGTTAGGTTAAAAATTTTTAACGGACCAGTTGCAAATATAATTTTTGCTATTATATTTGCACCCGTTATTGCCTCCATAGCTCAGCTGGCTAGAGCAGCTGATTTGTAATCAGCAGGTCGTGGGTTCGAGTCCCTCTGGAGGCTCTTGAAATTTTGAAGAAGGAGTTAAGAGGAAGGCTTAGTTAAATGTAGAGGTTAAAGTGACTAGGGCGAGAAGTTTACCCTGAGCGTAGTCGAAGGGAGTCCCTCTGGAGGCTCTTGAAATTTTGAAGAAGGAGTTAAGAGGAAGGCTTAGTTAAATGTAGAGGTTAAAGTGACTAGGGCGAGAAGTTTACCCTGAGCGTAGTCGAAGGGAGTCCCTCTGGAGGCTCTTGAAATTTTGAAGAAGGAGTTAAGAGGAAGGCTTAGTTAAATGTAGTGTTAAAGTAACTAGGACGAGAAGTTTATCCTGAGCGAAGACGAAGGGAGTCCCTCTGGAGGCTCAAATAAGAGCCTCTCCATTTGGAGAGGTTTTTTTGTTAATTATTTGTCTTCTTTATCCTTTATTTCCTTAATAAAAGCATCCAATTTTTTTCCATACTTAGATGCTTTGACTTTTGGTGAAAGCGATTTGTTTATGGTATCTAAAAAGCTAAGCCTGGCATTATAGATTTCGGTTAGTGCCAAGTAAGGGGCTACTTCACTATCGCTATTATTTAGAGCAAAGTTAACCGTTTGTAAATACTTGCTCTTTATAATGTTATTTTGCTTTTTTTCGTAGTCGGCAAAGGCCAATGAGTCCCCATCTTTTTGTGCATCAAAACTTTCTTTGATCAAATCTAAATTCCTATGGTTTATTCGAGACATTAATAATTGGTAATTTTCATAAACCTTTTGTTGCTCAGAGCCTTTTATTTTAGCATCAAAAACAAAATGTTTAAGGGTTGTATGTATTTCAGTAATACCTTTATCGGCAAAAAAAGCAATTCTATCTTGTTCAGAGCTGTTCTTGTCTAAATATAAATAGAACATTTCGGGAGATTCCAATTGGCTTTTCAATTCAAATTGCGGCGTGCCGTTTACAATCACAGAGTCTACGGTTACCAAAGTAGTATCCTCAACTTTTCTTAAATAGACAGTGCCTTTTTTTAAGCCTTTAATGGTGGTTTTAACAATTAAATCAGGTTGTTCTTTGCCACAGGAAAGGGCAAATAACATTAAGAATGCAAGAGCTGTTTTTTTCATTTTTGAAAATTAAGTTAGAGGCGCAAATATCTTAAAAAAAATTAGAAATCAACCAGCAGAAGCAATTCTCATTAATTCTGCACAGAGCATGGCGCCATAGGTACCCACAACATAGCCAAAAACAGCCAATAAGGCGCCTACAGTAGCTAATGAGGAATGAAAGGCTGCTGCCACCACAGGTGCCGATGCGGCGCCTCCTACATTGGCTTGGCTACCAACGGCCAAGAAAAAGTAAGGTGCTTTTATTAGTTTCGCAATTAAAATCAATAAACCAGCATGGATGGTCATCCATACTAAACCAATCATGATCAGTCCAGGGTTTTCAAAGAGCTTGCTCAGGTCCATTTTCATACCAATTGTAGCAACCAATATGTAAATAAAGATGCTGCCTATTTTACTGGCACCGGCACCTTCATAATTTTTTGCTTTGGTAAATGAAAGTATAACGCCCAATAGGGTTGCTATGGAAATGAGCCAGAAAAACTGACTTCCAAAAGAAGACCACGGACTTTTAGGGTTGCTAACTGCTTCAAAATTATCGTTAAGAAAGATAGAGATGCTATCGGCGCTCCAATGGGCTATCCCCACAGTTACAAAGGCAAACGTAAGGATGACCATATAATCTGTAAGTGTTGGGTTGCGTTTTACGCTCTCTGCAAAGTTCTGCACTTTTTTCTGTAGCAAGTCAATTGCCGTATTGTCGGCACCTAACCATTTATCAATACGTTGTTTCTTGCCAATGCCTATTAGTAAAAAGGCCATCCAAATATTGGCCACTACAATATCCACGAGAACCATACCACCATATTTATCGGGGTTAAACTGATAGATTTCCAACATGGCAGCTTGATTGGCACCGCCACCAATCCAACTTCCGGCTAAGGTCGCCAAGCCTCGCCAAACCGCATCAAATCCTGCGCCTCCAACAGTTTCGGGAGAAAAAGTTGAAATAAGAAGAATGGCCAATGGCCCTCCTATAATGATGCCAACAGTTCCGGTGAGGAACATAACCAGTGCACGCCAACCTAAGTTAAAAACCGCTTTTAAATCGACACTAATAGTTAGAAGGACTAAAGAGGCTGGAAGTAAATAGCGGCTAGCTACAAAATAAGTTTTGGTTTCTTCGGGAGAAACAATTCCAAAAGAACTAAATATTGCTGGTAATAAATAACACATTAAAAGGCCTGGGACTATCTTGTAAAACTTGCTCCAAAATCCTGTTTTTTGAGATTCGGTAAAGAATACAAACCCCAAGCAGAGCATTAGAATTCCAAAAACAATAGCGTCGTTTGTAATTAATGGTGTATGTTCCATAGATAAGTTTAGGTTTATATCGCAAAATACCAAATACTTTAGGAATAAAAAAACGACTTTAAAAGTCGTCTTTCTATCTGTTTAGGAATGTAATTGGCTTTTTTTAGGCTTTTATTCACATTAAATCTAAATAATTTTGGTTGTTTTTTTAGTTTTTCAGTGTAAATATAGATTTGTATATTTTTTTAATACTCTGAAATACAATGGTTAAGATGTTTTTGTTACTTTTTTCAGAATTTTATATAAATAAAATCATTGTTTTTAAGTTTGGCATGATAGTTGTGTTTTAATGAGTATTACATTCTATAAAAAAGTTTATTGAGTGGTTACTTTAAACTTAAGACTGTAATTCATATTTTTGGTTGGTTAGTTAGTAAAAAAGCATCCTATTTTGGATGCTTTTTTTATGTGTCTTTTTGTAAGAATAGATTCGTTTTGGAAAAGATTAGTTATGTGCTAAAATAAATGTAGTGATGTGCCCTATAAGCGTTTTAGAAATTTTTCTATTAGGTTCGTTATAGGATTTAGAATTTTCAAGGTCGTCTCCAAGAATAGGGACAAGTACATGGTTCATTTTATCTATAATCTTTAATTGGGCCTTTGGTGCGGCTTCTTTTAGTTTATTGGCTTCGTTAGTGCTTACTTGTAAATCTTTAGAGCCGTTTATTATTAAAATTGGCATTTGCAATTCTTTAATGGCTTCTGTAGGTTCGTATTGCATCCAATTTATCATAAACGGTTGAATGTCTTTACTAAATACTGATGCTAAAGCTTGGGGATAGTCTTTTACCAACTTGCCATTCTTTAGGCGGTTAATTATAGTTTTGGACTCATTAGCAAACTGGGGAGCTGTTTTACTTATCTGTTCTATTAATACATCGCCTATGTTTTGACCTGCACCTGCTAAAGAAATAAACCCATCGGCCCTATCTTTTGATGCTAGCATACCAACCAAACTGCCTTGGCTGTGTCCTATAACATATATTTTATGATAGGTTTTAGTCGCATTAAAGTAGTTAATTACAGCTATGGCATCTTCAACAAAATAGTTAAATGTTAAATTGGGATCCAAGTAACCTTGTCTAATTTGTTTAACAATGCGTTTGTCGTACCTAAATGCTGAAATACCTTTTTCCGTTAGGGAGTGAGCCAATTTTTTAAGGGCATTGTTTTTTAAAAAATTCTGGTTGCCATCTCTATCAGTTGGGCCAGATCCGCCAATGATAATGGCTAAGCTATTGGTGCCATTGTTTGTTGGGATAGTTAATGCCCCTTCTACATGCTTATTAATTGTTATGTTTTTTTCCGTAAATAATTTGGCTTGTGAATAAAGTAAGCTTTGTATACTTAAGGTGAAAATTAATAATCTAAACTTCATTACTTGTTTTTTAGTAAATATACTTCAATTAATCACTAAATCTGTAACTGGTGAAATACCAATTTTAGTATTTACCCCAACCTTAAAATTCTAATTGAGTTTTAAGTTGTATACAAGTCAGATGTGTATTTCATCGATATTATTGTTTATTTCAACTTGAAATGTTAAAAAAATAAGTATTTCATCGATAAATAATGTTTTTTGTCGTTTCATTTGATTTATATTTTTACTTTTGAAGTGTACTAAATAACATACTTTTTAGTTCAATGGATTAATTAATTAATATTTGCATTATGTTGTTGATATAGAGACCCTAAATCTACTTCATGAAAAGAAGCAAATAAGAAAGGACCGAGTTTGAGGGAACTCGGTTTTTTTGTGCGCTAATGTTTCCAGTTGTTTATTTTCATAAATTAGCCTTATGAAGCGTTACTTTTTTTATTTGCTTTTATGTTTTAGAGCAATTTGTTTTGGGCAAATACCAGAGGGGTTTATTGATGTAAAGTCCGTTATTCCAGATTTAGAGATTGAGTTAAGGTATTTTGGTGCTAACAATTTTGTGGGTAGGCCAATAGAGGGGTATTATACCAATAAGTTAATATTAACAGAGCCCACAGCTGAAGCTTTAAGGCTAGTGCAGGAAGATTTAAGTCGTAATAATTTATGCTTAAAGGTGTATGATGGTTACCGTCCCCAAAGGGCGGTTAACAATTTTGTGTCTTGGGCACGCCAATTACATGATACAGTAAATAAAAGAGAGTTTTACCCCGGTGTTAAAAAACAACATTTGTTTAAAGAAGGGTATATTGCTTCCCAATCCGGACATAGTAGGGGCAGTACTGTAGATTTAACCATTATTGATGCGAATACAGGGGAACCATTGGATATGGGAAGTCCGTATGATTTTTTTGGTCCCATTTCTTGGGTAGATCATGAAGGGCTAACCAAAGCCCAAAAGGCTAACAGACAATTGCTACAACAGGTTATGAAGAAGTATGGGTTTAGAAATTACCCTAAAGAATGGTGGCATTTTACCTTGCGAAACGAACCTTATCCCAGTACGTATTTCGACTTTCCTATAGAGTAAGAAAGAGGTTGTCTAAAAAAAGTAATACTTTGTCAATTTGAATTTGTTTAAGGCTTTCTTGAGTATGAAAACTAATAAAATAAGATTCTGTAAAGATTTCAGAATGACAACTTTTCGTTCTTTTTAGACAACCTCTTAGCGTTTTTTGATTGATGGGATAGCTTATTCCTTATCTAGGTTTTTGGTCATATTGAAACCAATAAATAAAGCTAAGCCGGCCATTAAAAAAATAGTTCCAGGTTCTGCAATATCATCATCCATTCCCATCATAACCAGTAATCCTGATATAAATACTCCTAAGCCTATGCCCATAAGTAATAATGCAAGATTTAAAATAAGCACCTTCCAAATTGGTGCAGCGTGTTTTTTGCCGCTCAAAAAAATACTGGCATCAGCGCCTTTTTCAATAAGTGCTAGCCGTTCTTTGTTTCTTGTGGAAAAATAAAGATAGGCTATACCAAAAATAGCTAGAAATAAACTGATAGGGATTAATATCTCTTCCATAATTGTTTGTTTTTAATTGATTAATTTTAATGTGTTTACAGCCTTAGGACGACAGCTGTTTAATAGTGGTTACACTTTTTATTAAAAAATTTTAAATATAATTCGTAACCTATAACAAAAGGTAGTCGTCTTACATAAAAAATGACCACCAACGACCAATATTATATCGACCTAATTATTCAAGGCGATACCAGTGCATTTACAGTATTGGTAGATCGGTATAAGGACTTGGTGTTTACCTTAACCCTTAGAATGCTAAAAAATAGGGAAGAGGCCGAAGAAGTGGCGCAGGATACGTTTATAAAGGTGTTTAAGTCTTTAGGTAAGTTTAAAGGCGATTCTAAATTTTCAACTTGGATTTATAGAATAGCTTATAATACCTGTTTAGACCGATTAAAGAAAAACAAAAAGTTTATGAACCATGTCGCTATTAATGAATTTACCGAACAAGAGGTGAAGACAATTGATACGGCATTACAAAGTTTGGAACAACAAGAAAAGGAGCAAGCTATTAAGGATTGTATCGCTTTATTGCCCGGTGACGATAGTTTTTTGTTGTCCTTATATTATTACGAAGCCTTATCTTTGGAAGAGATAGCAAAAACTATGGGGTTAACACCCAATAATGTAAAAGTAAAGTTGTTTAGAAGTAGAAAAAAGTTAGCTACTATTTTAAAACAACGATTAGAACCAGAATTAATTGAATATTATGAACGGGAACGCCGATAAATATTTAGATGATTTAGCTAAAAAGGTGATAAATGAAAGTGTGGAGGAAAGCCCCTCTTTTAATTTTACCAATGCAGTGATGTCTAAAGTTGAAGCCTTAAATGAAAACAGAGTTATCGTTTACAAACCGTTAATATCTAAAACGGGGTGGGGCTTTATTGTGTTGGTATGTTTGGCAGTATTGTGTTATGCGTTATTTTCAGGAAATCCAACTGAGACACTAGTGTGGTTCGATAAAATAGATTTTAGTTTTGTATCGAATACGCTATCGGGTTTAAAGCTTTCTAAAACAGCAATGTATAGCATTGTCCTTTTTGGGTTTATGTTCTGTATACAAATCCCTATATTAAAACATCATTTCGATAAGCGGTTTGATGTTTAATTAAGTTAAAGAAAAGTTTTTAGTTTATTACGCTTTTTTTCAGGTAATGCATCGTTATCTACAATGGAGGCCAAAAGGTTTTTGTCTTTATGTTCGGCAAATAATAAGTGGTACATTTGGTAGGTGCTAAGGCTGTCTTTGGCTTGTTGTACTATAGTGAATTCGTCTCCAGATTTTACATGGCCTTCTTCTAAAACACGGATGTAGGTGCCGGGATAGCCATGGTCTATAAATTGCTTTAATACCTGCTGGGAGCCAAATTTTACACCTAATTTAAAACAGGGCTCCCTAGGTTGGGTGACTTGTATTAGAGCGCCTCCTACTTTATAAATGTCCCCAATTTGTATTTTAGTTTCATCCAATCCTTCAACCGTTAGGTTTTCCCCAAACATGCCCCATTGCCAATCTAATTGGGGGTATAGGCCTTTCCAGTAAGGGTACTGTTCTGCCGAAAACAGGTAACAGGCCTTAAACTCCCCACCATGGTACCTTCTGTCGGTTACTTCGTCATGTGCGACATCACTTTTGCCAAGGTAAATGGGCGATTGGGTTGGTGTTTTATAAATACCAGTAGTTACCTGTTTACCGCGCCAAACAATGGTTGTGGGCTTTGCGATGTTGGTGGAGATTACTTTCATGCCTTAGTTTGTTAGAAGTAAGCGAATTTATTTATTTATTCTAACAAACTCAAGTTTTTCAACATCTAAAAACATCTCAATATACAATGTGATTTTATTTTAGAAGGAGTGAACTATTTGTCGTTGTAAGGGCAAGATTGAAAATAATCCTGTAAATTAAATTTTCGATCTTCGAATGTTTCGTTTAAGATTTTAAAATGCTGTATCCTATCTATTCTAAAAGCTCTATAGTCGTTACGTAAATGGCACCAGGCGATTAATATCCATTTGCCATTGGTTGTATAGAAGGCATAGGGTTCAATTTTTCGAAATGAAATATTGTTGTCATTCGCTTTTTGGTAATTAATATCGATGTAATTAAAATTGGTGATGGCCAGTTGTATTTCAGATAGGGCATTGCTCGAAATGTCCTCGTAACTCGTATCAAAAACATGAATTTTACTATGTAACAATTCGCTTTTTTCTTGAATTGAGGTCTTGAAAACGGATTTAATTTTGGTAAGGGCCTCTTCAAAATCTGCAACAAAAGAAACGTCTTTGGTTTGCTTTACCAAATGTTGCGCTGTGATGAGGGCATTGGCCTGCTTTTCGGTAAATTGAACCGGGGGAACCGTATAGCCTTCCATTAGGGAGTAGCCACGACCATCAATGGAGGTAATGGGAACACCAGCTTCTTCTAATTTTCGAATGTCCCGGTAAATGGTCCTAACGCTTACCTCAAACTTTCTGGAAAGTTCGGAAGCTGTTAAAAGCCGCTTAGATTTTAGCAGCGTGAGTATCGATATGAGCCTGGATAATTGAGACATAAAAACAAAGATAGTGAACCGGAGTCCAATTCACTATCCTGGATTTAGGTTTAGATATTACATCATAGAGTGTAGTGCAATTCTATTGCCTTCGGTATCAGAAAACTGAGCAATAAACCCATTTTCACCAATACTGGTTTTGGGCATTATTATTTTTCCTCCACAGCGTTCTACACGAGATAGTGATAAGCCTAAATCGTTACCCCCATTAAGGTAAATTGTACATCCGTCGTGGGTTGGGGTTTGTCCTTCGGCCTCAATGATAGCGCCACCTACACCTTGATTTTCATTATCATAGGCAAAAACGCCATACTTCATGCTGCCTTCAGACATAGGATAATCTGTAATTTTAGTTCCTAAAACCGTTGCGTAAAATGTTTTTGCTCGGTTGTAATCTTTTACTGGAATTTCAAACCAGTTAACTGCATTTTTCATTTTTTAAATTGATTTATGTATTAAACTTATATGCAAAATTATACTGGTTAGTGTCGTAGGATGTCAGGGGTGTTTTTTGTTTTTAAAAATGTTTAAAAAAAAATAATCTGATGGTTCGTAATCTGTAATAAAAATAAATTTAACATTTTTAGGTCTTTGCCAGAGGTCATAAAAAAACCACCTTGTATAAACAAAGTGGTTTTAAATATATAGGATTCCTGCCTTCACTTAGAATGCTCAGCATAACAGGCAGGAATTTGTTACTTTATCATGTCGTAGCTACGCTTAATAAAGTTGGTCAATTCTTCACCTTTAAGTAAACCTTGCGACAAACGTGCTAAATCTAAACTCTGATTTATCAAGCGCTCTTGTTTCTTTTTGGTTTTGGTGTTTAGAATTTCGCTTACCAGTTCGTGGTTGGTATTCACTACCAAGTTGTACATTTCTGGCATGCCGCCCATGCCAAACATACCGCCACCGCCGGTTTGTTGCATTTCCTTCATACGGCGCATAAACTCGGGTTGGGTAATAATAAATGGCGATGCGTTACTGTCCATAGCTTCCAATTGCACCATGAATTTTTCAGAAGGAATAACTTCTTTCAGCAATTCGTCCAACGCCTTTTTCTGGTCGTCATCCAACTTAGAAATGGTAGTATCGTCCTTCTTGATTAAATTATCAATATGGTCGGCATCCACACGGGCAAAAGAAATCTTCTCTTTTGTGGTCTCCAGTTTTTGCATTAAATGCGTCACGATTGGAGAATCCAATAGCAATACTTCATACCCTTTGGCTTTAGCCGCTTCAATATAGCTGTGTTGAGCATCTTTATCGGCTGCATAAAGGATAACCAACTTGTCGTCCTTATCGGTTTGTTTGGCTTTAATCTTATTGTAAAGCTCTTCGTAAGTATAATACTTGCCATCAACCGTTGGGTATAGCGCAAAAGCGTCCGCTTTTTCAAAGAATTTTTCTTCAGAAAGCATACCGTATTCAATTACAATCTTAATGTCGTCCCATTTCTTTTCGAAATCCTCACGATTACTATTGAATAGTGATTTTAATTTATCGGCCACTTTACGGGTAATGTACGACGAAATCTTTTTAACGGCACCATCTGCCTGTAGGTAAGAACGTGATACGTTAAGCGGAATGTCTGGTGAATCGATTACCCCACGAAGCATAGTTAAGAATTCGGGAACGATACCTTCAACATTATCGGTTACAAATACTTGGTTTTGGTACAATTGAATACGATCCTTTTGAACGTTTAGATCGTTAGTCATTTTAGGGAAATACAAGATCCCCGTTAAGTTAAACGGGTAGTCTACATTTAAGTGGATATTGAACAACGGTTCTTCGAATTGCATAGGATACAATTCGCGGTAGAAACTCTTGTAATCTTCATCCTTTAAATCGGTAGGTTGTTTGGTCCATGCCGGATTAGGGTTGTTGATAATATCGTCAACAGTAATTTGTCTGTGAGGCTCTTTGGTCTCTTTACCGTCCTTGTCGGTTATGGTTTGAGGCTCGTGCTCAGGGTCGTTTATTTCCTTGGTTCCAAATTTAATAGGAATAGGCATAAACTTGTTATATTTCAACAGCAATTCCCTAATACGGGATTCTTCTAGGAATTCGGTTGAATCTTCAGCAATATGAAGGATGATTTCTGTACCTCTATCTTCTTTTGTTGCTGCTTCTAGAGTGAATTCTGGAGAACCATCACAGGTCCAATGGGCAGCAGGCTCATCTTTGTAAGACTTGGTAATGATCTCAACTTTGTTGGCTACCATAAACGCAGAGTAAAAACCTAGACCAAAATGACCAATAATACCTGCATCTTTAGCAGAATCTTTGTACTTGTCTAAAAACTCTTCTGCACCAGAAAAAGCAACTTCGTTAATGTACTTTTCTACTTCTTCTGCCGTCATGCCCAGACCTTGGTCAATAATATGGAGCTTTTTGCTTTCTTTGTCGATCTTTACTTCAATCTTCGGGTCGCCATACTCTACTTTGGCCTCACCTACATTGGTTAGGTGCTTTAACTTTAAAGTGGCGTCTGTAGCATTACTAATAAGCTCACGTAAAAAGATTTCGTGGTCGCTATATAAGAATTTTTTAATGAGGGGAAAGATGTTCTCTACCGATACATTAATGTTTCCTTTTGTCATGATAATTGTTTATTTTTCTTTTCTGCCAAAGCAGAAAACCATTTAACTTAAAATTTTAATTCGTTTCTAGTGCTTGGTCAAAAAAAGTACCAAGCCATTAAATGTGACAAACTGGCACGATTTTTTTTGCGAAAGGTAGGCACTTTGTGAGTTTATCAATAAAAGGCAGGGCGAACATTGCTTTTTGTAGCTGTTTTTTAGGGCAAATGGCAAGCCACCGCGCTTTACGCTATAGTTTTTTAAAATTCAAAAATTTTAAAAAAGCTGTCGCTCCAATCGCTTTTGCGGGGCTTTAATTGTTAGCTCAGTGCATGACACAAAATCCTGTGCTTTTTTTGACTATACCCTTCCGGCTTTAAACCCCTAAACGAGTTTAAAGACACTTTCCAAAGGGAAGGAGTTGTGATTATTAATCTGCTTTAACTCTCCTTCTTTTAAAGGAAGAGTGGCTTCATTCCAAGTAAACGGAATGAAGACGAGGTGGTTTAAAATTCCTTTAGCCCAAAATTTAAGAGGCTTATTTACCAATATAGCTTAGTGTTTGGTTTTAGAATTAGGGCCTTTGGATTTGTAATTTGATGCTTCTTTATTGGATTTTAGTGACAGTTATTGTACTTTGTATGATTCAAAATTAAGAGCTATGTATAATTCCAGGATAATAGGCTTAGGTAAATATGTCCCAGATAATGTGGTGACCAATAAGGAGTTGTCTAAGATGATGGATACCGACGATGCGTGGATACAAGAACGTACAGGTATAAAAGAACGCAGGTGGATTAAGGAGGGCAGTGAAGACACATCGGCGGTAATGGGAGTCAAAGCGGCTAAGATTGCAATCGAGCGCTCTGGACTAACAAAAGATGATATCGATTTTATTGTCTTTGCCACCTTAAGTCCAGACTATTATTTTCCAGGTTGTGGTGTGCAAATTCAGGATATGTTGGATATGCCAACTGTAGGGGCCTTGGATGTTAGAAACCAATGTTCTGGCTTTATATATGGTGTAGCTGTAGCCGATCAGTTTATAAAAACAGGAATGTATAAAAATGTATTGGTTATAGGTGCCGAATACCATTCTGGAGGTTTGGAAAAATCTACTAGAGGAAGAAGTGTGACGGTAATCTTTGGAGATGGGGCAGGAGCAGCCGTTTTAAGCAGAACGGAAGATAATGACAAAGGGATATTGTCGTCACACCTGCACTCTGAAGGGAAATATGCAGAAGAACTCATTGTGGCTGGTCCCAGTATTAAACACTGGGTGCCGGAAATATTGGAAGCTAACGATCCGGACGATACATCATATTACCCCTATATGAATGGTACCTTTGTGTTTAAGCATGCCGTTGTACGTTTTAGTGAGGCTATTGTAGAAGGCCTAGAAGCCAATCATTTGAATAAAGAAGATATTAACTTGTTAATTCCGCATCAAGCCAATCTAAGGATATCCCAGTTTATCCAGAAAAAGTTTGGTTTGCGAGATGACCAAGTGTTTAACAATATCCAAAAGTATGGAAATACTACAGCCGCTTCAGTAATTATAGCATTGACCGAAGCTTGGGAAGAAGGAAAAATAAAAGAGGGCGATATTGTTGTTTTGGCTGCCTTTGGAAGTGGATTTACTTGGGGAAGCGTGATAATGAAATGGTAACTGTAAGTAGTAATTAAAGTGAATAAATGATAAGGGATTTATGTTAGTTTGAGTGTGCCGATGTTTACTGTCGTTATGTATAGAAAACCTGTCTGCCATAGGCTGTCAAATAAACTTCTCAATAAAAGTACTTCTCGATACAAAGTTCTTCCAGAACTTCACTCGAAGAGACATTAGGGCTATCAAACCTTATTTATGCGAATTATTTATATAAATTTAAAAACCCGAAACGGCCGTTTCGGGTTTTTTAGCTATTAACCAACTCCAACTAACACTAAGATTTTGTGAAGTCTATTTATATAGACGTAAAAAACTGCAAAATATTGCAGCTTTAACAAAGTTTAACATAAAAAAACTCGGAATCTGAGATGCCCGAGTTTTTCAAATTTTAGTACTCTTTATCATACGAAATTTTTTACGTAGGTGACTAACTCTAAATAATTAATTTTCGTTTTGTACACCTATTTTAACGTACAATATTATTTTTTATTGTGTTGTTGAGAAAAAAAAATAAATTTATTTTATTATTTTCAGTTGGTTGACGGTGTTAAAACAAAAAGCTCCAAATTATTAGTTTGGAGCTTCTGTTCATTAACCTAAATTATACTAACCATCAACGATATAGGCTATTGAAGTTTTTATAGGAAACCACCGCTTCCGGATTTTACGTCATTATCTCTTCTTTTACGCGACTTGGCACGGTATTTTCCACCACCAAATCTGTAATTTAAACTAACACTCCACGTATTGCTTTCCCAATGGAAAGCACCTATTTGTCGGTATGGCCTTTGGCCATCGAAGCTAAACTTCATGGTATCAAAAACATCATTATAGTTGAAGCCAAAAGTAGCCCTGTTATCCTCAAGGAAACTATAGCGCATACCCAAATTGACAAAATACATGGGTTTTACATCAAATTGTAGGGTTCTGTTTTCACCTCTATAAAATCCAAATGCAGTAAATGTTAGTTTTTTGCTAACACTAAAATTATTGAACATTCTAAGGTTCCAAGCGACATTATCTACTTCGGTTACATTAGTTTCGATATCAGCAATAGTTGCATTTTCTATAAGTACACCATCTTTAATGTTTTCAGCGATCCCTTTTTGGGTTTGGGAATAAAAATCGAAACTACCATTCATGCTCCACCATTTAAAAGGTCTATAACTGCTTGAAACTTCTATCCCGTAAGCCGACGTTTTATCAAAGTTGTCATGGGTGAGGATAACACGACCGGAAGTAACATCGCTTCGGTCAATAAATAATACCCTGTTAATTTCATCGGATATTGCACGGTAGAATACCCCAGCAGTAACACTACCTTTTCTGTTGTTTAAGTTTCTGGTGTAATTCAATTCAAGGGAATTGGTGAATTGTGGTTCTAAGTCTTGCTTTCCATAGGAAGACACCAATGGGGTGCTCCATTCTTTAATGGGGTTTACTTGGCCAATACCTGGACGATCTACCCTACGGCTATAACTCAATTGATAGGAGTTTTTTTCAGAAGGAGAATAGGTTATAAACAAAGAAGGATATACTTGAAAATAATCATTATTAAATGGTATTTCTGTGATGGCATTGGTTACTACATCCTGCTGTAGGGCAATGGCATCAACATTAACATTCTCAAATCTTGCGCCTAATTGATAGGTCCATTTCTCCAGTTTTTTACTATATGTTGCGTAAGCTGAATAGATGTCACGAGTATAATCAAAATTAGTGCTAGGGGTGGGGACCAAGTTCCCAGATTCATTGTACGACTCACCTGTAGACGAATAGGCAATATCTGTGTTAAACAATCGGGCTTGTAAACCAAATTCTAATTTTGAGTTTTCGGTAAGCGGATTAACATAGTCTAAGTTAATAGTGGTATTGCTACGATCGGTTGTATTAAAATCGGTATAGTCGCTTAAAGGGCCTTGAATTTGATCAAAAAACACAGGGTTTTCACCTTCGTAGGTGTTATAGTCTACTTCCAGTTCAATATTATGGCCTTCCTTTTCAAAATCCAATTTATAATCGAAATTGTATTGCGATGAGGAGTTATCTCCAACATTTTTGAAAATCTGGTCTTGATTGAATGAATTGTCGTTGTAGAAAATGGCTGTTGTACGGCCAGACGTACTATTGTCGGTTATATTTTGATTGGTAAAAACAGAAATGGTGTTTTTGTCGTTTAAGTAAAAATCGACACCTACTTTGTACTGATGGTTTTTTCTTTGGTCTAAAAATTTAAAAAATTGCTCTGAGTTATTTTCGGGTCTATATACATTACCGTGATTTTTGTTTTTAGAAATGTTATTGCTGTAATTTCCAAAGAAGTTGAACTTTCCATTTCTATAGTTCATGTTTATGGAACTATTAAATTTTGGCATCCTTTCGTAGGTAAGGCTGGTGCTTAAATTACCATTAAAACCAACCATAGTGTTTTTGTGCAATACAATATTAATGATACCACTCATACCTTCGGGATTGTATTTGGCCGAAGGATTGGTAATCAATTCTATGGATTTAATAGCGGTGGATGGAATTTGTTTTAATAATTGAGCAGTGGGAATGGTTGATAGTTTTCCATCTACCATAACCTGTACATTGGAATTTCCGCGTAAACTAATGTCCCCTGTTTGGGCGTCAACACTAACCGATGGAATGCCTACCATAAGTTCAGATGCTGTACCTGTTGCAGCTAAGTCTTTTCCAATGGTAATTACTTTTCTGTCGACTTTTTGTTGGATAGTCGAGACTTCGGCAACAACAGTAACTTCATCTAAACCTTCAGCTTCTTCTTCTAAAAAGATATTGCCAAGATTTACCTTGTAATTGCCTTTGCCAATGGTGATATTTTTATTGATGGTTTTATATCCTATATATTGAATACTAACTATAATGTTGCCTTCGCTTATTTTTTTAATTTCGAAAGCCCCATCGTCATTAGTGATTCCTCCAGTTAAGGTGTCTCCATTTGCACTTGTAATGATTACATTTACATATGGTAAGGGTTGTTTAAGGTTGGCGTCTAATACAATTCCAGATATAGTACCGGTTTTATCAATGGGGTTTTCAGGATCGGGATTGTTTGCTAGTGCAATTACAGAATAAAGCATTGCACATAAAAAGAGTAGTTTTTTCATTGTTTTGTTGATAGGATTGTTTTGATTGATGTTTTAAATGTAGACGCAAAATGAAGGATTCTGTTACTATATTTGTGTTGTATTAACTTTTTTTTAACATATGAATAAAAAGACCTTGGTTTTTGGGGCTTCATTAAAGCCCAATAGGTATAGTAATTATGCTGTGCAGCGCTTGGTAGCCAATAAAGTAGAAGCAGTAGCTTTCGGTAAGAAAGAAGGTGAGATTAGTGGCATTAAAGTCCAGACCAAATTAATACCTTTTGAAAATGTGCATACAGTAACATTGTATATGAATCCTAAGCGGCAAAAGGAATATTACGATTACATCGTATCCTTAAAACCAAAACGTGTTATTTTTAATCCGGGAACAGAAAATCCAGAGTTTTATTCTATCTTACAAGAACAAGGTATTTCTTTTGAAGCCTCATGTACCTTGGTGTTGCTTGCTACGAATCAATATTAAGCCTATAAACGTTAACAAACCGTTTATAATTAAAATTTCGAAGCCAATTTGGTAGCCATTTAGCAGGTCAACAGAATAGGTGTTTATCAAATATGATATTATTGGAGCAATACAGGCAACTACCCAAACGAATCTGTCTTTTAATTGGGCTTTGGTAAAAATGCCAAAAGCAAATAATCCTAATAAAGGCCCATATGTATAACCAGCAGCTTTAAACAATTCCCAAATAACCGAAACATCTTTAAAGATAGTATCAAATAATACGATGACAATTACTAATACGATGCTTATAAAAATATGGGCACGTTTTCTAACCTTTTTTTGTGACGCTTTGGGCTTTTTGTCCAATTCAATAATATCAATGCAAAAAGAAGTGGTTAGGGATGTTAGTGCCGAGTCTGCGCTGGAATAAGCGGCGGCAATCAACCCTAGAAGAAAGAATGCAGAAGTCATTACACCAATTTCGGGCAACATGGCTATGGTTGGAAATAAATCGTCTTTTTTTGCTGTTATACCATGAGCATCTGCATATTGGGTAAGCATAAGCCCCAAAGCCAAGAACAGGATGTTAACAAAAATGAGTACGATACTAAAGGAAACCATATTTTTTTGGGCCTCTTTTAGGTTCTTGCAGGTTAGGTTTTTTTGCATCATATCTTGGTCAAGCCCTGTCATGGTAATAGTGATGAACATACCAGCTAAAAAACTTTTTATAAAGTATTGGGCATCATTAACATCATCCATAAAGAAGGTTTTGCTCATTGGGCTATCCTTAATGTTCGAATAGATGTCCTGTATGCTATTTAAATCTAATGCAGAAGCTAAAAAAACAATAGTAACCACTACAGAAATGAGCATGAAAAGGGTTTGAAGTGTATCGGTAAAAATAATAGTCTTAATACCTCCTCTAAATGTGTATAACCAAATTAAGGCTATGGTTATTATTACCGTAATTGTAAAAGGAATATGATATTGGTCAAAAATTAGAAGTTGGAGCACTTTAGCTACCAAAAACAACCTAAAGGCAGCACCAACAGTTCTGGAAACTAAAAAGGCGATGGAACCTGTTTTATAGCTTGTGTTTCCAAACCGGTCTCTTAAATAGGTGTAAATTGAGGTGAGATTTAATTTGTAGTAAATAGGCAGTAGGACATAGGCAATGATTAAATACCCAAAAAAATACCCAAATACCACTTGTAAGTATCCAAATTGTTTTGTTTCAACAGCTCCTGGAACCGATATGAACGTTACTCCCGAAAGCGAGGCGCCAATCATTCCAAAGGCGACTAAATACCAAGGAGCCGATTTGTTGGCCTTAAAAAAAGCATCGTTGGAATCTTCTTTTCCGGTGAAGTAGGATATTAGGATCAACACGCCAAAATAAGCAGCGATCAATACAATAATATGTGTGGCAGTCATAAGTAAAAGTTCAAGTTTTCAAAATACAACTATTAATTTTCAAAATCCAAAATTGATCTAGGTTTTATTTAAAAGGAACAATAAAATTAGTGAAATTAGTGTGTAAATAGTAATTTCGCAACATATGGATTTTTCATCTAAACTACTTGAAAATGCGGTTAGCGAAGTGGCGCAACTCCCTGGCATAGGGAAACGTACAGCGTTGCGGTTGGTTTTGCATATGCTTAGACAGCCTAAGGAGCAAACCTTAGCGCTTTCCAATGCGCTATTGGCCATGCGCAATGAGATTAAGTTTTGCAAATCCTGTAATAATATTAGCGATGGAGAGCTTTGCGAGATTTGTTCAAATGTAAATAGAAATGAACAAATAGTTTGTGTGGTAGAAGACGTTCGCGATGTCATGGCCATTGAAAACACAGGTTCTTTTAAAGGCTTGTACCATGTGTTGGGAGGAAAAATTTCTCCAATGGATGGGATTGGCCCCCATGATTTAAATATAGAACCTTTGGTTGCCAAGGTTAAAAGCGGCTTGGTAAAGGAGCTTATTTTTGCATTAAGTTCTACTATGGAAGGAGATACTACTAATTTCTACGTGTACAAACAGATACAAGATTGTGAAGTTACTATATCGACGATAGCACGGGGCATTTCGGTAGGTGATGAATTGGAGTATGCCGATGAAATCACCCTGGGTAGAAGCATTTTAAACCGAGTTCCGTTTGAGTCGTCGTTGAAACTTTAGCTCGCCTTTTAAATATGAATGGTCAAATAGCTGTATTGCTCCCACATTATAATAACTATAGCGGTTTACAGTTAACCTTAGAGTCGCTTCTCAATGAGACAGAAGGTTTTACTTTGTTTATTATTGACGACGGCAGTGATGCGTTAGATAGCGTAAAACAAATCGTTAAGAATTTTAATAATTGTTTAGATGTTCTTTTGCTTGTTAATGGAGTTAATTTAGGGATTGTAAAGACACTTAATAAAGGATTGGAGCATATTATTGGTTTAAACAGGTATGACTTTATAGCAAGGATAGACGCTGGCGATATTTGTTTAAGTAACAGATTTAAACAACAAAAGGAAGTACTGACAAATAGTAAAGATGTTGGCTTGGTAGGAAGTTGGGTTAGGTTTGTTGATATAGAAAGACATAAACAGTTTGATTTTAAACCACCTGCTTATCATAAAAGGCTAAAGCAGGTGATACATTTGTATAATCCGTTTGTACATTCAGCAGTCATGTATAGGGTTGAGGTTGTAAAGGAGGTAGGTGTTTATTCAGAGGATTATCCCGCTTTAGAAGATCATGCTTATTTTTTTAATATTTTAAAAAACTATAAGGCAACAAACATTACAAAAATTTTAATGGAATGTGAGATGACATCTAAAGGCGTGTCCACAAAAAACAGAAAAGCTCAAACAAAAAGCAGGATAAAATTATTATTAAACGAATATAATTTTACTATCATTGCAACTATTGGAGTTCTTAGGGCTCTAATAACATTTATTATGCCCCAGTCTTTTTTAATCTTGTTGAAGAAAAAAGTCTTTTATAAGTGAAAGTAAAAACACTTAATAACTCTGGTTTTCAGGAAGAACTAGATGCGCTGTCTGCAAAAATAGATATCGACCCAGATATCGTAGTGCAAATAGAAAATGCTGGAGCTCATTTGGGAAATCTGCTTAAGGCAAAAAATAAGTTTAGTAAAACAGATTTTTACTCTGTTAGAATTCAAAGAAGGAGAGAGCAAATAAAGCAAAATGCTATTTTTAGAGTATTACTAAGGATTTTACCATATTCAATTTTAAATTATTTAAGAAGGTATGAGTCTAAAAAAGCTTTGGCTTCAATAAGCAAAATGAATTTAGATGAATTATCTAAACTAACCGTTAAGATAAATGCAGCTCCAAGTATTGAGATTGAAAATATATTGATTGTTGATGATGCTATAGATACTGGAAGGACTATGCATTTAGTGAAAAATAATTTAGAGGAACAGTTTCCAGAAGCCAATATTAAAATAGCCGTTTTATCATGGACTTTGGAGGAATCAATTATTAAACCAGATTTCTATATATTCAAGAATGTTTTAGTTAGATTTCCGTGGTCAAAGGATTATAAAGGAAAAGATTTTGAACAATAAAGTTTTAGTGATTGATTTGGATGGAACCCTCTATGCTACCAATACGTTTCATCAGTTTGTTAAATACTTGTTAACGCGTAGTGCCAAGAGTTTAGATTTATTGTTGACTTTTCGAATATTACTATTTATGACTTTTAGGATGTTAAAGATTATAAGTCATTCTAGGTTGAAATACAATGTTTTAGGTTCAATAAAGAATAAGTCTTATCTGGATAATGTTGAATTTGTTGAGAGTATTGGAGGGTACAAAAGAGATATTTCTAAGTTGTACAATGAAGAATACAATTTGAAGATTTTAGCCACAGCGGCCCCTGCTTGCTATTCAAAAATAATTGCTAAGGATCATAAATTCGATGCCTGCATAGCTACGGAAAACCCATATTCTAGACATTTATTAAGATTTGAAAATTCTAAAGAAAATAAAAAGAAAAATGTTGTAAGTTATTTAAAAACTAAAGGATTAGGCACCATCGATCTTTTTATAACAGATCACATTGATGATTTATCATTGATTAAAATATCAAAAAAGAACATTATTATTAATCCAGATAAGCATTTTGAAAAAACATTGCAATCTCTTGATATTCAATATGAAGTTGTGAGGTGTGACTAAGTGTTAAGTTTTAAGTGTAAAGTATTTGTAAAGAATAATAAAAAGAAATCGCTGTTTTTTTGTTAATTTTGCAAACGAAATTAAAAAAACGAGCATTACGTTAAACATATGGCAAAGTTTGAACTTAGGTTACCAAAAATGGGAGAGAGTGTTGCAGAAGCAACCATAACCTCATGGTTAAAAGAAGTAGGGGATACTATAGAGTTAGATGAGGCAGTAGTAGAAATCGCTACAGATAAAGTGGATAGTGAAGTGCCAAGCGAAGTAGAAGGTGTTTTGGTCGAAAAGCGTTTTAATGTAGACGATGTGGTTGAAGTTGGGGCTGTTTTGGCTGTTATTGAGACTGAAGGTGAAGATATTCCTGAAACATCATCAAGTGAAACAGAAAGTGTTGAAGCTAATCAAGCTGTTGAAGAGGTGGAACAAACTATTACTGTTGCTAAGGAAACAGCGGCTCCAGTAATAGCTTCAAGCGAAACACGTTTTTATTCACCACTCGTTAGAAACATAGCCAAAGAAGAAGGTGTATCCCAAGAAGAACTAGATGTTCTAGTAGGAACTGGGAAGGATGGTCGTGTGACTAAAAATGATATTTTAGATTATATAGAGAATAGGGGAAGCGGAACTCAAGTTAGCCAGCCAGAACCAAAGGTTACAACGCCAGCTATACCAATTCAAGAGACTAAAGCATCAGCAGCTCCAGTGGTTTCAAGTGGTGGTGATGAAATTATAGAGATGTCCAGAATGGGGAAACTTATTGCCCATCATATGGTAGAGTCTGTGCAAACCTCTGCCCATGTACAGAGTTTTATAGAGGCCGATGTTACCAATATCTGGAATTGGAGAAAGAAGGTTAAGGATGCCTTTATGAAACGCGAAGGAGAGAACCTAACCTTTACGCCTATTTTTATGGAGGCCATTGCTAAAGCATTGCGCGATTTCCCAATGATTAACATTTCCGTTCAAGGGGATACTATCATAAAAAAGAAAAACATTAATTTAGGTATGGCAGCAGCCTTGCCCGATGGTAATTTAATAGTGCCTGTTATAAAAAATGCAGATCAGTTGAATTTGGTAGGTATGACCAAGCAAGTTAACGATTTAGCCAATAGGGCACGCTTAAACCAATTAAAACCAGATGAAGTTCAAGGAGGAACATATACCGTTACCAATGTAGGAACGTTTGGTAGTATTATGGGGACGCCTATAATCAACCAGCCTCAAGTAGGGATTTTAGCTTTAGGGGCTATACGTAAGGTGCCAGCAGTAATAGAAACGCCAGAGGGCGATTTTATAGGTATCCGTTACAGAATGTTTTTGTCCCATTCTTACGACCATCGTGTTGTTAATGGTGCCTTGGGCGGACAGTTTGTTAAGGCTGTTAAAGATTACTTAGAGGCCTGGGACGTTAACAGAGAAATATAAAAGAAAAAAGAAGATACAAAAGAACCAACCCAAAAAACGGTTGGTTTTTTTAATCAATTATAAAAAGTTTACGTCCCCTTCTTTGTTAGACTTTTGAGATTAGTATCTTTACAATCCAAAAAAAGAATCCATGCAATTAAATCTCTCAAAGCCCATCTGTTTTTTCGATTTAGAGACTACTGGCGTAAACATTACTTCAGATCGCGTTGTTGAAATCGCTGTTTTAAAAGTGCATCCCAATGGTAAGGAGGAAAGTCATCGTTGGTTGGTAAATCCAGAAATGCCAATTCCAAGTGAGGTTACGGCTATACATGGCATAAGCGACGCCGATGTGGCAGATAAGCCAACCTTTAAGGAAATAGCTAAAGAGGTACATAATTTAATTAAAGATGCCGACTTGGGTGGGTTCAATTCCAATAGGTTCGATATTCCGCTTTTGGCAGAGGAAATGTTACGGGCAGATTTGGATTTCGACATGAAAAACACATTGACCATTGATGTGCAGACCATTTTTCATAAAAAGGAGCAACGTACATTAAGTGCAGCCTATAAGTTTTATTGCGATAAAAATTTAGACGATGCCCATAGTGCCGAAGCCGATACAATGGCAACTTATGAAGTGTTAAAAGCGCAAATAGCTAAATACGACGATTTAGAAAACGACGCCAAGTTTTTAGCCGAGTTTAGTTCCCGTAAAAAGTTTGCAGATTTTGCTGGATTCATCGTATATAATAAAAAAGGCGAAGAGTGTTTTTCGTTCGGGAAGCATAAAGGTAAATTGGTGACCCAAATTTTGGAACAAGAACCAGGCTATTTTGGTTGGCTGTTAAATGCCGATTTCCCGTTGTACACTAAAAAAGTATTAACGGCCATAAAGCTAAGAAGTTTAAACAATAAGTTGAGCTAACCAAAATTAAGGAGAGGTGAAAATTATTTGCATCGGTCGCAATTATACCGAACATATTGAGGAGCTGGAAAATGAAAAACCAGAAGAACCTGTTGTTTTTTTGAAGCCAGACACTGCAATTCTATTAAAAAGGCAACCGTTTTTTATTCCTGATTTTTCTGAAGATGTACACCACGAAGTAGAAGTCTTGGTGAAAATAAATCGTATAGGTAAGTATATAGATAAAAAATTTGCCCATAAATATTATGATGAAATAGGCTTGGGTATCGATTTTACGGCCAGGGATCTTCAGGCTAAATTAAAAGCAAAAGGACTGCCTTGGGAAAAAGCAAAGTCCTTTGACGGCGCAGCAGTTGTAGGTCAGTGGATTAGCAAAAATGAATTTGAAAACATTAATGATATTACATTTTCTTTAAAAAAGAACAATACCATTGTACAAAAAGGAAATACAAGTCATATGCTTTGGAAAATTGATGAATTAATTGAATATATCTCAAAATATTTCACTTTAAAGATAGGAGACATTATCTTTACGGGCACGCCAGCAGGCGTTGGCAAAGTGCAAGCCAATGATAAATTAGTTGGGTTTATAGAAGAAAGACAACTATTTTCAATAACAGTAAAATAACTATGGAGCAGCATTACAAATTATTTAGAGTAAGGGAATTAGCCGATAACGATGAAGATTTTATATTAACTCTGGCTGAAACTTTTATTGAAGAAGTTTCAGAAGATGTTGAGCGTTTAAAGGTAGCAGTTGCAGATAAAAACTACCAAGAAGCTTACCAGGCTGCCCATAAAATGAAACCAACGGTAGACTTATTTGAACTTGGTATTCTTGATGATTTAATTGAAGTCCAAGACTGGGGGAAGTTTACCAAAACAGATATGGACATTACCGAAAAACTCAACATTGTTACAACGGCAGTAGATAATGCTCTGGCCGAGATTAAATCCGATTTTAATTTGTAATGCAAGCAGAAATAATTACCATTGGCGATGAACTTCTTATAGGTCAGGTAATTGATACAAATTCGGCATACATAGCCAAAGCACTTAATAAAATAGGGGTTTCGGTATACCAGATCACTTCTATTCAAGATGATAGAGATCATATTCTAAAAGCCTTAGAAGAAGCAGAAAGCCGAGCCGATATCATTATAATTACAGGAGGATTAGGCCCAACCAAAGATGATATCACCAAAAAAACCATTGCAGCATATTTTAACGATACCTTAGTTCCAAATGCAGCTGTTTTGAAAAATATAGAGTCTATTTGGAAGCAGTTCAATAGACAGGTATTGCTTCAGGTTAATAAAGATCAAGCTTTAGTGCCATCACGTGCAGAAGTACTCATGAACGTTTTGGGGACTGCTCCGGGGATGTGGTTGGAAAAGGACAATAAAACCTTTGTGTCACTTCCGGGGGTGCCTTACGAGATGAGAGCACTCGTTTCCCAGCAGGTCATTCCAAAATTAAAAGATAAATATCATTGTCCTTTTATTTTACATAAAACGTTATTGGTTTACGGATTGGGAGAAAGTACTTTGGCCGATCGTATTGCGTCTTGGGAAGATGCTTTGCCAAAACACATAAAACTAGCGTATTTGCCTAGTTTGGGTAAAATGAGGCTACGTTTGTCTGCTAAAAGTTTTGAGACCGATAATATTAAGAAAGAAGTAGATTTTCAAATAGAAAAACTTTTGCCTTTAATTGAAAAGGAGTTTTTTGGTTTTGAAGATGAAGACGGAAACGAAGAAGCAGTTATAGCTAAGCAACTTACAAAACGTGGCAAGTCCTTAGCGATAGCAGAAAGTTGTACTGGAGGTAAATTGGCTCAATTGTTCACTTCAATAGCAGGAGCCTCACAGTATCTTAAAGGAGGCGTGGTTACATATTCTACACAATCCAAAATAGATGTTTTGGGCGTTTCGGAATCAATCATTAATGAATATTCCGTTGTTAGTGCCCAAGTAGCAGAAGCGATGGCCCAAAAAGTACGACAGCTATATAAATCCGATTATGCTATAGCGACCACAGGTAATGCAGGGCCAACAAAAGGCGATTCCAATGCCGAAGTGGGAACTGTTTTTATAGCAATAGCAACAAAAAATGTAGTTTATTCAGAAGTATTTAACTTTGGAAGCCATCGTGCAAAAGTCATTAGCAAAGCGGTAAGTAAAGCTTTAGAAATGTTGCAAAAAGAAATTTTTAAAAATTGATTAAAATTAGATTGCTATAATCTAAAGAATTAGTATATTTGCACCTCGTTTTTAAACAACAACAAATTTAAAGGTAGAAATAATGTCAAGAGTTTGTGAACTTACAGGAAAGAAGGCAATGGTTGGAAACAACGTGTCTCATGCATTAAATAGAACTAAACGCAAGTTCGATGCAAATTTAGTTAAGAAACGTTTTTACATTCCAGAAGAAGATAAATGGATTACTTTAAAAGTTTCTACTTCTGCTTTAAAAACTATCAATAAAATAGGTATTTCTGCGGCAATTAAAGAGGCTAAATCAAAAGGCTTTTTAAAATAATAGCTGTATTTAATAAATAAAATAAGATGGCAAAAAAAGGAAATAGAATACAGGTAATTTTAGAATGTACAGAGCATAAAGAGTCTGGACAACCAGGAACATCTAGATACATTACAACTAAGAATAAAAAGAACACGCCAGATAGAATGGAGATTAAAAAATTTAATCCTATCCTTAAGCGTATGACCGTTCACAAAGAGATAAAATAATAAGTCATGGCAAAGAAAGCAGTAGCATCATTACAGACAGGATCTAAAAGATTAACTAAGGCTATAAAAATGGTTAAGTCTCCAAAAACAGGAGCTTACATGTTTGTAGAGTCCATTATGAGCCCAGAATTAGTAAATGACTATTTAAACAAAAAATAAGTTATATACTTTATAATATATACAAAGCTGCTTTCAATTTTGAGAGCAGCTTTTTTTATGCTTATATTTTACTAAATTTACTGCCATAATAGCAGTAAAAAACTGTGGAATAGAAATTGACTGTAACAATATGGGATTTAACCGGTAGTTAGGCCAAGCACAAAAAAGAAGTGTTGATTTTTAAACAAGTAAACAACAAACGAACAAACATTTTTAATGAGTTTTTTTAAAAAAATATTTTCTTCAGAAAAAAAGGAAACCCTTGATAAAGGGTTGGAAAAAACCAAATCCAGTTTCTTTAATAAATTAAGTAAAGCAGTAGCGGGTAAGTCTAAGGTAGATGACGAGGTCTTAGATAATTTAGAGGAAGTTTTGGTAACCAGTGATGTTGGAGTAGAAACAACACTTAAAATTATTGAGCGTATAGAAGATCGTGTATCAAAGGACAAATATTTGGGTACCGAAGAGTTAAACCAAATTTTACGAGAGGAAATTGCAGGCTTGTTGAGTGAGACGAATGTAGGGGAAGAATCGGAATTTACCATACCACAGGATAAAAAACCTTATGTTATTATGGTGGTTGGTGTTAATGGCGTTGGGAAAACCACAACCATAGGAAAGCTGGCAAGCCAGTTTAAAAAACAAGGGCTGAAAGTCGTATTGGGAGCAGCCGATACATTTAGGGCCGCAGCTATAGACCAATTGCAGGTATGGGCAGATCGTGTAGATGTTCCTATTGTAAAACAGTCTATGGGAAGTGATCCAGCATCGGTGGCCTTCGATACACTTAAAAGTGCCGTGTCCCATGATGCCGATGTCGTTATTATTGATACAGCTGGGCGTTTGCACAATAAAGTGAACTTAATGAACGAATTGACCAAAGTAAAGCGCGTGATGCAAAAAGTGGTAGCAGACGCACCGCACGATGTACTTTTGGTTTTGGACGGCTCAACAGGACAGAATGCTTTCGAACAGGCTAAACAGTTTACTGCAGCAACCGAAGTTGCTTCTTTAGCTGTAACTAAACTTGATGGTACAGCAAAAGGTGGTGTCGTAATAGGTATTTCAGACCAATTTAAAATACCAGTAAAATATATTGGTGTAGGAGAAGGTATAGACGACTTGCAAGTATTCAATAAATACGAGTTTGTAGATTCGTTTTTTAAATAAACCCATGTTTATCATTTCTGCGAAGGCGGGAATCTTATAATCTATAAATTTTGTATTTTTATAGATATGAGTTGTAATATTTACCATAATCTTCAAATCAATGTGTCCCCTAAAGCGGTGTTCAATGCGGTGACACAACCAAAGCATCTCGATAATTGGTGGACACTTAAAAGTTCTGGAAAGCCATTGTTGGGAGACATGTATAATTTGAATTTTACAGATGACTACGACTGGTATTGCCAGGTTTCCAAATTGGAAGTAGATAAGTCCATTCACTTTAAAATGACCCAGTCGGATGCCGATTGGAATCCAACAACATTTGGTTTTGATATGGAAGAAAATGATGGTGGGACCTATTTGAAATTCAGTCATATAAACTGGCCAGAGGCCAATAATCATTTTAAACACTCGTCCTTTTGTTGGGCCTTATTGCTTAATGGCTTAAAAAACTACCTAGAAAGCGGGGTTGTAGTGCCTTTTGAAGAAAGGAATTAGTTGCTCCAGAACTAATTTATTTAAAATCCACATGCTTTCCGTATCTTTGCAGCCTTAAAAATAGGGCATGAGGACAAAATCACTTAAAAAGAACAAAATTAACGTTGTTACACTAGGCTGTAGTAAAAATGTTTACGATAGCGAAGTGCTAATGGGGCAGCTAAAAGCCAGCGGTAAAGAAGTGGTTCATGAGGATGAAGGTAATGTCGTGGTGATTAACACGTGTGGCTTTATAAATAATGCCAAAGAAGAAAGTGTTAATACCATTTTAGAGTATGTTCAGAAAAAAGAGGAAGGCGAAGTTGATAAGGTTTTTGTAACAGGATGTCTTTCCGAAAGGTATAAGCCCGATTTAATTAAGGAGATTCCCAATGTGGACCAGTATTTTGGAACTACCGAATTACCAGGGTTGCTCAAAGTACTAGGAGCCGATTATAAACATGAACTTATAGGGGAACGCCTAACTACTACTCCTAAAAATTATGCCTATTTAAAGATCGCCGAAGGTTGTGACAGGCCATGTTCGTTTTGTGCCATCCCATTAATGCGGGGTAAATATAAAAGTACCCCTATAGAAGATTTGGTTACCGAAGCCGAAAAATTGGCGGCAAAAGGAGTCAAGGAATTGATTCTTATAGCACAAGATCTAACCTATTATGGGCTGGATTTATATAAGAAAAGAAATTTGGCAGAACTACTGGAAGCTTTGGTTAAGGTGGAAGGTATTGAGTGGATTCGATTGCATTATGCCTTTCCTACTGGTTTTCCGTTGGATGTGCTGGACGTGATGAACAAAGAGCCTAAGATTTGTAATTATATCGATATTCCATTGCAGCATATTTCAGACTCAATTTTAAAGAGTATGCGTCGTGGTACAACAAAGGAAAAAACCACCAAACTTCTAAAGGATTTTAGAATAGCTGTACCAGGGATGACTGTTAGAACAACTTTGATTGTTGGGTATCCTGGGGAAACAGAAGCCGATTTTCAAGAGCTAAAACAATGGGTGCAAGATATGCGTTTTGAGCGCTTAGGATGTTTTACCTATTCGCACGAAGAAAAT
This sequence comes from Aestuariivivens insulae, assembly GCF_022662195.1. GTDB lineage: Bacteria > Bacteroidota > Bacteroidia > Flavobacteriales > Flavobacteriaceae > Aestuariivivens > Aestuariivivens insulae. Next base: position 54,205 of record NZ_JAKMCS010000014.1, on the reverse strand, counting down.
ACCCATGCCTACAATTTAGAAGATGATGTACCCGAAGATGTTAAACAACAGCGGGCTAATGAAATCATGGAAATTCAATCGCAGATTTCATGGGAACTCAACCAAGAGAAAATTGGGAAGACCTTCAAAGTGGTTATCGATAGAAAAGAAGGCGGTTATTTTGTGGGGCGTACAGAGCATGATTCTCCCGATGTGGATAATGAAGTTCTTATAGACGCTTCAAAAACCTATTTAAAAACAGGGGAATTTGCAAACGTAAAAATTACCGATGCGGCCGATTTCGATTTGTATGCCGAAGTGGTGTAGCCCTGAGCGTAGTCACTCAGGTACTCCAAGTGCAGTCTAAGGGTTGGTCTATATGCTGAGGCTGTTAAAATCATTAAAGAACCTTTAGGGTCCTTTGTGCCTTTTTTGGTGATTTCTTTGTTTAAATATAACCACAAAGCCAGCAAAGAAGGACAAAGAACTCAAAGTTAAGTATAAGGTAAAACCTTAAGTCCGCTTCAATTGTTTTTGTATCTTTTTAATAGCCGATTCAATAGATTTTTCCGGTTCTATAATGTTGTATTCACCCCAAAATCGTGGGTCTGAAAAACCTGAAGCCTTATCGGTTAAAATAGTTGTTGGGCGTATTAACTGGCTTTTAATATGTGCTATTTTAGATTCGTTCAATTCCCAATCGGTTATGGCCATTTCACTGCTTAGCGTATAAATACTGTTAAACAGTTTGCCTCTCCAGTTTACTTTAAACGTTAACGAAATATTGCTATAGGCATAATGCCATTTGCCGTTGCTGGTGCGGTAATTCACTCTATATGAAGCTTCGGTGGGATAAACATCCACTTTTCTAGGTTTTTTTCGAATATACATTTGACTGGATAGTTCCCTGTTTTCAACATTAAGGCTGTATACCGCACTGGTAAGGGCTAAAGTTTTGGAGTCTATATAAAGCTTTCCGTAATATAACGGTTCATCAATATGGTCTCTTTGTTTGAAGTTAACCACATAAATTAAACTGTTATTTATTTGGGTAGACTCCCCAAAGTTGAATTCATAATTAGGAATGTTCTCTGGGGTAAAAATGTATTCAGGATATTTAATAATATCGGTATAAAGATTTCCAAAAGGCCCTCCCTGTAATTTTAATGCTATAGTATCAAGCCTTGAGTAATTAGTGCTTTTACGGGCTTTTATAAGTTCGATATGGTCGTTCCTGTAGTTGTTGTAGGGCTGTTTGTGGATCTTAACAACAGCTTCAGATAAGGAAGCATTTTTGCGTCTTTTTTTAATGGTTTCTCTATAAAAAGCAGTCATTAAAGTATTTTCATTAGTATAGGTCGAACTCTTTTTTTTAAGGGTTTCTAGAACCAGCTCATTAGCACTCATTTTTAGTGAAGTGATATTAATGGCACTAAGCTCGGTATAAGCAGGAGTTAGTTTAATTTTAGAGTGGTTTTCTATACGTTCAATATTGAGTATTTTATCTTCATAACCTAAATAGGAAATGGTGAGGGTCTCTTTTAGGAGGGAGGGAGGTATTTTTAATAAAAAATCTCCGTCACTATTGGTAACTGTACTAATATTGGAATTGCTAACAGTTAAGTCGGCAAATATTAAAGGCGATTTATTGGTTTCGTCTACAACTTTACCTTCAATTTCTTTAAAAGCTGTGTTGGTTTGTGTAAAACCTAGTGAGGTGTATAGGGTCACCATTAGGCAAACAAGTATAAGTCTAAAGATGGGTTTCGTTTTCATAACTAGCTTAACAATAAGTTTATAGTGCTATTAATTTACGAAAATTCGCTTAAATTTTTAAATATTTAACCTATTTTATGATTCTAGTCTTAACTAAATTTTTAGAATTTCGAAATGGAATAGCTGTATATTTACACAATTTTTAATAGCAGTATGCAACAAGATTATATTACGTTTAAGGATACAGGTTATTTTTCGTCGATTATTTGTGATTATTTGGATGAAGACAAAACGTTATCACCGTTTTATAATCGTTTTCCAAAAATAGAAAACTTCAAAGGGCAAATAGAAGAAAAATGTAAGTTGGTTCAAGCGCAGTCGAGATCTGTTTTAGTAGAAATCTTGAAAAAACAGTATCGCAACATTGATGCTTCAGAAGCTACATTAAGTCATATTGAATCCCTAAAAGAGGAAAACACGTTTACTGTTACTACTGGGCACCAACTGAATTTATTTACTGGGCCCTTGTATTTTCTATATAAAATTATTTCGACCATAAATCTTACCAAAGCGCTAAAGCAGGAATATCCCAATTATAATTTTGTGCCTGTATATTGGATGGCTACCGAAGACCATGACTTTGATGAGATTAACTTTTTCAATTTTAAAGGGAAAAAGTTCCAGTGGAACAGAGAGGCTAGTGGTGCCGTTGGCATGTTGTCGACAGAGGGGTTAGATGAGGTATTAAATTGGTTTTCAAAAGAACTTGGGCTTAGTAAAAATGCTAATAAGATAAAAGAGCTATTTGAAACGGCGTATTTAAAAAACAATAATTTAACCGATGCTACCCGTTGCTTGGCTAATGCCCTGTTTAAGGATTGTGGTTTGGTAATTATTGATGCAGCCGATAAGGAGTTAAAACAACTATTTGTTCCTTTTATAAAAGAAGAGCTGCTTGACCAAACCTCTTTTAAAATGGTTTCAAAGTCGAATCAGCAAATTAGTGCGGCATCCGAAAATTATAAAATACAGGTCACGCCAAGGGAGATCAACCTTTTTTATTTAAAAGATAACTTAAGGGAACGTATTGTTTTGGAAGAAGGTGTTTATAAGGTGTTGAATACCAACATAACGTTCGGTAAGGAAGCGCTATTACAGGAAGTGGAAAACCATCCCGAACGGTTTTCTCCTAATGTTGTTATGCGGCCCTTGTACCAGGAGGTTATTTTACCTAATTTGTGCTATATAGGTGGCGGAGGAGAGTTGGCCTATTGGCTTCAGCTAAAAGATTATTTTAAGGAAGTTAACATAGCCTTTCCAATACTTTTGTTGCGTAATTCGGTACTCATTCAATCTGAAAGCCAACATAAAAAACTTCAAAATTTAAGCATATCACCAAAAGATATCTTTTTAAAAAGGAATGCCTTCATCAATAAAAAGGTAAGGGAGATTTCAAATATAGATATTGACTTTTCAAATCAAAAAGAACATTTAAAACAACAATTTGAAGCTTTGTACAACCTGGCCGATCAAACCGACAAATCGTTTTTAGGAGCCGTAAAGGCACAGGAAGCAAAACAATTAAAAGGTCTGGATAAACTGGAAAAGCGACTGTTAAAGGCTCAAAAGAATAAGTTGTCCGATCATGTACAGCGTATGACCGAGCTTCAAAATGAATTGTTTCCTAACCAAGGACTACAAGAGCGTAATGCTAATTTTTCTGAGTTTTATTTGGAGTATGGAGATGACTTAATATCAAAATTGATAGAACAATTACAGCCTTTAAAGGAAGAGTTATTAATCTTAACTTTATGATGGATAATTAATATTTCAATTTTTTTATCATTTCATCCATTTCATCTAAAATTAAACCGCCAGCCCCCATGTATAATATTTGTTGATTTTTGTCTATCAATAAAAATGTAGGGAAAGATTTGATATTCCAAGTGTCTATAATAGTATTGGTTTTATCTTTTCTGTCAACAAAACCGTGAAACCATTGCATGTTATTTTCATCAGTGTATAGCTTGACATCATTAACATTTTCATCATAGGCAATGCTCACAAATGAAACATTGTTACCATGCCTTTTATACATGTCTATTAACTTAGGGGTAAGTTTTTTACATGGACCACACCATGTTCCCCAAAAATCAAGTAACATGTATTCTTTGTCATTCATCTCAGAAAAAAGATTTTTTTCGGTGCCATCAATTGCTGTTATTATGGGATTATTAAGTTTTTTACCTAATTGAATCCCTTTTTTTATAAGTTTAGGAGCACTAGCTACTTTTGTAAATTCTATCTTTTTAAAATCAGGAGAAATCCCTTTTATTTTATACCATTTACGCCCCAAACTTACAGTGTCCCCCTTTTTGTGTGAAAAATAGGATTGCATTAAAAGGTTATGGCTATGGTAAAAGACAGAATCTGGTTTTATAACAATATCGGAAAGAAATGGCTCTTTTCCTTGAACAGCAATAGTATAATGTATTGAATCTTTTGTGATTGTTCCTTTGGCATAATCTTTTAGCTCTAAAAATAGGGTGTAGGCATTTAAAGTTTCGTTCAAATCATTTTTCAATAAATATATATGTCTATGCCTGGCACTGGGATAAATTATTACTTTTCTGTCTATATTATGGATTTTCCCATTTTTTAATAACTGATAGGAAAAGTCCAATAACGGTAAGGTGTCCAGTACTGAAGAGTTGTCTTCTTTTTGATTATGGAATTCTTTTGGAAAAAGAAGCCTTTGGTCATCTGAGAAATCACCATTGTTATTAAGGTCTGGAATAACAATTTGTTTATCGTTCAAAAATCCAGAAATCGCATTAAATTCGTATTTGAGATTTTTATTTTTAATAATGACTGTGTCTTTTAATTGGTCATTAAAAGCCTTAAAAAGATAGTCTTTTCCGCCATAGTCATTTATATATTTTCTGTATACCGAAGGGAATTTTTGCATTGGTGTTGAAACAAACAAAAGACTATCAAATTTAGTTGTGTTTTTGAACTTTTTTATTTTTTGTTCGTAAATTTTAGGATAGGCTTTCTTTGAAGTGTAAACGGGAAAATTAGTATAATAAATTTCGAAAAAATCAAATTCGTTATCGGCTTTCCATTGTAGAGAAACACTTAAGAGGGTGTCATTTATTTTTGGAGTACTATTTTTTTTATTGTTTGAACATGAGAAGAATGTTGATGCTATTATTAGTAATAATAAACAGTTTTTCATAGATAAGATTAATATGTTATTTTATAAAGTTAATTTGTAAATATAAGTTTTTAATTACGATCGTATTATAAATACCTTTCATTTTTAAATCGAGTTATTTGTTGATTTACTGTATGGAAATGGTAACTATGCTCTTCTAAATCTTTATTTTTGCAAAAATTGATTCAAGAATGCACAAAATAGATATAGAACTTATTGAGATGACCTTAGATGTCATGAAATATGCCATTGAAAGGATTTCATCAACAAACCCCAAAATAGGGAAACCTAAAAAAGAGGAACAGCTTAAAGCTTTGGTAGGTGAAACAGTTACAGCTGACGGTGTGGGCGGAGAGTATGCCTTTAACCTTTGGAAAAAACACCTAATGAAAGCGACGGTCCCTATAGATCATCCTAGACATTTGGCATTTGTGCCAGCCTCACCAACACGCGCGGCCATTATGTTCGATTTGGTGACTTCGGCGTCCAGTATTCATGGAGCCTATTGGATGGAGGGAGCAGGAGGTATCTTTTGTGAAAATGAAGCCATGAAGTGGATCGTTTCATTAACAGGCTTGCCAGATGGTGCTTTTGGGGTCTTTACCAGTGGCGGAACGGCAGCAAACCTTTCGGCTATTGTGACGGCACGCGAGCATTGGCGGGAAGACGATACCTTTAAAAGGGAAAAAGGCTTGATTATCACGTCTATAGGGGCCCATTCGTCAATCAAGGCTATGGCCAAAGTAGCCGATGTAGATATACTGTTGGTTGATTCTGAAGAGAAATTAACGGAAATGGCCCTTCGTGAAACGATTGATAATCTAAATTTTCATCAGCGTAAGCGGTTGTTCGCGGTTGTAGCAACGGGAGGAACGACCAATGCAGGTATAATTGATGATTTAGAAGATATAGCAACTATCTGTGAAAAGGAAAAGTTATGGTTCCATGTCGATGCCGCTTATGGAGGAGGTGCTTTAGCGGCAGATTCTGTAAGGCATTTGTTTAATGGTATTGAAAAAGCAGATAGTATTACCATAGATCCCCACAAGTGGATGTTTTCACCCTACGATTGTGGAGCCGTTATTTATAAAAACCCAGAGTTAGCAAAACAGGCCCATGCCCAAGAAGGTTCTTATTTAGAAATATTTAAGGATGAAGGCGCGCAGGGCTTTAATCCTGCCGATTACCAAATACAGCTCACAAGACGGGTAAGAGGCTTGCCATTGTGGTTTTCGTTGGCAACACACGGTACCGATAAATATAAAGAAGCCGTTGAGCGCGGATTGGAGTTGGCACAAATTGCTGGTAAGATGATTGAAGACATGCCATACGTAGAATTGGTAAGGGAACCCAGCCTATCCTGTGTACTTTATAGAAGAATTGGCTGGTCACCAGACGATTACAGAAATTGGACTTACGAAAACCATAAAAAAGGTTTTGCCTTGGTAACGCCAACCAAATGGAAAACTAATGGCAGTTTTGAAACCGTGTCGCGTTTCTGTTTTATAAATCCAGATACTACTGAAGAAGATATTAGGTCGATTTTAGAAACCATGGCTTAAAAAAACAAAAAAAATAGTAATCGTAATTCGTCATTCTAAAATCAATTATTACTTTTGCGCATGCAACACGATAAGGTATTAATTTTAGACTTCGGATCGCAATATACCCAACTTATTGGGCGTCGAGTTAGGGAACTCAACATCTACTCCGAAATTATTCCATTTAACAAAATTCCAAACAACATTGAAGAGTACAAAGCTGTAATCCTTTCAGGTAGCCCTTATTCTGTAAGGGGAGAAGAGGCTTTGCACCCAGATTTGTCAAATATACGGGGTAAGAAACCGCTTTTAGCTGTTTGTTATGGCGCACAGTATTTAGCGCATTTTTCGGGAGGTGAAGTAGCGCCTTCCAATACGCGTGAGTACGGTAGGGCCAATTTATCGTTTATAAAAAGTAATGAGCCTTTTTTGGCACATATCCATACAGGTAGCCAAGTTTGGATGAGCCATAGCGATACCATTAAAAAATTACCAACAAATGGTGTTCTTATAGCAAGTACACACGATGTTGAAAATGCGGCTTACCGTATTGATGGTGAAGAAACTTATGCAATTCAGTTTCACCCAGAGGTATACCATACTACAGACGGCAAGCAGTTATTGGAAAACTTTTTAGTAAGTATAGCTGGTGTACACCAAGATTGGACACCTCAGTCCTTTGTTGAAGAAACCGTAGAAGCGCTTCAGGAAACCGTAGGGAATGATAAAGTTGTTTTAGGACTTTCGGGAGGTGTAGATTCTACCGTGGCAGCAGTATTGCTTAATAAGGCCATTGGGAAAAACCTGTATTGTATTTTCGTGAATAACGGCCTGCTTAGAAAGAACGAGTTTCAAAATGTATTGAACCAATACGAAGGTATGGGGCTTAACGTTAAGGGTGTTGATGCTTCCGATAGGTTTTTGGCAGCATTAAAAGGGATTGAAGATCCAGAGCTAAAACGAAAAGCCATTGGTAATGCCTTTATAGAGGTTTTTGATGACGAAGCTCATAAAATAGAGGATGTTACCTGGTTGGCACAAGGAACCATCTACCCCGATGTTATTGAAAGTGTGTCGGCAACTGGAGGACCTTCAGCCACTATAAAGAGTCATCATAACGTTGGTGGATTACCAGATTATATGAAATTAAAAATTGTAGAACCACTTAAGGCTTTGTTTAAAGATGAGGTTAGACGTGTTGGGGCTACATTAGGCATCGATCCAGAACTTTTGGGACGCCATCCATTCCCAGGACCTGGTTTGGGTATTCGTATTTTAGGAGATATTACTGCCGAGAAAGTGCGTATTCTGCAGGAAGTGGATGCTATTTTTATAGAAGGATTAAAATCATGGGGACTTTATGATAAAGTTTGGCAAGCAGGAGCCATGTTGTTACCGGTAAATAGTGTAGGTGTTATGGGCGATGAGCGTACTTACGAGAAGTGTGTAGCGCTTAGAGCTGTTGAGAGTACCGATGGTATGACTGCCGATTGGGTAAATTTGCCGTATGAATTCCTTCAAAAGACATCAAACGATATCATCAACAAAGTTAAAGGCGTTAATAGGGTCGTTTACGATATAAGTTCCAAGCCACCAGCAACTATTGAATGGGAATAGGTATTGAAGCATTATAAACTTCAAAAATATAAATTCAAATAAGATTTAAACAGCAACGGTAAAGTGTTGCTGTTTTTTTTATTTTTGTTTTTTGGCATATTATATGCAATAATTGAGAAATATGTATGTTGTAGCTACATCCCTAATGGCATTAACAAACGTATATAAACTATTTGGTATCAGGTTTACAAAACAAAATCATATGAATAAATTAATATCCGCCTTAGCTTTAGTTGTACTTTTTACGCTTTCGGTAAAGGCACAAAACTTTAGTACACATAAGGTTAAAAAAGGTGAGACAATTGAAGAAATAGCTAAACTGTATTATGTAACCCCTTTCGATATCTATAGTTTAAACCCCGATGCTAAAACTAAGCTTAAGCCCAATACCATACTTATTATCCCTATATCAAAAGCCAAAAAACCTAAAATAACTATAGTCAAGGAACTGAATGGATTTAAAAATCATAGGGTAAAGAAAAAGGAAACCTTATATAGTTTGGCAAAGCAATATGAAGTTACAGAAGCCGATATAAAAAAACACAATACCTTTTTGTATGCCAATCCATTACGCAAAGGGGATAAGCTTCAAATTCCAGTGTTTAAAATAACGGAAGTTGTAGAAGAATCAAAACCTACCAAAGTTTATACCGTATTGCCCAAAGAGGGCAAGTGGCGTATAGCTTATAAATATGGTATAACGGTAGCCGAATTGGAAGCGTTAAACCCAGAGATGGGTGAGGTATTGCAAGAGGGGCAGGAAATTAATGTGCCTAACTTAGAAGATACTGAAGAAAAGCAAATAGACGAACAGTATAGCTATTATAAAGTGTTGCCCAAAGAAGGGTTTTACCGATTGAAAGTGAAACTAGGGGTAACACAAGAAGAATTGGAAACATTAAACCCTGGTTTGAGCGATAGCGGATTGAAAGTTGGAATGATTCTAAAAATCCCGTTTTCTGAAACCTATTCGTTAACAAAAGAAAGCAATAGTGTTAATCTGTTGGATAGTATTAGGGATTATACCCCAAAGCATATTGCCATTATGTTGCCTTTTAGGTTGAACCGTGTGGATTACGATTCTATAACAGGAACCAAGAACAGTATTAAAAAGGATCCCTACTTAAATGCATCATTAGATTTTCATTCGGGAGTACTCATGGCTATAGATTCATTAAAGCAGTTAGGCATTTCTTTGAAGGTTGATGTTTATGATACGAAAAATGAAGTAAGTGAAGTGTCCAGAATTATTAATGACAATGATTTTGAACATGTCGATGCCGTTATCGGTCCGTTAGTTTCTAAAAATTTTGAAAGCGCAGCGATAGCATTAAAAAAGCACAATATTCCCTTAATATCTCCAACAGGAAACAATTTAAGGTTATATGAAAATGTGTTTCAAACCAGAACCCCAGAGGAACTTCTAAAAAACAAGATCATCAATTTTGTGAAGTCAGACACCTTGTCTGGTAATATTATCCTTATTGCAGATTCCAAACATCAAAATATAGCTAATGAACTTAAGCGCGAGTTCAATCAAGCAAGAATAGTGTATTCGCGTAAGGACAAGGATGGGAATGATAGCTTTTATGTGATAAAGGAAGATATAGAAAATGTGTTGAAGCCAGGCCATAATCTCGTGTTTTTGGAGACTCAAAATGAAGGCTTTGCCTCTAATGCCATAAGTATTTTGGCTTCTTTGATAAAAAAGGAAAATATAGATGAAGGTATTGAAGAAATATCAATTAAGTTAACAACAACAAATTATAATAAAGCTTTTGAAGGCGAAGAGATTTCTAATCAGCATCTTTCAAAGCTACAATTTTCTTATGCCAGTGGAGCAAGGGTTTATAATGAAAAAGACCATAGTTTTTTTGTGAAGGCTTACGAGCAAAAATATTATGTAATGCCTAGTAACCGCGCTGTTAAAGGTTTCGATTTAACTATGGATACCGTGTTGCGATTGGTATCATCTCAAGATTTTTACACTTCTGTAATCAACGCACCTTTAACGGAATACCTAGAGAATAAGTTTGCCTATAAAAAGAAATTGATTGGTGGCTATTATAACGAAGCAGTGTATTTACTCAAACATCAAGACTTAACAATTGTAGAAGTCGAGCAATAAGCATTTGCCAGTGGCGTTTATAGTATGATTGCTAAACCTTACTAAAGTATGTCTAAGGTCCTTGTGCTTTTATGTTGTTTATTTTGCTTTCAAGAAAGCCCGGTAGTCTCATGGCAAGAGGATTATAGGCTCGTATGGTCAGATTTCAAAGGAGCGCCTCAAGATCAGGGCGATGTGGCTGCAGTTACTGCTTCTGGTATAACCTTTGGGGTTTCTATAAAAGAAAAAGGCAATAGGGTAATTGGTTTCAATACTAATGTGAAGGCCTATTTTTATCCGGAACAATCATGGTATAAACCAGAAAAAGCAACTGAACATGTATTGGCACATGAACAGTTACATTTTGATATTACCGAACTGTATGCTCGTAAATTCAGAAAAAATATAGGAGAATTAAAAGTATCCAACAGTATTAAAAAACAATTGCAGGACTTGCATAGAACCATACTTAAGGAGTTGGAAGCAGCTCAAGAAAAGTACGATAGTGAAACCAATTTTTCTAGACATGTTGAAAATCAGTTGAAATGGCAGAATAAAGTTAGTGCTGAGTTGGAGAAGCTATCATCATACAAACTTAATGATTCAAATAAATAATGTATCCCGATAAAGAGTTTCTAATACAATTGGCTCATACCAAAATGCCCTATGGCAAGTATAAAGATCGTTACTTGATAGACTTACCGGAACATTATGTGGTTTGGTATCACAATAAAGGGTTTCCCAAAGGAAAGTTGGGCAACATGCTCAATCAAGTTTATGAATTAAAATTGAACGGTCTTGAGGATTTGGTAAGAAGTATACGGAAGCAGTATCCTAAGGGAGTTAATTAATGGTGTTATGTTGGTTTAATCTCTTTTATAGATTGTAGGTTGTGTCCAGGCCGTTTCGTAAATTAAGTTTTCTATAGGATTGTCGTGATGTTTTGACGATGTTACTTTGCAGCGTACAAAAAGAATATCCTTAGTGATTTTAAATGAAGCTTTGTCCCCCGTAACTGTTTTTAATGCTTCAGGTGTGTTGTTTCCTTTTTTACATCCAATAAAAGTAATTTTATAAGTTAGATTAGCTTCTTTTTTGATAGTAACTGATAGGGTGCTATTATCAGTAGATACATCGTCTAAAAAAACACCAGTACTGGCATAAAAGTTGCCAGATTCCATGGCGTTAATTATTGATTTTGGAGAGAGCGTATCAGCTTGCACCATGACCCAACCACGGCCGGCATTGCTCCACTGGTGTCCTTTTTTATGGTAGTGATGGGAGTCGTCTGTAGCAAGACCATACATCAAAGGTTTATTGTTTTCAATGTATGCGATGTTTATAAGGTCCCACATCTTTTCTGTAGATATGTGGTTAGAATCTCCAGAATTTCTAACGTCAGGATGCCCGTTATAAACTTCAAAAAATTGTTCTTTTTTTAAAGCGATCATATCTTCAACAGTTATACTATAATGAAAATTGGGGTGATTAATATGGGCTAGTATGGGGATGTTTAAACTGTCCTTTTGTTTGGCTATTTCATCTAAGTTATTTTGCATAACATCTACTACGCTATTTCCTCCCTGGGGTTGGATTTTCTTTTTAAGGTTTGTAGCGTTTATGTGTATTGGTTTGTTTTCAAAGCGATCTGAAATCTCTTCGGCTTGTAGAATTAAAAAAGTATTGGGGGCTTCAAACTTCGTTCTATATTCTTCAAATGTTTTGAGTTTTACATAGATGTTATTTAAAGAGTCTTTTTTATAGTTGACCCAATTCGACCCAAAAGTATCTAAATAGCTTTTAAACCCATTTTGATAAATGGAGTCTGGGCGAATTTTAACCCATTTATCGCCTTCTGCTAAGATATTATGATCTGTTAGGGCCACAAAATCATAATCGTGGGATTTATACCATTGCATAATGACCTCGGGAAATTCATCACCGTCACTCCAGTAGGAATGGGTATGCAAATTACCTTTAAACCACTGCTTTTTATTTGATGGTATTGGTTTTTTACAGCTAATAACAGTAAATAAAAAAAACAATAAAACAAATTTGGCACATGATAAAAAGCTAGAGGGAGGTTGATACATAATAGTTTTGTATAAAGAATGTTTTTATAATAAGGATTTGTCGCCCATTATATTAAAATACATTTAAATAGGGCTAAAATATGGTGTTTAAAGTTATAAGCTTTATTGTTAAAAAACAAAATACTTAATATAATCATACCGTAGATAAATAACTAAAAACTTATTCGGTGATAACTGTTTTAATTTTGTAAATTTGCCTGCGTTTATAAGCGCATCATGACAAGTACTACAAAATACATTTTCGTAACGGGAGGCGTTACATCGTCTTTAGGAAAAGGAATTATAGCTGCATCTTTAGCAAAGCTATTACAGGCACAAGGATACCGTGTTACCATTCAAAAGTTAGATCCCTATATCAATGTAGATCCAGGGACGTTAAATCCATATGAGCATGGCGAATGTTATGTTACCGAAGATGGAGCAGAAACCGATTTGGATTTAGGGCACTACGAACGTTTTTTAAATACCCCAACCAGTCAGGCTAACAACGTTACTACAGGTCGCATATACCAAAGTGTTATCCAAAAAGAACGCCAAGGGGAGTTTTTAGGAAAAACAGTCCAGGTGGTACCGCACATTACGGATGAAATTAAAGACCGTATTCAAATTTTAGGAAGATCTGGCGATTACGATATTGTTATTACAGAAATAGGAGGAACCGTAGGTGATATAGAGTCCCTTCCATACATTGAAGCCGTGCGTCAATTACGTTGGGATCTAGGCGATAATAATGGTATTGTGGTTCACTTAACTTTAGTGCCATATTTATCGGCAGCCGGTGAGTTAAAAACTAAGCCAACCCAGCATAGTGTTAAAACACTCATGGAAAGTGGAGTACAGGCCGATGTATTGGTGTGCCGTACCGAACATGATTTACCGGACGATTTGCGTCGTAAACTGGCTTTGTTCTGTAACGTTCAGAAAGAAGCGGTTATTCAATCTATAGACGCATCAACAATTTACGATGTACCTAACTTAATATTGAAAGAAGGGTTGGATAAAGTAGTTCTTAAGAAACTAGGGTTAGAATGTAAAACCCCAGATATTCAACGTTGGAACCAGTTTTTAAAGCGTCACAAAAATCCAAAAACCGAAGTTACTATCGGGTTAATAGGTAAATATGTGGAGCTTCAAGATTCATATAAATCCATTTTAGAAGCTTTTATACATGCCGGAGCAGAAAATGAAGTAAAAGTGAATGTTGAATCGATTCATTCTGAATATTTAAATGGTGAGAATACCAAATTAAAGCTATCACACTTAGATGGTGTTTTGGTGGCTCCTGGGTTTGGAGAACGAGGTATAGAAGGTAAAATAGATGCCGTACGCTATGTACGTGAACATAACATTCCATTTTTTGGAATATGCCTAGGTATGCAAATGGCAGTTATTGAATTCTCTCGCAATGTGCTAGGACTTACCGATGCCGATTCAACCGAAATGAGCCCAAATACGGCAAACCCTGTTATAGACCTTATGGAGGAGCAAAAAACCATTACCGATAAAGGGGGGACTATGCGATTGGGAGCTTGGTCCTGTGATTTGAAAAAGGGAAGCAAGGTTTTTAACATCTACAAAGAAGACACGATAAAAGAGCGCCATAGACACCGTTATGAGTTCAATGGTAAATATAGAGAACAAATTGAAGCAGCTGGGATGATCGCAACAGGTTTAAACAAAGATACCGGCTTAGTTGAGATCGTCGAGATACCAGAACACCCTTGGTTTGTTGGCGTACAATACCATCCAGAATATAAAAGTACTGTGGCAAAGCCGCACCCCTTGTTTGTGGCTTTTGTAAAAGCAGCTTTGAAATATAAAATAAAAAATAAAGGTGTCACTATGGCACAAAATTAATTTTTGGATAGCTTATTGTAATTGGCTATTACAATTCCTGTGAAGTGGTTGGACAAAGCCTTATGGCTGAGCGTAGTTGAGATTACTGAATTAACTAGACGTAAAGAGAAACAGGGATATTTTTAATTCATTTAGAGAATATATATGGAAGAAAAAAAATTAGACATTAATTCTATAATAGGGTTTATCCTCATTTTTGGAATTTTAATGTACATGTTATGGCAAAATAAACCTACGCCAGAAGAGCTTGAAGCTCAAGAAAAAGCCAAACAAGAACAGGTTGAAGCAAATAAAAAGGTTGAAGAAGAACAGCTAGCCAATACTGCAACTATAGAAGATATAGCCGTAGGTGACACTACAGATTCGTTGCAATTGGTAAAACTTCAGAATAAATTAGGAGCTTTTGCATATTCTGCTTTACAGACAACAGAAGATGAAACGGTTGTAGAGAATGAACGTTTAGCCTTAAAGTTTAGTAATAAAGGCGGGTATCTTTCAGAAGTAAAACTAAAAGAGTTTGTCGATTATAAAGACGAACCAATCTACTTGGTTAAGGATAATAATGTCGATTTTAATATCAATTTTGGTACTAACGATAGTAGGGTACGAAATACCAAAGATTTACCTTTTATTCCTTCGGTAACAAAAAATGGCGATAATACTGTCGTTTCTATGAAACTTAAGGTTTCAGAAACTAAGTTTTTAGAGTACCGTTACGAGATCAAGCCAAACGATTATATGATTGGTTTTACGGTGCGTTCACAAGGCTTATCCGATGTAATTAATAGTTCGCAAGACATTACACTGGATTGGGACCTTAAGGGGTATCGACATGCCAAAAGTATTTCTTACGAGAATAGATATACCGACATCCATTACGAGTACGAAGAAGGAAAAGCAGATTATACAGGAGCAAGAGATGCAGATGAAACTTTAGATAATGTGTCATGGATAGGCTATAAACAGCATTTTTTCTCGTCGGCTATATTAACCAAAACGCCTTTTAAAACGGCACATATTAAAACTGAAAATTTAGTTGAAGACCAATCGTTGGATACCATTTATACCAAAAGTTTTGCAACAAGCATTCCTTTGCAATTACAAGGTGGCGAGTTTAATAACAGCTTGGATTTATATTATGGCCCTAACGATTATAAAGTGCTGGCTGCCTACGATAGAAATCTGGATGAGCTTGTACCTTTTGGTTGGGGTATTTTTGGATGGATAAACCGCTATATTTTCATGCCTCTGTTTGGCTTTTTAGGTAGCTTCTTACCTTACGGTTTTGCCATTATTGTTATGACCATTTTGGTAAGGATTGTAATGTCTCCTGTTACCTATAAATCTTATTTATCACAGGCAAAGATGAAGGTTATAAAGCCAGAGATAACCGAGATTAATGCCAAGTATAAGGACAATCCTATGAAACGTCAACAGGAAACTATGGCATTGTACAGTAAAGCAGGCGTGAGCCCCATGGCTGGGTGTTTGCCAGCTTTAATGCAGTTACCTGTGTTTTATGCCCTATTCCAATTTTTTCCATCGGCTTTCGATTTACGTCAAAAAAGTTTCCTTTGGGCTAAAGACCTATCGTCTTACGATGCCATCTTTACTTGGGATACTCAAATTCCAATAATTTCATCAATTTATGGTAATCACGTGAGTTTGTTTCCTATTTTGGCCTCATTGGCGATATTCTTCTACATGCGTATGACTACAGGGCAGCAAATGGCATCGCAACCTACCCAAGAAGGGATGCCAGATATGGGTAAGATGATGAAGTATATGATTTACTTCTCACCAATAATGATGTTGGTATTCTTTAATAATTATGCTTCTGGATTGAGTTTGTATTACTTCATATCTAACTTAATTACCATTGGCATTATGCTGGTAATTAAGAATTATATAATAGATGAAGATAAGATACATGCCAAAATTCAGGAAAATAAAAAGAAACCTAAGAAGGAAAATCGTTTCCAAAGAAAAATGAAAGAAATGATGGAGCAGGCCGAAAAACAAAAGCAAGCGCAACAAAAAAGAAAATAATAAAAAAGTAATTCCTTCACTTTTAAAGTTGAAAGACAGAAGGGAAAAATATAAAGCTGCCAACTGTGATCGATTACTGTTCACTAAAATTGGCAGCTTTTTGTTTTTATACAATTTGTGATAATTTTATACGTTTTTTTAAAAAATACCATATGAAGTTTAATAACATTTTATTCGTATTAATTTTATTGAATGCTTTGATTGCTTTGGCTCAAGACATCAACCAATTTGATGCTAATGGGAAGCGTCACGGTGTTTGGAAGAAGCATTTTAAGGGTACTAAAGTATTAAGGTACGAAGGCCAATTTTTTCATGGAAAGGAAGTAGGTGAGTTTAAGTTTTATGAAAATGAAAATGGTAAACCCATTTTGGCAGCAACAAAAATGTTTAACGAAACAGATGGTACAGCCCAGGTTAAATTTCTTAATCCACAAGGGAAACCCATTAGTGAAGGCCGTATGAAAGGTAAAGCTTATGTGGGCATATGGAACTATTACCAGAACAATGGAAAAAGTTTATTAACCACAGAGCATTATAACGACAACGGCGAATTGCACGGTGAACGTTTGGTATATTATGAAAATGGCCAAGTAGCCGAAATGAAGCACTATGTTAATGGGAAGTTGCATGGGGAATCAAAATGGTATTCTGAAGCTAATGTGGTACTAAAAACTTATAATTATGTAAATGGAGAGCTTCATGGGCCTGCCAAATATTACGATCCACAAGGGGAACTCATTACCGAAGGACAATATAAGCACGATAAAAAAACAGGCATATGGAAGTTTTATGAAGAGGGTAAGTTGATTGAAGAAAAAGACTTTACCTATAAGCCCAAGTATATTAAAGTGGATGGTAAATATAAAAAGGCTTCCAATTAAATACGCTTCCTTGAAGAACTTCTTTAGGTTTCAGGGGAATCACCAATACTCAGATGAGGTTTCAAATGAAAAAAATCATGTACTTTTGCATATTCAAATCTAAATAATGAAACGCGTAGTTATAGGACTTTCAGGAGGTGTAGACTCTAGTGTTGCCGCTTATTTGTTAAAGCAGCAAGGCTATGAGGTTATTGGCCTGTTTATGAAAAATTGGCACGACGATTCTGTGACCATATCCAACGAATGTCCTTGGTTGGACGATAGCAACGATGCCATGTTGGTAGCCGAGAAGTTGGGCATCCCTTTTCAAACAGTAGATTTAAGTGAACAATATAAAGAACGTATAGTCGATTATATGTTCAATGAGTATGAAAAAGGAAGAACACCAAACCCCGATGTACTTTGTAATAGGGAGATAAAGTTTGATGTGTTCATGAAAATTGCCTTAGAGCTTGGGGCAGATTATGTGGCTACGGGACATTATTGTAGAAAGGGCATTTCGACTTCGTTCAATGACCAAACTGGTGAGGTAAAAGAAGTTTATAGATTGTTGGCTGGGGTCGATGGCAATAAAGACCAGTCGTATTTTTTATGTCAATTATCCCAAGAACAATTGGCAAAATCGTTATTTCCTATAGGCGAACTCACCAAGCCCGAAGTACGCGATATTGCTATGGAATTGGATTTGGTAACGGCCGAAAAGAAAGATTCCCAAGGGTTGTGCTTTATAGGTAAGGTGAAGCTGCCCGATTTTCTACAGCAGCAATTAAAGCCCAAAGAAGGGGTTATTGTAGAAATACCTGAAGAACAAGCGTTATTTCAAGAAGAACGAACAAGCTTTGCTTCAGAAGAAGACAAATTAAAATACTTATCACGTAAAATTCACTACAAAGTTACCGATGGTAAAGTGGTTGGGAAACATCAAGGCGCCCATTATTTTACAAAAGGGCAACGTAAAGGATTGGCCGTGGGAGGAACGCCAGAACCTTTGTTTGTAATCGATACCGATGTAGATGAGAATGTTATTTATACAGGACAAGGAAAGGAACACCCAGGGCTATTAAAAAAGGCTTTGTTTGTAGCTAACGACGAACTGCATTGGATTCGAGAAGACTTAGCATTGAAAGAAGGTGAGACTTTGTCTGTTTTGGCAAGGATTAGATATAGACAACCTTTGGAAAAAGCGACCTTGCATAAAGTTGAAAGCGGACTCTATGTTGAGTTCGAGAACTATCAATCGGCTATTACCGAAGGACAGTTTGCAGCATGGTATTTGGAAGATGAGTTGATAGGTTCCGGGGTAATTTCGTAACTTTCCATTTCCAAATCCGGTTAAGATGAAGAAAGGACTGCTTTTTATTGGTATATTGTGCTTTCAGCTCAATATCTTAGCACAACAGGATGCTTGGGTATACTTGACCGATAAGGAAAATGTAACGGCTTCCATAGCTAATCCAATTACCATACTTACACAAAAAGCTATCGACAGAAAAGCAGCCCATAATGTAACTATTGATGATAGGGATGTTCCGGTAAATGAAAATTATATCACACAATTAAAGAATACTACTGGGATAACCGTTATGGCTAAGTCCAAATGGTTTAATGCGGTACATGTAAGAGGAAGCCAAACCGATATTCAGAATCTTGAAAATCTTGTTTTTGTGAATTATATCGATTTTGCCGATAAAAGCTTAAATACATCAAAAACCAGTAAAAAAGCTAAAGTTTCTAAACTTAATGAGACTTTTACTATATTTAATTATGGAAGTGCCGCTAATCAAATAGAAATGTTTAAGGGTGATAAACTGCATGTAGCTGGTTATTCGGGAACAGGGATGACCGTTGCTGTTTTAGATGCCGGATTTCCCAATGTAAATGTAGTAGGAGCTTTTAAACGTTTAAGGGATGCCGGTAATTTGTTGGGGGCATACGACTTTGTGAATAGGGATAATGATGTGTATACGGGTACGACCAGTAGTCATGGTACATGGGTATTAAGTGATATGGCCGGATATATCGAAATCCAATTTGTTGGAACTGCCCCCGATGCCTCTTACTATTTATTTATAACCGAAGATGCCCTGAGTGAGAACCCTGTGGAAGAAAGTTATTGGGTTGAAGCTGCTGAGCGGGCGGATAGTTTGGGTGTAGATGTCATCAATACCTCTTTGGGATATACAACTTATGATAATCCAAATTACAGTTATACGACAGCCGATATGGATGGCAATACAACCTATATAACACGAGGTGCCAATATTGCTTTTGAAAAAGGGATGTTGTTAGTGAATTCGGCCGGAAATTCTGGAAATAACAGTTGGGGAATTGTTGGTGCTCCTGCCGATGCAGCAGGTGTTTTTTCAGTTGGTGCTGTAGATGCTAATGGAAATTACGCCGCCTTTAGTTCTAAAGGCAGTGCATTACAGCCCACCCAAAAACCAGATGTAGTGGCCCAAGGGCAGGCAAGTTATGTGGTTTCAGAGAATAACATTATTGGAACTGCAGATGGGACGTCTTTTAGCTCTCCAATTATGGCAGGAGGCATGGTTTGCTTATGGCAGGCTTTGCCAGATATGACCAATGCAGAAATTATGCAGTTGGTTAGGGAATCGGCATCACAATATAGTTCACCCGATTACTATTTGGGTTACGGTATACCTAATTTGGAAGTAGCACTCAATACGGCTTTAGAAGAAATTCAGAATGCCAATGAGCCTATAGAGCTGTTTATATACCCCAATCCAACCAAAACTACTTTGTTTGTTAAAGCCGAGTTAGATCATTTCCCGATAGCCATTAGTCTTTTTGATATCTTGGGGAAGCAAGTGCTGCAATCCATGCTTTTAGACCTTTATGATGCTTTGGATGTGTCTACTTTGTCAAATGGAGTATATGTAGCCAGGATTCATTTAGGAGGTACATCAAAAACCTTTAAGCTTATAAAAAGAGACAATGACTAATAGAATAACCCGTTTATTTGGTATCGATTATCCCATTGTGCAGGCCGGTATGGTATGGAACAGTGGTTGGCGTTTGGCTTCTGCTGCTAGTAACTCTGGTATTTTGGGGCTTATTGGTGCAGGATCGATGTACCCCGATGTTCTTAGGGAACACATTCAAAAATGTAAAAAGGCTACTCATAAACCTTTTGGGGTTAATGTCCCCATGTTGTATCCCAATATCCAAGAGATTATGGATATTATTGTGGAGGAAGGCGTGAAGATTGTGTTTACTTCAGCGGGAAATCCTAAAACTTGGACGTCGTGGTTACAAGAAAAGGGTATTACTGTGGTACACGTGGTGAGCAGTGTGAAATTTGCCTTGAAAGCTCAGGATGCTGGTGTCGACGCTATAGTTGCTGAAGGCTTTGAGGCAGGAGGCCATAATGGACGGGATGAAACCACTACATTAACTTTAATTCCAATGGTCAAGGAACAAATTCATATTCCACTAATCGCTGCTGGGGGCATTGCTACAGGAAGTGCTATGTTGGCTACGATGGTATTGGGCGCAGATGGCGTGCAAATTGGAAGCAGATTTGCGGCTAGTAAAGAAAGTTCTGCCCATCAATTATTCAAACAGGCCATTGTCAATGCCAAAGAAGGCGATACCCAATTAACCTTGAAAGAGTTGGCTCCAGTAAGGTTAATTAAAAATAAGTTTTTTAATCAAGTTGAAGAGCTTTACAAAACAGGGCCAACGGTTGAACAATTGAAGGAACTTCTAGGTAGGGCCCGAGCCAAGAGGGGTATGTTTGAAGGTGATTTAGAAGAAGGTGAATTGGAAATAGGGCAAATTTCTGGTTTGATTCATGATATAAAACCAGTGGCACAAATCGTTGAAGATATCATGACTGAGTTTGAAGATGCTAAGAAAGGAGTTGCAAAACTCTGATTTAATTTTTTACCAAAGGTTCAATATTAACTTTATATAATCTACTTGAACCATTATCATATTTGTTTAATTCAGCAAGCAGTTCTTCGGTTTTCAGTGTTTTATCGAATTGGGTTTTGGTATTATCGCGTTTGCTCGTAAAATAAAGTGTATTGGTTTTGGTGTCTACATAGGGGCAATAATCCATTTTATCAGAATTAATAGCTTGCCCCATATTTTCAGCTTTAGTCCATTGGTTTTCTACGTTGTAACTTATATACAGGTCGCCGCTACCTAAACCATCAGTTCTATTGTAACATCCAAAAATTAAATAGGATTCGTCTGGAGCAATAAAGGCGTTGTATTCATAGCCTTCAGAATTAATACTATCGGGAAGGCGTATGGGTTCAGCATAAACGCCATTTTGATTCTTGCTAATATAGATATCATCTTTTCTCTTTAATGTGGTATTATCTCTTGTAAAGTAAAGGTTTCCGCTTTCGGCAATAGAGGGATAAAACTCTCCATATTCTGAATTTATAGGAACTCCCATATTTTTTGGTTTGGACCAACTGGCGTTTAAAGCAGGTCTTTCCACATACCAGATATCAAAGTCTTTAGGCGTATTTGTTTTAGTTGATAATGGTCGCGTAGAAACAAAATAAAGCCTTAGTCCGTCGGGTGAGAAACAAGGCTCTAAATCGAAATGCTTTCCAGAAAAAGGAGCAATTTGAGCCTTACTCCATGAATTACCTTCCCTTTTTAAGTGGATAATTGTAGAAAGATTGCCCATAACACTTTGTGCGGTAAACATAATTTCATTGCCGTTGGGAGATATGGCAATGTCCCTTACGTTAGGGAATTGTTTAATGATTTCTGGTAAAAAAGGCTCTGCTAATTGTTGTTGGGAAAAACCAATAGTGCTAAGTAATACTATGTAGATTGAATAGACGTGTTTCATTGTAATTAATTATTGACCTAGCTCAAGATACTAAAAAAGTAGAACGGAATTCTCCTTGTTGTTAATTGAATATAACAAAAAGGGGGAAATTCCCCCTTTGCATATTGAAACCTATAAGCTATTCTATTTTTAATCCCTAATAAAATAAAAGCTAAATGTTTCTATATATTTTAAATTAATCTAGTGCAGGCTAAAATGAGTAGAGGACTTGGGGATTTCAAAATTACGTAAAATAACTTATTGATATTAAAGGTGTTATTAAAATTTATCAACAATAATGAGCAGATTTAACCTAAATCTTTTTGTTAAAAACTATTATTCCCAGGACTAAAGTTTATTTTTGTGCGATGCATTTAAAAAGTTACACCAAAGAGTTTAAGTACAATTGGAAATTGGCTTCGCCAGTTATGTTGGGGATGTTGGGGCATACCTTTGTGAGCTTTATTGATAACATCATGGTTGGGCAATTGGGCACGGCAGAATTAGCTGCAGTATCTTTAGGAAACAGTTTTATGTTTATAGCCATGTCTTTGGGTATTGGTTTTTCTACAGCTATTACACCTTTAACGGCAGAGGCCGATTCGGCCAAGGACTTTATAAAAGGAAAGTCAGCGTTTAAACACGGACTATTTTTATGCATTGTTTTAGGCGTATTGTTGTTTTTACTGGTGTTTTTTGCCAAACCACTAATGTACTTGATGAAACAGCCAGATGAGGTGGTCGTGTTAGCTATGCCTTATTTAGATTTAGTGGCGTTTTCCCTTATTCCTTTAGTCGTTTTTCAGGCGTTTAAACAATTTAGTGATGGCTTATCGATGACCAAATACCCCATGTATGCTACCATTTTGGGAAATATAGTTAACGTATTATTGAATTATATTTTAATATTTGGAAAGTTTGGTTTTCCTGCTTTGGGTATTGTAGGGGCAGCTTATGGCACACTGGCTTCCCGCTTTATTATGGTTGGTTACCTTTGGTTTTTGTTAAAAGGGAAAGAAAAATCTAAAGCCTTTGTTACTAACATTAAATTTTTTGTGTTAAACAAGTTAATGCTGAAAAAGATTATAAACCTTGGCGCTCCCAGTGCCATGCAAATGTTTTTTGAAGTGGCCATTTTTACAGCGGCCATATGGTTAAGTGGGTTATTGGGCAAGAATCCGCAAGCAGCAAACCAAATTGCATTAAATTTGTCTTCAATGACCTTTATGGTTGCTATGGGGTTGAGTGTGGCATCCATGATACGGGTGGGTAACCAAAAAGGGTTAAAAGCTTATTTTGAATTACGCCGTATCGCCTTTTCGTTGTTTTTAATGGGAACCTTATTTGCTATAGGATTTGCTATTATATTTTTTACGTTACATAATCAATTGCCCAAATTGTATGTCGATTTTGATGATGTGAAGAATTTAAGCGATAATACCGTTGTGTTGGGGATCGCCTCCAAATTACTAATAGCGGCATCTATTTTTCAAATAAGTGATAGTATACAGGTTATTGTTTTAGGGGCATTGAGAGGGTTACAAGATGTTAAAATTCCAACCCTAATAACTTTTGTGTCGTACTGGCTTGTAGGCTTTCCAATAAGCTGGTTTTTAGGAAAAGAAGATGCTTATGGTAGTTTTGGTATTTGGATGGGCTTATTGGCTGGCTTGACAACAGCAGCTATTTTGTTGTATATTCGATTTAATTATTTGACCAAAAAGCTTATAGCCGAAGAGGCTTGAAACAATTGATGGGAAATCGGAAAAAGAACTTTTGTCTATCTTTATCTGTAATCAATAAATTATAACTTTGGGCAAATAATCAGAATGTACTTAGTACACTTAAAACTTTAGTGCATTTTAGGCACTTTTAACTTAATATTTTAAAAATGACCTTACCAAAATTCATACTAGGCGATAATACAGAACATCCCAACGCTATTTTTGTTATCCATACCGAATTTCCAAGATTCATTATTAACCTTGAAAATGATGAGGTAGAATGGTTTGAGGATTTCGATGAAGAAGACCGAAAGGAACTCGAACAGGAGACAGAATACGCCATTAAGATGGCAACACAATTTTACGATAATGAAATAGAAAAATACGAAGAATAATTAATCTCATGCTTGACCAAATTCTACAATACGATACCGAACTCTTTTTATATTTAAACAACCTAGGGACAGCACCTTGGGATAATCTATGGTTGGCCATTACGAACAAATTAATTTTTGGAACTGTATTGGGGCTAGTGCTTTTATATCTTTTTTATAAAAAATTTGGATTGAAATCTGTATTGCTTTTTGTAATTGTACTAGCTTTAATGATAACGTTTACCGATCAAATAACAAATGTTTTTAAAAGAACCTTTGAACGAACAAGACCTTGCAGAACAGAAGGTGTTATGGAGCATATGCGTTTTATTGCTGTACGCTGTGGTTTATATGGTTTTTTCTCTGGACATGCTTCGAACTCTATGGCAGTTGCTATTTTTGGAGGTCTTTTACTAAGATCTTATTATAAATGGCTTATTTATGTGTTGATAAGTATTAGTTTAATTGTAGCCTATAGTAGAATCTATGTGGGCGTACATTATCCACTGGATATTATTTGCGGGTTAATATTTGGTGTTTTTTCTGGATGGATTTTTCATATACTGGCGGAAAAATTGCTCAGGAGATTTAAGCTTATTTGAATCAGAAATTTAATTTTGCTTACCAATTAGCATAGGAGTTAAAACAAGTTAAAGTTTGTCAATAAGTCCTTAATTTTAAAAGAGGATTTATTATTTGAGGGACAATAAATAATCGGCTGCAGCAAAAGGGGTGGTTTTATTCTGTTCAATTAAATCCAATTGCTTTTGTAATTCCTTTTTAATGCTATCTAAATTGAAAAAATTGGATTTTAATTGGGACTCTATGGTTTGAATTAGCCAAAATTTATTTTGTTCAGCTCTTTTTTTGTTAAAAAAACCATTTTTGGTAGTGAGGTCTACATAGTCTAAAATAAGTTCCCAAATGGTGTCAATACCATCGTTTTGTAAGGCACTGCAAGTGGTTACTTTAGGTAGCCAACCCGAAACCTTTTCAGGATATAGGTGAAGCGCCCTGTTAAATTCCACTTTGGCCAATTTAGCTCTCTTTAAATTATCACCATCCGATTTGTTTATAGCTATAGCATCGGCCATTTCAATAATACCACGCTTAATGCCTTGTAATTCGTCACCTGCACCAGCCAGTTTCAAAAGCAGAAAAAAATCGACCATACTATGTACGGTAGTTTCGCTTTGCCCAACACCTACGGTTTCAATAATAATAACATCAAACCCAGCGGCTTCACATAAAATAATACTTTCCCGTGTTTTCCTGGCAACACCCCCTAGGGCATTTCCAGATGCTGAAGGTCTTATGTAAGCATTTTTATCTTTCACCAAGGCTTCCATTCGGGTTTTGTCCCCTAAAATACTGCCTTTGGTAATTGTGCTACTAGGGTCTATGGCCAATACAGCTACGCGTTTATCATGAGCTGTTAGGTGTTTGCCGAAGGCTTCAATAAAGGTGCTTTTTCCAACACCTGGCACCCCAGTAATACCAATGCGAATAGACTTGTTTGCATGTGGCAGGCAGGCTTTAATAACTTGTGTGGCTTGCTCTAGATGTTTGGGGTTTTTACTTTCAATAAGCGTAATGGCTCTACTTAATGAAGAGGTGTTTTTGTTTAAAAGGTCGGTAACTAAAGAGTCTACGCTTAAAACGGCTTTTCGTTTTTTCTTTAAGGAACCAATAGATTTGGCATTGGTGGTTTCTGTTTTAGAAACACCTTTGTTTTCCTGTAATGCCGATGTTGTTTTTTTTGCCACCTATAAACGAATGTTTGACTAATTTACAATTTTAGTTTTATCTAACTACGAATAGAGGTATGATTAATAGTGTTCCTATTTGATGTTTTTATAGTAAAGTATCAGAACTGCCTACTATGACCAAATACTAAGACATCCAATTCACTTAAGTGGTACTTCAATTTTCACATCATCCCACGCCATTGTTAGGGATAGGTTGTCGGTAGAATTATCGAAAGCAATTGTAAATTGTTCAACCACGTGATCTATTTTTTCCACCGGAACCAAAATGTTAATGGCATCATATTCCGGTTCACGAAGCGGTTTTAAGGTTTCATGGTCTACGCCCCATTCATATTGTTTGGTATTAAAGATAACATGCCAGGCGGTATCGTTAGGAATGGTCCACAAAGTATATTTTCCAGCTTGTAATGAGTCGTTTCCTATTTTAAGTGATTTATTGGTTTCAAAGGTAGTGGCTTCATTAGCTCCAGTACGCCAAACTTCATTATAAGGTACCAATGCTCCAAAAATTTCCCTTCCGCGTTTAGAAGGTCTGTTGTAAAACACTTGAAGTTTTAAATCGTCTACTTTAAAACTAACTGTTTTTTTGGGACTCTTTCTTTTTTGAAAGCCATCGTTTAAGTAAGAATAAATAAAAACTCCAACAGCAACAATAAGTAGAAATGCCATTACTCGTTTTAAAAAGGTGTTCATCATAGAGCAAATTTTAGAGGTGTAAAGATAATTTATACCAGTTATTAATTGAAATTATGGGAAAATAAAATGCTGCTTTTTTATTTTTTTAGTAAGGAAAAAAGATGTTCTATCACAGTAATGTCAATCGGCAAATGGTATTTGTTCCTTGCAATCATAAAAATACAAACGCATATTTATTTAGCTTTGTTATACTTTAAAATAAAAAAACAACTGTTTTTTGCAACACATTCATTTTTGTGTCGTCTTTTAATACGAACTAACTTAAACCAAAAAGTAGACCAAAGCATGTTTCAGGTTGACATTATTGAAAAATGTAAACAAAACAATCGCAAGGCACAACTGCAGTTGTACAACCAGTACTGCAATGGTATGTATATTGTTGCTATGCGTTTTTTGAAAGATGCCAATGATGCTGAAGACGTAGTGCAGGAAGCATTCATTAAGGCTTTCACTAAGTTACATCTGTATAAAGCAGAGGTTACTTTTGGTGCTTGGTTAAAACGTATTGTCGTTAATAAGAGTATTGATCTCCTAAAATCCAAAAAACAGCGTTTAGTTGAACTGGATGAGGTGCACTTAAAGGTAATTGATACTGCCGAGGACGACAAATGGTTAGTAGACGATACTATTACGTTAGACGATGTAAAAGTAGCTATTAATGAGCTGCCGGATAAATATCGGTATGTAGTAATGCTTTACTTGATTGAAGGTTACGACCATCAAGAGATTTCGGAGATTTTAAATATTTCAGAAGTAGCATCACGTACCCAACTATCCAGAGGGAAAACAAAGTTAAAAGAACTGTTAACAATTAAAGGTTATGGCACAGGATATTAGGGAATTATTTAAAAATGAAAGAGTTACAGGCCAAGCAATGCCAGAAAATCATCAAGAACGATTTCTTGAAAAATTGGACAAGGCCTTACCGAAAAGTAAGCCCCAATCATTTAATTGGTTTGGTATGGCAGCCAGTATAGTAGTGCTTTTAGGGTTAAGTTATGGAGCATTTACCTATTTTTCGCATGGCCCTGTAGAACCAGATAAGCAATTGGCTTCAACAACAACAACAAAAACATTAGGGGATGTGTCTCCAGGGTTAAAAAAAGTTGAAGATTATTATTTGGCGAGTATCAATTTCGAGCTTTCAAAAATTAAATACACTCCAGAAACCAAAGAGGTTTTCGATGGTTACATTGCCCAGATAGAAACGCTTAACAAAGAGTATGAGCGTTTGTCTTTGGAATTGACCGAAGTAGGGCCAACCGAGTTAACAATCAATGCGCTTATTGATAATTTAAAACTTCGTTTAAACCTATTGTATCGTTTAAAAGAACAATTACAAGAATTAAACAAAACGGGATTGGAATCACAGTCCGTCTAAAACATCAATCTAAAAATGAAACAGACAATTATAAAATTAAAGTTATTTGTACTTAGTTGTTTTGTGCTCACGACATTATCGGCACAAGATAAGCTAACCAAAGTATCGCAGTCCATAAAGGTCGATAAGGATGTGACCATTGATTTAAATACAAGTTACTGCAATATAGAATTTGATACCTGGAACAAGAACACCGTAGAAATTGAAGCTTATATTGAAGGTGAAGATCTAAGTAAGGAAGAATTAGAAGAAGTTTTAAAGCAATGGAACGTAGATGTAGATGCTTCTGAAGGTCTAGTAACTATAAACACAAGGGGCAAAGCGCCAGTAGTTTGGGTTCATAGTTCCGATCACCCAAATGGAGTAGATGTTGATGCTATTTTGGAAGAACTAAAGTTTGAATTGGCAGACTTGCCAGAGATGAATTTTGATTTTCATTTTGAAGTACCCGAAGTTCCAGAGTTACCAGAAATGCCCGAAATGCCAAACCTTCCAGAATTACCGGAGCTACCTGAAGGAATAAATAAAATAAAATTCGATTATAAGGCCTATAAAAAAGACGGCGATAAGTATTTGGAAAAGTATAACAAGGAGTTCGAGTCTAAATTTGGAAAGGACTTTGCAGAGAAAATGGAAGCTTGGGGCGAAAAATTTGGAAAGGAATGGGAAGAAAAATACGCCGAGCAAATGGAAGAGTGGGGCGAGAAGTTTGGGGAGCAATATGGTAAGCAAATGGAAGCTTGGGGCGAACGATTTGCAGCACAAATGGAACGAAGAGCAGAGCGTATGGAAGCCATGGCAGAACGGAGTGCCAAAATGAGGGAAGAACGAGAAAAAGCCCGTGAAAAACACATCATAGAACGAGAAAAGCATATTAAAGAACGAGAGAAACTACATGAAAATCGTCGAAAATTAGCAAACGAAAGGCGTGTAATTGTGGAGCGTTTGGTTAATAAGAAACTTCATACTAAAGTGAAGAAAACCATAAAAATTAAAATGCCCAAAGGAGCTAAACTAAAACTTAATGTAAAGCATGGCGAATTAAAATTGGCTTCTAATATAGATAATTTAAAGGCAAACTTGTCTTACACTAAGTTTATGGCACAAAGCATTAATGGAAGTACAACTTCCATTAATGCTACCCATTCGCCTATTTATATTACCCATTGGAATGTAGGAGAGCTTAATTTAAATTATGTAGAGCAGGCTAACCTAGAAAACGTTGGACAACTGGTGCTTACGTCGAATTCGTCCAACATTAAAATTGATAATCTGTTGGGAAATGCCATAATAAATGGTAGCATAGGAGATTTAGAAATTTTGAAGATTGATGATACCTTTACCAATTTGAATGCTATTTTGCAGAATACAGACGCTGTTATTGTATTGCCAAAAATACCATATAACCTACAATTTAGAGGTGATCGTACTCGATTTAGCCATCCCAATAAAACGACAAAGGATAATGTCTCTTCGTTTTCAACGGGTGATTTAAGTTCTGGGAAAAGCATTGTGGTGAATGCCAAGTACAGTAATGTAATTATGGAATAGAATTCCTAGTTCTGGGAAAATACTATGTATAATCCCAAATCTTATAAACTCTCCTTTTCGGCATTAGTATTAAATCACCTCTCGTTTTAAAGTTACTGTGCCTTTCAAAATATACATTCCTAAATTTATCTCAAAAAGAATGATGAACTTAATGTGTCTGATGTTTTTTCTTCAATAAAAGCAATCAATCATACAAACGCCTATATTAAAGACTAAGGGGAAGTTAAAAAATGACCCTAAAACTAACATTTGGTGTGATGCCCAACGATTGATTTTCAACCTTTCTTATGGTGTTATCATCGTTTAAGGCGTAATAGGTATTTATGATATTCTTTCTGTTAAATACATTCCAAATGGAAGCCCCAATGGAGGCTTTTGTAGCATTGGAAATATCAAATGCATAGGAAGCCGAAAAATCGGTGCGTAAATAATCGTTAAGATTACTACTGTTGGGTGCTTCGTAATTAATTTCCCTAGTTGTTGAATTGTCGGTAACATCTATAGGATTGGTTGTAGGTTTTCCGCTATGCCAATTGATTCCTAAGGCAAGCTTAATATCGTTATGGGTATAAACACCACCAAATGCCATGGCGTGCCTAATATCGGCATTGTTAGGGAATGGACTCCCATTGTTTAACGATGAAAAGGTGTAATCATTTTTACTGTAAGTATAGCTTAGCCAGGTACTGAAAATGGTATTGAATTGTTTGTTGATTAATACGTCTACACCTTTAATTTTATAGCTTCCGGTATCGAAAATAAACTGATATTGGTTTTGGAACCCTTGGCTTCTGCTGGTAATCCCATCAACCTTTTTAATGTAGCCTTCGGCACTAATTAAAAGTTTATTTTGGTTGTATTGAAGTCCCACAGAGGCTTGTTTACTTTTTATAATGGGAACGGGAAAAATATTGATACCGTCATTAGTTGTAACTTCGGTAATGTTGTTAGACAATACCCAGCGCCTTTTTTCAATACCTAAAAAATCGTTTTGTAGATCAATGATTTGGGAAGTGGTTTGGCTCTTTAGTTCACTTAAAACCTCAAGCCTAAAATGATTTAAAAAACGTTGACTGAAACTTAAACGGGGTTCTATTAGAAAGGAGTTGAACTTGTTGAAGTAATTTAATCTCGTGCCAAATTTTAATTTGGTTTTGGCATCATTGGACAAAAATGTACTTTCTCCGTAAACCGAATGGCTTCTAGATACTTCCTTAATATAGCTTCTAAAATTAGGGTTGTTAACATCTTCTAGGTTGCTTATGCCCACTTCGGTAAATTGGTAACCCGTATTGAACTTAAAATTCTGGTTGTGGGTATAATCAATATCTAATCTGGCCGAACCATCGTATACTTCATTTTCTTGTATTAAACGTTGATTGTTAATAAGGTCGTGATTGGTAGCATCCAAATCGTAATTAGAGACATAAACTTGCGCGGTCATCAATAGGGCGTTAGTCCAATCTCTTGTGTAAGTCATTCCAATTGCAGAATTACGTTGTGTGAGTTTACTGTTTAAAGCTTCATTGCGATCGTTGGTTGTTAATTGTTCATCGTAATTCAAATCGTTAAAAACATTGAAAAAATGAAACCTTACCTTATCCTTTTTGGTGATATCATAAAGAAATTTGGCCGTGACATCGTAAAAGTAAAACGATTCGTTTTGTGATATGAAATCATCATTTTTCTTAGCGTCATTAAAATCGGAGTCCTGAAAGATACGCTTGGAATATTGCTCGAAAGTTGCCGTATTGATGAGGTCGGTTATAGACCGACGGGTCGACAATTGCAATTCTGTATTGTGGGATAGGGGTATTTTGGCATAACCATCGGCATTAATCAAATTAAATCCCAAACCAGCATTAAATTGGTTGTCTATGGTATTGGAAAGTTGCATATCGATAATGCTGGAAATACCATCGCCATATTTTGCGGGTGTTCCATTTTTAGAAACATTAACAGACTTAGTCGTATAAGGGTTAAAGGCAGAGATCAATCCGAAAAAATGCCCAGATTGGTACATCTTTATGCCATCCCAAAGGATTAAGTTTTGGTCGTGGGTACCGCCCCTAACATTAATGTTGGACACGGTTTCATCGACACTTAAAATTCCAGGAAGGGCCTGGATGGTCTGTAGTACATCGGGTTCTATCAACCCGGGAAGTATACCAAAAGATTCTGGTTTAAGGGTAATACTGCCATCGTTTAATTTGGTTAAGCCAGAGGTTAAATAATTAACCACCACGACTTCTTCTAACTGTTGGGTGCTAAAGCCCGTATTGTTCCCAGCTTTTTCTTTGCTAACCACAATAAATCGGTCATCAAGTAATTTAAAATCCAAATGTGTTTCTTGGCTAATATAATTTAGGGCATCGGTTAAGGTTAAAATACTTTCTGGTAATTCTAATGTAATGCCCTTTACGGTTTCATCCACATATGAAAACCTAACGTTATAAAGCGTTTCTAAGGCTTTTAGTATAGAGGTAAGGCTTAGTTTTTCTTTTTGAACTGTTTGGGCTGTGATACTAAAAGTGTTCAAAAAAAATAAGACAATAATTAAAACAGAAATAATGCCTTTTCTATTCACGCCTTAAAATAATAGTATTGTTTTCTTTACTGTAAGTTAAATGTAAAGGTAAGGTAATAGACTGTAATGCAACGTCTATATTGTCATGTGAAAAACCACCAGTAAAGTGTTGTTTGCTATCAATACCCATAAGCGTTACGCTTACCCCGTATTGCCTTTCAAATTCGGCGATAACAGCTTTGTACGGAATGCTTTTAAATTGACTTTCGTTATTTAACCACGAAGGCGTTGAGCTGCTTTCTTTTCCTTTAGCAATTAGTTTCCCATCTATAATTAAAAAGCTGTCTCCAGGTTTTAATTTCGTTTCTTGGGATTTGTAGGTCACCCCAACTAAGCCTTCGTAGCAAATAACTTCAAAATAATTGTCGCGTTGTTTTACATTAAATTGTGTACCATAAACAGTAACGGTTCCCGATGTTGTAATTACATTAAACGAAGCCCCTTTTGAAACTTTAAAAAAAGCTTCGCCCTGTAATTCCACATGGCGTTCTTTATGCCATTCCTTTTTATTGAATATTAATGTAGACTTGGCATTAAGGGCAACACTGGAGGCATCTGGCAATGCTACCGTAGTTTTTTGGGCAACATCTGTCACTATGGTGGTATCTAAAGTTGTCACGTAGTAATATAAACTGAAACAAATAACCAAAAGGGCGGCCACTCGTAAAAAAGGTTTTATCCAAAGTGTTGTAGGCTGAGGTGTTTTGGTTTTAATGGACGATAAGACCTGTTCTAATGCCGTAGATGTATTATAATCATCGGCTTTAAAATCTTGTAGGCTATCATTTAACCTTACTAAATCATCGTAGTCTTCAAGGGCTTTAAATGCCTGAAGCTCTTGATCGCTTAGGTCGTTATCTAACCATTTTGATATGAGTTTTTCTCTATCCATCATTTCTGTATTCAACTATATAACAATTAACTTTTATTTTTTCCTACCCTGTACTAAAAAAGTTTAAGGTTTATGGTTCAAGGTTCAATCTATACCTACTCAATCTCCCATCAATCTCCCATCAATCTCCCATCAATCTCCAACCAATCTCCAATCAATCTCCAATCAATCTCCTATAACTCCTTAATATCCTTTCTTAATTTTTCCAAAGCACCATAAATGCGTTTTTCCACGGCTTTGGTCGATATGTCCAAAAGTTCGGCAATTTCCTTAAAGCGTTTGCCCTCAACACGGTTCATCATAAAAGCGACACGTTGCGGTTCGGTTAAGTTTGATAAAGCCCGTTGTAATTTGTCATTATACTCCCGCTCCTGCATTAAAAACTCGGGGTTTTCATTGGTATGCATTTTAGGTTTGGTCTGTTGGTGCTTTAAAACCACTTTTTGGTGTGCTACCTCATTCAGCATTAAATTATTGGCTGTGGTAAATACAAAACTTTTGGCTTTATCTGGGGTTACTTTAGCACAGTTTTGCCACAACTTAACAAAAGCTTCCTGTACTTTGTCCTTAGGGTTTAACCGATCTCCGAACTTATAATATAAAAAGTTATGTAAGTCTTTAGCGTATTTGTTGAATATTGAGGAGAAAAGATGTTCTTCACAAATATTATCATGTAATTGTTTTGCCATTTGGTTTTGGTAGTTGGTGCCTCTAAAATAAAGCTTTTTGGAACTTGGATTTTGATATTTTCAAATTTTTTTAAGAATTAAGGGTAGGAATTTTTAAGACTATCCTGTTTTATCAACAAAACGCTATGTTGAACCCAAAATTAAACATCATGAAAACAAAATTCTTAATCCTACTACCTTTTTTTGCTCTATTACTACTTACTTCTTGTCAAGATGAAGTAGTAGATATTACGCCCCCAAATGAAGCGGAGGCTCTTGTTGCCAATTCCAATTTAACCGCTTTAGTTAGTGCCACTTCAAAACGGGATGGTTCTAAGGACAATATAATAGACAAAGCCAGTTGTTTGTCTGTAGAACTTCCTGTAACCGTAGTGGTGAACAATCTAGAGATTATTATCGATTCTGAAGAAGACTTCAAGACAATTGAAGCTATTTTTGATGAGTTTGAAGATGACGATGACCGTTTGGAGATTATATTTCCAATAACCATTATCACCGAAGAACATGAAGAGATTGTTATTGAGAACAAAGCCCACCTAGAAGAACTTATAGCTATATGCAAAGGTGAAAATGAAGAAGATGACGATATCGAGTGTATTGATTTTAAGTACCCTATTTCGTTTTCAGTATATGATGCCAATTTTCAGGTTATTGATGTTGTAAGCATTGAAAACGATTTTCAGTTGCACCGTTTTATCCACCGTGTAATAAATGCTGAAGTCTTGGCCAGTTTAAACTTTCCTGTAACAATGGTTTTGGCTGATGGTAACGAAGTAACTGTTCATAATAACCTAGAATTGGAACAGGCTATAGTGGATGCCAAAGATACTTGTGATGAAGATGATGATAATGATTATGGAGATGACGACTTTACTAAAGAACGTTTAGATAATTTATTAGTGACCTGTCCGTGGGTGGTTCATGACTTCGATAGAAATGAAGAAAATTTAGATGACAAATACCGTGAGTACATAGTTGTGTTTAGAGAAAATAACGTTGTTAAAGTGCGTGCCAGAAATGGCGATGTATTAACCGGAACCTGGACTACCAGAGTTACCGATAGAGGAGCCATGATTAAATTGGAGTTCGACACCTTGGTAGATTTCACGTTAGAATGGTTTGTTTACGACTTAGAAGCAGGCAGAATTAAGTTGTACCAAGCAGGAGGTAATAGAATCATTTTAAAGAAAAATTGTGATATTGCTTTTGATGTAACCAAAGAGCGTATAATAAACTACTTGCAAGAATGTATGTGGAGAGTGGCACGTTTAAGTGTAGATGGTATAGATAATGAAAAAGATTATATAGGGACACCTCTAAAATTCTTCCCGGAGAATGTAGTAAAAATAAGAGTGAATGGCGAGTTTGTTCAAGGTACATATAATGTGCTTGCACATAATGCAGGATTTGTGCTTCAAATACAATTAGAGGGTAGGCCTCATTTACAACTGGAGTGGTTAATCACTTTCTTGGAACCAGGTTTAATTAAGCTTGAAAGTATAAATCATCCAGATAATAAAATGGTATTGGAAAGACACTGCCCAAATACAGATGACGATTTGAATTACATAGATGGTATTTTAACCAATGGCAATTGGGAAGTTACTAGATATTTTATAGCAGAAGGTGAATTGGAAAAGGATGATGAATTTTTCATGTACACGTTAAACTTCTTTGAAACAGGAAGGGTAAAAGTTACCGATCCTAATAATGGTACTTTTGGAGGCTCTTGGTTATCGTACAGAAAAGAAGGTTTAAAGCTAGGCTTGTATTTTGGAGATCATGCCCCATTTAGTGCCTTAAACCATAGATGGAGAATAAAGGAAATTACAGAAACTAGAATTGAATTGAAAGATTTAAATGCAGATGGAGGTATAGAACGTATTTTAGTTTTGGAAAAGAAAGCATAATAACAGCATGTTTCCTGGCCTCTAAATACTTAGGGGCTAGGTTTCCTTTGAAATTGTTATCCCTACCTGTCACGTTGAGCGTGGTCACTGAGCAAAGTCGAAGTGCAGTCGAAACGTTGTTTCGGGATCTAAATAAAAAAAATGAGAAAGAAATTATTATTATGTTTTGGTTAAAAAAGGAGAACTTTTCTTATCGATTTTGTTAGGTTAAGCCCTTGAAGTTATCCTTTTTAAGGCTGTCAATTAAATATTGACAGCCTTTTTTGTTTACTTTATACAATCGGGTTTCAATAATAGACTTCAAATCGTTAACTTTGCACTTCTTAAAATTTAAAGAGCAATATGTTTAATAATTTAAGCGATAAATTAGATAAAGCCTTACACGTTCTTAAAGGCCATGGTAGTATCACAGAAGTCAATGTAGCAGAGACCTTAAAAGAAGTAAGGCGCGCCCTTTTAGATGCCGATGTTAACTTTAAAATAGCTAAGCAATTTACCAACAAAGTTAAGGAAAAGGCTCTTGGACAAAACGTATTGACAACCCTACAGCCAGGGCAGTTAATGGTTAAAATCGTTAAGGACGAATTGACCGAGCTCATGGGAGGTGACGCCGAAGGTATAAATCTTTCTGGAACCCCAAGTGTGATTTTAATGTCGGGTCTGCAAGGGTCTGGTAAAACAACATTTTCGGGTAAGCTTGCCAATTATCTAAAAAATAAGAAAACCAAAAAACCATTATTGGTTGCCTGCGACGTGTATCGTCCAGCAGCGATAGATCAGTTACATGTTGTTGGGGAACAAATAAATGTAGAGGTTTATAGCGATAAAGGAAATAACGATCCCGTTGCTATAGCAAAAGCAGGTATCGCCCATGCAAAAGCCAATGGGTATAATGTGGTAATTATAGATACCGCTGGTCGTTTGGCAGTAGATGAGGTCATGATGACCGAAATCTCAAACATCCACAAAGCCATACAGCCGCAAGAGACCTTGTTTGTGGTAGATTCTATGACAGGGCAGGACGCGGTTAATACGGCTAAGGCCTTTAACGATGTATTGAATTTTGATGGTGTTATCCTCACCAAATTGGATGGTGATACCAGAGGTGGTGCTGCTATTTCCATAAAATCTGTAGTTAATAAACCTATTAAATTTATTGGTACGGGAGAAAAAATGGAAGCTATAGATGTATTCCACCCATCTCGTATGGCAGACCGTATATTGGGAATGGGAGACGTCGTGTCTTTAGTAGAACGCGCCCAGGAACAATTTGATGAGGAAGAAGCTAGAAAACTTCAAAAGAAAATAGCTAAAAACCAGTTTGGATTTGACGATTTCTTGAAACAAATACAGCAGATCAAGAAAATGGGAAATATGAAGGATCTGGTAGGTATGATTCCTGGAGCAGGAAAAATGATGAAGGATATCGATATAGATGACGATGCATTTAAAGGCATTGAAGCGATTATCTATTCCATGACACCCAAAGAACGAGCTAATCCCTCTATTTTAAATGCTAGCAGAAAAAAACGAATTGGCAAGGGCTCTGGAACATCAGTGCAGGAAGTCAATCAGCTGTTAAAGCAATTTAACCAAATGAGTAAGATGATGAAGATGATGCAAGGCGGTGGCGGAAGGAAGATGATGCAAATGATGAAGAACATGCGCTAATTTAAGTAATCAGTCTCAGTTTACAGTTTTCAGTAGTTAGGCGATAAAACAATCTTAAATTATGGATTTTAAAAAATTATTAGCTTATCAAAGATCATTTGATTTGGCTATGGACATTTTCGAAATCTCTAAATCTTTTCCAAAAGAGGAAATTTACTCGTTAACAGATCAAATAAGAAGGAGCTCCCGTTTTGTATCTGTTAATATTGCTGAAGCTTACAGAAAAAGAAAATACGTTAAGCATTTTATAAGCAAGCTTACCGATGCTGATGGCGAAAATTCAGAAACGAGCACATGGTTAGACTTTGCATTTGAATGTAAATACCTTTCTAAAAAAGGATTACATGCAATTTGTTGAATTAGGGGAAGAAATTGGAAAACTAATAAATTATATGATTAATAATCCAGGCAAGTTTGGAGTTGATATGGAATAGTTTATTCCGCGACTGACACTGTGACTGAAAACTAATAATATATGACCATACTAGACGGAAATAAAATAAGTAACGACATTAAAGATGAAATCGCCAAAGAAGTTAGTTTAATGGTTGCAAATGGCGAAAAAACACCCCACTTAGCAGCGGTTCTCGTCGGTACAGATGGAGCCAGTATGACCTATGTTAATGCTAAAGTGAAAGCTTGCGAAAAAATAGGTTTTAATTCAACGTTAATAGATTTACCGGAAGACACTACAGAAGAAGTGCTTTTGGAGAAAATAAGCGAATTGAACACTAATGATGATATCGATGGTTTTATAGTTCAATTGCCGTTACCAAAACATATCGACGAACAAAAAGTGTTAATGGCCATAGATCCAGATAAGGATGTGGATGGGTTTCATCCTACAAATGTTGGTAAAATGGCTTTAGATTTACCTACGTTTTTACCGGCAACACCTTATGGTATTATAGAGTTGTTGGAACGCTATAATATTGAAACATCAGGGAAAAATGTGGTCGTTATGGGAAGAAGCCATATTGTTGGTCGTCCTATGAGCATATTAATGAGTCAAAAACGAAAAGCTGGCGATGCTACTGTAACGGTGGTTCACAGCCGAACAAAAAACTTAGATGAAATAACTAAAAAAGCGGATATAATTGTTGCGGCTATTGGTATTTCAGAGTTTTTAACAGGTGATATGGTTAAGGAAGGAGTTGTTATTATTGATGTGGGCATAACACGGGTTCCAGATGAAACCAAACAACGTGGTTATCGATTGGCAGGAGATGTCCATTTCGAAAGTGTAAGCAAAAAAGCAAGTTATATTACTCCTGTACCAGGAGGTGTAGGACCAATGACCATTGCTATGTTACTTAAAAATACTTTACTGGCAAGAGAAAGACATAGAGGTTAGAATTATATTTTTTTTATCTTTACACCAGCATTATGATTTTTTAATTGTGATGCTTTTTTTATTCTTAATTTTTTAGAGTGACTAAGAGTTTTTAAAGTGATATAAAAAACACTGGGGCGTTGTGTTATATTTATATTTCTTCAAGGTTATAGTAAAAATACATTATTGTCAATTTATTATCAGTTATTGCTAATTTATTATTAGTCAAAAAAGTTTAAATAATTAAATTGCATCAAAATTTTGATGTTGACTTTGTTTAAAGAGTAATCTTAGTTTTTGGGGAAGCAGGTCAATAAGGGATAGTTAAAGCAAATTTTTAACATTATTCTTTTTTTGGGGTGTTCTTAAAAGCAAAAAGTAGCCTATTTTAATGCGGGAACAAGAAGAAGATATGTGGAATAAGTTTGTAAGTGGGGATAAAACTGCGTTTGCATCCATCTACAATTTATATGTAGATTCTTTGTTCTCCTATGGTATGCGCGTATTCTCTAATAAGGACTTTGTCAAGGATTGTATTCAGGATGTCTTTTTAGATATTTATGAACACAGAAAACAACTTTCCATACCTAAAAACATCAATCATTATTTGTTTGTAGCTCTTAAGCGGACTATGTTTAGGAAATTGAAAAAGGAGCGAAAAAAGGAAGACTTTTCAGAATCTGATAGTTTTAAGTTTATAACAGAGCATAACATTGAATCAAAGACTATTGATAAGGAGGTTAAAGACTATCAAAATAAACTTATAAGCCATATCGTAAAAGAGTTAACCTCCAAGCAACAGGAAATACTATACCTAAGATTTTCTAAAGGATTTGATTATATGGAAATTTCAGAGATAATTAACATAGATCATAATTCGGTACGTAAACAAGTGTACCGAGCCATAAAAAAACTAAGGCAAAATAATGCCTTTAAAAGCATTTCAGAAATTATCATATTCTACGCGTTACTAGATAGTTAAGGCCCAAATCTATCCGTTTTGCTTTCTTCTTATTGTTATTTGAAAATTATTTTTTGAAAAAAGTGTCCACAAAAAATAATTTTTGTCCCCTATATAATGTAAAAGAAAAAATATGGAGCCTTATTCGAGGTATTTAGAAGACGACATTTTTATTGATTGGGTTTATCATCCAACAGAAGACAGTGATAGATATTGGCAAAATTATATCAATGATAACCCTAAAGAAAAGGAGGTAATACTAGGGCTTAAAGCGTTATTGTTAAGCTTAAAAACAGAGCCGTTTGTTATTTCTGAAGAAGAGAAAAAAGAAATTTTAAATCAGCTTTTAACTAGGATAAGTACTAATGAAAAGAAAGGAGGGGTTTATCCTCTTTTTAATAAGTATTATAAGTATGCAGCTATGCTTTTAATATTTTTAACAGTGGGCTATTTTGTTAACAATGGATTTAAAAGATCTAATAATTTGCCTTTTAATGATATTAATGTTGTTTCTCTTGATTCAATAACCAACACGCGTTTAACATTTGCTACAGGAGAAAATGTTTTTATAGAACAAGAAGAATCTCGAATAGAGATTAATGATGAGGGAAATGTTATTGTTAACCAAAACGATACCATAAGTAAGCAGGATAAGACTAATAGAGTAGAAGAAATAGAATTAAATACACTAGTGACTCCTTATGGGAAGCGAAGCAAAATAACCCTTGTAGACGGGACTGTGGTATATCTTAACGCAGGAACCCAGTTTGCATTTCCCAAAAAGTTTATTGGAGATAAAAGAACCGTATACTTATCTGGCGAAGCTTTTTTTGAAGTAGCTCCAAATAAACAGAAACCATTTATTGTACAGACTATTGTCGAAAAGTTATCTATTGAAGTCGTTGGAACTAAATTTAATGTGTCTGCCTATCCCTCAGACAAGGAAGTTTTAACGGTTTTAACCGAAGGAAAGGTTAATGTTGTAGAACGTAATGTGTTGAAGAATACTAAAACTAGTTTAATGCCGGGAGAATTGGCAGCTTGGAATAAGGACGAAGAGAACGTTGAAGTAAAAGTAGTTAATACAGATAATTATACCTTATGGATTCAAGGTTTATTGCATTTTGAAAGTGAATCTATGGTAAGTGTTATCAAAAAAATTGAACGGTTTTATAATATAGATGTCGACTTTGAAGAGTTAACAGAAGATAAAATAAACACTAGGATAAGCGGAAAGTTAGATTTGAAGGAGGATATTAAAACAACACTTGATAATTTAATGAAGACAACTGAGCTTAAATATGAAAAAATAAACGAGAGTACATATGAAATAAAATAAAAAAATAAAGCCAGAACATGCGCCAACATTGCTCTGGCTTAAAAAAAATCTGTTTAAAAAAACAGACATTGTTTAATTAAAACCAACAAATTTATGAAAAAAAACCAACTTTTCTACAATCTCATAGTGGGTTATAGGAACAAAATTCTGTTAGTAATGAAATACCTCAGTTTTTTCTTGCTGCTATTTGTATTTTATTCTTTTACAGATTCTTATTCTCAAAGTAAGAAACTGAAAATAGACCTAAAGCAAGCCTCTTTAATCGATATGATTAAGGAAATTGAAAGTCAAAGTGAATTTGTTTTTATTTACAATGATGAAATATTGCCAGAACTTAATAAGACAAAAGGTGATATTCAAATTAAGAACAAATCCATTTATAAGCTGTTAGATAAGGTTTTAGCCGATGAAAAACTTATTTATTCAATAAATGAGCGTCAAGTTATTTTAAATAAGAATAAGGTGTTTGAATCAACAGTAAATCTTCAACAAAATGTTATCAAGGGGACTGTAACTGATGGTGGAGGAATGCCTTTGGTTGGGGTTAACATATTAAAGATAGGAACCATTACTGGTACGCAAACTGATTTTGATGGGAATTATACTATAAATGCCCAAAAAGGAGATCAATTATCATTCTCTTTTGTAGGTATGCAAACAGTAACCCTTACCGTAGGTGATAATACTACGGTTAATGTTACAATGCAAGAAGATACAGAAGATTTAGATCAAGTTGTTGTAACTGCATTTGGTATTAAGCGTGAAAAAAAGTCGTTAGGCTATGCCGTTAGTACAATTAAATCGGAGGATATAACAATAGCAGGAGTATCTACTAACCCGGTGGTTAATTTATATGGCAAGGCCTCTGGTGTAGGTATCACTACTAATGCCGCAGGGCCTACGGGAGCTGTGGATATTAAGATTCGAGGAGCAGCTGGTTTAGAGTCTTCAGCAAATACAAGGCCGTTATTTGTTGTTGATGGTATGCCTATTTATGATACAGGCTCTAATATGGCGGCAAGAGGGTATGATCCTTTGAATTCATTTGATTATGGATCAGGTATTAATGATATTAACCCAGAAGATATTGAATCTATTGAAATATTGAAAGGAGCAAAGGCATCTGTACTATATGGTGGTGAAGGAGCTAATGGCGTTGTTTTGATAACAACTAAGAAAGGCTCTGGAACTAGAGGATTAGGAGTTAGTGTTAATACACAATATACCTATGAAATACCTAGAACCTTTATCGATTTTCAAAATGAATATGGCTCGGGGACTAGTGAATATACTAGACAGTATGAGACTTTGCCAGGTGGAGGTCAGGGGCCTAGACAAATTGTTTGGAGCCGATTCAATTGGGGACCTAAATTTGACGGTTCTCCAATGCAATTTTTAGATGGAAGTATAAAACCATATCAAGCTTATCCTGATAATTATTTGGATTTATTTAGAACAGGAGGTAATGCTATACACACTGTTGCTATTTCTGGTGGTAATGAAATGGGAAATATGCGTGTTTCTTATACTAATCAAGAGTTTAAGGGATTACTTCCTAATAATTATCAAAAGAAACATGTTTTTAATTTTAGTGGCCTTTTAAAGGCATCAGACTTTGCTAAGGTTGAAGTGAATACCAATTTATATAAAATTAAAACGCATAACAGATATCCTAATTTAGGAGATATAGTTGCTTGGGGTATTAACAGGGATTATGATTTTAATGCTATTAAGGATTTATATAAAAATGAGGACGGATCGAAATTTAATGCAGAAGATACAGGTTGGCCAGGACAATTTGCTCCTACATATTTAATGAATGCTCTTTGGGAACAACTTGAAAATAGTGATTTAGATGATAAATTACACCTAATTACATCTTTGCAGACCACTTTAAACTTTACAGATAAATTGTCATTTATTGGACAAGTTGGTTTAGATTATACGGATACCGATTTCACTACAAAAAATCCAATTACACGTTTTGAACCTGAAAATGTTGGAGGTAGGTATGCATATGCAAGGCATAATACCACAGTGGAAAATTATAGAGGATTACTAAACTATGAGTTCAGTCTTTTTGATGATCGTATGAAGATATTTTCTTTTATAGGAGGCGAATACAAGAAAACAGCTTTCAAAAGCATAAATGTTGCAACCTATGGAAACTTAAGGTTCCCGGATTTTTGGTCACTTAATAATGAACAAGATTGGCCAGATGGAAGTCAAAGAGGAAGAGTACGAGGGCACACCTATGGTTCGCAAGTTTTATATAGTGCGTTAGGGTCCGCTACTGTTTCTTGGAACAATGAATTGTATTTGGAATTACAGGCGAGAAATGACTGGTCTTCAACTTTACCCCCTGAAAATAATTCATTCTTTTATCCAGGCATTGGTTTGAGTTGGAATTTTACTAATACATTAGACATTCCATTTATGGAATATGGAAAATTTAGAGCTAGCTGGGCAGATGTAGGTCGTGGAGCTCCTGGAAGTGTTACCGGTTACTTTGCAAATAGATCATATAGTGTTGGGGGGGTAAATAATACAGATGCACTTTCGGTAACAGCACCTTCGTCTTTATTTGCTGGAGCACTTAAACCTGAACGAAAAAGAGAGTTTGAAGTTGGTTTTGATGCTCGTTTTTTTAAAGGAAGTAGATTAGAAACTAGTTTTTCTTTTTATACTAATAATGTGTATGATCAAATTATGGGAGTACCTTTATCAACTACTACTGGTGCAAGTGAAATAAAAATCAACGCTGGTAATGTAGCGAATTGGGGGTATGAACTGTTGGTTAAAGCAGCGCCTGTAGTTACTGATAAATATAGATGGGATCTTACATTTACAGCAGCTAAACAACAATCAAAAGTTAAAAAGCTGTACCCTGGAATTACACAAAAAGTTACAGGTTCAGTTGGAAATAGTATTATTCAAGTAGCTGAAGAAGGTAAGGCATTTGGTGAATTGCGTATGTTTGATTATTTAACCGATGGTCAAGGTAATAGAGTGGTTGATAATTCTGGCTATTATGTATTGGATCAATCAGAGTTAAAGCCTGTGGCCAATACTACTCCAGATATCTTTGGAGGTTTTTTGAGTGATTTTTATTTTAAAGGATTCAATTTTCATATTGGTTTAGACTACAAGTTTGGAGCTACGATATTTTCACGATCAAATTATTACTATAAAGGAATGGGAATTACCAAAGAGACCTTGAAGTATAGGGACGAGGCTCATGGAGGCATGGCTTATTATATTGATGGCTCTGGTAATAAAGTTGCTTGGCAACATGATCAAACTGCTCCAACGGATTCATCTGATGGTTTAGTTTATCATGATGGGGTAATTAATCCTGGTGTAGTTAACGTTGGAACAGAAGAAAATCCTGTTTACGAAGAGAATACAAAAATTTTATCTGCTTATGAACGTAGTCTTATATACATTAATGATTTAGGACAAAACTATGCGCCTGATGGATTAAACAAGAATGATTATATCAAACTTCGAGAACTATCAC
Organism: Aestuariivivens insulae; assembly: GCF_022662195.1. Classification (GTDB taxonomy): domain Bacteria; phylum Bacteroidota; class Bacteroidia; order Flavobacteriales; family Flavobacteriaceae; genus Aestuariivivens; species Aestuariivivens insulae. Next base: position 9,935 of record NZ_JAKMCS010000014.1, on the reverse strand, counting down.
TAAGTTATAGTTTACCTGGAGATTTAGTTAAGAAAGCTGGAATGCAAAAAGTAACTGTTTCTTTTCTGGCTAGAAACTTGTTTTATCTATACAAGTCTGTACCAAATTTAGACCCGGAATCTACTTTGGGAACTGATTCTTGGATTGAAGATTCCGCCTACCCTACGGCAACTTCTGTGGGAATGGGACTTAACGTAAGTTTCTAACTAAAATAAAAAATTTAATTATGAAAAAAATAATGTTATTAATACTTTCCTTGATCATCCTCGTTTCATGTCAGGATGTATTGGAAGAAGAATTTCAAAATCCCCAGCAGTATGTGCCTAACCCTGATCAATTAGCTTCAGGGATGTTTACTAATGCTTTACTTCAATATAAATTCTACATCAAAGATTATGGAGAGTACTGGTGGCAATTAGGCGGAAATGGAATGCCTAGTTATGCTCAAATATCTTGTCGTTATATCACACCCAGATATAGTTGGTATATAGATTATGATGATGTGACCAATGGTAATGGGTTTAGTCAAAGTGGTTTCAATTGGTTCAATGATTTTTATCTAAGAATGCGTAATTGGGGTTTAATTCAAGATGTAATTAATGGATTGGATGGTCAGGAGTATGATGATAGTGTTATATATTTTAAAATGCTATCAATAATGAAGGATTGGGCCGCACTAAGAAATGTAGATTTGTTTAACTCAATTCCTTATTTGAATGCCTTTAAAGGATCTCAAGGAGAGTTTTTTACAGAGTATGATGATCCAGAAGTTATATATAAAACCGTACTCGATGACTTGAAGTCTATTGCAGATGAGTTACCAGGCATTTATTCTAAAATGTCACCAGATGGTATTACAACTTTACAGGTACAAGATATTGCATTGCAAGGAAATGTTGATAAATGGATACAATATGCCAATGCATTGCGCTTAAGGTTTGCAGTGAAACTGGCAAGTGTAGATGCTCAATTTGCTTCTAATCATATAAGTGATGCCATAACTAATTTGCCAACTCAAGATTTGGTTTTTGATTTACCACATATTGATGCGGCTGGGGCATTACCTGGAGGAGGAACATGGCAACGCGGCTTATTTGAAAGACCGTACGTAACTCATATTCCAAATATAATTATGAATAGAATGAACTTTCATGAATTAGAATATGAAGAAGATATAGATGACCCTAGGTTGCCTGTAATTGCTTTTCCGACAAAGCATAATGATTATAGAGGGGTTTCTTTAGATGCTGATGGACAAAATCAGGGATATGTTGATGGAGAACGTTATTATCCTTGGGCAGATGATTTGGAATCATCAGCATCTAATAATTCAAAATCTATGTATAACCAAGTTACATTAACGCATAATAATGTGCCTGCAGATATGTTTACTTTGGCAGAAATAGACCTTTTGTTAGCTGAGGTTGCAGCAAAAGGGTTAGCGAATACTGGAAAATCAGCAGGAGAGCATGTTGAGGATGCTGTAATGCATTCTACAGATTATTGGTATATGTTAAATGGCTTAGGGCAGTATAGAACCGATTATACAACAGAACCTTGGGCTAGTTTAATACGCCCATCTAAACCTAGCCAAGCTGTTATTGGCTCATATGCTGAAAAAGTAAAAAATGCTTTTGATGCAGTTAGTGGAGTTGATGGTCAAATGGAGATTATTATGCAACAAAAATATATACATTTGAACTTAATACGTCCTATAGAGCTTTGGAGTGAGTTAAGAAGAACTAGGCACCCAAAATTGGAGCCTATGACTTTTCTAGGGAAAGTTATGAAACCACAACCAGAACGATTAATGTATCCTTCAAGTGAATTACAAAATAATTCAGAAGCTTTCTTGAAGGTAATTGATCAAAATAATTGGACATCACCAATTTTTTGGAGAACAGATGCTAGTTCTTATTATAGAGATAATTACGTATCCTTTAAGACAGGAACATCACCCGATTTTAATTAATTCAAAAGAATTATAACATTTTAAAAAGAGGTCACATTTGTGACCTCTTTTTATTTTAAAGCCTAATTTATCATGTTAGTATTTATTCGTATGTCAAAATAATATTTAATAGTTTGTTGGCTCTAGTAAGACATTTGTAGTTAATCTAAAATAGATTAAATTGCAGCATGAATTTTAATCTACTAGACTTAATAAGATTACAGTCAAGAGTGGTTATAGGTGGTTTAGAACATGTTATTCCTATAATTATAGCTACATTATTTGCTGTTTTTTTTATTAGGTATGCCAAGAACAAATTAGATACACCTAAACAAGAAAAGTATATTCATTATTTTGCTTGCCTAATTAGTTTAACCGTTTTAGCTTTTCATTTATACTATTATTTTTTTGGGGAGTATAATATCGTTACTGATTTACCATTGTATTTGTGTAGCTTAATGGCCCTGCTTATTCCATTTTTTACCTATTACAAAAAATATTGGATGTTCGAAATATTAGTCTTTTGGGCTATAGGAGGATTTACCCAAGGTGTTATAACTCCAGATATTGCAATAGGGTTTCCTTCGTTCGATTATTTTAGGTTTTGGGCAGTACACTTAGGGGTTTTGATAATTGTTTTTTATGCCATTTTTGTTTTTAACATGCGCCCAAAATTGGCCAGTGTCTTTAAATCGTATTTTACTCTGCAGGGTTATGTGTTTATTGTTATTCTTATAAACTATGCCCTAAGAGCCAATTATTTTTATTTGATTGAGAAACCTAAAACAGCAACGATATTAGATTATTTCGGGGAATGGCCATATTATGTTATTGTAGTTCAAATTATATTGATTCCTTACTTTTTATTAATATACTTACCCTTTTATTTGATAGACCGAAAGAAAAATAAAAATGAGCTATTGGGAGAATAATTGATTAATATCCTTAAAAGCCTTAAACTCCAAAGCATTTCCTGAAGGATCCTTAAAAAACATGGTAGCTTGTTCTCCCACTAAACCTTCAAATCGAATATAGGGTTCAATAATAAATGCAATACCTTTCTTTTTTAACGTGTCTGAGAAAGTTTGGAAAGTGTCCCAAGGTAAAACCACGCCAAAATGAGGTACAGGAACAGCTTTACCGTCAACAGGGTTTGTGTGTAAATCTGTGTTACTTTCAGGTTTATAATGAATAACTAACTGATGTCCAAAGCAATTAAAATCAACCCATAGCTCACTAGACCTGCCTTCTTCAAAACCTAAAATATCCCTATAGAAAGTTCGACAAACATCAAGATTGTGAACGGGTATGGCCAAGTGAAATGGACTAATTTTATTTTCCATGCGGTTTGCGTTTATGGGGAATAGGCTTATGGACTTTGGTTGAAGCAACTAACAGTTTGTTCAGTTCGGTAAATTCCTCTGGCGTCAACTCTCGGTATGCGCCTAAGGGCACATCCAATTTAATGTTCATTATCCGTACACGCTTAAGCGTTTGTACTTCATAACTTAAGTATTCGCACATGCGGCGAATCTGTCTATTTAATCCTTGTGTTAAAATAATTTTGAATTTGAATTTACCTAATTTTTTAACAATACAGGGTTTTGTGGTCTGCCCCAAATCTTTCAGATAGATACCGTTAGACATACGCTCAATGAAGGTTTGGGAAATAGGCTTGTCTACCGTAACGACATATTCTTTTTCATGATTGTTGCTTGCCCTAAGGATTTTATTCACGATGTCGCCATCATCGGTAAGTAAAATTAGCCCTTCACTGGGTTTGTCTAATCTACCTATAGGGAAAATACGTTTGTGATAATTTATAAAATCTATGATATTATCTTTTTCAACCCGGGTGTCTGTAGTACAAACAATACCAACAGGCTTATTAAAAGCAAGGTAGACAAATTTATTTTTTGCATTTGTAACAGTTTTTCCATCTACAGCAACAACATCTTCAGACCCTATTTTTGTGCCTTTTTCGGGAACGTTGCCATTAATGGTTACCCTGCCAGCTTCAATGAGCTTATCGGCTTCTCGGCGTGAGCAATAGCCCACTTCACTTAAAAATTTGTTGATGCGTTTTAACTCTACGTTCATCTATTTAAAATTTTACAACAACCTATTCGGGTAGCGTTTTATTTATTTTGGTTGAAATCGACCAAGGCCTGCTAAATACCCATTATGGGCTTTCATGTTACAAAAATACAATAAACTAACTGGAGATAAATTCTAAAATGCGCTTATCTGTATATTCAGATTTTAAACTGTGGTCTAAGTTATTAGTGGTAATAAGTGTGGTATTAGGAAATTGTTCCTTGTAGTCCAGCGCATCGTTGTAAGGAATAATATTATCATTTATATCATGAATAATTAATCCTTTTGCCTTGATACTTTTTGAAAACTCTGCTGCATTATAGTAGTCTGGAGTATTTCCAAAGTGTTGTAATACAAAGGCATCTATGGCTTTAACGACTGAAGGACTGTACCCCATCATATTGGTATAGCGTCTAAATACATCCTTAATGTTTGAAGGGGCGCCAAGAAGCACTAATTTTTTTAACTGGGGGAGCTGGTATTTGTGTTGAAAGAAAATAGTAGCCGTACCTCCAAGCGAATGCGCAACAACCGTCTGGGCATTGAATTTTTTAGCAATACGGAAAAGGCATTCGGAGTAGTCAACAACGTTAAACGAATTGCTTCCTGAATTGCCGTGGGCAGGGGCATCTAGGGCAATAACCTCAAAACCATTGGATTTTAGGTTTTCTATTAAAGCTTTCCACCTAAAGGCATTGCTTTCCCAACCATGAACCAATAAAACAGGGGCTTTTTTACCAGGCCACCTGTATGTTATTATATCATAGTTTTTATAGCTAACGGCTTCTTGAAAGGATGTGTTTAAAAAATCTATGCCTTCTGTAGTATGTTTCCCTTTTTGAGGGGAAGAAAATAATTTAATGGCCAGACTTGCAGCATATTGTGGGGAGAAAATAGCTATACAGTTTATAAAACAGCCAATAAGCTTTGCTATTAACCGTTTCATTCCTGTTCCCTATTAACTAAATCCATGGAAAAAGCAGGTAGGCATATAGCAATATACTCGCATACTTCTGTAAATGGATTTGAATATTGAACCCGTGTATTTTTTTCAATCTTAATAGATTGCCCTGCTTTTAAAACTACGATTTCATCTTCTATTATAAATTGCTTTTTCCCTTTTATTATAAAAGTATACTCATCAAATTCTGGTGTTTGAAATGGTTCACTCCATCCAGCAGGTGCCTTCATGTGGGCTATGCTTATTTGTGAACTACCATTACTGGCCAGGCCAAAATGTTCTTTAATAATTTTGCCGTCTGTGGTTGGAAAAATGAAAGGGCTATCTTGAATGGTGTATTTCTTCATTTTTAATCTTTTAAAGGCTTGCGTTTTATCATGCCACCTTTTATATCTTTAACAATTCCCATAACTAAGAATGCTTTTTTGTCGATTTTATCAACTTCGGTTTTAAGTTTGGCAATTTCAAGCCTTGTAATAACCGTATAGATAATATCTTTATCGTAAGATTCTTTTTGTTTGCCAAAACCACCTTTACCTGAATAAATGGTGCAGGCTCTTTGTAGCTTTTCTATAATCATAAGACGAATAGCTTCATGCTTTTCAGAAATTATGGTAACACCCACATATTCCTCAACACCATCTACTACAAAATCGACCGTTTTAGCAGCAGATAAATAGGTGAGAATGGCATAAAGAGCTACTTCAACAGATAAAATATAAGCTCCAAATGAAAATATAACAATATTTATAATCAATAAAACATCCCCAACAGTTAAGGAAAGTTTCCTACTCAAATAGATAGCCAATACTTCGGTCCCGTCAATAACGCTTCCCCCTCGCATAGACATTCCTATACCAAGGCCTAGGAAGAAACCACCGAAAACAGCAATAAGCAGTTTGTCTTCGGTCACCGTAGGGTAATCTACATAATGTACTACGAAAGCCAATAGTATTATGGCAATTATACTGTGAACAGCAAATTTTAAGTTTATAGTCTTTGATGCCAGAATAATAAAAGGGAGGTTAATAGCTACCAATAAAAATTCTAGCTTTATACTGGTTATATTTTCCAATAAAAGGGAAATACCTGTAGCGCCTCCATCAATAAAACGATTAGGAAGTAAGAACCCTTTTAGCCCAAAACCTGCTGAAAATACACCTACTATTATAAAAATATATTTTTTTATAGCATGTGATAATTCTACTTGAAGGTTTCTAACCAATGGAACAATCTCCCTCTTTCTAACGGGTTTGTTAGGATGTTTGTGCTCAAGTCTTTTCCGAGCAATATCAACTAATAATTTAGAAAGAAAGGGATTCATTATATTTTGTTTATTGTCTCCAGTTTATAAAAAAGTATTTAATTTTTGCATGGTCTGGGATATGAATGGCTTCAATAGTTAAATTTCTATCAAAACGAAGGTTGGCAGGCAACTCTTTTTTATCTATGGTAAATGACGCATTGATTTCGTTTACAGAAACAACTATAGAATTTATTAAGTTATTAATTCTGGTAATCTTGTAAGCGTTATTAATGTCCTTAAAGGTACTTAAAGTAGAAATGTCCTTATGGGTTTTATAACGTGAATCTATTACTTGTACACTAGTTATTACCGATGTTGAATCACCTAGTTTCTTTGGTGAAAGCACTAAAAGTTTATTGCCGTTTTTATCGAATACATCAATAGTGTTGATGTTATTGGAAAATGCTTTGCCACTATCGAAATTGGTAATGGAATCATTGTTAAAGATGGTTTTTAAATCTTTTACTTGTGTAGAGTCGTTTAACAGCCCAATATGTTGTTTGCCAATTTCAAACGGATTCTGTTCTTGTTTACAACTGGTAAAGCAAATGGCTAAAACAACGATGGGTAAAAATAGTTTGTTCATTAAATTTAGTGTTATAAATGGTTTTGTATAGATTATTTTTTCATCAATTTAGTTAAGATACCAAACACACTTCTTATAAAAGTAGCACTTGTAAGTACTTTAACAATAGGGTTCATTCGTGTGCTTCTTCTTGTGGTTGTGGTTCTTCTCTTGGATTCGGCTCTTTTTAGGGCTTCACGTTCTTGTTTGGCTTTTTCCTTGGCTTCTTCGGCTTCGGCGTGTTTTATCTTTTCATTTAGCAATTCATAGGCGCTTTCCCTATCTACGGTTTCATTATATTTTTTTACAAGTTGGGATTTCGAAATCAAGTTACTTAATTCAATATCCGTAAGGACATCCATTCTACTCATGGGCGCGCGCATCATAGTAGCCGCTAAGGGCGTTGGGCGACCTTTTTCACTTAGGGCCGAAACCAATGCTTCACCAATACCTAACGATGTTAAAACCTCTGTGGTATCGTAATATTCAGAATCTGGATAGTTTTGGGCCGTAAGTTTAATGGTTTTCCTGTCCTTGGCAGTAAAAGCACGTAAGGCATGTTGTATTTTTAATCCCAATTGGCCTAAGACAGCTTCGGGAACATCGGTAGGGTTTTGGGTTACAAAGTATAAACCAACACCTTTACTTCGTATTAATTTTACAATACTTTCTATTTGATTTAACAGAGGCTTTGAAGCCTCGTTAAAAATTAAATGGGCTTCATCGATAAATAGGATAAGCTCTGGTCTGTCACTATCACCTTGTTCTGGAAATGTCGAATAGATTTCGGCCAATAAGCTTAGCATAAAGGTTGAAAATAACTTGGGGCGGTCTTGTATGTCGGTAAGACGTATAATGTTAATGTAGCCTCTGCCGTCTTCGTCAATACGTAACAGGTCATCTACATCAAAAGAGGTCTCTCCAAAGAACAAATCGGCGCCTTGTTGTTCCAATTCAATAATCTTTCTTAAAATAGCTCCCGTTGATGCTGTAGATATTCGTCCGTAGGCTTTCGTGAATTCTTCTTTGCCTTCATTGGTGGCGTAATGTAGAATTTTCTTGAAGTCCTTTAAGTCCAGAATAGGCAGTTTGTTGTCGTCGCAATACTGAAAAAGCACAGCAACCACGCCCGTTTGGGTTTCAGACAAATCTAATATTCTAGAGAGTAATACTGGTCCAAATTCACTAACAGTAGCTCTTAAACGTACTCCATCCTGTTCCGATAAGGTTAATAATTCAACAGGAAAGCTTTTGGCTTCAAAGGGTAAACCTATTTTTGCGTGGCGTTCATCTATTTTAGGATGCCCAGGGCTGGGTTGTGCCAGTCCGCTTAAATCACCTTTAATGTCCATTAATAAAACAGGAATGCCTTTGTCGCTTAAATTTTCGGCAAGGACCTGTAGCGATTTGGTTTTTCCTGTTCCCGTTGCTCCGGCAATCAAACCATGACGGTTTAAGGTCTTCAAAGGGATGTTTACATGGGCTCCAGTTACCGTTTCGCCATCTAACATAGCGGCTCCAATAGGTATAAAATCGCCTTTAGTAGTATAGCCTTCGTTTATATAGTTAAGAAAGGTTTCCTTTTTGCCCATAAGCATGAAATTTGGATAAAAATAACTATTCTGTATGAATTCAAATGAACAAGATATACAAAACTTTGAACAATTAAGTAGCAAACTGCTATCTTTGCAGCCTTATGAATAAAGAGATACAACAATTGGTAGATAAAGGCGAAATGCTGCCTTTAATGGAGGAGTTCTATACCATACAAGGGGAGGGCTACCATAAAGGAACTGCGGCATATTTTATTCGTGTGGGAGGATGCGATGTGGGCTGCCATTGGTGCGATGTTAAGGAAAGTTGGAATGCCGATTTACACCCACCAACAGAGACTTCAAAGATTGTAGCTAATGCCAAAAAGTATAGTGATACTATTGTTGTAACAGGAGGGGAGCCTTTAATGTGGGATATGGCTCCATTAACAACTAGGCTTAAGGCAGAAGGATTGCAAGTACATATTGAAACCTCGGGAGCTTATAAGTTAACCGGTACTTGGGATTGGATTTGCTTGTCGCCTAAAAAATTAAAACAGCCTACCCAGGAAGTTTACGAAAAAGCCAATGAGCTTAAGGTGATAGTTTATAATAAGGACGATTTCCGCTTTGCGGAAGAGCAGGCCGCGAAGGTAAATAAAGATTGCATTTTGTATTTACAGCCCGAGTGGAGCAAACGCGATAAGATAATTCCGGAAATTGTAGATTATGTGATGGAGCATCCCAAATGGAAAGTGTCCTTGCAAACCCATAAGTATTTGAATATACCATAGTAAGTGGTGTTGGCTAGGGGGCTTAACTTTATACGCTTGGTTCTTGTTTGGTTTTCCAGTTGTAATTTATCTAAAATTTTAGTTTATAGGTTCTGAACATCTTCTGATTACTTTGTCATTTTTATACGTATTCATTAAAATTATGTAGCCTTTATTTTAAACTGGAGACGCATTATATAAAAAAAGCCCAGTGCTTTTACACTGAGCCTTTACTACTGTAGCGAGATCGAGATTTGAACTCGAGTCTCGCCCTTGGCGGATATGGATCCGACGTTTAGATGGATTTAGGTAATATATTATTTTTAATAAATGTTCTGCCCTGTCCCGATTTCAACCATTTTTCATGGGCCAAGGCCTCTCTTTTGGTGTAAAACACTTTAACGTAAACAACATGCCAAGGCCTATACTTTTTGGTGTAGCCTTTTGTAGCTAATTGATTGTGTGAATGGAACCTGTCTATTAAATTTGAAGTGTAGCCAGTATAGGTTTTGGCATGTTTTTCAGAGTACAATATGTATACGACAAATTCATCCATAAAAAAACCTCCTAGGTTTTAGGAGGTCTAACATTTAGTAGCGAGATCGAGATTTGAACTCGAGTCGCGCCCTTGGCGGATATGGATCCGACGTTTAGATGGATTTAGGTAATATATTATTTTTAATAAATGTTCTGCCCTGTCCCGATTTCAACCATTTTTCATGGGCCAAGGCCTCTCTTTTGGTGTAAAAC
>NZ_JAKMCS010000013.1 GCF_022662195.1 Aestuariivivens insulae | reverse complement strand
ATAGGGCATTTTCTATACAACGAATAAAGTCTTCTTTTTTCTGGCTCCCACAGGCTTCTACATAGGTATATTGACTGGCACCCAACACACAGACAAAGACTTCCAGCTCTTTAATCTCACCCGTATACCTATCTACAATGGTTAGCTTCTTGCCCGTAAAATCTATAAAGAGCTTATCGCCTGCTTTGTGGCTAAAGTGCATCACGGGAGAGATTTCCCTGCGCCATTCCAGATACCAATACCTAAACTGTGAGAACTGAAAACCATCGGGATGGCGCTCTTTATATTCTTCCCATAATAGGTGTTGTGTGACGCCCGTTTTCTTCATCTCTTTATCAAAATAAGGAAAGTACTGTTCTAGGGTCAGTAGCTTTTCGTTCTTGGGCTTTGTCTTGTTTAAAAAGAGTTTGTGGAGCTCTTCTATGCTTAAAGCGGACACTTCATAGGCCGTTAATTTAAAGGCTTTAAAAAAGCTAATGTATTTGCTCACGGTATTGCGCGATATGCCTAGCTGTGTGCTTATCTGCCGTTTACTGATGCCTTGGGAATGTAGGATCAATCTCAAAAGTTGTGTGTGGATTTGATAAGGAATGATATTTTTGCAGAAAAAGACAATACCTTGCATTTATCTATAGACCTACTCAAGTTGTTACTGCCAGAATTATTAATCACTCATTTTGATATCACCAGTCATAGTATAGAAAAGGACACTGTACATATATATTTTGAGGAGAAAAAAGACAAGCCTAAAGAGGAAAAACATCGTACTTTAATAGCCCATGGTTTCCATAAAGAGACTACCATACAGGACTTTCCTCTTAGGGGCAAAAAGGTGCTTCTACATATTAAGCGACGTAGGTGGCTGGACAAAACCAGTAAAGAAGCCGTACATAGAGATTGGAATCTAGTAGCACAGGGAACTCGTATGACCATCGAGTTCGCTGCTTTTTTAAAAGCACTTAGTCAGTACTAAGGCTAACGACTGTCATACCATTGGCAGTTTCTACGGGGTCAATGGCAAGAAACTTGGACGCCAGTACCGGGATTATCTAAGCGAGTTCAAAGATTGGAAAGCCAAGAAACATGCCAAACAGTGGCTGGTCTTCCCCGAGAATATGGGAAGGTACCTGTCCATTGATGAAACAGCCCTGTCCAAAGGGGAGCTCTATACCATCATTACCAACAAAAAAGCCAGAGGCAAGAAAGGGGCTATAGTTGCTGTTATGGCCGGGACCAAAGTGGAACCTATCATAGAACAACTCCTTAAAATCCCTAAATCCAAAAGGGATAAAGTCAAAGAAATCACTCTGGACATGGCCAATTCCATGAAGATGATCGCCAAGAAATGTTTCCCTAAGGCCATACAGGTCACAGACCGGTTCCATGTACAAAAGCTCGCCCTGGAAGCCTTGCAGGACATCAGGATAAAACATCGATGGGAGGCCATAGACCTAGAGAATGAGCAAATCAAACAGGCCAAGCTCAAACAAGCCCAATTCAGCCCTGAAACATTTAACAATGGGGATACCCCAAGGCAACTCCTGGCAAGAAGCAGGTATCTGCTCTACAAAGCACCCAATAACTGGACACAAAACCAATATCAAAGGGCTAAAATCCTATTTGGGCAATACCCGGATATTAAAAAGGCATATAGCCTGGTACAGAGCATTAGAAATATATTTAATACCGCCACCTCCATACAAACGGCTTACACAAAACTGGCCCATTGGCATAAAGACGTCGAACAAACTGGTTTTAAGGCTTTTAATACCATTGCAAATACAATAACTCTAAACTATAGGTCTATCTTGAACTATTTTATCAATAGAAGTACCAACGCATCGGCCGAATCATTTAATGCCAAGATCAAAGCCTTTAGGGCTCAGTATAGAGGGGTTAAAAGTGTAGAGTTCTTCCTCTTTAGATTAACTCAAATTTATGCTTAAACACAACATTTGGGCATGATCCCTTTTAAAACCAAATCATATCAAAAAAAATGATGGTCTAAAAACCACAAAACCTTGCTAATCATATAATTAGCAAGGTTTTGATTTTTATTGATATCCTTATCAGTGACCGGGCTGGGGCTCGAACCCAGGACCCTCTCCTTAAAAGGGAGATGCTCTACCAACTGAGCTACCCGGTCTGTAAGTGCGTTACCTTCTGTAATGCGGGTGCAAATATATAATGTTTAATTAATAAAACAATGCTTTTTTTAAATAAATTTTTGTTTTTTTGCATCGCTTTATTCTATGTTTTTAATAATCAATTTATAAGGGTAAAATGATAATTGTTTTAATTGGCTATATGGCTTCGGGAAAGTCCACTTTAGGAAAAATGTTGGCAGAAAAATTAAACTATAATTTTATCGATTTGGACGATTATATAGAAGCTTCTGAAAACAAAACGGTATCAGATATCTTTAAAACCAAAGGGGAAATATATTTTAGAAAGCAAGAAACCCATTATTTAAAAGCGTTATTGGAGTCCAAAAACAATATTGTACTATCCTTAGGAGGAGGGACACCCTGTTTTGGAAATAATATGGATATGATTTTAGATGCAGAAGATGTAAAAAGCATCTATTTAAAAGCATCTATTAAGGCGCTGGCCAAAAGGTTAAAAACAGAGAAAAGCAAGCGCCCATTAATAGCCCATATAGAGACCGATGATTTGCTTATGGAGTTTATTGGCAAGCACCTATTCGAACGTTCACCGTTTTACGCTAAGGCGCATACTGTGCTTACAACAGATAATAAGAAAGAAACTGATATTGTTGAAGAGCTAATTTCAGGTTTATTCTAAAACAACCTCATAGTTATTACCTTCAAGGACCACTTCAACATGTTCGTGCAATGATGTGGACAAAGAAATACCTTTAAAATCGGCTTTTACTGGGTATTGCTTATGATTTCTATTAACTAAAACTGCAGTCTTAAACTGCTTTAAGGGCACATCCAAAAAATGCTTCACGCCATAGATTAGCGTAGAACCTGAGTTTAATACATCATCAACCAAAACAAGGGACTTATTAATATATTCTGAAGTAGGGATCGAGGTTTTAATTTCGGCCCTCGGATTTTTTTTATCGATATAGACCTCACAGAGTATCGGGTTTATTTCAGAAATGTTTTTAAGCGTATCCCTTAATTTTTTAGCCAATAAAATACCGTTGTTAGCTATACCGGCAATTATAATTTCACTTTCATCAATATTACTTTCGTAAATTTGATAAGCTATTCTTCTAATTTTATTATTGATATCCTCGTGGGCTAAAATCACGTTATTTTTAATTGTCATACAAGTGCCGTTAAATTAAAGTATAAAATTACTCATTTTCTTCAGTAAAATCATCAATATCCCTTCTATCTTTTTTTGTAGGACGGCCCACACCTTTTTTACGATAATAATTTTTGGCGTATTGCAATAACTCTTGCGCTTCAAAGGCTTCCTTAGGGGTTGTATCTGTTCTATAAATATCTACGAGTTTCGCACCAACCCTACTTTCGGGTACATCGTTAATGGTAAATGTATAGTTTATTTGGTTTTTACGGACTTCTATCTGGTCTTGCGCATAAACATCCCTACTAGGTTTAGCAACCTCTTGGTTTACCTTTACTTGTCCTTTTTTACAGGCCGTAGTAGCCAACGATCTCGTTTTAAAATACCTAACACACCATAAATACTTATCAATACGCATACTGTTTAATCTAAAAACTACGTTAATGTTCTTGTGCAAAATTATATTTAAATTGTATCTTGCGCCTCAAAAATAATAATTATGAAACAGTCGTAAATAAAATAAATATTGTTTTATTTAGAATCGTTTCTTTTTTACTACTGAAAAAATAACACATGAAAATAGAAAAGTTTGGTTTAGTTGTTTTATGCATTTTATTAAGTATTGTATCTTGTAAAAAAGATGACAAGGCAGATGAGCCAACACCTGTAGAACTAAGGGATCGTATCGAACAACAGAAAGCGGATAACGATTCTCTGGTTAAATATTTAAACAACCATTATTATAATTCTGAAGTATTGGCTGGGTTGGAAGATCCAAGTATTACAGATATAGTGATCACCAAATTAGAAGATGGTGAAACCTTACCCGACGGACATACCATTTTAATGGACGTTGTAGAAACCAAGGATGTGGTTTATGCCGATACCGATTATCAATTTTACATTTTAAGGTTAAACCAAGGCGGTGGAATAGAGTCTCCTACATTTGCTGATACAGCTAGGTTATTGTATGAAGGCTTTTTATTTGATGGTAGTGTTTTTGATGGTGCCAGCACTCCAGTTGATTTTGATTTGGTTAACCTTATACCTGGTTGGAGAAAAGTAGTCCCTACATTTAATGTTGCTGAATCCTTTGCTGAAGTAGGTGATGGTACAGTTGATTACAAAAACACAGGGTTAGGAGTCATGTTTTTACCTTCAGGCTTAGCATATTTTGGATCTTCTCAAGGAGGTATTCCAGCCTATTCGCCGCTTATTTTTAAGTTTGAATTATTACAGGCTTTTGAAAAGGACCATGACAGTGATGGTATACCATCTTATCTTGAAGATTTAAATGGGGATGGTGAGTTTACAGTTAATGCTAAAGATTTAACTGATGATACTGATGATGATACAGATGGCGATTCTATACCAGATTATTTTGATAATGACGACGATGGTGATGGTATTTTAACGATTGATGAGATTGAAACCAAAACCTATGATAATGACGGAATGGGGTATGCTACAAGAGAGGAAGTTGAATCATTGTCCTTAGCACCTAATGAGGTATTGATTAAAATTGTTAAAGAAAGTAACGGTACTTATACAGGGAATTCTGTGATATTTACAGATACTGATAATGATGGCACAGCTGACTATTTAGATGCTGAATAATAGATGTTAACGCTCCAGTAAATATTCCCAATTTAGGTTTTTGCGCTTGTCCAATCGAGAGACTATTTTTAAATAGACCATGGCTGTCAATAAGGCATCTCCCGTAGCTGTATGCCTATCAATAATGGGGACGTTCAACTCTGTACACAAATCATCTAAGGTGTAGTGTGTTTTTAGATTGTTACGATAAATAATGTGTTTCGACTTAGCAAACAATACCCCTGTGTCGATGTATTCGTTTTTTAATACCCCCAAACCATTACGCAACAACATTTGATTGATCATGCCATAATCGAAAGCGGCATGGTGGGCAATTAAAATAGTGTTTTGGATATAGCTTAGGAAATGCTCGATAGCTTCAATTTCAGAAAATTTTTTGCCCGTTTTCGTTTTTAATATGCCATGAATTTTAACCGAATCGGGGTTGAATATTTCCTGGTGTAAGTATAGCTCTAAACTATTTTTAACTTCAATAGTTTTGTTTACAATGGACACCGCACCAATCGATAAAATGCGGTCTTTTATTTTGTTGAATCCCGTGGTTTCGGTATCTAAGGCGATAAAACGAGTGTCGTGTATAGTGCCTTTTGGATTAGAATCAAAGCTATCGATATAATCCTTCCAAAACTGTGGATGGCTATCCTTGTATTTTTTCTTAAACCAATTAAATTTCATTTAAATAAAGGCTTTAATGTCGAACCGCAACTTGAGGGATTCTTGAATACCCTGTAAGGGCTTAAAGCAACGTTTAAGTTTTAGTTTTTCTTCTTTGGTCAACTTTTCCAGATCAATAAATTTGTTAGAATCACTATTTAAAAACCCTTGCTTGGTCTTGAATTTCAAAAGCGCCTTAAACGCATAGGCACAAGATTCGAATAGTTCTTTGTTTTCGGGCTCAAGTTCTGCCATTTTTTCAAAACGTTGATAGGTACTGTTTATACCTCTCACATGTTTACTCAACACCAATAATCGTGCAGCATCAATTAACGGCATAAGAGCCCTTTTCTTAATATTGAACAATTCTTTATGTTCCCCGTTTTGCTCTACAACAAACTGTTTAAAGAAACCTAAAGGCGGTGGCGTTTTTATGGCATCACTGCATAGGTATTTAAAGAATAAAGAAGTCTTTTCTAGGGAATCGTATATGGTGTTGGTTAATTCCTTTTCTAAAGTATAATCACCATAAACAAGACTGTAATCAAAAAATATGGACGATAATAGTACTGCTTTTTCATTGGGATTAAGGATCCAGTCCTTGAATTGGGTTTTCCACTCAGATAGGGATTTGCACCATTCTGGATTGCTGGCCATCATATCGGCCTCACAATATTCAAACCCTACTTTATTTAATGTTTTGGTAACTAATTTGGACAATTGTAAAAAATAGTCCTGTGTTTCAGCATATTGTTTTTGGGGCACATCTTCAAACACAAGTGCATTATCCTGGTCTGTAAACAACAGTTGTTCCTTTCTACCTTGACTCCCTAACGCAAGCCACGAAAACTTTACAGGTGGGGGCGTAGGCATCTTTTTTAATGCAATCTCAATGGCACGAATGGTTACTGCATCGTTAATTTGTGAAATGACATTAATAATATGTGTTATGGGTATATTTTGATTGAAGTAACTCTGTATTAAAGTATTGGCCTTAACCCTGGCGGCTCTTATTTTTTTGGTGCGTTCTGCACGCTTTATTTCTTTCAGTATGGCGGTAGGGTTGTTTCCAAGTGTGGTGATAACATCATGATGGGATAGCACACCAACAAGCTTGGAATTAGGGCTTCCGTCTTCTGTTATCCCCAAATGGTTAACACCATGTTTTATCATTTTTAGTTGGCCATTGGCTAGGGTTAAATTCTTTTTTCCAGTAATAACAGGAGCCGACATGATATTTTCAACTTTAGTGCTAATAGGATATTGTCCGGTAGCAATTTTATTTTTTATATCACTATTGGTTATGATGCCTATGGGGTGCATGTTTTTGTCCACAACAATAATGCAGCCTATTTTAAATTTACTCATTTTAATAGCAGCATCTTTTAGCGTTGTGTCTGCATTGCAATAAATTGGTTTTTTAGTGTAATTGGCGGTTTGGAAATTTACAACATCCTGTGAGCTGTCTGGAAGGTAATCCACAAAAATTCGTAAATTTTCTTCAGCGGTATACGGGTCGTAGGCATTCGATGCCAGTGCGGTAACCAAATATTTATAAACGTTAAGATTGTTATTGGTGGCCGCTTCAAAAGTGTTTATAGGAATAGCATAGACTATGGACTCTTCGTTTGCTATGGCGGTAAGTTTATAGTTTTCCTTATTAATTAATGGACGAACGCCAAAAACATCACCGCCGTCATTGATATTTACCATTCGTGATGACCCGTCTACATTATGGTGGTAAAGGCATACAGAACCATTGCGAACCATATAGAAATAATTGGTGTAATGATCGTCTTTTCTATAAAGGACATCGCCCTTTTCCATGTAAATAATATTTACCTGAAGTGCTATTTCTAGAAGCTGTTCTTTTTGGAGCATGTTAAAAGGAGGGTATTCCTTTAAAAAATCACTAACGCGATCGGCTATAGAATTACTCATTAAGTTCTTGTTAAGGTAATTTAGTCAAATAAAATCAAGTTATAAAAGTAATGAATATTATAGAAGTTTAATTGAATTACGCCATGGGTTTTAAGTGATAATAGTGTGAATACAAACTATTATTTATTACTTTAGTAATTGATTTTTTACAATTAATAAAAGCCCATGAACCCCGAAAAAGCCCAACCTTTATTAGATTATATAAATAAGCATGTACCGCTAACAAAAGAGGAAGAATCTGCATTGTTATCGTATATTATCTTTAGACGGTATTTAAAGGGGCAATATATTGTTCAGCAGGGCGATATCTGCAAATATGAGTGTTTCGTGCTTTCTGGCTGTACCAAAACATTTTATATGGATGATGAAGGACAGGAACATATTATTATGTTTTCTATTGAAGATTGGTGGGCGTCAGACATGGGGAGTTTTATTTCACAAACCCCAGCCGATTTCAATATTCAATGTTTGGAAGATACCGAATTGGTCATGTTTCCGTACGAAACCATAGAAACCATTTATGCTGAAATCCCAAAACTGGAACGTTTTTTTAGACTTATTATCGAAAGGGCTTTTGTAGCCTCCCAAAAACGAATTGTTAGAAATTTTAGCTTAACGGCCAAAGAGCAATATCTGTACTTTAAAGAACAATATCCCGAAATAGAACAGCGCATTCCACAATATATGGTGGCGTCTTACTTGGGGATTACCAAAGAATTTTTAAGTAAAATTAAGAGCCAGTTAGCTTTAGGCTAAGCTAACAATCACTATCATTGGCGCACGCTTTAACGAAAAGTTAAACTAGTTTAACACAATTTTATAATATAGTTCATTTTTATTTACACTAATCCTATAGATATTTGTAGCATAGAAATTAATAAAACAAAAAGGATAAAAATGAAAAATTTAATTAAAATAACATTAGTATTAGTTGCTTTTACGGCATTTTCGTTTACAAGTTTAAGAATAGAAAAGAAGGCGGTTAAAGTAGAAGATAGCCAAGTGGTATGGAAAGGCTATAAGGTTACAGGATCTCACGAAGGTACTATTGTCATTAAATCTGGCGAGTTGATTTTTGAAGAAGATAAATTGGTTGGCGGTGAATTTGTAATAGATATGACTTCCATTGCTGTTACCGATATCCAAGGCGAGTACCAAGGAAAATTGGAAGGGCACTTAAAATCGGATGATTTTTTTGGTGTTGAAAACCATCCTACATCATCATTAGTATTTACAAGTGTAAAGCCTAGCGGAAAAAACGCTTATGATGTTACTGGCGATTTAACCATTAAAGGGATTACTAAGCCCATCAACTTTAATTTGTCTGTATACGGTAATAAAGCTACAGCGTCTTTAAAGATCGATAGGTCTAAATACAATGTAAAGTATGGTTCCACTAGTTTCTTTGACAATTTAAAGGATAAGGCGATTTATGATGAATTCGATTTGGTGTCGGACTTACAGTTTTAAGTTTCACTCATTGATATTTAAAAGCGTTCTTTTGGAACGCTTTTTTTATGCCTAAAATTTAGATAAATCCTTATCTTAAACTTTGCTAGCCCTTATCATTATTTTTTGGCCTTCCAAGTTGGTAGTAAAAAACAGGTAGTCATCGCCACCGTCTTTTATATTTAATTTTTTTCTGATTAGGGACACGGGCTCAGGAAAGTTTCTGGTGGTAACATTGGCTTTGGTTATACCTGTTTTTTTAAATGCTTTTTTATTATAAGGTAAAACAGTTTCAATTTTAAAGACCCTTCCCGGGAAATCAATACGAGTATCACTGGTGTATAAGTGTGAATGTTGATGTAGTTTTAAAACGTTTAATTGCTTTGAAATACTATAAAAACCACCTGCTTTCAAAATAGCACTATTGGGTTCGTATAAATAGGTAAGGGGTATACTGTATTTTGTGCCATCGGGGTTTTCGTTTTCAAGCAAAAAACCGTACTGGTCTTGACCTTGTTTTTTAAGGTTGATGGTTTCAACAGTAATGGCTTTATCAAAACCATGTTCCAAACTCCAAAGTAATTCTTTAACCTCATTGTTTACCGCCACAACATGAATGGTCTTGACATACTTCAATTCATTAATACCAATCGTTAAATCAAGCAGGGGCGACGTTTTGATCATGATGTTTTTGGTATGTTCGAAGAGTAAATCCAAGTGTTTCGGGATATTGGGCAAACAATCGTTTAAAAAGAAGACTTTTCCTTTGGAATCGTGCCTACGTGAAGGATCTACATAAATCCAGTCAAAATGTTTTGTGGAGGTTTCTAAATAATCAATACCGTTAAATGCAATAGTTTCAATGTTCTTTACGCCTAATTGTTCGTAATTATGGTTTACAATATTAGAAAGATCTTTATCTAATTCGCAATGTAAGACCTTGTTAAAACGTTTGGCAAAAAAGAAGCTGTCCACACCAAAACCACCGGTAAGGTCTATTATTGAATCGCCTTCAATAAGGGTAGACTTGTATTTTGCAGTAACTTCAGAAGAGGTTTGCTCAATATTAAGTTTGTTGGGATAATAAATGCCATCGCCATAAAACCATGTGGGAAGCTTTTTTTCACTTCGCTTTTTGGCTTCAATTTGTTCTATAATCACTTTGGCGTCTATTGTTTTAAAAGGAATACCCTTCAAAAGCAATTCAGTAATATCAGAATTTAAATTATCATTTATAAATCCTTGAATTTCAGTATTTAAAATAGATTTATTCAAACTAAAACTATAAGTTTTTGGTCAGCTTTTTTACAATCTTGTTTTCCGATAGGAAGGCTTTTAAAACCACTTTTATGGCGGTATAGGCGGGAACGGCTATAATCAATCCCAAAACCCCAAATAGGATACCGGCAATAAGGATGACCAAAAAGATTTCCAAAGGATGCGACTTCACACTTTTTGAAAAAATAATGGGCTGACTAAAAAAGTTATCTACCAATTGGCCAATGCCAATAACGAGAAGAACCCATAAGGTTTTAGGGACAATCACCTCACTGAAACTGGCTCCTAGGCTGCTGGTCATGGTTAGGGTAACCATTAAAAAAGCTCCAATAAGCGGTCCTACATAAGGAATTAAATTAAGCAAGGCACATAAAAAAGCGATCACTATAGCATTATCGACGCCAATAATCAACAGGCCTATGGTGTATATGATAAAGAGAATTAATATTTGAAAAATAAGCCCCACAAAATATCTGGAAAGCAGATCTTTTATTTTGTTTGAAGAACTTTTCCATCGGGATTCTTTATTATCGGGAATCAAGGTCAATATGGCATTTTCAAATAACCTGCTGTCCTTTAAAAAGAAAAAGGAGATAAACAGTACCGAAAACAAGCCAATACTAAAGCTACCCAAACCACTTACTACCGAATTTAAAAAGTTGGGGATTACCGAATAATCTATCGCTGAAAGTAGATTGGATTCCTTAAGCGATTGCTCTACATCTATTTGGCGTAAGTTAAAATAATTAATGATTTCAGAATATAAATGCTCAATATTACGCTCCAGTTCATTTATGTTTAAAAGCGATAAGTTGTGCCCTTGCTTGACCACCAATGGAATAAACATACCCATTAGCCCTACAAAAAAGCCCAGCAATAAAACCATTGAAATAATAACCGCCAGTGTGTTCTTAAATTTTAAGCGACGTTCCAAAAATAAGACTATAGGCCTCCCGATTAGGGAAATAACAGCCGCTATGGCTATATAACCGATAACCGATTGTATCTTGTACAAAAAATAAAGTAGCACAATGGTGCCCACAATAATGGCAATAGCCCTTAAAATACCGTTTGAAATAGTTTTAGAATCCAATAGCTCGTGTTTAGGAAAGTAAATCTAGGTATTTCGATTTATAATTAAAAGTAAAAAGCAGGTCTAATTTTAAAGTGGAGATGATGTTACCCTTCAATAACCTCTTTATACTCCATAAAAAAGGCTTCAAATAAACTCATGGTTTCGTTAAAAAAGACCATCACGTCCTGCCAAGAGTTTTTATTGTGTATGGATACCTTTTGCTCTAATGGCACATAAATTCTGGAGATCTCTTTGTAGTTGTCCAAAATATAAGTTTCATCATAAATCGCATTGGGGAGGTATTCGTCTAAAAGAATAGACTGTAGTGCAGTAAGTTTTTCCCAATATTTTATACGGTGTTCCAAATCGTCTTCAAGGTCAAGGGCTACAAGTGCCTTTTTTGTATCAAAATGAAACTTAAAACTTAAGCCTTTTAGTTTGGTGTTGTATAAGATCCATTTTCTGGGAAAGGACTTCCCAAAACTTATCCAAAACTCCTGTCGTAACCGTCTAGATTCTTCCTTACTAAACATTACACCATATAAGCTATTGCTACCCCTAGAATGATAGCAATAAATTTTGAGAGGTTAAACTTATGTCCGTCACTGCTTTCAAACAAAATAGTTGTAGCTATATGAAAAAAGATACCAATAACCACAGCGTTTATAATATGAATGTAGTCTGTTATGGCTGTAGCTGTATTGGATATTAAGGTACCTAAAGGCGTCATAACAGCAAACACCAAAAGGAATACCGCAATCTGTAATTTGTTGAATTTAGAATGAAATAAAAAAAGGGTAATCAATGTGGCTATAGGTATTTTATGGATTAAAACCCCATAGACCATGTCGTTATGTTCGTGTATAGGGAAGCCCTCTAAAAAACTATGAATGCAAAGGCTTATAAACAATAACCAGGGAAAATGCGTTTCGTTCTTATGAATGTGTACATGGCCATGTTCGGCACCTTTTGAAAATAGCTCCAGGATAATTTGCAGTAAGATCCCGCTCATAATATAAAGCCCGGTACGTTTGGCCTCTAAATGATGGTATACTTCCGGTAATAATTCAAATAGGGTAAGCGCCAACAAAAAAGAACCACTAAAGGATAAGAGCAGTTTTATGTTCCAAGAGGCTTTATTTTGGGTAACCCCAGCTAAAATTACGCCAATGCCAACAGCATAAATAGGTAATAAGTAATCGTTCATAGTCGTAGCTACTATTTAAAGATCATAATTAAGCGTTCGGACGTTTTTGCATCAAACTTATGCAATTTATAATCGCCAAAAATTTCTAATAAATGGACGTCTGCCTGTTCAAAAAGCATTTCAAAATCGGCTAAACTAAAAGCCTTTACCCGTTCGGTAAATTTAAAAAGTTCACCATGGGCTTCAAATTCAATATCCTTAAAAATATAACCATCCTTAGCATACCGCTTTAAATGAAATTCAATGTCATCGACCGTTTTAACCTCTTCGGGAACTAAATTGTCAATAACATAAGTGCTGTTCATAAAATCAATAACCCCAAAACCATAAGTGTTCAAATCTGCTTTAATTGCCTTAATGGTATTAAGGTTATTGGCATCGTTTTCAAAATAGCCAAAGCTGGTAAATAGGTTAAATACGGCATCAAATGTTTTTCCAAAAGGTTTGCTCATGTCATGAACCTCAAAGTGCAACCTATGGTTTTCGTATTTTTTGGCAAAATTAATACTGCTTTCACTTAGGTCGGCACCGGTAACATCAAACCCTATTTTATTTAAATAACGGGCATGCCTGCCTCTGCCACAGGCTAAGTCCAAAATAGAACCACCTAAGGGAATATTTAAATAGTTAGTAAGGGTATCCATAAAGGCATGCGCTTCATTCGCATCCCTATCCTTATATAATATGTGATAAAATGGCGTGTCAAACCAAGAGGCGTACCAGGTTGTTGTATTGTTGGTCATAGTTTTTTTGGTGGTTCCCTCGCCCAGATAATCATCTGGGCGGGTCAGGCTTTCCGCTATATCTTTTATTTTGTTGACTTCGATAGCCTCAGACCCCAAAATAAAAGGATGCCGCTTCAATCCTTAACCTATAATTTTAGTAAACGTCATGTTTGCCGTAAAATTACATTATTTTTGCAACCTATTTGAATAAAGACATGGAAGAAAATTTTAAGATGGTGGCCAAAACCTTATTTGGTTTTGAGGAATTGTTGGCTAACGAACTATTGCAGCTAGGTGCCCAAAAGATCCAAAAGGGAGTACGTATGGTTTCGTTTTATGGGGATAAAGGCTTTATGTATAAGGCTAATTTAGGGTTGCGTACGGCCATTAAAATTTTAAAACCCATAAAAACCTTTGTCGTTAACAACGAAAAAGACTTGTATAATAACATCTACAACATGTCCTGGGAGCGTTATTTAAATCCAACAGGAAGCTTGGCCATAGATGCCACAGTACATTCCCATTTGTTTAATCACTCCCTGTTTATTGCCCAAAAGACCAAAGATGGCATCGTAGATAAATTTCGAAATACCACGGGGCACAGGCCTAATGTAGACTTAAAATTCCCCGATGTTAAGATAAACATACACATCGACAGGAACCAATGTACGGTGTCGTTGGATTCGTCGGGAGATTCGTTGCATAAACGAGGGTATAAATCGGCCACCAATATTGCGCCAATAAACGAAGTGTTGGCAGCAGGATTGATCATGCTTTCCGGTTGGGATGGGCAATGCGATTTTATGGACCCTATGTGTGGTAGTGGTACCATGCTTATCGAGGCGGCTATGATAGCTTGCAACATTCCCCCAAACCTTATGCGAAAGGAGTTTGCTTTCGAACGTTGGCAGGATTGGGATGTCGATTTATTTGAAAGAATAGAAGAATCGCTATTAAAGAAAACGCGCGATTTCCATTATAAAATTACAGGCTACGATAAAGCGCCCAGTGCGGTCGCTAAGGCCAAGGAAAATGTTAAGCATGCCCAGTTGGAAGATTTTATCCATGTGCAGCACGAAGATTTCTTTAAGACCCAAAAAGGGGGCGATCAAAAATTGCATATGGTGTTTAACCCGCCTTATGGCGAACGGTTGAACATTGACATGGAAGCCTTTTACAAAGACATAGGCGATACCTTAAAGCAAAATTACCCGGGTACCGATGCTTGGTTTATTACCAGTAACCTGGATGCGTTAAAGCATGTAGGTTTACGGCCTTCAAGAAAAATTCAGCTATTTAATGCCAAACTCGAGGCCCGTTTGGTAAAGTATGTAATGTACGAGGGGAGTAAGAAAGGAAAGTATATGAAATAACCTAGCATTGCGAATTACATTTTTAAGTGTGGTGCGACAATCTTGGTATTTGCATAGCTCGGTTGTTAGTGATTATATTTCTTGACGAGTTTATTTGGCCATATTGAAAACAAAACATAGCCCTTTGCTAAATATTTCTATACAACCACTGGAATGCCCCATACCTTCTACAAGATTAAATTTATACTCTAAAGAAGGGTTTGGTTGGTTTAATACCATCTCATGTAAAGCTTTAATACCGTCTTGAAGCCTAAGCTTATCGAATTCGGTAACACCCATATACCATCTTATTTTAGATTGGTGTTTTGCATTTAACGCTTTAACGTGCTTTACGGGCCAATTCCCGTCCCAAAGTACCCAGGGAGAGGCCATAACATAACCGTTGAAGAGGTTGGGAGCTTGATATAAAGTATATAGACCAAACAAACCACCAAGAGAAGCGCCTACCAAGACCCGGTTAGTTGCATCTGCACGCAAGTTTTTTTCAGTATAAGGGAACAGCTCTTCTTTGATGGCCTTTAAAAATAAAGATGCACCACCCATTTTAAAATCTTGCTTATTGGCCCATTCGCTCCGTTCTTTGTTAGGTGTTAGTTCGAAAAAGCGCTCTTTATTGTAGTCAAGGCTTTTATCAGCATAGCCTATACCAACCAAAATGTATTCAGGAACTAATTGGTCTTGCCATAAAGTAGGACTAATAGTGGCCATTAGGTTAAAGCTCCAATAGGCGTCGGTTAAAAACACTACAGGATAACTTTGTTCTGGATTTTTACCGTAAGATGGAGGATAGGCAATATATAGCAAATAATCTCTATTGGTTATAGCGCTATGCCATGGCCTTAGTTCAGTGTAATCTAAGCGTTGCACTTTGTCTTCAGATGATTCAATTTCAGAATTTTGCGCAATAACGTTACAAAAGGTGAAGCCATAAAACATAATTGAGATAATTATTTTCCCAAGCATTCTGATATTTTTAAAATACGTTAAATAGACTAAATGCATTTTACATATGAAGATTGTTGCGTATTAAAGTACAAAAAATACAGAACTTTCCTGTTTTCATTAGGAATCAAAAATATTTTGTCGGAAAAATGATAATTAACAGATTTGGTTGGCTAAAAAACCAACATACTAAGCCTCAGGTTCTCAACAATATTGTATTTTTATTGTTAATTACTTTGTTTGGTCGCTGTTTCATTTTTTGAGTTGAAATGTTATATTAGCGTTCTATCATTTAATTTCACAAGTATTTATGGCAGTACAATCTAACTACACTGAAGATAATATACGTTCACTTGATTGGAAGGAACATATCCGTATGCGACCCGGTATGTATATTGGGAAACTTGGAGATGGATCGTCGCCAGACGATGGTATATATATCTTGTTAAAAGAGGTACTGGATAACTCCATAGACGAGTTTGTTATGGGGGCGGGTAAGACCATAGAGATTTCCATTCAAGGGAATAAGGTTATTGTGCGCGATTATGGCCGTGGTATTCCACTAGGAAAAGTGGTAGATGTAGTATCTAAAATGAATACCGGAGGTAAATACGACACCAAGGCATTTAAGAAATCGGTGGGATTGAATGGTGTAGGTACCAAGGCGGTGAATGCACTATCCAATTATTTTAGGGTAGAATCTACCCGAGATGGCAAATCGGCTTCAGCAGAATTTGAGCAAGGCAATCTTATCAACCAAGATTTGCTAGACGACACTACAAGACGTAAAGGAACTAAAGTGTCTTTTGTGCCCGACGAAAGCATTTTTAAAAACTATAAATACCGAAGTGAATATATAGTTAAAATGCTAAAAAACTATGTGTATCTTAATCCGGGATTAACGATTGTATTCAACGGGGAAAAGTATTTTAGCGAAAACGGATTAAAGGATTTATTGGCCGATAACAGTAACGAATCCGATTTGCTTTACCCAATCATCCATTTGAGGGGTAATGACATAGAGGTGGCAATAACCCATAGCAAGACCCAATACAGCGAAGAATATCATTCTTTTGTAAACGGACAAAATACCACACAAGGGGGAACACATTTAAATGCCTTTAGGGAAGCATTGGTTAAGACCATAAGGGAGTTTTATGGTAAGAATTTTGATGCTTCAGATGTTAGAAAATCCATTGTAAGTGCAGTAGCCATTAAAGTAATGGAACCCGTTTTTGAGAGTCAGACCAAAACAAAATTGGGATCAACCGATATGGGAGGCGATCTGCCTACCGTAAGAACCTATATTAATGACTTTGTAAAGACACATCTCGATAATTATTTACATAAAAACCAAGAAACGGCAGAAAAGATACAACGTAAAATTTTGCAGGCCGAACGTGAACGTAAGGAATTGTCGGGTATACGTAAACTGGCCCGTGACCGAGCTAAAAAGGCGAGCCTTCATAATAAGAAGCTACGTGATTGTCGTGTTCATTTTGGAGACACAAAAAACGAGCGTAATTTAGAAACTACCTTATTTATTACCGAGGGGGATTCGGCTTCTGGAAGTATCACCAAATCGCGGGATGTCAATACGCAAGCGGTGTTCAGTTTAAAAGGAAAACCATTGAACTGCTATGGTTTAACCAAAAAGATTGTTTACGAAAATGAGGAGTTTAACCTGTTACAGGCAGCCCTTAATATTGAGGAATCCCTTGAGGATTTAAGGTACAATAATGTTGTAATAGCTACCGATGCCGATGTAGATGGAATGCATATTAGGTTGTTGCTCATTACCTTTTTTCTTCAGTTTTTTCCTGAACTGATTAAAGAAGGGCATTTGTATATTTTGCAAACACCTTTGTTTAGGGTAAGAAATAAAAAAGAAACCATTTATTGCTATTCTGAAGAAGAACGGGTAAGTGCCATTGAAAAACTAAAGCCCAAACCAGAAATAACGCGATTTAAAGGACTCGGAGAGATTTCTCCAGATGAGTTCAAACATTTTATAGGGGAAGACATTAGGTTAGACCCTGTGATGTTGGACGATAATATGTCTATAGAAGATCTATTGGCGTTCTATATGGGCAAAAACACACCCACCAGACAAGAGTTTATTATTGATAATTTAAAAGTAGAGTTAGACCTTATCGAAGAAGGAAAATAGATGCGCACCAATAACGGTAACATTAGAAACATTATCATTTCTGTATATTTTATACTTATTGTTGCTGCTATAATCATGTCTACCGTATTTAGTGTGTTTCAAAAGCTAATAGGCAGTCCTAAGCACACGTTCTTCGTGTTGTTATTTGGTTTTATTGGGTTGTTTCTATTGGTACATTGGATTTCAAGGTATTTTGAGTATGATAGTGACGGTATGAAAGTCATTGTTATAAACAAAGGACTTTTGTTATCCGATTATTTGAACTATAGGGAATCTAAGGTAGAGTTTGAAAAAAAAGATTTAATCTCCTATAAACTCTATAATTATCTCGTATATAAAAGTCTAATACTTTATATTCGAAGCAGAAAAGGAGGTAGCAAACGAGTTAGTTTTAATGTCACTTTAGTAGACAGACGAAAATTAAAATATATAAGGCAGTCCTTAAGAAAAATGATTAAGGCTAACCAAAAGTAAAAGTTGATGATAGAAGAAGAGAACGACGATTTAATTAACGAGCAAGACGAACCCAAAGAAACCATTACCCGAGTTACCGGGATGTACAAAGACTGGTTTCTCGATTATGCTTCGTATGTTATATTGGAGCGTGCCGTACCAGCCATAGAAGATGGTTTTAAACCTGTACAGCGACGCATTATGCATTCTATGAAGGATTTGGACGATGGGCGTTACAACAAGGTAGCCAATATTGTGGGGCATACCATGCAGTACCATCCACATGGCGATGCCAGTATTGCTGATGCTATGGTGCAAATTGGGCAAAAAGATTTGCTAATTGATACACAAGGAAACTGGGGAAACATTTTAACGGGCGATAGTGCAGCTGCTTCACGTTATATCGAAGCACGGCTTTCAAAATTTGCCATGGATGTTGTTTACAGTCCTAAAATTACAGAGTGGCAAGCCAGTTATGACGGTCGTAGAAAAGAGCCTGTAAATTTACCTGTAAAATTCCCGTTGTTGTTGGCACAAGGCGGTGAAGGGATTGCTGTAGGGCTTTCAACAAAAATATTACCGCACAATTTTATTGAGCTTATAGAGGCATCCATAAAGCATTTGCAAGGCAAACGCTTTAAGTTAGAACCCGATTTCCCTACTGCAGGCATTGCCGATTTTTCTAATTATAACGATGGTTTAAGAGGCGGAAAAGTACGTGTACGTGCAAAAATTTCCCAACTCGATAAAAATATCTTGGTTATTTCTGAAATTCCCTTTGGAACAACAACATCGTCATTAATCGATTCCATACTAAAAGCGAATGATAAAGGGAAAATCAAAATCAAACGTATTGAAGACAATACCGCTGCCGAGGTAGAGATATTAGTGTATTTGCCATCGGGACTTTCACCAGATAAGACCATCGATGCCCTGTATGCCTTTACCAATTGCGAATCGTCTATTTCTCCATTAGGTTGCGTTATTGAAGACAATAAACCTTTGTTTGTTGGGGTTTCCGAAATGTTAAGGCGCTCTACCGATAATACGGTTCAGTTGTTAAAGCAAGAACTGGAAATTAAACTGGGCGAACTTGAAGAACAGTGGCACTTTGCTTCATTGGAACGTATTTTCATAGAAAACAGGATTTATCGCGATATTGAGGAACAAGAAACATGGGAAGGCGTAATTAGCGCTATAGATAAAGGGCTTCAGCCCCATATAAAACATTTAAAACGCGCAATTACCGAAGAGGATATTGTACGGCTGACCGAGATTCGAATCAAACGTATTTCAAAATTCGATATCGATAAAGCCCAACAAAAAATAGATGCCTTAGAAGAACAAATAGCTGAAGTTAAGCATGACTTAGCCCACCTCATCGATTATGCTATAGCCTATTTCACACGATTGAAAGCCGAATATGGTAAAGGACGTGAGCGAAAGACCGAAATACGCACTTTTGACGATGTCGATGCCACTAAGGTCGTTATTAGAAACACCAAACTTTATGTGAATAGGGAAGAAGGCTTTATTGGTACTTCCTTACGTCGTGATGAATATGTGTGCGATTGTAGCGATATAGACGACATTATAGTATTTACTAAGCAAGGTAAAATGATGGTCACCAAAGTGGATACCAAAACCTTTGTTGGTAAGGATATTATCCATGTGGCTGTCTTTAAAAAGAAAGATAAACGCACCATTTACAACATGGTTTATCGGGATGGCTCCCGAGGCCCTTCATATATCAAACGTTTTGCAGTTACTGGGGTAACAAGAGATCGGGAATACGATTTAACTAACGAAAATAAAGGTTCTGCCGTATTGTATTTTTCAGCCAACCCTAATGGAGAGGCCGAAGTGGTTGCCGTACAGTTACGACAAGCGGGCAGCATTAAAAAGCTTAAATGGGATATCGATTTTGCCGACATTCTCATTAAGGGCCGTTCTTCCAAAGGGAATTTAGTCACCAAGTATGCTGTTAAACGTATTGAACTTAAGGAAAAAGGGGTGTCGACACTAAAACCTCGTAAAATCTGGTTCGATGATGCCATACAGCGTATTAATGTTGATGGCAGGGGCGAACTAATAGGTGAGTTTAGGGGAGAAGATAAATTATTGGTCATTAACCAATCTGGTATCGCTAAAACGGTTACCCCGGAAGTTACTATGCATTTTGACGACGATATGATTGTGTTGGAAAAATGGGTTCCCAAAAAACCCATATCTGTGGTTTACTACAACGGAGAAAAAGAAATGTATTACGTTAAACGGTTCTTAATTGAAAACGAAGGTAGGGAAGAAAATTTTATTTCAGAGCATCCTAACTCCCAATTGGAAATTGTATCTACAGACTGGAGACCAATGGCAGAGGTGGTATTTGCCAAAGAACGGGGTAAGGACAGAAAGGATAATATGGAGGTAAACCTAGAAGAGTTTATTGCCGTAAAAGGGATTTCTGCCCTTGGAAACCAGCTTACTAAAGATAAGGTTAACCAAATCAACCTTTTGGATCCTTTGCCTTATGAGGCTCCAGAAGAGGTACATGCCGATGATTTAGAAGTTGTTGATGAGGAGGTTGTTAAAGATGAAAATGGTGAAACCCAAAAGCACCCAGACAACCAGAACAATGGAGAAGCATCAAAAGAAGATCTCGAGATTGACGACGAGGGACAGATAACTTTGTTTTAGGCTAAGTTTGGTATAAAATCTTGCTAACTTTTGCTAGCGCTCGGTATAAATGAGTGCTAACACAAGAATTTTAATTACGTGATTAAGATCTTACTTATAATATTATTAATAGCCTTATTAGCTAAATTATTGATTTTGAGATCTAAACATGAAGAATTATTTAACTATTGGGCCAATAGTAACTTTGATATAAATAAGATGTATAGCCTTTCGACTGATGAAAAGAAAGTTCTTAATCTATTAAAAAGATTAGGAATACTATTTTTTATTGGTTGTTTTATTTTGTTTTTAATTTTTGCACCTTCTACTTTGAAGGGGTAAAGCTTGTTAAAGGTTTTTCCCTATGGGCTACGACCTCAAAAAGCACCTTAAATTCATAGCAAAAACCGTGAAAAGTGGTGCTCAAGCAAAGCATCATTTAGTTTCTCGTTTAACTGCCTTAATGTTACTTCAGATAAGACCTTTAGAAATGTATCTAAAAATAAAAGCCCCTTAAAAAGAAGCTTTAGAGCCTTGTGCAATGATTAACATTGTTGGCAAACGTTATTACTATACGCTGTTTTTCATATTTAATTGCTTAAGCGACCTAATCTTTCTATTTTTTTTAACCACTTTGTTCTAAATTTTTGTTTAGACAGTCTAATAGGGCCAATGGTTGTAATTCTTACCTTTTTTACTCCAATGAAGTTCATTGTTAATTTTTTCATTGCTTTGTGACTAGGGCTTGAATAAAACAACTTGTAGTACCAACTGGGTTGGTCTAATGTACAGATGATTCTAGCGGTTTTACCTGAAAAATGTTTGTCCCACCATATAGAATCTTTTCTTTTGCTAAAAGCAAATCCCGGAAGAAGCACTCTATCTAAGAAACCTTTCATTATTGCTGGTACTGAACCCCACCAAACAGGATAGACCCAAACTAAATGGTCTGCCCATTTTAATATGTCTTGACTATTTAACAAATCAGGTTCAAGTTCTGTTCTTTTTCTATAACCAAATTGAAGATTTGGATTAAAATCTAAATCTTGAATAATAATTTCTCGGATTTCACAACCTGACGCCTCTACACCTTTTTTATAGGCTCTCGCTAATGCATAGTTGTAACTTTCTTTATCTGGATGACCTATTATTAAAGCTATTCGTTTGTTCATTTATGTCTTATTTTAAAGTGCTAACAGGTTTAAGATTCCAATTACTAATAAAATCACCCATCCAAGATGTTTACCTTTTGTTGCGATGAAAACAAGAAAGGAAGCGCTGAGCATTGTAATAGTTATGGCAGTAATTATAGATTGCATCAAATAAGCACTCATTTCGGCCTGCTTTGTTCCAATTTTGATAAGCATAACACCGATACTCCCACCAAAGAATGGCGTTAAATACCAAGTAGCCCAAATAATCCTAAGTTGCCTTTCTTTCAATTTGGATGTTACGATTGTAGGAACAATTTTATTATGCTTCTTTTTATTTCTAAAAATTAAAATTTCGCCAAGGATTGAGTGGACTAATCCTAATAAAAAGCATAGAACTCCAGCAATCCATAAATATTGATTCATAAGAAATTTTTAAAGATTTTGTTTATTAGAAGACGCTTTTTGTAAACCCATTAAAGGCAGAAAACCAATAGGCATTATCAATATCCACTGAAGTGCATAGACCCCATAAATATAACTGGTAATTATAAATGGGATTCCCGATAAAATGTAAAGAATAGCTATTGGCTTAAGTAGTTCTTTTTCTTGAGTACTATCTTTTTTAAATCCAATTCTTAATATGATGTAAGAAGTCAAAAATAAAAGGATAGTGACGATGTGCCACGCTCCCGTTAACTCTCTCTTTTGTTGAATACTGATATTACTATCTAATAAAGGGTTAACCAATTCTATTTGTCCGCCTATAGTGTGAAGTATAGGACCAAAAAGGTTTACAATTCCTGTTATTTTGATGTATATGGTTTTCATTGTTTTTAAAAGTATTTTTTGATTTTATGTATAAATGGATTGACTATTGGTTTATCATCTTTGAAAAACTTGTATAAGATAATACTGACGGGAAGAGTTACATAGAATATGCAGATTAAGAAAGTTGTTAAACCGCAAGTGATTGCTAAAACTTGAGTGATAACTTCTCCAATATTATCTTGTTGCTCAATAAAGTAACTGTACACCGATAGAGCATAGTCATAGAAACGAATTGAGGTTTCGTAAACTAACCACGCTGGGTAAAACCATTTTCTAATAGGTTCCCACCACGTTCCAAAAATTGATTTTTGTTGATTCTTGAATTCTCCCATTTTTAATTTTTTTTACAAAGGTCATTTTAATGGGAGGTTTATCATTTGATATAAATCAAATTCGAACTTTAGGGTTGCGAATTCGACTAAGTGTTTCAAGTGTAATTCCTAAATAAGAAGCAATATGGGTAAGTGGTATTCGTTGAGTAATGTCTGGATAAATACTTATTAAGTTTTGATATCTTTCTTCTGCTTTTGAGAATTGAATGGTGTGCAACCTTTCGCAAAGTCCCAGCATAGTTTCTGTAACTACTTTACTAATAAATCGTTCAAAATCGTGGAAATTCTTTGATAATAGGTCTACTGTTTCTTTTGAAAACTCAAGGACTTTCGATTCTTCTACAAACTCTACATAATGTGGACTGGGCTGATTACTAAAGAAACTTACAATGGAAGCCATAAACTGATTTTCAAACGTAAACCAATCAGAAATATCTTTTCCATCTTTCAAATAATAAGCTCTTGCACAACCTTCAATAATTAAATATGCTTTTTTGGAATATTGCCCTTCCCTAACTATAATATCACCTTTTTTGAAGGTAACAAATTTTGAATTTGCAATGAATTCCTGATGACATTCATAAGTTAATGGTGAGTAGACTTCTCCAATTTCAATAAGTATCTTTTCTATATTCATTTCAATTAACTGTAGTTTTAATTAGGAGTGTTTTTTTCATAGTTCCGTTTAACGTGTTCGTGTATGGTTAGTTGCGTGGTTTAGCCTGTAATTTAGTAAACAAAAACTTGCCAGAGAAAATTCCGAAGGAATTTTCCAAATAATCACTTGCCAAAGCAATTAATTATACACGGCTTAACTACAGTTTTTTTCTATTTAATTTAATCAACCAATAAATCAAATAAATATTCCCGAAAATTGTTGGTATAAACCAACCCCAAATCCCAAGAGCCCATTGATTAACTACAAATGCTGTCACTGTTGCGACGTAACCACTTATCATTTTGGACAAATGTATATTTAACCAATTTTCTCTAGTTCTATTTAAGTTTTGAAAAAATAAAAGATCAATAACACCAAATAATATACTAACCGCTCCAAAAACGAATAGAACAGGGTTTATTTTGCCATTTAATAGAATAGGATATGTCATCATCGCAATTCCTACAAGTATTATAAAATAGGCAATGATTTTATCAAACCGAAATGACACGCCTTTTTTCTTAAATGCTAGACTTCTATAACCACCAATAATAAAGTATAAACTGAATAATCCAAGGCAGAATAGAAATGGACTTCGGTGGGTTGGTATTAGGGACACAATAAGAGATAGTAATGCAGATGTAAGTAATGCGTAATAAAATATTTTACCTGATCTCTTATGTAAAAAATCTCCCTTTTTAGCAATGATTGAAATTGCCCTGATAATAAAGCGAGACTGCCAAATCCAACGTGAGTGAGAATTAATATTCGTGAAATGTTTTCTGTTTCCATTTGTTTGTTTTAATTGTAGCTAATCTTATACGATGTTGCGCAACGTATTTAACTGTTATTATTTAATCTATTTATGTTTTTGTTCGGTATGATTTTGCTTTCCATCAATCATTTTATCTTCATCATACATTGCATTGGACATTCCAAGCATAACTGCGGTAATGATTAAAATAAACGATCTTTTTATAGAATGGAAGAAATGTTTGGATTTCTCCAAATAGGTTTTATTCTTTTGTTTATACATTTTAGTAATGATAAATGGTTTGACATTTGTTTTATCATTTATGCAGCAAAGTGCACATTCACACAGAATGAAAATTTATTCTATGCTATGTATAAACCTGGATATTGATTGCTGGACACGAATGTTTTATTCAGGAAAACGTATCGAGCTATTTTTGAAGTTATTTTTTGGTACTTTTCAATTTGTAAATTTAAAACTCTTGTAATTTGAACACTAAAAACATCTCGAAGATTGAGATATGAAATCAGCTTAACAAATATTCTTTCTGTTAGAAGCGGTCTGCCGTAAACATATAATCCCGAATATTTATGTCTAAATTCTTTTCTGGAATGTATTCGTGAAACTTGATAGTAGTTTGAAGAATTAGTTTGTGAAAATATAGAACCATCGTTAACGGTCAGACCGAAAATCAGAAGGAAGGAAATCAGATATTTTATATACTTTCTCAAATTATTAGTTCAAATTATCAATGTTGGTCATATGTAGCACAACTAGTCAATAAACACAATTCCGTTTATTTCCATTGTATTTACCTGATAAATATAATTAATATTCTTACAATTCAAAAAGAATTTACAGATTTAGAAGGTGGTTTTAAAATAATAAGAAAGTGGAGACCATATTGTTTAACAGCTAATCTTCCAAAAGCTAAGGGTTCGCC
Source organism: Aestuariivivens insulae (assembly GCF_022662195.1). Lineage (GTDB taxonomy): Bacteria > Bacteroidota > Bacteroidia > Flavobacteriales > Flavobacteriaceae > Aestuariivivens > Aestuariivivens insulae. The sequence continues at coordinate 75,914 of NZ_JAKMCS010000013.1, read as the reverse complement.
TGGTTTTAAAGCCTCCCTACAATACATTTTACGTCTTTTTAAGCCCCATGATTTTTGGCCGCAAGGAATTTACATGAGAAAATATAAGCCCTTTTAAGGGCTTAATTATGTCTTATTTTCACCATTATTTATAGTTTCAATAAATTCCGAACCTTCATTAACACTACAAAACTTATTATGCTTTATCAACTGAATATTTTCCAGCTCCTGCTAGAAACATCACAACAAAGGCTATAAAAAACAATATAGCATGTTCTTTGGTAGCTAAATCGTCTTTGGCATGTACTATAAATGCAGCAACAAACATAGTAATTGCAGCAGGAATTGCAGCCCATTTTGTTTTAAAGCCTATAATTAATAGCATTGGTGCGACAACTTCTCCAATAAGTGCTAAAATTAAGGATATTGTAGCGCCAACACCTATTGGGTCACCAAAATCGGAAGGGTTTGATAACATACTTATTTTTGGAATGCCATGGGTAAGCATAAAGCCACCAAAGCCAACTCTTAATATTAAAAGTGCTAAATCGTTAAAGTTCTTTTTCATCATGGTAAATTTATTTAATTTCTCTTAGGAGGTTAATACTTACAGCTAACGTTTATGTATAAGATTAGTTGCGTGGTTTAAGCACTTAATTTAGCAAATACAGATCGAATAGAAAATCTGTGAGGATTTTCATAATTAGGCATACATGAGCAATTAATTTTAGGTGTTACAAGCAGGATTTTTCGTATGCACATGTTTCTTAGTCAGTTAATTTAGTTATAAAAAATTCAAATAATACATTGCCTAACAATCCATTACCACCAACCCCCTCTATATTTCCAATGAAATTAGTATTAATATCTGAACAAAAAAACTCTAGAGTCGCCACTCCTTTTTCATTTGTAATAACTGATGGATTCCAATACAGAGTGTTACGATAATCTGGAAAAGGATCTTCAATACTTTTCTCATTATCATAAACAGGTTGGTAAAACTCTCTTTTTCCATAATAGCCTTTAACTCTAAGTAGATTAAACCTAGACATCAAATATTCATCTGTTAATACGGGATATTTATAAGGAGGATGTTTAGGTATAATACCACTGGGAGGTGGTCCTCCATGTTCCTCATAGACAGTCCTCCAATGTATACCATAGATTTTTCCTTCTACAGGTTTTTTATTGCCTTTTTCAAAAGGACCGTGTACTGGACAATTTAGAATGTTTTCTTTACACACATAATCAGTAGTCATTTCTAATTTAGCAATACTATCTAATTTTCCTAAATATTTATCACGGTGTACTTTTCGTTTTTTTGCCTTTACCATTACTTCATCCAAAACCTTAATATCTGACGGATATTTAAAAGGTTTCACTTTTTCAGGTTTTATAGTATTTCTATCTACTAAGGGATAATTTATCGCCTTTGTTTTTCTTATAGCATTTATTGCTTTAAAGGCATAATCATTGATATTAAAGGTGTATTTTGGTTTTTGGGAAGCCAATAATTTTAAATATACTTGCCTGCCCATTTTTAAATGCTTTGGTTCAATGGTAAATGTTTTGGTTGAGTCCACAAAAATAATTTTTTTCTGTCCTTCATTTTGGGGATTGTATGCTATTAAAGCGGGTAAGGATTGCTGCGGTTTTTTCTGAAGTTTCTTAGGTAATGTTATCTTTCCTTTAATATCATCAAAAACAATTTGTTTTGGTTTGCTTTGTTCTTTTAAATTGGTTTCATTCCAAACATAACGCCGCCATCCTTGGGTTAACAGCAATAAATTCAGAGCTTCTTTTCTATTTTGGCTTTTTAAGTCAAAGTAGTATGCAGGATTGTACAGTTTTCCTTTTAACTGTGTGGTTAAATGATAATGCGTAACAATGTTTTTTGCGTCTTTTGGGTTTTTGTAGATTTTATCGTAAATACTAACTCCCAAATGAGCTACTACCGGTTGTTGGTGTTCATCTGTTACTTGTATTTTTAAAGTTGCCTTTTCGCGGATGCTGTATTCGCTCTTATCGAGTGTTGTTTTTATATATAATTTTTGATCCTGCTTTATAAAAACCAATCGTTCACAAATAGGCTCAAAATTGGCATTAAAGAGGGTAACTTCTGCAATGCCTTTAGGTACATCCTTTAAAGGAACTCTTATTTTTACCTGACTATTTAAGTTGGTTTTAGCCAAACTATAAACTTCACCTCTTACTTGCAACCTCAAGTATATTACGGTTTCTTTTAATGCTTTACTTTGCGCAATATTAAATAATAAAAAATCTTTGTTACTTCCAACAAGTTGCATAGACATACCTTTAGTTTGTATTTTGGGTATGCTGTATCGCTTGGTGGATTTTGGATTAGAAATTTCTACATAATATGTTTTATTAATATCAGGTTTAAAAACAAAACGCCCCATACCTGCATGTACAGATTTGAATTCTATTAAAGGCTTATTGTTCTCAAACAAAGTTCCTGACACTATTACAGGTTCACATTTACTATTAGTAGCTTTAAATGCTAGGGTGTTTCGTATGCCCGAAACAAGGTGCCCGCCTTCAGGAAACATCTTAAAATCAAAAACACTGTCCTTAGTTACCTCAACTACCATTCTATTTTCTGTTATCTTTTTTACTACCCTTAATTTTCTTGCTGCGTAAAACTCAGAAGTATTCTTATAAAAAGAATGGGGGCTATATGCTGTTAGGGTATAGCCTCCAGCTTGTAATGAATCCTGTAAATACAAATGCCCATCTACAATGCCATTTTCTATTTCATATTTTTCTTCCCAAACAGCTTGTTGGGTTTTGTCATTTATAAGTTGTACGAATAGGGTTTTACTTTGAGCGGATAATGTATAAGATTGAGGATTTAGCACATAACCTTTAAACCATACATCTTCTTCTGTTTCATAAATGCCTTTGCTGGTTTGGAAATAAACCAAGTCTGAAGATTTTTGTTTAGACAAAACTTGTAAATCATCTACAAGCTTTTTTGTATCTGGACTACTTGCTTGTGAAAATAATAACAATGGGAATGACCACCCTAACAAAAGAGCTTTAAAAAACAATAATGAATATTTTTCATTGTTACAAGCTGGCATTATTTATCATCAAATAATTCTTTCAATTTTTCTTCTAACTTTTGTCCCCTTATAAATCTAGCGATGATTACACCCTTCTCATTAATCAAAAGGTTATCGGGAATATCCCTAACGCCATAAGTCACGGCAGCTTGGTTGTTAGCTCCTTTTAAATCACTTACATTTTCCCAATTCAGACCATCCTTTTTTATTGCTTTCTTCCATTTTTCTTTGTCGGTGTCTAATGATACTCCGAAAATTTCAAAACCTTTACCCTTGTATAGTTTGTATTGTTCAACCAGTTCTGGGTTGAAACTTCTACAAGGGCCGCACCAAGAAGCCCAAAATTCTATAAGGGTGTAATTTTTATGTATTTTGGAGAGTTTTGTCATTTCCCCCTTTATATTAGCTTGTTCAATATCTACAAATTTATCCCCAATTTTTAAGTTTCTATTATTAGAAATAAACTCTTCTATTGCTTTTCCTTCTTCAGTAGACTTTAATTCCGAATTTAAATATGAGAAGACTATGGATGTTTTTTCACTCCCCATTCGTTCTTTAGACCAATTTAGGCGAGTCAGGCTTTCGAAAGAGTTGGGATAATCTTGAATAAACTTATTATTAATCTCAATTTCTACATCTTGCATTTTTTCATAAATCTCAAAAAGTGAATCTCGGTTTTTTTCCGTAACCTTCGCTTCGAGCTTTTCCATTTCTTTAAAAATAGAGTCTTTTCTTTTCAAAAGTAGTTCCGATTCTTTCTGTGTTTCTGAACCTTTGATTCTTCCATTGAAAAAGTTGCCTTTCTTACCAATGAAATCTATTTGTTGATTCTCAAGCCAAAATGTCTTATCATCTCTGCTTTCGATAATTCTTAAATGCGCTAATCTCGGACGGCTTAGATTCCCCTTAAATCGGAATTCTTCATTGATTACAAATGTGGAATCAGCTATTTCATCCATTTTTGGGTAGAGGTATAATAAAACTTTAGTGCTGTCAGATACATTTTCAGCTATCCCATTTATTAAATATCCTCCATTTTTAGATTTGTTGTGACAAGATGAAATTATTATTATAAGTAAAATTACGGTTATGATGTACTTCATTTCTTTTTTGCTTGATTGTAACGTGTTTGTGTAAGATTAGTTGCGTATTTTAAGCACCTAATTTAGCAAATACAAACCGAATAGAAAATCCGAAAGGATTTTCAGAAGTAGGCGCTAACAAGCAATTACTTATAGCTATTATTGTGGTGTCGTTTTTTTTACGCTGACATTGGTTTTACGTTGATTTGTCCGCCAATTGCTTTCAGAACTTTCATTATTGTTCCGAACTGTGGTTTTGCTCCGTCCGACAATGCCTTGTAAAGACTTGGCCGGCTCATTCCAGTTTTTTCTGCAATTTTGGTCATTCCGATTGCTTTTGCAATATGTCCGATTGCGACTATCAAATCAGAACTGTCCCCATCTTCAAGAACAGTGTTCAGATATTCAGCAATCATTTCTTCGCTGTCCAGATAATCCGCAATGTCAAATTTCGTAGTTACCATTTTATTCGTCTTTTATTCTGTTCCAAATTTCTTTTGCTTTTTTAACGTCCTTTTGTTGGGTCAATTTATCTCCGCCAATCAAAAGGACCACAATCTTGTCTCCTTTTTCTTTGAAGTAAATTCGATAGCCTTTAGCATAATTAATTCGCATTTCGCTAATTCCGTCTCCAACAGGTTTACAATCTCCGAAATGTCCGTCCGTTTCGAGTTTCTGTATTCGGAAGATAATTTTTGCTTTTGCTCTTAAATCTTTGAGCTTTCTAATCCACTTATCGAATTCGCTTGTCTTTTCGGTGATTACCATTTAAAATGTATCCATTTAGATACAAATTTAGAAAATATTTTGAATTAATAATACAGAATTTTGTTCTTTTTTAGCGATCGGTGAAAATGCACCACAACTAGTCAATAAACACAATTACGCTTATTTCCATTATATTTATCCGATAATATAGCTAATATTCTTACAATTCAAAAAAAAAGAGTTTAAGAAGGCGGTTTTAAAATGATGTGAAAGCGGAGATCATATTGCTTAACTGCTAATCTTCCAAAAGCTAAAGGTTCTTCTGGTTTTAAACCCTAATTTTTTATACAGTTGAATGGCTCCTGTATTAGTTTCATCGACATGTAAAAAAGGTATTTTGCCTTTGTTAAAGATGCCGCTAGCCGTGTGGGCTATCAGCTGTTTGGCATAGCCTTTACCGGTATGTTCTGGGTGGGTGATTACGGCACTTATTTCAATAAAATCTTTGGTTTGCATACGTTCACCAGTGGCTGCTACCAATTTACCATCTTTATAGATTCCAAAATACTGTCCTAACCTTTGGGTTTTAGGTTTAAAATATTCTGGGTAGACCAATTTTATCAGTTCAATTAAATCGTCGTAATGCGCATCGGTTAGTTCCACAACAGGTTCAGTTATTGGGTGGTCTATATGGTTATAAATAATCATCTGTAACCCAATATATTGTTTTGGTGGATTAAAATGTACTGGCATTTTAGGTTGGTCTCCTACAATAAAAAATTCCTTGATCAATTGCGCATGTTTTTCAATGGCAGCACTTGTATCCTGATGGTTTATAAAAGCCCCAAAAGGCGTATAATCTGGATGGTAGAATTTTACATGGCCATAATCTATGGCATAATTGGACTGGTGTTCGGTTAATGAAAACCAAACCGGATTATCTAAAGGGCTTTCATCGGGTAAATTCATACCAAATCAATTTTCAGCATTAATAGTACTGTGTACCTTTTTTATAATTGCATCCACAGGGGTTAAATAATCAAACCAAATAGCCTCTTCTTGTTTTTTAAACCAAGTAAGTTGCCGCTTGGCAAAGCGCCTTGAATTCTTTTTAATTTCAGAAATGGCAAAATCCAAAGTCCACGCCCCACTAAAATAATTGAAAAGTTCCTTATAGCCTACCGTATTTAAAGCATTTAAATGCTGATAGGGTAGTAGTGCCTTTACTTCATCTATAAGGCCTTCTTCAACCATCATATCCACTCTTTGGTTTATACGGTCATAAATAATGGCACGTTCGGCATGAAGTCCAATAGTTATGGTTTTAAAAGGGCGGTTTGTATTTTTCTTATTTAAGTATGAAGAATAGGGTTTTCCAGTGCCAATGCATATCTCCAGCGCACGAATTACACGGTGGGGATTATCTATGGCAATCGTTCCATATGATTTTGGATCCAACATTTCCAACTGCTTTTGAAGATGCTCCAAACCTTTGGTTTCTAAATCTTGGTTTAAGGTTTTTCTAATGGATTCGTCTACATCTGGAAAATCATCCAAGCCCTTAGTAACGGCGTCTACATATAATCCGGAACCACCAACCATAATGACAATATTGTGGTTTTTGAATAATTCATCCAAACAAAGCAAAGCGTCCCTTTCGAATGCCCCAACATTGTACTGGTCTTGAACGGACTTATGATGGATAAAATGATGCTTGGCTTGGGCTAATTCGGCTTGGGTTGGCGCTGCTGTGCCAATTTGCATTTCTTTAAAAAACTGCCGGGAATCTGCCGAAATGATTTCCGTATTAAAATGCTGTGCCAATTTAATACTTAAGGCTGTTTTGCCTATGGCTGTAGGCCCAATAATGGAAATAAGATACTTACTCATGATGTAATTTATGGCCGCATTTAAAACAAAATTCGGCATCATCGCGATGCGATTCGCTTAAACAATTCGAACAGCATTGCGAGTTAACTGGAACAGTATTTGGGATGCTTTCTGAATTCCCCATGGCTTCCTTTACTTTACTGGCTTTACTTTGGCTGGTATATTCTGCAGAAACAATACCAGTGGGCACAGCTATAATACCGTAACCTAATATCATAACTAAGGAGGCAATAAACTGACCTAAAGGTGTTTGTGGCGCAATATCTCCAAAGCCCACTGTAGTTAGGGTTACAATACACCAATAGACGCTCTTGGGGATGTTGGTGAAACCATTTGCTTCACCTTCAACTAAATACATGATGGCACCTAAAATAACGGCAACTATAAGTACAGCAAATAAAAACACCGAAATTTTTGCACGACTTGCCTTAATAGCATTTACAAGGGTGTTTGATGCACCAAGGTAGCGGGCCAATTTTAATATTCGAAATACTCGCAATAAACGCAAAGCCCTTAATGCAGCCAAAGCGTGAACACCACCTATAATTAAAGAAATGTATTTGGGTATTGTAGATAAAAAATCTACTATACCATAAAAACTTAATACGTACTTAAATGGTTTTTTTACAGTTAAAATTCGGGCGATATATTCAATACTAAATAAAATAGTAATGACCCATTCAGAAATGTTTAGGAAGTTGTGATAGGTATTATCAATACTTTCAACACTTTCCAGCATGACCAAAATAATACTTGCTAAAATTGTAATTAGCAATATAATGTCAAATAACTTTCCAGCAGGTGTGTCGGCTTCATAAATAATTTCCTGAAGCTTTAATCGCCATCTGTTTCTTGTAAATTTACTCATATATCCAAAAGTACTAAAAAAGGTGGATCATTTTCGCTTTAATAATATTAGTGAGTTATTTTGAATAGAAACAACTTTATTCATGAATTCTTTTAGGTAGGGATAGTATTCTGGTGAAAATTGTGATGATTTAAACTCAATTCTTAAAAGTACATGTAAAGTGTTGTTTGTTAGTTTGGTAGAAAAAACAATCCTACCTGCATTATTAGGCAATACTAAGCTAGCATCTTCTGGTTGTTCTACAAGTTCGTATTGATCGCCCAAGTTTAAGTTTAGAAGAAAAAAATAACTGTCCTCATAGCCAAAATCAATAGGATAGGTTCTTTCCTGTAACTTGAAGGGGTTCTCTTTAAAGAATTTAATAAAAAAAGGATTTAAATAGGTGTTGTCGCCAGTGTCCTCAATATTATATTCTATGGCATAACTTTTTACAAAGTCAAAGCTGGTTTTATCTTCTGTGTCTACGTTAAGATTGTAGACTTCGGCATTTAGAAATTTGTCCTGTAGTTTTTCTAGATAGCTTTCACTATTGGAAAAGTAGTTTTTTTTATCACTTAGGGCATGGTATCCTGTTGTTTTGCTTTTCACTGTTCCGGAAATTATGCCATCATCATCAATGGCCAAGTCCATGTTATAGTATATAGCAGATATCCCTTTGGGCTTTATGTCTATCCATTCACTTCCTTTTTCGAAATCCATTAATCTGCCATAACTATTTAAGCATCTAAAGGGGACTTCCCCAAAACTTAAATAATCATCTGTGGCATCGAGTAAATAGGTTTTAGAATCTATTGTAGCCTGAACAATGACATAATTAAAGTCTGAAATAACCGGATAAATTTTAGTGGGGAATCCATTATTTCTAGTAGAAGCTAATACAGGCTTGGCATCAATTCCAGCTTCATTTAATAGATTGTGCAATAAAATATTGATGGAAGATACGTTTCCTGTTTTATTTTTAATGAGGTCTTTAACCGATACATCTTCAAAAATCCTAAACTTTCCATTCCAGGTATAATTGTCCTGAATAAATTTATAGATCGTATTAGCCTTTAGGTAAAGATCGGGTTCATTAACGAGTTTAGCATCAAAGAAATCTTCTAGTTTAATAGATTTTGATAATTGCCTGCCAATGTCTTTATCTGTTCTAAATTCCTTATCTACCGTTTTCCATGATTTTGTATAGTTAAATTCTTGGCCTTCAAAGTTTTTAAACGTCATTAATTCATATTCAATTCTAGCCAAATAATTGGATTGGTGCGTCATATAGTCCTCTTCAATAAAAGCCGGGATGTCCTTCATGGCATAATGGCTAACACTACAATCTGAATACGCTCCCCTGGAACCTTCTAAACACCTTTTCTTGATATCTGAAGTTTGTATATCTAACTTTTTGTAACCTACCAATTTCACATTATAATACCAGTTGGCAGGAATACTGGTCTTATAGTCACTGTATAGTTTAGGGATGTCGCCTTGGAAGTTCCAACCTTTATATTTAAACATATAAGGAGAAACTATAGTATAACTATAGGTAATAACAGAACCTGCTTTTACATTTGGTAATGTAAACTTAACTAAGGTATGGTTCTCATCGTATTTTTCCTCGTATATGTGTGCTTTATCCAAGGAATGCTTCGTAACATCATGGCCTTCTTTATTATAGGTGGTGGCTATAATATTCTTTACACTTTCGGCTTTGTTGCCTTTATTGTAGAGGTATATCGTAATGGTTGCTTTGTCAAAACCCTCTTTAGTCAGGATTTTTATTTTGTGTTTCACTTCGGTGTTTAATCGATAATTACTTTGATCGACATAACTATTACCTGCTTCATAAATAACCAAAGCTGTTGCTGTTGAATCTTTTTCATAGGTTTTAGATTCAATATCACCTAGGGTTACTCTATAGGACTCAGGATTATAATTAGATTGGCCAAAACATGCTATGCTGAAGAAGATAAGAAGGAGAAGGGGTGCTTTTTTTTGCATCATTAGAAAATAATTTGCTTTACCTTTTTGTTTTTTCTCAAATAACTTTGAATGATATGCTGGGTATCCCTATTGTTTTGCATGGGGGTGATGATGGATTCCAAAACCTCAATGCGGTTAATTTGATAATTTAAGTTGAAGAAGCCGAGGCCTTTAAAAACACCATTTTTAATTAATATGGCACTACGCTCATCTATGTCCCGCCCCTTGTCTATAATCACCATATTTTTGTTGGCGTAACTGTTTTTGTCGATTAACATTTCAACCCGTTCGTTATATGCCTCGGGGCCTTCTTTTTGTACGCAGGCGCCATTACAGGTTTTAATGTCGTAATTAAAACAACTGGTTTTGGTCTTATAAAGCCCCGTTAGTTTTTGGCAAAGGCTATAGTCTTCAACCGCTTTGGTTATAAAGTTTTTGCCGCTTTGTCGGTTACTGAACGTCGTGATGGATTTTTTTCGGCCATCGGCTATATCAATTTTTAGATTGAGGTAATTGTTAGCGTCTGTAAAGCTATAGAGGGCATGTGTAAAAATGGTTCGCCTTAGGGCACGGTTAAAAATGGGCTTATTTCGTTTTATTTCTTCACTTTCCTTTAAAAGCGCAACCAATTCACTGCCAGTAGCCTCGTAGGTTACAGTGCTTACCAATTGCTGGATTTTTTTCGATTTGTGATTGGTGCTTGTAAAATGCTGGTTAATGCGCCTTTTTATATTTTTACTTTTGCCAATATAAATGATTTCACCATCGGATTTGTGAATGTAATACACGCCAGTTGCAGTGGGTAAGCTTTCTATAATATCAAGATGCTTGGGTTCCAGTTGATATTTTGGATCTAAGCGAACGGCATTTTGGATAATCGTTTTCGTGGAGTCTTTAGCCATTAACATTTTAAAAAGCTTCACTGTGGCTTGCGCATCACCGGCAGCACGATGCCTGTCGGAAACAGGAATACCTAAAGACCTTACCAATTTTCCAAGGCTATATGAAGGCTGTTCAGGAATTAATTGTTTGGCCAATTCTACCGTACAGAGTGTTCTGCGTTCATATTCAAAACCCAACCTTCTAAACTCGGTACATAGAATTCTATAGTCGAATTGGGCATTGTGGGCCACTAAAATACAATCGGTAGTAATTTCAACGATACGCTTGGCTATTTCATAAAATTTGGGCGCATTGCGTAACATGTTGCTGTTAATGCCGGTAAGGTTTACCACAAAGGGTTGTATCTCGCGTTCTGGGTTTATTAAACTAATAAACTGGTCTACAACAGTATGGCCATCATACTTGTAAATGGCAACTTCAGTAATTCCTTCTTCATTGTACTTACCACCAGTGGTCTCTATGTCTAGTATTGCGTAGATTTCTTAAAAGTTAAAAGTTAAAAATTTTGTGTTCTCTAAAGCTTTTCCAATCGTTAATCGTTAATCAAAGATAATTCCGTTCTCCAAATATACTACTTCCAACCCTCACCATGGTACTACCACAATCTATAGCCAGTTCATAATCGCCACTCATGCCCATAGATATAGTTTGTAGCTTGCAGTTGTGGGTTTGTGTTTTTTCCAGTGCATCGAAAATGGTTTTTAAGTTGATAAACTCTTGTTTTACTTGGTCCATATTATCGGTAAACGTCGCCATACCCATTAGGCCCACAATCTTTATGTGTTTTAATTCTGAAAATTCCTGACTTTGTATAAGCTTAACGGCATCTTCTGGAGCCATACCAAACTTGGTGTCTTCTGAAGCAATTTTTATTTGAAGTAGGCACTGGATAACCCTATCATGTTTTTGGGCCTGTTTATCAATTTCCTTAAGCAACTTAAAATTATCCACACCATGAATTAAGCTTACAAAGGAAGCCATATATTTTACCTTATTGCGTTGTACATGACCAATCATATGCCACTCAATATCCTTAGGTAGTTGCTCATGTTTGTCGGCCATTTCCTGAATTTTATTCTCTCCAAAAATTAGGTGGCCAGCATGGTAAGCCTCCATGATATCCTCTAGGGGTTTGGTTTTAGAAACCGCAACAAGGGTAACATGATCTGGTAATGTGGATTTTATGTTATTTAGTTTTTCTGAAATACTCATTTTTTTTGCTGTTTCATGAAGTCCCTGCCTTTGCAGGAACTAGAATTCATAAATAGTTACTCCGCTTCTTAATTTAGGAGTAATAAATGTGCTTTTAGGGGGCATGGTTTGCCCTGCTTCGGCAATGGCTTTCAATTCGTCTACGGTTATAGGTACAAGCCCGAAACCAACAGTATACTCGCCAGAATCTACTTTTGCTTTTATAGAAACAAGGCTATTTTTTCCATGGCAATAAGTTATACGTGTATCGTTACGTAAATCAGTTATACCTAAAATGGGCTCTAAAATGGTTTTATAAAGAATTTGGGTGTCAAGCGAATCTAAAGCCGAATTAAAATTGTAAATACTTCTTAAAAACAACGAATAGAAATCACCATCCAGATACATGCTAAAATGATGTTTTTTTGAAGGTTGATATAAAGTTTTTCCTCTGTTTTCTATTCTAAAATAGGTGTCTAATTTAACCAGAAATTCTTCCTTGCTCAAACCGTTTAAATCTTTGATCAGTCTATTGAATTCAAAAATCCTTAAATCGGATTCGGGAATTAAATAGCCCATAAAAAAATGGTAAGAGTCTTTTTCGCTTTCAGATTTCATTTCATTGGAAAGCAAATATGATGACGCCAACCGATGGTGACCATCTGCAATATATATTGTGGAAATAGATTCAAATTCCTTTTCAATAGTCTTAATTGTTTTGTCATCATGTATTAGCCATAAATAATGGGTGTCGCGATAGGTTGTAGTAAACTCAAATTCGGGACGAACGGCTTGTGTTACTTTTATTATGTTGGCAATAGTCTTATTATCTGGATAGGTAAGAAGTACAGGCTCTGCATTAAATCCAGTTGTTTTTAGGTATTCTTTAAATATCTGTTCACGATACTCAATAGTATCTTCGTGCCTTTTAATAATATCTTGTTCGTAGTCTGCCGTGCTTGCGGCTGCTATTATTCCCGAAAATACATGTCCTTCTCTGTTAACTATTTTGTATGCATAATAGCAAGGCTTTTTATCCTGGATAAAAATGTGATCTTCTTTAAATTCTAAATAGCGGTTCCTAACCAATTCGTAGCGATCTTTGCCATTTATCTTATGCTCGTATTTATAGCCAGGGTTTATAATATGTAGGAAAGAAAACGGATTGTAGTTTAATCGGGCTTCAATTTCAGCTTTGGTATAGGTTTGATAAGAACGTGATGCTACTAGGCTTACTTTGTCCCTTGTTGGTCTTACTGCTTTAAATGGTTTTATTTTAGCCATGGATTAGTATTCAGTGTTCAGTATTCAGTGTTCGGTGTTCGGTGTTTTTTTAGAAATAAGTTATCAAGAGATTTTGGATGAGCCAGATTTATCAGAATTTCTAATCATGAAATTTAACAATTTTCCAATTTCCATACTCTCTATTGTTAATTTATCAAACTCATTTTTATTTATATACTCACATGCCAAAGAAAATTCTAACCAAGTTTGGGTTTCTGAATTTTCAGCATCGCTATCGGTAAGTTTACTAACAAAATGCTTTGGATATAATCTTTTTCTATAAGCCTCTGCTATGTTAGCACAAACACTTCTTGATGATCTGCGTATTTGGCCTGTGAGTGAATATCTTTCTTCTTTTGGAAAAGTTTTTGTTATGGCTAGTATCTCCATCGCTAAATCAAAACCTTTTTTATAAGCAGTCAAATCTTGAAACTTCATACTAAATTATTTATTACTGAACACTGAATACTGAACACTGATTACTATATAAACTGTTTAGCCACCGTTTCTGCTTTTTTGCTTTCTGAATAGTCATAAAACCCTTCACCAGATTTCACGCCCAATTTTCCGGCGCGAACCATATTTACCAATAAGGGGCAAGGCGCATATTTAGGATTTTTAAAGCCTTCGTACATGACATTTAATATAGAAAGACATACATCCAAACCTATAAAATCGGCCAATTGTAAAGGGCCCATAGGGTGTGCCATTCCCAATTTCATGACTGTATCTATTTCTTCAACGCCCGCCACACCATTGTATAGGGTCTCAATAGATTCATTGAGCATGGGCATTAAAATGCGGTTGGCAACAAAACCAGGATAATCGTTAACCTCAACAGGAATTTTACCTAAGGCTTTGGATAGTTCCATAATGGTTTGTGTTACTTCACCACTGGTATTATAACCTCTTATAATTTCAACCAACTTCATGATAGGAACAGGATTCATAAAATGCATACCTATTACCATTTCTGGTCTAGATGTTACAGCTGCTATTTGTGTAATGGAAATAGAGGAGGTGTTCGTCGCTAAAATAGTATCTTCTGGACAGGCCTCATTAAGTTGCTTAAAAATATTGAGCTTTAAATCCACATTTTCGGTCGCAGCTTCTACAACCAAGCTAGCATGCTCAACACCTTCGGTTAAATTGGTGAAAGTGGTAATATTACTTAAAGTTTCGACTTTATCTACTTCGGTGATTTTTTCCTTGGCCACCATTCTATCCAAATTTTTAGTAATGGTTTCCATACCTCGATTTAATGCCGCTTTGTTAACATCAATCAATTGTACTTTAAATCCGCTTTGCGCAAATGTATGTGCAATACCATTTCCCATGGTTCCAGCACCTATTACCGCTATGTTTTTCATAGTTAAAATATTTTATGGTGAAGCCATACTTTTATGTTAGATCACTAGCTGCATACCTATGAGAGGTAGATTCATGGCTAATTAAAAACAATCTATTATTTGGGTTGCAACACGTAAGGCTTCAGTGCCATCGTGAAGTGTTACAACGGGTGTGGTATCATTATTTATGGCATCGGCAAAAGTTTCCAGTTCATCCAAAATAGAATTGGTATCTTCAATTTTTGGGTTATCGAAATAGATTTGCTTTTTAATGCCTTCAGCGTTTTGTAGGATCATATCAAAATCACCTGGGGTTTCGGGAGCATCTTTCATTTTAACCACTTCACATTTTTTGGTTAAAAAATCTACCGATATATAAGCGTCCTTTTGAAAGAATCGTGCTTTTCTCATTTTTTTTAGTGAAATTCTACTGGCCGTTAAATTGGCAACACAGCCATTTTCAAATTCAATACGGGCATTGGCAATATCTGGAGTATCACTAATTACAGCAACACCGCTGGCTGAAATATGTTTTACCTTAGATTTTACAATGCTTAAAACAATATCGATATCATGAATCATTAAATCCAGCACAACAGGCACATCGGTTCCACGAGGGTTGAATTCGGCCAAACGGTGCGTTTCAATGAACATGGGTGATTTAATGTCGTGTTTAACCGCAACAAAAGCGGGATTAAAACGTTCTACATGACCTACTTGACCACGAAGGTTGTTTTCAGCCAATAGTTGCCTAATGTGTTCTGCCTCTTCGACGGTGTTGGTAATGGGCTTTTCAATAAAAATATGTTTGCCTTTGGCTATGGCCTGTTTGGCACACTCGTAATGCGATAATGTAGGTGTTACAATATCTACCATATCTACAGCATCAATAAGAGCCTCGATGGAATTGAAGAATTTATATCCAAATTCTTCTTCTACATGCTTTCCGTTAGCTTCATCGGCATCATAAAACCCTACCAGATTATATTTTTTTGATTGTTTAAGAAGTCTTAAATGAATTTTTCCAAGGTGACCAGCACCAAGAACTCCTGCGTTTAGCATAATTGTTACGTTTTCAACAAAAGTACATGAATTTTTTCATTTGAAATTTACAAAACAAATGAAAAAAATTATATGTACTAACGAGGTGGTTACTGAGCGACGTCGAAGTATGGTTACTGAGCGACGTCGAAGTATGGTTACTGAGCGACGTCGAAGTATGGTTACTGAGGTAAAACTAAATTTTGTATCTAATAAATCACAAAATTTAGTTCTTTTACAGAAGAAAAATAAGGTAATTAGAGTGAATTTTTTAATTGAATTTTATTAAAAATAAATTACCTATAAATTGTTTCGGGCTTTCAAATGTTTAATTAATTTTGGACAACCAAACCACACCAAACATTGAAAGATACTTTTAAACATAAGGGATTACGCCAGCAACTGGTTAATACAGTGAAAAGCAAAGGAATAAAAGATGAAAAGGTTTTAAAGGCTATAGGTAAAATTCCCCGACATTTGTTTATGGATTCTAGTTTTTTGGATCATTCTTATCAAGATAAGGCGTTTCCTATTGCTGCAGACCAAACAATTTCACAACCTTTTACTGTAGCTTTCCAAACGGAATTGTTGCAAATCAAGCCTAATGACAAAATTTTGGAAATAGGTACGGGGAGTGGTTATCAAACGGCTGTGCTTTGCGAGATGGGCGCTCGCGTGTATAGCATAGAACGCCAAAATGAACTGTTTAAAAAAACCAGTAAGTTTTTGCCCAAACTAGGATATCGTGCCAAAAAGCTAGTTTTTGGAGACGGTTACATTGGACTTAAAGAAGAGGCTCCGTTTGATGGCATTATTGTAACTGCTGGAGCTCCTTTTGTTCCCAAGCCATTATTATCTCAATTAAAAATAGGAGGTAGGCTCGTTATTCCTGTGGGGGATGATGTACAGATCATGACCCTTTTTATTAGAAAAGGTCCCAAGGAGTTTGAACAGCACGAATACGGTGAGTTTCGGTTTGTACCTTTATTGGGGGATAAGAACTAATTAGGTTGGGTCTTTGCTTTATCGAGTGCATTTTGAGCCTGCAATAAGTGTCTTATATTGTGATTGATTACCACTCTAAAGGTGTCGCCTAATCGTAAAGAAATTAACTTTCCCAGTGTAGTTGCGGTTTTTACCTTATTCAGGTTAATGGTTTTTGCTTCATTTAAAAGGTTTAGCATTTGTTCTTGCTGTTCTATAAAGCGACTAATGGTGCTGTGGTTCAGCTTACTGCCATTAGGGTTCTTACTTTTAAAGGTTTTCATTTTGTTCAGTTTTTCTTTGGGAAGCATGCTTTTGGCAAAATAATCCCCTAATAGCCCTGGTTTAAAGTAGGTTTCCGGTGCTACTTGGCTTTTGTCAATGCATCTTTCAATTTCGGGCAAGTAAAAATCACCATATCTATTTAAGTGTTCTAAACATTCTAAGGCGCTCCATGTGCTGTCGTTAGCTTTCCAGTTGAGTTTGTCTACTTTATTTTGATATAAAGCTTTTGCCTGGTCGATATGCCCCTTGGTTAAATTGATTAATTCAAATATAAAGGTGTCTGCTTTTATTTTCATGGGTATTCTTTCTGCAAAGATTGAAAATTAAGCGGATTCAAAAATTGATTGAAATTAAGATTTTTTAATTCGAGAAAGCGTTTCTGGGGTCATACGCAAATAAGAAGCAATATACTTATTGGGGATTTCTTGGAATAATTGAGGACTTCTTTTTAAAACACGATTGTAGCGATCGATAGGGGATGCCGTTAAAATATCACGCTCACGTTCCATTTGCTGAAGTACAAATTGCTCTAACATAAGTTGCCAAATTTTTGTGTTTTCTGAAGAGGACCTAATAAAGTCCATAAATTTGGGTTTGTTCAATACCTTAACGGTAGACTGTTTTAAGGCTTGGATGTAAAAATCGGTAGGTTTTTCATTTAAGAATGAATCAAGAGCAGCGATTAAATTGTTTTTATAGCCAAATCTAATGGTTTGCTCTTCGTGTTCTTCAATAACATAAATTCTAAAACTGTCTTCAACAACCCAATATAAGTTGGTATTGATAGTTCCACTTTCGGCTAAGAAGTCATTTCGGTTTAGCACGACAGTGTTATCCCATAAATATTCGTTATTAAGGGACTCTATTATTTGTGAAATGGGATTCATTCTTTGCTGTAAACCTACTTGCTTTAGTCCCAAACAAATTTCCAGGAGCCGTCTTTTTGTCGTTTCCAAACGGTATGAAAAATGCCTGATGACATTTTTTCTGCACCAGTAGAGTCTTGGTATGTATATGTGTATTTACCGTATGTATAAGCTAAGTCGCCCGATGATGCAACATCAACAAAATCGGGCGACCATTTAAGCCCTTTAGAGGTTGAATTTTTCATAAAATCAGCAATGGCACTTCTTCCTTTTATAAGGCTGTCATTTCTTAAAAGCACAGCATTATCCGCTACATAAGTCAAAAAAGCCTTGTTCATTCCTTCCTTTTGAGCCATTTTAGAAAAATCCAGTTCGGTTTGGGTAACTTCATTTTTCCAAATCTCCATTTGCTCCTGGTTGTCTTTTTTGGTTTGATTACAGGAATAAAGGGATAACACAAATAATAGCAGAAATGCAATTGGTTTCATGATTTCATATGTTAGTTGCTCGTTGCTTTTTCAAAAGCGTCACTACCGCCAACTATTGGTAAGTTTAAACTGGTTCCATCTAAATCTATAGCTAGCTTTGTCCCTGGCTTTGGGTGCAATGTAAAATCTTTATCACTGGAAAAAATCATCAAACCTATTTGCTGCCCAGCTTTAATTACTTGGTCGTCTGGCTGCAGGTTAAACGTTACTTCATAAAACTGTCCTATTTTTAAAGGTTCGCTTTTTGTTAGCAATTCATGGTTTTGTGGGTCTGCCCAACCACGGGTAATGATATTATCTGTAATTCTTGCGCTTCGACCCTTATTCCACGGTAAGGATACTAACCATACCGATAGGTTTACAGCTGGTTTGCTACTTGCTAGTTTAACCGTAATTTTAGGTGCCCCTGAAATATGGATGTCCTGAGACAGTTTTGGTGTTACATATAATAACCTATGGCTGGTAATTTCAGCTTTTGCTAAGGCTTCCCCATTAAAAGAATAGTTGTCAATTAGCGTTTCAGCTTCTTGGTTGGGAACTTTTATAGTCGATAAGCCTCCTATTTCCGGTGCTCCGGCTACTAGATGTAATGTGACATCTTCAGCATCAGGATTAGGGTAATCTGCATAAGGTGTTGGTTCACTTACTTTATCATCTTCACGAACAATCCATGCCTTATTCGATTCATTTTCTATACCGTTGTCAATTCCATGTAAATAGTGGGTAAACCATTTGTTCATCATGCTTACCGGCGGTGGTCCTCCATGACCAAATTGATGGTAGTATATAGCTGTTTCTAGCCCCATTTCCTTGGCTTTTTTGTAGATGCGATAACTGTGCTCGGGCATGACGTTCCAATCGTTAAAACCGTGCGACATCAATAAGGCGGCTTTCATGGGCCCCATATCTTTAAGGTAATCGCGCTTCGCCCAAAATGCATTATAATCGCCAGTAATTCTATCCATACCATTTTTCATTTCGGTATCTCGAATTTTGGCATTGTTATAAGCACGTTTAGATTCATCACCACTATGAATGAAGTCGTATAGAACATCAATATCCTCTCCTAGGTATCCTCCGGGAGAGCGTACCAATCCGTTAGAACGGTAGTAGTGGTAATAGGACGTGTTAGGAGCTACAGGAATAATAACTTCCAAACCTTCAACACCTGTTGTAGCAGCAGCTAATGGAATGGTACCATTATACGATGTGCCTGTCATACCTACTTTACCAGTACTCCAGTAAGCGTTTACCTCCTCACCACCATAAGGTTCTGTGTAGCCTTTGGCACGTCCGTTTAACCAATCGATTACTGCTTTAGGCGCCAGGGATTCATTGTCACCACCTACTGTAGGCGATCCTTGTGAAAGGCCAGTTCCCGGCGATGAAGAATGCACAACAATATAGCCTCTTGGTACCCATGTCGTTATTTGTGAATTAGAGATGATAGGACGTTCGCCCGTGCGCACAACTTCTGGGTGTACACGTTCTTTGGGGGACATTTGTCCAAGCTCATGGTTAACATCCCAAAAGAGTCCATCTACGTCTGGAGCAACGCCAGCATAATATGGACTGGACTCGTAAATTACAGGAAGTTTTAAGCCTTCAGTATCGGTTTGGTAGGGCCTTGTGACATCCACATGCATACGATCGAGTTTTCCATCGCCATCGGTATCAAAAGTGGTTTCAACAAATAAGTCGTGACGTATCCATTTTTCAGGGGTATTGAAGGCATCTACAATTTGAGCCTCACCATCTTTAAAAATAGGAACGGTTGGTTCTTGGGCGTTGGTAGATAGGGTTATTAAAGAAAAAACAAATAACTTTAATAACATGTTTGTTTTTAATGATTTACACATTATTAATTTAAGTTTTAGATTAATATTTGGTTAAGGTAAGTATTGTTTTGGAATAGGATTCAGTCTTGATTCTTGGGACCAAGAGATATTGGTAATCCACCAGCGTTTTCCATCATAAAACAACTGGATGCTGTTAATGCCCCTCATAAAGGGTTCTTCATCGGTTGCACTATGATACGATTCGTAAGTACTGAACACATGGGCTATTGGGCCAAAGACCTCTGTTTTTCTATAAATTTCCTTTTCTATAAAACCATGTTCCTCAAGCCAGTCTTTTGAATTTTTTTTATAGTCTTGGGGCGACATGTAGTGTACTTTGTATTCCCCAAACTCGTCTTTCCCAGTAGGAATTAATTTGGCATTGGGATTAAAGAGGTAGTTGAACTGTTTCCAATGGCGTGCTTCTCCTTTTTCGCCAGAAATAGCAGCATATAAAGATTTAATGGTTTTATCGATGGTTAACACAGCTGTAGTATCCAAAGCTAGTTCTTTAGGCTTTTCGTCATTGGTCTCTTCTTGTGCATAACTAACAATGGTTAAACAGCATACCAATAGAAATGTAAATAGTTTTTGCATAGTGATAATTTTAAACTTTTAAAATTAAACAAATAAAACAGACAATAGCAAACCTACAAATTATTTATAGATTTTCTTTATCCTATCTAGGTTGCGTTTGTTGTCGCGGTCTTTAATGGTTTCGCGCTTATCGTAGAGTTTTTTACCTTTTGCTAAAGCAATGTCAAGTTTAGCATAACCTTTTTCGTTAATAAATAACCGTAAGGGGATAATGGTGAGTCCAGTATTCTGTACTTCTTTATTTAGTTTTTTAAGTTCCTTTTTGTTAAGCAATAACTTTCTAACAGCTTTAGGTTTGTGGTTGTAGTAAGTGCCGTAAAGATATTCTTCAATGGTCATGTTAACGACAAATAGTTCACCACGATCATTAAACTCACAAAAACTTTCGGCAATAGATGCCTTGCTATTTCTAATGGATTTAATTTCAGTACCTGTTAACACAATGCCAGCCGTATACTTATCTAGTATGTCATATTGAAACCTGGCTTTTTTGTTTTGTATGTTTATGGTCTTTTGCATGGCTCACAAAACTAAACAATTTTATGAAGTTAAACTTCAAACTAATTATTTTCATTAAACAAAGCTTTTATGTTTTAACATAATACAATGTTAAAGTTTTTTCCCATAGTGATAGATTGGCTTATATTACTTGAAATAAAAGATAATGAAAGCACATCATATATCAAGAAGGGCATTGGTTAAAAGTTCAATTTTTGGAGTTTTGGCCGTTTCGGTTCCAAGTGTCTTATATGCTACGAACATTCAAGAGCTTGAAAATAAACCAATAAAAGAAGGCCTGCCTAACCGTTACCCAGGCATTGACGATGACGTTGTGAGTGAAGTGGTGGATAAGTCCCATTTCGATTTAGACAGGGTTAGGCAATTAGTAGATAAACGTCCTGAGCTATCTAGGGCTACTTGGGATTGGGGGTTTGGCGATTGGGAGTCTGCCATTGGGGCGGCATCTCATGTGGGAAGAAGAGACATTATTACGTATTTACTAAGTAAGGGGGCTAAAGCCAATATATTTACTTTTGCCACTTTGGGGGCATATGAAGCCATTAAATCTATGGTGGAGTTTTATCCTGGAATACAAGAAAACTACGGGCCACACGGAATTAGTTTACTTGAACATGCCCAAGCAGGTTCGAGGATGCAGGCAAAAATGACTTCAAATGAAATCTCAGATTCAAAGAAGCTAATAAACTATTTAGAAGGTTTAGGTAATGCCAGCGGCACTAAATTTCCGGAACTTACCGTTGATAAAGAGATATTTTTAGGAGATTATAAATATGGTGATGGTACCCATGAAGGTTTTTCGGTTAAACTGAATATGCGCAAGATGCTAACATTAGGCGCCATAGGTAAATTTGGAGGTGCTTTATACAAAGTCAAGGGTTATGAGTTTAGATATAACAAGTTTCCTTCGGTTTCTATAAGCTTTCAGTTTGAAAATGATAAAGTAAAATCCTTAACTGTAAAAGAACCAGAACTCACCTTGGTGGCTTACAAAATCTAAATCTTAAATCTTGTTGCCCCAAGAATGCTTTAAATTGAAATAACCCGTTGTGCATTTTGGGTCAAACCAGTTTAAAAAATGTCAGTTCGAGTGTCCGCCAAAGGCGAGACGTATCGAGAACTAATTCAAAACCTAAAATTCTTAACAGCCGGACGGGCAGGTTTACAAAATTTCATCAAAATGCACAACGAGTTGAAATATTATTTCATCGTGAAGCCCAGCTTAATGGTGACTTGCCAATGCTGAACATCACCGTCTTTGATGCTACCCCTAGAGTCTATAACTTTAAACCAACGAAGGTTTTGAATGGTTTGTGACGCTTTCTTTAAAGCATTTCTTACAGCATCATCACTTGATGTTTCCGAAGTGCCAACAATCTCAACAATTTTGTAAATATGATCTTCCATGATGTAAATGTTTTAGTGATGGGTTAAAGTATTAAAATACAAAAAATGAAGGAATTAATTGCTATAATTTCAAACTTTGTGTTTTTGAAAGCGATAATTGATATTTATATAAAAATTTGAAAAGGGGTATTATAAACGGTTGTTTTGCTTGTCTTCCCGTAAAACATTTGTATTTTTGATTTTCGATTTTTTAAAATTCAAATTTGAAATATGAGTTCATACGATGTAGCCGTTATAGGTTCTGGTCCTGGAGGATATGTTGCAGCCATTCGTTGCGCACAATTGGGCATGAAAACTGCAATAATTGAAAAATATTCAACCTTAGGAGGTACTTGCTTAAATGTAGGGTGTATACCAAGTAAAGCATTATTAGATTCGTCCCATCACTACGAAGATGCCGTGAAACATTTTGAAGAGCACGGTATTGAAATCCCTGGAGATGTTAAGGTGAATCTGGAAAAAATGATAGCCCGTAAACAAGCGGTGGTCGATCAAACTACCGGAGGGATTGATTTTTTAATGAAAAAAAATAAAATAGATGTTTACCAAGGCCTTGGAAGTTTTAAAGATGCTACGCATATCACTATTGAAGGAGACAAAACGACCGAGATAGAAGCCAAAAACACCATTATAGCAACAGGAAGTAAACCATCGAGCTTACCATTTATCAATATTGACAAAGAGCGCATCATTACGTCTACCGAAGCTTTAAAACTTAAAGAAATTCCTAAACACCTAATTGTTATTGGTGGGGGCGTAATTGGATTGGAGTTAGGCCAAGTGTATAAACGTTTGGGAGCAGAAGTTAGCGTGGTTGAGTTTATGGACAGGATTATCCCAACTATGGACGCCGGTTTATCCAAAGAGCTTAATAAAGTATTGAAAAAGTCCAAGTTTAAAATCAATACGTCCCACAAAGTAAAGTCTGTTGAAAGTGTAGGTGATGAAGTTATTGTTAAGGCAGATAACAAAAAAGGGGAAGAAGTAGAGTTTAAAGGCGACTACTGTTTAGTATCTGTTGGTCGTCGCCCATATACAGATGGATTAAATGCCGAAGCAGCCGGTGTAAAAGTAAATGAAAGGGGACAGATTGAAGTTAACGACCACTTACAGACTAGCGCTTCAAACATCTATGCTATTGGGGATGTGGTGAAAGGCGCTATGTTAGCCCATAAAGCTGAAGAAGAAGGCGTATTTGTTGCAGAAACTTTAGCAGGACAAAAACCACATATAGATTATAACTTAATCCCAGGTGTTGTATACACATGGCCAGAAGTTGCTGCCGTTGGTAAAACTGAAGAGCAATTAAAGGAAGCTGGTGTAGCATATAAAACTGGGTCCTTCCCAATGCGTGCTTTAGGTAGAAGTAGAGCAAGTATGGACTTGGATGGTTTTGTGAAAATCTTGGCCGATAAAAACACCGATGAAATTTTAGGGGTACACATGATTGGTGCCCGGGCAGCAGATATGATTGCTGAGGCGGTTGTGGCTATGGAATATCGTGCAAGTGCAGAGGATGTTTCCCGTATGTCACATGCACATCCTACCTTCACCGAAGCCATTAAGGAAGCGGCTTTAGCAGCAACTGAAGATAGAGCACTGCATATTTAATTTATGGTATGCCATATAGATTATGAAAGCGAGCTAATTAGCTCGCTTTTTTTGTATGCAGAATTTATTTGTGTAAGTCTTTGATATTTACTAAATTAGGGATTCTCTTTCAATAACTGTTATATTCTGATTACTAGCGGTCTCAAATAAACGTTTTTGTACGGATACTCTTGTTGTGGTCATTTTTAATCTTTTAAAAGCCACTTTAGTATGAAAACACGATTATGCCTATTCGTCGCCCTATTATTTGCTACTTATATGCTTTCGGCACAATGTCCTGCTGCAGGCTATACATGTATTCCCGATGCTAATTTTGAGCAGGCCTTAATAGATTTGGGTCACGATTCAGGAAGTCCAGATGGCCGGGTCTTAACATCAAATATAAATGGAATCACCTCTCTGAGCATTAACAACAAGAGTATTGCAGACTTAACGGGAATTGAAGATTTTGCAGCATTACAAACATTTAATTGTTCGTTTAACTCCTTTTCAACTTTGATGTTACCTAATGGGGATAACCTCTTGGAATTGATTTGTCAAGGGCCAAGTATAACTAATGTAGATGTCGTTTCCGCACATCCGGCACTAACAAAAATTGATATTAAATATGGTAATGTTAGCAGTTTAAACGTAGATGCCAATGTTAATTTACAGTATTTGGATGTTTATGACAATTCAATAAGCAATCTAAGTCTTGCAAACAATACAGCTTTAACCTTTTTAGACTGTTACCGTAACGGTTTAACAAGTCTTGATCTCTCCAATAATGCTCTGTTACAGACTTTAAATTGTAAAGATAACAATCTGTCTATGTTAGATCTAACGAATAATACATCCTTAGTTACCCTTAATTGTGACAGTTGTGTTAATATGACCAATTTAACCTTGCCCGATACCACATCCTTGATTACAATTGATTGTGTTAATTGTGATAGTTTGACCAGCCTGGATGTTTCAAACAATGAAAATCTTTATAGTTTGAATATTCCTAGTAGTGGTTTACAAAATACTTTGAACTTGGCCAATAATAACTTGCTTTTTTATTTAGATTGTAGTAATAATGATTTAAGTGGCCTAACCCTTCCAGATCCATCTAATCTATCTGAAATTTATTGCAATAACAATATGATTCCAAGTTTGAATTTAGGAGGCTGTACTGGGTTGACCTATATGGAATGCCAGTATAATAGTTTGATAAGTTTAGATGTTTCCTCCTGTAGTTTATTGCAAGAGCTTTACTGCCATCATAATAGCGTCATGACATCAATTACATTTAATAACCCTGTTCTTAAATACTTGTATTGCAATAACAGTCCAATGTTAACAACTTTGAATAATACGTTAAGCTTAACAGGTTTGATAGATTTTGGTCTTTGGAATTGCGACCTTACTACTTTAGATTTAACCAATAGTTCTGTTTTGGTTTATGTTGAACCAGGAAACAATACATCATTATCGACATTAACTTTGCCAAGTAATAAAACAGCATTAGAGTCTTTATGGGCCTATAACATGGATTTATCTTCTTTAAATTATAATGAATATACTGCGTTGGTAAATTTGGACATAGGTATTAACCAATTTACAGAAGCAGATGTGAGCATGTTGCCAAACCTATACCAGTTTTATTGCAATCAAAATCAGCTAACAACGCTTAACTTAAAAAATGGAAACAATTCCAATTTAATGTGGATGTGGGCCGATGATAATCCCAGCCTAAATTGTATACAAGTAGATGATGTAACCTATGCCAATAATAAAACGATTGCCGACGACTGGAGAATTAACGGATCAGAATATTACAGTACAGATTGCACACTAGGGATTGATGATTTCTATCCATCCAATATTTCTATTTATCCCAACCCTACAAAGCATAGCTTATTTATTGAACCTTTTGCAAATACTGAATATAACTTACTAAATATTCAGGGGCAAGAAATGCTTAAGGGGCATTTAACTTCTGGGATTAATGAAATAGATGTATCCTCAATAGCCAAGGGCGTATATATAATGAATTTGCAATCCTCTCAAGGTAAAATAACCAAAAAACTGATTAAACAATAATAATAGCTTTATATATCATAATCGGCATGCTGCCAACTATCTTTGAATAAGGCGCCATAAGTTTTGGCTTGTTCAATATCACCTAAACCTTCATAGGCTGTTTTTAAGCCATGGTAGGCCCAACCATTTTTGGGTAAGTGCTCCAAATCTTCGTTGAAGGTAACAATAGCCTCATTATACTGTTTGGCCTTTAACTGAACGGCTCCCAAGTGGTGACGTATGGAAAAAAACCAATCCGGGGGTTCATTATAATTAAGGGCGTCTTCTAGTTCTACTGCTGTTTTTAGTAAGGCGATACTGGAGTTTAAATCACCTTCATATGCTAAAATTTCAGCTTTCAAAACCTTTTCAGCAATTTGAACCAATTGGAAAACAGAGTTAATGTCCCAAACGGTAATCTCGCTTAACGATTCATCTTTAGCAAGCGTTCCTAAGAAATTCAGTTCTGCTTTTGCTTTTTCAATGTTGCCTTTACCCAAATGGGCCATACCTTCAGCATAATGCTTAATGGCCATAGGGTACTTTAAATCGTAAGTATCTAGGTTTAGGTTCAATATGTCATCCCATTGCTTAAATTTTACAGCCACATAATAGGGGATGGTGTAATAATGCTGTAAAGTACCCCATCCGGGAGTTTTCATAATTTCAGGATGTACGTGTTCAGACACTTTATTGGCACCAATCATGGCCCAATGGCTGTTACCCTCTAAAGTTGCTGTGGCCGCCATAAAATGATAATTGTGTGGGTAATAAGCTAGGGGATAAGCACCTTGTGCATGGCAGGCAGTAACGTAAGTGCTATCTGCCTTTACCGCAGCTATATTGGCTAGGGTACCTTTATGGTAATCGCCCGTTCTAATATAGGTATGGGACGGCATGTGCAATAAATGCCCCGAACCTGAGACCAGCCCATCATCAAAAAGTTTAGCAGACTGGTAGGAGCGTTCTGGTGTTTTAGAAGCTTCAACAGCATGGATATAAAAATGATGGGCCCCAGGGTGTTTGGGGTGTTGTTCCATAAGATTTTCTAAAAGCGTTATAATTTCAGGGGTCCAGGGTTTGGGAGAGTAATCCTTTTCATATAAATCCCATGGGTGTAAATTCATTATCGATTCGGCATACAAAGCACTTATTTCGGTATCTGTTGGATATTTGTTATATAATTGTTTCATTGCTTTGGAATAATCAACATCCAACTGACTTCTATCTTCAGGTGCTTCGGGAGCGTAACGAAGAGCCATGGCATTTATAAAATCTTGTTCCTTAGCAGTAGCATTAACCGATAATGTTTTAGCCTTTTGAATGGCTTTATAGGCGCGGTCGTAGTTATCTGGTTCCATGCCAGCATTATAATTAGGTCCTAACACATAGGCGTAGCCAAAATAGGCCATAGCACAGTCTGGATCTAGCTTTGTAGCATAGTAAAACGATCGTGCCGCTTCAGCATGGTTAAAGGCGTATGCTAAAGCCATGCCCTGATTGAAATAGCGCTGAACTAAAGTATCTTTAGTCGAAATAGGGTAATCTATGACATCGTAACCTTCAAAAAGAGGAGCAATATTGTCTTTCTTATACCATTCGGCATCTGTGATTTGTGGTACACACGTATATTTACTTGAGTAAGTGGTTGTTAATATAACTTCCTTGGGTTGCTTGTTTTCATTTTTGCAAGAAATAAACAACAATACTAACATTAGAATTTGTACTATGTTTTTCATGTTAAATATATTTTAGTTAGTTGTTTTTTAGAAGGTTATAAGATACGAAAAATCAAAAAAAATAAAAATTTTAGGGTTTTTGTAATTAATTGAAATTATGTGTGACTTTTATTAGTAATGTGTGTCTTAAAATAAACAAGACAGTAAAGTACCCAGCTACATTTGAAAACCCTAGGCAATATTAATGAACTAACAGATGAAAAGCTTGTAGACGCAATTGTTGCGACTAACGACACATTGCTGTTTGAGGAATTATATGATAGGTATGCTACGGTAGTGTATAATAAATGTTTGGGGTTTACTAAAAATGCTGATGAAGCCGAAGATTTAACACAAGACATCTTTTTAAAACTCTTTGTTAAATTGGCCAGTTTTAAAGGAAAGGCAAAGTTTTCTACTTGGTTATATGCGTTTACTTATAACCATAGTGTCAATTATGTAACTAGGAATGCTGCCAAGAAAATTGAAAAACAATCTGTAAATTATCAGGACATTGAAAACATATCGGATGATGAGATAGACGACAAGAGTTTTCTTAAGATGAAAGTAAATAAGCTAAAATTAGCTATGGATTTAATTTCGCCAGAAGAGAAAATGATATTATTACTTAAATATCAAGATTCACTAACTATTAAAGAAATCGAATCGGTTTTAGGAATAAGTGAAAGTGCTGTAAAAATGCGCATTAAAAGGGCAAAAGATAAATTAGCTAAAATATATGCTGATAATAAATAGTGTATCATGGAGAACCCGTTTAAGCATATAGATAGACCGCTAAAAGAAGTTCCGCCAGAACTTAAATCTAAAGTAATGAACGATATTGCTATAGCTAAGCTTATCATGGAGCTTGCCGTTTTATTTTCGTATGATATTGGTTATATTATTGAAACAGTTACCAAACAAAGAAAAGATAAATAACATTTAACCTTATACTCTAACTAAAATATTTGATTATGGAAAAAGCTACACAATGGAAAGATATGGCTTTAGAAACGTTAACATCGATATGGAAAGAAGTTGCCCAAGTATTTCCTAGCCTGTTAGGAAGCCTTTTGCTATTAATTTTTGGCTGGTTGTTTACTAAACTTATAATTAAAATTGTAAAAAAGGCATTAAAATTGGCAAATGCCAATAAACTAGATGATACATTAAACGATATTGAAATCATTGAAGGCAGAAAACTAAACTTTGATACCATTAAGATTGTTTCAAACTTCGTCAAGTGGGTGTTGTATATTATATTGATAGTTATGGTTTTGGATATCATGAATCTTAACATGGTTTCTGAAAGAATAAGCGATATTTTAAGTTACTTGCCCCAGCTTTTCACGGCCCTTATCATTTTTACTGTAGGACTAATTTTTTCAAACCTTATTAAGAAAGGCGTACGTTCGTTTTTTGAGTCTATGGAATTGTCTGGTGCTAAGCTAATCAGTCAAATCGTATTTATTATCATTCTAACCTTTGTTACCATTACCGCTTTAAATCAGGCAGGAGTAGACACTAATATTATTACCAATAACATTACCATGATACTTGCGGCCTTTTTATTGGCTTTCGCATTGGCTTTTGGTTTTGGAGCGCAAAAAGTAGTAAGCGATTTATTAAAAACATTTTACACGAGAAGGACATACGAAATAGGTCAAGTCATAGAATTCCATGATATAAAAGGGGAGGTGGAAACCATTAATAGTATATCGGTGACTTTAAAAACAGATAAAGGAAAATTAGTAGTGCCAATAAAAGACATAGTAGAGAGCCGAGTAAGGATACAGGAGTAATTTTAAGTTAGGGTTAAAATTTGGTTGGTTACTATCCTGTAGTTCTAAAAGGCTCTTTTCACCCCTTTCATTAATTGGGAAGGGGTTTTTTATATAAACATTGGTTCTGATTATGCTCGTGATATTTTGTTAATTAATCTATAATGTGTGGATTAGAAGTGGCTATTATCCGAATTCAGATAAATAATATCCAATATTGACAATTATTAAACCTATATGGAATATTAGTAGACCTAATTTTAGTAGTGAAAATGTAACTTTGTTACAGAGGGTCGTTTACGATAATGGTTTAGGTCGCTTCTCTATGCATAAAATATTTATGCTATATTTAGGCTGGGTCTCTCAAATTAAATTTGGTAATGAAATTTTTTTTAAAACTTATATTTCCGGTGATTACAAGCCTTGTGTCTTTACTTGGTGCATCCCAAAATAATATAGAGTTTCAGCAATTAAAAGGAGAGAATGTTTCGACACAAAGCATTACCTATGCTGTTGCCCAAGATAGTATAGGAAACTTATGGGTCGCTTCAGAGGAAGGGGTCCTAAAACATAACTCAAAATTCTTTAGAATTTACAATACCTATAATGGCCTACCGGAAATTTTTGGAAATCGAACTACTGAGATATTTATAGATTCTAAGCAACGTATTTGGATTGGTTTGGAAAAGGGCGTGGGCGTTTACGATAAAGCACTTGATGTTTTTAAGACTATTGAAAGTACAATAGATATTAATCCGTCATTAATAACAACCATCATCGAAGACGAGGACAACCATATTTGGGTAGCAGGTTTCAATGGTTTATGGCGTTTAAACGAGGAATCACAAAGTGCTAAAATAGCAAGAATAGTTAGCGCCCAAGACATCCAGGATATGGCTGCTGTTGGCAAGCATATAATCTATGGTACTTCAAAAGGATTATACGTTTATAACAGTTATAATGATAAACTTAAGGAAGTCGATTTAAACGG
This sequence comes from Aestuariivivens insulae, assembly GCF_022662195.1. Classification (GTDB taxonomy): domain Bacteria; phylum Bacteroidota; class Bacteroidia; order Flavobacteriales; family Flavobacteriaceae; genus Aestuariivivens; species Aestuariivivens insulae. Next base: position 45,431 of record NZ_JAKMCS010000013.1, on the reverse strand, counting down.
AAAAAGTAACGACATTAGTACCGTTCGTCTTATTGATTCTGAAATATATATAGGCACAAAATCCGGGCAGATTTTTGTGCTTGATTTAACTTTAAGTTTAAAAAAGGAAGTTCTTTTTAAGATACCAATAGTTAACCCAATAAATGATATTGTTAAGAATGGTGAAGGAAATCTATATATCGCTACAGATGGGAATGGATTATATCTTGCAACCAAGGATTTTTCTCTAATTGATCATTGGACTGAAGACGCAAACAATACCAATTCCCTTTCAAGTAATGGTATTTACGATTTATTCATAGGAAATGAAAACATTCTTTGGATAGCGACTTATGGAGGAGGAATCAATTACTTTGACCCTAGTAGGCTTCCCTTTAAAAAAATACGGCACCAATTTAATAATCCAAATAGTATAGTGGCCAATTTTACAAGAGCGATTGCACAGGATACTAGAGGGAAATATTGGTTTGGAACAAAAAAAGGCATTAGTATTTGGAACCAATCCAATAATAATTGGACCCATATTCCCTATTTGGATGCCAATAAAAAAAATGTAAAGGATATTGTTTTGGCATTAGAGCCAGATGGTGACAACATGTGGGTGGGGACTTATAATAATGGCTTGTTTATGGTTGATATACATACTCTAAAACGGGTTAATTACAACAAAAACAATGCCGATTTAGTTAAAAAAGTTTATGCCCTGTTTAAAGATAGCAGGGGCAGTATTTGGGTTGGAGGAATAGATGACGATTTAGCGGTGATAGATAAAAATAACCATATTGAATATTATCCAATTCAACAGGTTAAGTCCATATACGAAACTAAAGACGGGTATATCTTAACTACGGGTAGGTTTGGTGTTTATAAAATAGATCCTAAAACGAAATTTTTCGAATCCATAGAAGGATTAAAACCCGAATTAAATACCCTGTCCTATGCAACCATCAACAATATTGTAGAAAATAATCAAGGGCTTTTAATATTGGCTACAAATGGAGAAGGGCTTGTGTTTTATAACCCTTCCAATAAGCAAGTAAATAAACTTACAATTAACGAGGGCATGCCTTCAGATATAGTGCAATCGGTACTCATTGCTTCAGATTCAAACCTTTGGGCAAGTACAACAAAAGGACTCGTTAAAATAAAATTAACCGAAAAAGATACCATAATTAATGTTTTTGATGAAAAAGATGGTTTGGCCAGTACCGAATTTAACTATGGTAGCTATAGAAAAATTAATGATTCCTTATTTGCCTTTGGGGGAACTAACGGAGTAACCTTTTTTAACCCTTTAAGCATTAAGGATGAAAAAGCAGTGCCAATGTTGGTTTTAGATGAATTCAAACTGTTTAATAAAAAGCTAATGCCAGGAGAAGGGCCTTTAGCACAGCACATTAACCAAACCAAAGAAATAGTCCTTAAGCATAATGAAAACTCGGTAGAATTACTCTATACGGGCGTTTTATACAGTTCGGCTTCTAAGGTTAAATATGCCTATAAACTTGAAGGCTTTGATGAAGCATGGTCGAAACCATCTGTTAGCAATCAAGCTACTTACACTAATTTACCCTCAGGCGAATATACGTTTAAAGTTAAGGCATACAACAAATTTGGGAATGAAAGTCAAGTAAGAACTTTAAATCTAACCATTTTAGCGCCTTGGTGGGCGACCAATCAAGCTTATGCCATTTATATTATATTGGTAGTTATAATTATCTTATCGATTATACATTTTACCAGTATGATTATGAAGAAGAAAAATGCTGATGAACAAATTGATTTCTTTAACAATATAACCCACGAAATAAAAACACCCCTTACGATCTTAATTTCTTCTTTAGATAACATTACCGAAAGGGATGATACAGGAGTAGAATCTAAAAAAAGAATAAAAACAACGGTAAAGCGCATCAACTCCCTGTTTGAGCAAATGCTTAATTTCCAGAAGTTTACTACTGAAGATAAACTTTCCATAGATGTCACTAAAATTGATTTAAGCACGCACTTGGCCAAGCGTGTTAATAATTTTAAACCTTTAACAGAAGAACGAAATTTAGAGATCATTGTAAATAACGAATGGCCAGAACCAGAGTTTTATTTCGATAAGGACGTTTTGGATAAGATATTACTAAACTTAATATCCAATGCCATAAAATATTCATTTGAAAACGGATATATATATATCAACCTTTTAAAGACCACCAAGAAAGAATTAAAGATAGAAATTATTGATGAAGGTTTGGGAATTCCAAAAGACCAACAAAAATTCATTTTAAAACGCTATTATCGGGCGCGCAATGCCATTAATAGCCAAAGACCAGGAACGGGCTTAGGTTTGATGATGGTTAAAAAGCTGTTGGAGAAAACAGAAGGAACCATCGATTTTTACAGTGAAGAAAACAAAGGGACTAAATTCACAATAGTACTTAAAAACCTAAAGTTTGAATATGATAAAAAACTGAGTTTAAAAGAAAGCGAATTAAAATTGGACGATCATTTAATTGAAGACCAACAAGAATTAGATGATTATAGTGATAGTAAGATTCTTATCGTAGAGGACAATGATGAGTTGCGAGATGTATTGGTTAAAACCTTAGGGGTTTACTTTCAGGTGTTTGAAGCCAGTAATGGTAAAGAAGGATTGGATAAGGCCATGCAAGTCTTCCCAGATATGATATTAACAGATTTAATCATGCCAGAGATGGATGGTATGCAAATGGCCAAAACGTTAAAAGAAGATATCAATCTAAACCATATTCCTGTATTTATGTTGACCGTTTTACAAAATTCGGCACAAAAGCTAGAGAGCATAGAAGCGGGTATATCTGAGTATATTGAAAAGCCAGTAGATATAAAATTTTTATTGGCCAAAATGGTAAATACCCTTAAATGGCAAAAACAACTTCGCGAAAAGTATGTTCACGATAATGAAGCCGATAATGCATTGTTGTTTAGAAATAAGAACGACCAGGAATTTCTTGAGAATTTAGAGAATTCAGTTATTGAAAACATTGAGAACGAATCCTTTTCTGTGCACGACCTGTCTAGTTGTTTTGGTATGAGCAGGACATCATTGTATATGAAACTAAAAAACTTAGTTGATTTATCGCCACAGGATTTTATCATACATACCAAATTAAAATATGCCAAAAAGCTTTTAATAGAAGGGGAACATAGTATTAAAGAAGTAGCCTACCGGTCCGGTTTTTCAAATCCTAAATACTTTAGTACCTCCTTTAAAAAGTTTTATAAAATGACACCTAGTGGTTTTTTGGATAGTCTTAGGCAAGGCTAATTAATAGTATCAAAAACACTAAAAAAGTACCCTGTCACTTTTGCTGTATTTTGGTCATTAGTTATAAATCTTTCTTTCTTCATTTTTTATATCCGAGACCGTGACTATCCACTATGTATCTTCTAACTTCTAATATGTATCTACCTGTTTACCTTTTGTAAACCTTTCATGCTAGTATGTATAAAATCCAAAAAGGTTAAAAAATAGTCAATAGTTAGGGTTGTTCTGTTTTAAAGCATTGAAAAACAGAGAGTAAGGACGTATTATTTAAAGAGGTTACCACAATGTTAAATGGATTTGTTTTTAATGGCATTGACAATTTTTATACCTTTTATGATGTTTTTTAAGACCCTTCATGAATAGTTGTTAGGTAATTTAGCCTACAACAATTAAACTAATTAAACATTAACATGAAATGAGCCATAACAAATCTTGATATTAACCAAGATGATTATTGGCGAATTACACCTGCCTGCCGGCAAGGCAGGTCTGACCGATGAAAAACAAAAAATTAAACAGATGAAACAGATTAAATTATTATTAATTCTATTTTTAACGCCTACAGTACTCTTGGCGCAACAAACCGTGAAGGGTTTGGTTACAGATAATCAAAGTTTGCCATTGCCCGGTGCTTCAATTATTGTAAAGGGAACTACCAAGGGAGCGGTTACAGATTTTGATGGTGCTTTTACAATTGATGTAGATGCGACACCAGCAGTTTTAAAAGTGAGTTTCTTGGGGTATGTTTCCAAAGAGATCACAATAACCGACCAAAAATCCATAACGGTGGTTTTAGAGGCCGACCAACAACAGCTGGATGAAGTGGTGGTGATTGGGTATGGGTCTGTAAACAAAAAAGATTTAACGGGGTCTGTGGTTTCTATAAAACCAACAGAAGCTGCAGTAGAACAATCCAAAACAATTGAGGATGTACTAAGAGGTCGTTCTGCCGGTGTTCAAGTAAGTGCTAATAGTGCAGAACCGGGAGGCTCTGTATCTGTAAAAATCAGAGGATTTAGTAGTTTGTCTGGTAATTCAGAACCATTATATGTTGTAGATGGTATTATTATGGACTCAGCAGCTGAAGATGTGGTTAACCCCATTTCGGGATATGCACCACCACAAGGAGGTGGTATTGCCGGCGTTAATCCTGCCGATATTGAAAGTATTGATGTTTTAAAAGATGCTTCTGCTACAGCAATTTATGGGTCAAGAGCGGCAAACGGTGTTATTATTATTACCACAAAGAAGGGTAAAAAAGGAAACGCAAAGTTTAATCTCACCAGCTCAATAAGTACAGGAAGTGTAGTACGTAATATTGATGTTTTAGATACTGAAGGCTATGCCAATTATCAAAATGATATGAGGACGGCTTTAGGGCAAGATCCTACTTATACTGTCAATGCAAATGGTTCAATTTACACTACAGATGATCAACCGGTATTGGTTGAAGGTGTTAATTGGGCAGAGGATACCTATAGAAATTCGATTATAAAAAAGCACAGATTGTCCATCTCAGGTGGTGGTGAATTGGGTAATTATTATATCGCTGGAGGTTTTACAAGCAACCAAGGAACATTTCCTAATGCTTTAGCTAAATCAACAGACTTTAATTTAAACCTTAATCAAGAGTTAACAGATAAACTTAAATTAAAGGCTAAAATTTCAGCTACATATACTGAATTATCATCATCAAAGGGACCTGATGAAAACGGTGGTGCAAATAACAGTATGGTGCGCCAGGTTATTTTAGCGGCGCCAATAATCAATTTTGCTGAAAACAATCAAGATGTTGAAGATGTGGAGCAAGCATTAGATGGGCCAAGAGCCTGGACTAGTGATTATGATGACTTAGCTGAAGAAATTCGTCTATTAGGAGCTATAGATCTGGATTATAAAATATCTAAAGTATTTACATATAGATTACGTTTCGGATCCGATTACAGAAAAAAAGACCGTAGTTTTTGGTATGGTCCAGCGTTAAGGAAAGGACAGCCCGACGGACTTGCTGGAGTTGCATCCCTTTCTAGATTTAGGTATAACATTGATAACACATTAATGTTCAGGAAGCGATTTAACAAAACCCATAGAATCGATGGTACTGTAGGTGTGCTTTTAGACAAAAGAAAATTAGAAACTACGGGGTACTCTGCTTCAAATTTTGCAGATAAATCGCTAAGAGCAGAAGGAATATCGTTTGGTAGTGCTTTCACACCTTTAACTATAGATAGCCAACAAAATACAATAGTATCCTTTATAGGACGACTTAACTATACGCTTTTAGACAGGTATTTATTTACTGGAACTTTTAGGGCAGACGGTAGTAGTAATTTCCCAGCAGGAAACCAATGGGGTTATTTTCCTGCGGCTTCTTTTGCCTGGAAAGTTAAGGAAGAAAGTTTCTTAAAGGATAGTAATACCATTTCAGATTTAAAAGTACGCATAGGATATGGTGAAGTTGGTAATCAAAACATACCTTCTTACAGGTTCTTAAGCATATTTAGCAACCCCAATGGTTTAATTCTATCTGATGCCAATGGCGGTAATTTAGTTCCAGTTTTTCCAGAATTCTTAAGTAACCCAGAATTAATTTGGGAAACGTCTAACCAATACAATGCAGGTATTGATTTTGGGTTGTTTAATGACCGTATAACAGGTACTGTGGAAGCTTATCAGAAAACAAGCTCAGATTTATTATTAAATGTTAGTATTCCGCCAAGTAATGGGTTTGCAAATGTTATAGCTAATCAAGGTGGCCTTGAAAACAAAGGACTGGAGATCTCTTTAAGTGGAGATATCATTAGCAATGAAAATGTAAGGTGGAACTTGTTTGGAAATGTATCTATCAATAGAAATGAGATTACCGACTTAGGTACTATATTGCCAACGCAATGGGGGAATTTAGGTGAGATCGTAGCTTATACAGGTACTCAAATTGCAGGAGGAACTTACTTTAAACAACCAGCTAACATATTTATAGAAGGAGAACAAGCTGGATTGTTCTACGGTTACCAAACTAATGGGATAATACGAACCGATGCACAGTTAACAGATACCCCATCTGGAGATCCTCTTGAATATGGAGGAACAGATTTAAGGGTTGGTGATGTTTATTTTGTAGACCAAAATGGTGATGGTAATATCACCGAAGCTGATAAAACTATAATTGGAAATCCTAATCCAGATTTCACATTCGGTTTTGGAACTTCATTTGAGTACAAGAATTTCTCAATAAATGCCATGTTTAATGGTGTATATGGCAACGATATAGCCAACGGGAACTTATTCGAAACGGGCTATGCCAACAATACGTTAAAGAATGTACGAAAAGAAGCGTATTATAATGCCTTTGATGCAACCAATAATCCTAACGGGACTTATCCTAGTATAGGTGTTGGTGGTATTGGTACAGACTATTCCAAAGAGTTTAACGATAGAATGGTTGAAGATGGAAGTTTTTTAAGGCTAAGTTATGTGTCTTTAGGGTATAATGTACCAGTAGAACAAATACGATTTATAGATAGCTTGAAGTTAACATTGTCAGGTCAAAACTTATGGTTACTGACTGATTATTCTGGTTTCGACCCAGAAGTAGACAGTTTTGCTTACGACCCAACCCGTTTAGGTGTCGATTGGGGGTCATTTCCTAACCAACGCTCATTCTCGCTTGGTGTAAATGTAACATTCTAAAAAAAAATCAAAATGAAAAATATAAATAAAATCTTAATACTATTAGTGCTAACAGCATTCGGTTTCATAAGCTGTAATGATGTTTTAGAAGCAGAAATACCAAAAAACAGGTATTCACAAGTGCAAACATTTTCTTCAGAAGAAGGTGTTGAAACAGCTGTTAACGGAATGTATATCAATTTGCAGGGCTATGATTATTATGGGTCTCGTATGCGTTTATTGTTATGGCCACATTCAGGTAAGTACCAATCTAAGCAAGGCGCTAATAATGATGCAAACCAATTGGATATAACCAATACTAATATCAATTTGGATAAATTATGGTTGGGTATGTACCAAACCATTAATATCGCCAATATCATTATAGAAAATGTAGAAGGTAGTGGCTTAAACAATGAAGCTTCTGCTTTAGGGCAAGCTTACTTTATACGTGGTGTGGTCTACTTTGATTTGGTTCGCATGTTTGGGGAAGTGCCTCTAAGAAACAAGCAAAGTACTGTGGATGACCTTCATTTGGCAAAAAGTTCTAGGGAAACCTTGTATAATCAGGTAATTAAAGATTTTAAACTAGCAGCAGATTTATTGCCAGATCGTAGTGAACAAATAGAAGGTAGGCCCTTAAAATATGCTGCTAATGCCTTTTTGGCTAAAGTTTATATTACCCTTGCAGGCGAAAATGATGCGACAATACAACCAACAGGTTTTGATAGTGTTACAGAATCTGAAATTACAGTAGCTTCTATTTCTAATTTTTGGGAAGAATCTAAAACTGAATTGGATTATGTAATCAATAATGGTGGGTACAGTTTAACAGCAACTTTTGGTGAACTTTGGGAAGATGGAACAGTTGGCCGAAACTCTTCCGAGTCGATTTTCGAATTACAATACGGACAAAATAGCGCCATAAGAACCAACGACATCATTAGAGATGTTGTACTTAAAGACTCTTACCTTGTTCCTAAAGGTGCTAATACATTTGGCCGTATAAGACCTAATAAAGAAATGTTCAGTGATCATATTATTCAGTATTCTGGAATGGATTATACTGGTGTTGATTTTATTCCAGCAGGAAAAGCTGGCAATATCATTACACTAGATCCAGCTTTAGCTGACCCAAGAATTGAAGAAACTTACATGTATAATAATTATACAAGAACAAATAATGGTAAAAATGTAAACCTGTTCCCGAGAGTAAATAAAGGAAATAATGCCTACGCTCATTTAAAAAAGTACAAAGAATCTAATTATGATGGGATCACTACAACCAACAATCACATTATGTTAAGATATGCAGATGTATTATTGTTAAGAGCAGAGGTGGAGAATGAGTTAAATGGCCCTAGTTCAGCCTATGCTTATGTTAACCAGGTACTAACTAGAGCTAGAACGACAAGTACTGGCACAACCTTAGAACCTGCAAATTGGGATGCAACTTCTGTTCCCGACCAAGATACTTTTAGAGAACGCATTATGAAAGAACGTGAATACGAATTAAATGGTGAAGGTCACGAATGGTTTGATATGAGAAGGCGAGGTTTAGGGCGTTTTCAAGAGCAAATAGACCACCATAATGCAGCTGTAAACTTTTACAAGTCTTCAGGTAATAAGGATTTTATTTTTAACGATGTAGAAACTGAGATGACCTTACCCATTCCTTTGTCTGAGGTTTCAACGAACAATTTAATAAGCGAATAATAAATTTTATGAACTATATGAACCGTTTATTGGTTTTAGTGTTGATATTGTTTTCAATATCCTGTAAAGATGGTAGCCATGAGGCATCTAATAAGGACACCCTAGTCTATTTAGATGCTATGGCTTCCGTTGAAGACAGAATTGAAGACCTTATGTCGCGCATGACCTTGGAAGACAAGGTTTACCAAATGTGTCAGTATGTAGGCTTGGAGCATATGAAGCACGCAGAAAATAATATTACTGCGGCCGATTTAGAAAAAAATGATGCCTTAGGGTTCTACCCAGGTATGCTTAGTAAAGATGTGGCCCAACTTGCAAGAGAAGGGAAAATAGGCTCTTTTTTACATGTAGTAACTCCAGAAGAAGCCAACGAATTGCAAAAGTTGGCCCAAGAGTCACCTTTAAAAATACCATTGCTCATAGGTATTGATGCTATTCACGGCAATGGTTTGGTAAGCGGCTCTACAATTTATCCGTCACCAATATCCCAGGCAGCTACTTTTGATGATGCATTAATACAAGAAGGGAGTAGGCAAACTGCTTTAGAGATGCGCGCCAATGGTATGCACTGGTCGTTTACACCAAATATTGATGTACTAAGAGATCCACGTTGGGGACGTACTGGGGAAACCTATGGCGAAGACCCTTACCTGGTAGGCAATATGGGAATAGCCACTATCAAGGGATTACAATCTAATGATTTTACGGGTGAGGAGTCTGTTATTGCCTGTGCAAAACACCTTATTGCAGGAAGCTCTTCCATAAATGGGTTAAATGCCTCACCAACCGATGTGTCCGAACGTACCTTATTCGAAATTTTCTTGCCTCCTTACCGTCGTGCGGTGCAGGAAGCCAATGTATTTTCTATTATGGCCGCCCATAATGAAGTGGCTGGTATGCCAGGCCATATGGACAAATTTATGATGAACGATTTGTTGCGTGATCGTTGGGGGTTTAAAGGGTTTTATGTAAGCGATTGGAACGATGTATCTAGAATAGCACTTTGGCATCATGTGGCAAAAGATTTTAAGCAAGCCATAGAGTTTTCGGTAAATGCAGGAATGGACATGAATATGCATGGCCCAGTTTTCGATAAGCTTTTAATAGAATTGGTTAAAGAAGGTAAGGTTGATCAATCGCGTGTAGACTATGCATGTCGCAAGATTTTGGAAGCAAAGTTCAAGCTAGGTTTGTTCGAAAACCCGTTTGTGGATATCGATAAAGCTAAAGCATTAAACTTTACGGAAGCCCATCAAAAGGTGGCACTGGAACAGGCGAGACGTTCCATTGTATTGCAAAAGAACAAGGCACAATTCCTGCCACTATCGGGAAATGGAAACGGAAAGACCATTTTTATTACTGGACCTAATGCCGATAACCAAACCACATTAGGCGATTGGGTGTCTCCGCAACCCGAAGAAAATATTGTAACCATTCTGGAAGGACTGACTGCTTTAGGAGAGAAAAACGGATATAAAATAAATTACTTTGATTCCGGAGATCGCTCTAAGGAAATTACCGATGCCAATATTGAAACTGCGGCACAAAAAGCCAAACAAGCCGATATATGTGTGTTGGTTTTAGGAGAGAATTCATTTCGTCACGATTGGAAACGTAAAACAACGGGAGAGAACATAGACAGGGCTACATTAAAGCTATCAGGTAATCAAATGAAATTGGCAGATAAAATCCTGGCCCAAGGTAAACCGGTAATTGTTGTTTACGTAAGTGGCAGCCCTATAGCAGAGCCTTGGTTGGAGCAACGCGTTGCAGCAGTTGTCAATACATGGGAAAGTGGTGCTTTTGCCGGACAGGCCACAGCAGAAGTTATTTTTGGAGAAGTAAACCCATCGGGTAAATTGCCATTAACCATCCCACGTAGCGTAGGGCAGTTACAAATGGTGTATAACCATAAACCAACAGCTTATATCCATAAGTACAATACCGAAAAGAAAGTGCCATTACATCCATTCGGGTTTGGTTTAAGCTATGCCAAGTTTGAACTGTCCGAACCAAAACTTTCCAAAACAGCATTCAATGGAAAAGACGATGAGGTTATTGTCGAGGTTTCAGTAAATAACATTAGTAATGTAGATGGGGAAGAAGTTGTTCAGCTCTATATTCGAGATGACATAAGTTCATACACCAGACCTTTAAAAGAACTAAAAGGTTACAAGCGAATTTTAGTAAAGGCAGGGAAAACAGAAACGGTACAAATTCCTATTACGGCCGAAAGTTTAGCCATGTACGACAAGGATTTCAATTTTGTTGTGGAGCCTGGGGATTTTATAATTATGACTGGAAATTCATCTGCAGACAAAGATTTAAATAAGGTAACGCTTTCCGTTGCAGATGGTTTTATAATAGAAAAAGTGAATTAATATGTTAAGGATTTTAAACACAGTTCTTATTTGCTCATTATTTTTGGTGTCCTGTAAAGACACTCCAAAAAAACAGGCTCACCATGTTGTGGAAGCTAATAATGGGCAAAAACCCAATATCATTTATATAATGGCAGATGATTTAACAACCCAGGCCATTAGTGCCTATGGTGGCATCTATAAAGATATTGCTCCCACGCCCAATATAGATAGACTGGCAAAAGAAGGCATGCTATTTCAGGATGTGTTATGTACCAATGCCATATGTGGCCCTTCAAGAGCCGCTATTCTTACAGGTAACTATAGCAATAAAAATGGTTACTATAAAAACGAAAGTGGCGGAAAGTTCGATGATACACAATGGACCTTTCCACAAGAGTTTCAAAAGCACGGTTACCAAACCAGCTTATTTGGTAAATGGCATTTAGGAACCGAACCGAAGGGATTCGATGTATTTAAATATCATAATTCGGCGGGACAACAAGGGCATTACTGGGATCCTGTATATAATGAAAATGGGGAAGATGTAAAGGAGAAAGGCTATGCTACCAATTTAAGCACCGATTTTGCTATAGATTGGTTGGAAAAAAAGCGAAAGCAAGACGCTCCTTTTATGATGGTACTTCAGTACAAAGCACCACATAGACCATGGCAACCCGATACTAAATATGAACAGTTGTGGGAGGATATAGAAATGCCATATCCGGCTACTTTTAATGATGATTATAAAGGTAGGGAACTAACAGCGGGAGATACCGAAATGACCATGGATTATTTTTCGCGTCGTGATATGAAGTACGAAGAGCCAGCTAACCTTGAAGGGCTGGAAAAAATAAAATGGGCTTTTTATGGAGCCAAACCGGGTGAAGTGGTACAGCCAGAAGGCATGACTGCAGAAGAAGGCAAAAAATGGCGTTATCAAACCTATATTAAAGATTATTTGGCATGCGTGAAATCGGTTGATGATAATATTGGCCGTGTGTTGAAATATTTAGACGATAATGGCTTAACAGACAATACGGTAATAGTATTGACATCAGATCAAGGTTTTTATTTAGGCGATCATGGCTTTTTCGATAAACGTTTCATTTATGAAGAGTCTCTAAGGATGCCTTTTATTGTGAAGTATCCTAAGCTGGTGAAATCAGGAACCATAAATGAAGATATTGTTACCAATATAGATTTTGCACCAACGCTTTTAGATCTTGCTAATATTGACACTGAGCAACCGATGCAAGGGGAAAGCTTTAAAGCATTATTATCTGGGCATACACCTAAAAATTGGCAACAGGCCATGTACTATCATTATTATGAATTCCCATATTGGCATCATGTGCAACCACATTATGGCATAAGAACCCAAAAATATACTTTGGCACATTTTTATTATAATATTGATGTATGGGAACTTTACGATCTGGAAAAAGACCCAATGCAGTTAAATAACATTATTAATGATCCCGAGTATGCTCATGTTGTTGAAGACTTAAAGCAACAATTGAAAGGATTAATGGCAAAGTATGAAAACAATAAGTCTTTAGCTGATTTTAGAGCCATAACTGATACCGATTTTGGATCTATCGTAGATAAGAAAGATGATGAAACTTCCGTACAGGACGTATTAACAAACAGAAGTGGTAACAATGAAAATAACTAAATATTTAGGCTTTATCGCTTGTTTGGCGCTATTTACATGTAAGGCACAACAAACAAGTACACTGCTAGATTCACAAATGGATTCTAGCAAAAAGAATATTCTTTTTATTGCTGTTGATGATTTAAAGCCGTTGCTTTCAAATTACGGACACCCAGAAATGGTTACGCCTAATTTTGATCGCTTGGCAGAAATGGGGGTTAGTTTTACTAATGCCCATGTGCAGTATGCTGTATGTGGTCCCTCCAGAGCTAGTGTCATGACGGGAACAAACCCCGATAGAACAAAAGTTTGGGATTTGCATACCGATTTTCGGGAATCTGCCCCCGATTTAATTTCCATGCCCGAATATTTAATTTCGCAAGGTTATGAAACAACTGCCGTTGGTAAAATCTATCATAAAGGGTCTTCTTCACCTGGACACGATGGGAAGAGTTGGAGCCAACCGCACCGATTGCCTAAAAATTACGATCCTAAATATGGAGCGGCTGCATTTGAGTATTACCAAGATCCCGACAACAAAAAACAACTAGCCTCATTAAAGGCTAAAGGGGAAGCCAAAGGTCTAAAGGGAGGTAAGCTTCGTAGTTATGTGTTTAAGCGCTTAAAGCCTAGTACGGAAAATGCCGATGTAAGTGATGAAGCTTATCAGGATGGTTTATATACCCAAACAGCACTTAAGCAGCTTGCAGATTTAGAGGCAACAGGAAAGCCTTGGTTCTTAGGTGTTGGTTATCAAAAGCCACATTTACCATTTGTAGCCCCTAAGAAGTATTGGGATTTGTATGATAGAGATAAAATAGAATTAGCCAAGTTTCAAGAGTTGGCAGAAGGCACTCCTAAATTGGCTTACCATTCCTTTGGAGAGCTAAGGGCTTTTTCCGATATCGATAGCAATCTGAATATCGGCGATAAATTACCCGAAGCAAAACAGCGGGAATTAATTCATGGCTATATGGCCTGTGTATCCTATATCGATGCTCAAATAGGAAAACTTTTGGATGCCTTGGAAACCAAAGGTATTTTAGATGATACCATAATTGTACTTTGGGGTGATCATGGTTGGCATTTAGGAGACCATACCGAATGGTGCAAACATTCAAATTTCGAACAGGCCACACGAATTCCGTTCATGTTTTCAGGCCCTGGAGTTTCTAAAAATAAAAAGCTAGACAACCCCGTAAACCTGGTCGATTTATTCCCTACAGTTTTTGAATTGGCAAACGTACCACAAAGTAACCAAACAGATGGTAAATCATTGGTGCCGTTGTTGGATAACAATCCTGCTACAACACTAAGCATGGATTATGCTTACCATCAGTATGCAAGAGGTAAACGCATGGGGTATTCCATTCGTACAGACCATTACCGCTACACAGAATGGCATGACAACGATTACAGAAGCTATAAAGCTTATGATGGAAACAACATTGTAGGTCGTGAATTGTATGACTATAAAAATGATCCGTTAGAAACAATAAACTGGGTCAATGACGCGAAATATAAAACAGTTGTAACCGAACTAAAAGCAAAGTTAAAGTCTCATTTAACAAAAAAACAGAACCAATAGAAATAAGTCAAGATTACCTGTTATAAATTCTATGAAAAAGATAGCGCACATCATATTATTTTGTGTTTCGTTTTATAATTATTCACAAACGAAACCCAATGTCCTGTTCATCATTACAGACGATTGGGGATATCATGATTTGAGTTACAATGGCTCAAAATTATACAATACCCCAAATGTTGATAATCTGGCCAAAAACGCTATAATATTTACAAATGCCTACAGTAGTTACCCAAGATGCACGCCTTCAAGGTATGCCATGTTAACGGGGACTTATCCCGTAAACGAAAATAAGGGCAACTTGGCGGCACTACCTAAAGAAAAAAACTTCATATCTCTTTTTAATGAAGAAGGATACCATACCTTTTACGTAGGCAAATGGCATTTAGGAGATGGTGGTGCACATCCTAAAAATTTTGGCTTCAAAACCACTTATGCAGCTGGTAGATCAGGCGGGTTGGGAAGTAGATTCTATCCATTCAATACTCAAAAAAATGGAAAACCTGCAAAAGAGCCTGTCGAAGATTTGGAAGAAGAAGGTAAAGCAGGCGATTACGCTTCAGATTTATTGACCAACAAAGTGATACAGCTTATTAAGGACACGCCAAAAGGAGAACCGTTTATGGGGGTATTGGCTTACTACGCTGTACACACACCTCTTGAGGCCAAAGAAAAGGATATTGAACGCAATAAAGAGCAGTTAAAAGCTATAGATTTTGGTGACATACCAGAATATATTAAAGAGGGGGCAGGACGCAGAAAGATGCGTCAGGACAATCCTGTTTATGCGGCTATGGTAGAAAATGTAGATGAAAACTTAGGCAGGATCTTTAAAATGCTAAAAGACAAAAAATTACTGGACAATACGATTATCGTGCTAACCTCAGACCATGGAGGGCTTTCAAACGATGGCTTTAAAGGCCAACGTAACCTTGCCACAACAAATAACCCTCTAAGAGCTGGTAAAGGTTGGTTGTATGAAGGCGGTATTCGGGTGCCTTTAATATGGCACTTTGGCAAAAATTTCAAACCCCATATAAACGAAAACTCTATCGTGATGGGAATGGACATTTTCCCAACGCTTTTAGATTTAGCTATCGACAAACAAGTGAAAGGTATTGATGGCGAGAGCTATAAAAATGTACTAAATGGTAAAGTGTCTTGGGAGAATAGATCTGTCTTTTGGAACTCCAATAAAGCACGTCCACATAGCACGGGAGACCCTAAAGAATCTGCTGTAAGGTCGGGAGATTATAAACTCATGTTTTTTAAAGACACTAACACCTACGAATTATATAATCTAAAAGAGGATATTAGTGAGTCTCATGACATTTCATCTGAAAACCCTGCTAAACTAGCCGAGATGAAATCGCTTTTAAAAGCATGGAAAAAGGAATATTTAGTGTCCTCTAAAATGGACATTGGTAAAAATAAAGGAAAGAAAAAGTCTAACAAAGACAAAAAATAAAAGCCATACTATGAAGTATTTGTTCCTATATTTTATTTTGTTGTATAGCTTGTTGATTACAGCTCAGCAAAAAAAAACAAATCCTGCTACCGGAAAGTCCTTGCTCGTTGGAGCTACATTAAATCATGAAGAGCTTAACACCATTAAAGAAAAATTATTTCTTAAAGATTTTAAATATTTAACACCTGCCAATGCCGCTAAGCAGAGTGCTATTCATCCAGAACCTGGTAAATGGCAATGGAAGAAAATCAACGATTTTATTGATTTTGCCAATAAGAATGACTTAATCGTTCGCATGCATTCCCCAGTAAGCCCGCAAGCCTCAAAATGGGCAAAAGCCGATGACAGAACTGCAGAAGAGCTATCAAAGAACATGGAAGAGTACATGTTGGCGGTTTCCAAGAGGTTTAACGCGGAGAAATGTATTAAATATATGGATGTAGTCAATGAAACCATCTTGGCTAATGGCGATTGGTTTGGACCAAAGGAAGGAGTGGATCAATGGGAGAACCCTTGGCTCAAAATGGGCTTAGATAAAAACGGCTATCCTCTTTATATCCTAAAGGCCTTTGCACTAGCTACCCGATATGCTCCAAATATCGAATTGGTTTATAACCAAAATGCAGGAATGGAAGATGTGTTATGGAATAAAGTTAAAGAAACGGTTCTGTACTTACGCTCCAAGGGCTATCGTGTAGATGGCATTGGTTGGCAAGGACATATTCAACTGGGAGCAAAAAGGAAAGACTTTATAGATAATATGGATGCCACCATCAAAAGAATGTCCGATTTAATCGATTGGGCCCATGCGAATAATTTAGCCTTCCATGTAACGGAATTGGATTATTTGGTCAAGGACCAGTTCAAAAAGGAATTAAAGACAGAACGCGAAAACCAAAAGAAATTATACAATAAAATAGTAGATTTACTTATAGAGAAAAGCAAACAAGGCGAAGTGACACTTAACCTTTGGGATTTAGGGGTAAGGCACAAAAAAGGGACAGGCGATTTTCAGTCTATTTACAACAAAAAGTTTCAGCCTACCTCGGCATATTTTAGTATCAAAAGAGCGTTAAAAGCAAGTAGATCATGAAGATTTTAAAGCAAATTAAATTACTTTATGTTATTAATTTTGTCCTATTAGTATTTATAGTTTCTTGTAAGACAAATAAATCTACCGAGCTACAACCCAATAATCAAAAACCTAATATTTTAATCATACATATAGACGATTTAGGCTATCATGATTTAAGCTGTAATGGGTCTAAAATATACCAAACGCCACACATAGATGCACTTTCTAAGGAATCTGTTGTATTTGGTAAGGCCTACGCTAATTATCCACGGTGTGTACCGTCCCGTTTTGCGATGATGACAGGGAACTATCCCGTTCAAGACGGAGACGTTCCAGACGATGGTTTCGAAATGACAAATATACCAGATAGTAAAAACTTTATAAAGCACATCAATGCCTCGGGTTACCAAACGGCTTATTTTGGTAAATGGCATTTAGGAGAAGACCCAAAAGATTTGGGCTTTAACACGAGTGTAGCTGCAGGTCATGCCGGTTCTCCTATTAGCTTTATCTACCCATTTAATACCCCAAAGCATAAAGGCATCAATAAAAAAGCGCCTATAAAGGATTTGGAAGCGATAAGTAATGAAGGTGACTATTTAACCGATGTGCTTACCAATCAAGTTATAAAATATATAAAGGAAAGAGATCAAAGCAAACCATTTATGGCTATGTTAGCCTTTTATGCTGTGCATCAGCCATTAGAAGCCAAAGCAGAAGATATTAAACGTAACAGAGAAGAAATCAATGCATTCGATTATGGGAATCGGCCAGAATACATTTTAGAAGGCACCGGTCGCACAAAAATGAGACGAGATAATGCCACGTATGCCGCTATGGTAGAAAACATGGATGCTAATGTTGGTAAATTACTTAATCTTTTGAAAACCTTGGACATAGAAGGTAATACGATTGTTGTATTATCATCCGATCATGGCGGGCTATCGAACGATGGTACTAAGAAGCGTCACTTGGCGACCTCGAATTACCCATTGCGTGCCGGAAAAGGATGGCTGTATGATGGAGGAATTAAAGTCCCGCTGTTTGTAAAATGGAAGGGACAATTACAGGCTCGTGAAGACAACCAGTCTTTGGTCATGCTCATGGATGTATTTCCTACCTTGCTCGATGTCGTTTCAGGAGAGACTTTACAAACCGATGGTAAAAGTTTTCTACCTGTACTTAAGAACAAAACACATTGGAACGATAGAACCGTATATTGGCATTCCTCAAAAGCGCGCCCTGTTAATACGGGAGATACAAAGTCATCAGCCATTAGGGAAGGTGATTATAAATTGATTCATTGGTATGAAGAAGGCAGAACAGAACTATATAATATAGCTGAAGATCCTTCAGAAACATATAATTTAATAAATGAAAAACCAAAATTGGCCCAAGCATTGCTAACAAAACTGAACGATTGGAAGGCTAATTTTTAATCATCGTATGTTATGAGAATAGTTTTTCTATTTTGGATAAGTATTTTGGGTTGCACATTATATGCCAAACTTCATATACAAGAATCACAGAAAAAAAAGGTTGAGCTAAATAAACGTCCCAACATCCTATGGATTGTTACAGAAGATATTAGTCCAAACCTATCATTTTATGGCGATCATACCGCTAAAACGCCAAATTTAGATGCCCTTGCCAAAGAAAGCCTTATTTACGACAATGCTTTTGCAGTAGTAGGGGTATGTGCGCCAACACGCTCTTCAATCATTACGGGGATGTATCCTACCAGCATAGGTACAATGCATATGCGAACCGGGCAGGATGTTATGTCTTGGGGCATACGAGAGTACCATAAAGTAGACCGTACCGATTTACAAGGCGATTCCATTATTCAATATTCGGCGGTTATTCCCGAGTATGTAAAGTGTTATACTGAATACATGCGAGCAGCGGGGTATTACTGTACGAACAATCAAAAGACCGATTATCAATTTGCGGCACCCGTAACCGCTTGGGATGAAAACAATAATAAAGCGCATTGGAGACATGCACCAAAGGACAAACCTTTCTTTGCGGTATTCAACATAGGGACAACCCACGAAAGTCAACTTTGGAAAAAAAGCGACCTACCATTAACTGTTGATCCAAATACTGTTCCTGTGCCTCCTTATTTTCCAGATAATGAAGCCACACGCGAAACCATAGCAAGGCATTACAGTAATATAGAATTAATGGATGCCGAAGTAGGGGCTTTTATCAAACAGTTAAAGGACGACGGCCTGTATAATAATACCATTATTTTCTTTTACAGCGACCATGGTGGTCCATTACCAAGACAAAAACGTGAAATTTATGATTCTGGGTTAAAAGTGCCGTTTATGGTCAAAGGAATAAACACCAATAACGGACGTACCGATCGTATGATCTCGTTTGTAGACCTGGCACCAACCATGCTGAGTTTAGCAGGGGTTAAACCTCCGGAATATATGGAAGGAAATGCTTTTTTAGGAGCCTATAAATCAGAAGAAAGAGATTATATTTTTGGGACATCAGACCGATTTGATGAGCATACCGATAGGATAAGGGCTGTTAGGGATAAAAGCTATTTGTACTTGCGAAATGACTTTCCCGAACTTACCAAATACAAAGATGTGGCCTATAGAAAAAATGTACCGATGATGCCAACTTTCTTAAAGCTAAGGGATGAAGGCAAATTGGATGCTGTTCAGCACATTTGGTTTGAAACCAAAACAAACGAAGAGCTTTACGATTGTACAAAAGACCCTCATAATTTGAACAATTTGGCTAAAGATCCAAAGTACGCTTCAATCTTGTCCAAAATGCGTCAAACACTAAAGGAGCATATGGCACAAAGACCAGATTTAGGTCTGGTACCCGAATCACAGCTTATTAACGAGATGTGGCCCAATTTTGTACAGCCTACCACTAAACCTGTCACATTGAATGTGGTCGAAACGTCCCAAGGCAAAACCATATCGCTTTCATGCCCAACGAAAGGTGCATCCATCGCCTATATTGTATCAGACAAACCAAATGAACAATTTGATTTAAATAGTGGTTGGCAGTTGTACACCAAACCATTTAAAATCAACCAGGGACAATTTGTTTATGCTATTGCAGAGCGTATTGGGTTTAAGACAAGCGATATACAAGTTGAAGGTTTTTAAGGGTAATAAAACATACAAACTGCATATTTTCTCCGAAGGAGGAGCCGTATATACCCTAACCCATCAAAAGGTTTGTTGAATATTGACCTTCAGAAAACATACAACAATGTTGGTATTGATGTAATTAATATCCTTGGGCAACGCACACAAACCTTTGCCTTTGATACATTTTCAAAAAAAAAAATAACCATAAAGGGGGCAACAGGTATTTATTTTATAAGGATTAATTCTGAAGACGGATTAAGCCTAACCAAAAAAATAATTTTAAACTAAATGTTGAGACAGAACATGGTTTTAAAAAAATATATTTTAGCTGTTCTAATAATGAGCTTAACGCTTATAGCTTGTAAAGTAACCAAGCAAGAAAGTAACGCTGGCCTATTTAATAAAGATAATCTTACCCCGTGGTCCATTGTAGGTTTCGATGCAAAAGAACGAACACCCAAAGAACGTTTGGACATGTTAGAACGTTTAGGCTATAAACAATATGCCTATGGCCATAGACCTGAGCATATTCCAACAATGAAAGAAGAATGGGAGCTTGCAAAAGAAAAGGGAATAGCTATAAAAGCCGTTTGGTTATACATTAACTTAAGGAAGGACAAGCCCAATCATTTAAACCCAGATAGAGAAGTTGTATTTAAAAACCTGAAACGCGTTGATTTAAAAACCCAAATATGGGTGGGTTTTGAACCTACATATTTTGAAAGCTTAACCGAAGCGGAATCATTACAAGAAGCTATTGCAATGGTTTCATACTTGTCTAAAAGGGCAAAATCTTTAGGGTGTAAAATAGCTTTGTACAATCATGGCGGATGGTTTGGGAGGCCAGAAAATCAACTTAAAATCATAAAAGCTTTACCTGGTGAAGAGATTGGTATTGTTTTTAATTTCCACCATGCCCATCATGATTTAGAAGACTATTCTGAAAATATTAAAAAATTGATGCCTTATTTATGGGCAGTAAGCTTAAATGGCATGAAAGCCGAAGGCCCCAAAATTATAACCATTGGAAAGGGCAACTTAGAAAAAGACATGATCCAACGGCTATTGGATTTAAACTATAAAGGCCTTTTTAATATACTGGGGCATGTAAAAGGAGGCGATCCAGAAGTTATTCTAAAAAAGAACTACGAGGGATTAATGCATCTTTTCAAGGGAGAATAAGTTAAAAAGATCATTGCGAGCGTAGCGAAGCAACCTGTTAGTTCCACAGCCTAAACATAGAGATTACTTCGGTCAATGCGCTCCCTCGTAATGACGAGGGTTAATATTAATTTTAGTTTAGTAGCGTTTGGAATGAGTTAGCCCTAAATGTTGTTTAATTTTTAATAGCTATAGCACCTGTAGGCAATTCAAACACCTCTAAGTCAAAATAGGGTAGGGCAGCCAAGAGGTGATCGAAAATATCAGACATAATATACTCGTAATTTTCCCAACGTTTATCGCTGCTAAAGGCATAGATTTCCATAGGAATACCTTGCGAGGTTGGCGCCAATTGACGCGCCATAATCATCATGTCCTTATTAATAGCCGAATGTTGCTTCAAATAAGAATCAATATATTTTCTGAATACGCCAATATTGGTTAGGTTTCTACCGTTCAAAAGTAATTCTTTATTGGCTTTATGGTCGGCATTGTATTTACTAATATCTTGTTGACGGGATTCCAAATAAGAGGTGAGCAACTGTATTTCTTTAAGACGCTCCACATGGTCTGTCGTTAAATACTTAATGCCTTCTTGTTTAATTAAAAGGGCACGCTTAATACGGCGTCCGTCTGAATTCACCATGCCACGCCAGTTCTTAAACGAATCGGAAATAAGAGCGTAGGTAGGAATGGTAGTAATGGTTTTATCGAAGTTTTGCACTTTTACCGTCGCCAAATTGATTTCTATTACATCACCATCGGCACCATATTTTTCAAACGTAATCCAGTCACCAATACGTACCATATCGTTAATGGATACTTGAATACTGGCCACAAACCCTAAAATGGTATCCTTAAACACCAAAATAATAACTGCAGAACCAGCACCTAAAGCCGTAATAAACTTAAAAAAAGTAATGCCACTTACAATAGCAACCGCCACAAAGAGGCCTAGAACCCAGGCAAAAATCATAAATACCTGTATGTAGCTGTCTATAGGTTTGTCCTTATAACGCGGTAAGGTTTTTAGGTAATCCTTAACCGTATTTAGTAAGCTTCTAACCACCCATAAGGTTAATATTATGGCAAAGACCTTAAGTGCCTTTTCAACGGGGTTTTCAAAATTTGGGAAATCATAGAAAACAACGGGCACAAATTCAATCACAATTAAAAGCGGAAAAATATGGGCTATGTTTCTGGGGACCTTATTGGTTATCAACAAATCATCAAAATTTGTTTTGGTCTTATGGGCCAATTTAATAAAGGTTACCCTAATTAATTTTCTAATTATAAAATCGACAACAAATACAATAACGAGCAAGCCTGCCAAAAACACAAGCATATTAAGATATTCTGCCATGGTTGCAGAAACTCCCTCTTCAATCAAGTAATCGTATATGCTGTGTCTAATGTTATTCATACTTAGAACTTAATATTTTTTTATCTACATAAAATGTCCCAAATGGGATAATAGCTGCTAAAAGTACGTATTTAAACTGTTTGCCACTCCAGTTCAAGCTAGGCCTTAACATAAGGGCTATAGCTATGTAAGCCACAAACAACAAACCGTGGGGCATGCCTAATAATTTCACATACTGCGGATCGCCCATCGTGTACTTTATAGGGGTTGCAATAAAAAGCAATAAAATATATGATATCCCTTCCAACAACGCTACAATTCTAAAAATACTTAAAAATGACATACTATTTTTTTTTGCAAAAATAGGACAGCCCCAGCAATAAACAACTAAAGTTAACATACATTTTTGTTATGATTCCATTAAGAATATTTAGTAGCTGATTTTAATCATATTTTTTCGTAAATTAAGAAAGTATTTTTATGTCATCTATTTGGGCCTCAAATTCTATAGTATAGAGGCAAGATGTTAACACTATTAAACTATTGGTTGCGTCTGCCTGTCGGCATACAGGCGTGGCTATTAAAACAATAAACAATGAAACGAACATTAAAAATTTTAAGAATACTTTTTACAAAAGATAGTATTTTAAAATTTTTAATGTGAGAACGAGTGCAACGAGTGCTTGCATGAGTTCTTAATTTTATAATTAGATTATTATCACATAATTAATAAAATTTTAACGAATGAAAGTATTTGACGACAAACACATTAAAAATGTAGTTTTTGTGGGTGCCCACGACAGTGGCAAAACTACTTTAGCAGAAACCATGTTATTTGAAGCGGGACTCATAAATAGACGTGGTACCATAGAAGATAAGAATACGACATCGGACCATCATGACATCGAGCAGGAGCGTCAAGCGTCGGTATTTGCAACACCACTACACACCGAATGGCGTAATTACAAGATTAACATTATTGATACGCCTGGATTGGATGACTTTATAGGTGAAATTGTTTCGGCCATCAGGGTGGGAGACACGGTCGCCACCGTTATAAATGGCAAGCACGGCGTAGAGGTTGGCACTGAAATTATCTGGAATTATACCGATAAATATAACAAGCCAACCTTATTTATTATCAATCAGATTGATCACTCAGACTGCAACTTCGACGATGCCTTTAAAAGCATAAAATCGTTGGTTGGTAATAATGCGGTTCAAATTCAGTATCCTATAAAGTTAGAAGGCGCACAGTGTATTATTGATGTGCTTAAAATGAAATGCTACAAATTTGGACCAGATGGCGGAAAACCAGAAAAAATAGCCATTCCCGATAGCGAAAAGGAAACGGCCGACTTTCTCCACAACGAATTGGTTGAAAAAGCGGCCGAAAACGATGAGGCCTTAATGGAACTCTACTTCGACAAAGGCACCCTTAGTGAAGATGAAATGCGACAGGGAATTAAATTGGGGATGTTAAACCACGATTTGTTCCCTGTTTTTTGTGTCTCTGCATTGCAGGATATGGGCAGTGGCCGCCTTATGGGTTTTATTGACAATGTGGCACCGGCTGCAGCCGATCTAAAACCAGAGCAGAGTATAGAAGGCGAGGAGGTATCCCCAAAAGTAGATGCCCCAACATCGCTTTTTATTTTTAAAACCTTATACCAGTCTAACTTGGGGCAAATCACGTTCTTTAAAGTGACATCGGGAGAGGTTAATGTAAATGACAAACTCACCAATTCCAGAACGGACGAAGTAGAAGTCATTAACCAACTGTTCATTATGGACGGAAAAAACAGAAACCCCGTAAAAAAGTTAACCACTGGCGATATTGGAGCCACCTTAAAACTAAAGTTTACCAAAACCAACGACACCCTGTACAGCGGTAGTAAGCCCATTAGCATTAAGCCCATCCAATATCCAGAGTCTCGTATTCAAAAAGCCGTTTCGGTAACCAACAAAGCCGATGACGAAAAGCTTAGTGAAGCCCTCCGTCGCATTCATAAGCAAGACCCCACTGTAGTAATAAATTATTCCAAAGAATCCAAAGAGCAAATATTGGGTTGCCAGGGCGAGTTGCACCTAGCTATTATAGATTGGACCTTAAAGCACGATTATAATATAGAAGCTACTTACAGTAAGCCCAAGATTAAGTATAGGGAAACCATTCAGCGGTCGTCTACGGCCAATTACCGTCATAAAAAGCAATCGGGAGGTTCGGGACAGTTTGCCCAGGTACACCTTAAAATAGAGCCTTGGATAGAGGGTATGCCAGAACCAGAAGGCTTCAATATTAGGGGCAAGGAGGAAGTCGATTTACCATGGGGTGGTAAGCTCGTATTTTACAACTGCATTGTAGGCGGTGTAATCGATTTGCGTTATTTGCCATCCATAATGAAAGGCGTTATGGAAGTAATGGAAGAGGGGCCGCTTACAGGATCGTACATTAGGGACGTACGCGTTATGGTTTACGATGGTAAGATGCATCCTGTCGACTCTAACGACATATCCTTTAAAATTGCTGGTGCCCACGCCTTTAAGGAAGCCTTTTTAAATGCCAACCCTAAGTTATTGGAGCCAACCAACGAATTGACCGTTAAAGTGCCGGAAGATATGGTAGGTAATGTCATGACCGATTTACAGTCCAGACGCTCCATCATCCAAGGCTTTGATAATTTAGACCATTACCAAATCCTTAAATGTACCATTCCCGCTGCAGAGTTATATGGCTATTCTACAGATTTACGCTCGTTAACCCAAGGCAAGGCCACATTTAGTTCGAAATTTTCATCGTACCAATTGGTACCTAATAACATACAAAAACAACTAGTTAAAGCAGAAGTATAATTTTTTAATCGAAAGCCATGATAGTAAAAGCAAATTATTTAAGCGATCTTAAGTTTAATTTAGACACCTGGAAAAGAGAACTACGTTTTCATTTTAATGAAATGGATACCTTTGAAGAAAAGTTGGAAGAAATCGCAAGCCGCGAATTCGATAAACGGGCGACTATGTCTATAGAGAATTTCCAAAATAGGATAATGATAGAGAAGGCCGCCATATCTAAATTAATGCACCGCTGTAGAAATAAAATGGCAAATATCCATAAAGCCGATTATAACGAAAATATTGATGGTCGCTTACAAAATGAGCAAAACACCCTAAAAGACGATATGCGTACCTATATTAAATTACATTACGACCTAAAAGAGGAAATGATGGATTTCTTTAGGGAATGGCTTTAGTTTTTTCTTTGGTCTTTAGCCTTCAGTCGATAGACAATGGATTATTAGTATTTAGTTATTGGTTAATAAGATATTAAGGGTAAATAAAAAATTCTCCTCCTTTTAAAGGAGGAGTGGCTTTATCCTAAGCATAAGGATAAAGGCGAGGTGGTAAAACCACTATATTGCATCACCGAGAGCAAACAACTTAAAGCAAGGGTTTTGGGCAGGCTTTAATTATGAAGAGATTGCCACATCACTCAAAAAAAGCGTGATTAGCAATGCCGCATGCAATTAATATAGTTCTATAAAACAGACTTTTGCAAAGGATAAGACGAGGAGGTAAAACATTACTAAACGTTTCTTCTTCGTACTTGGGTCTTCCGTCTTCTGTCTTCATTACACCACATGGAAAATAACCAGACCGTATATTAAAAAGCGCAACAAGCGTAAGGCCCCATAAAGTACCACACCCCGAAATGGAAAATGAATTAGCCCAGCCGTTAAACACGAAATAGAAAAGGGTAGTGGCAATAGGGCACCCACTACAATTAAAAAACCACCCCATTTGCGGGACTGCTTTAATTGCTTTTCCAGTTTCGCTTCCATATAGCGATGTACTTTAGGCAGCTTAGTAATACTAACACCTATAACATAGCTAATTAAACCACCTATATAAGACAAGACCGCCAATAAGCCCAAGAACAGCCAAGGCAGATCCATCTTACCAGACCATGCTATAAATATTTCTGGCGGAATAAGCCCCAAAAACGTTTCCGAAACAAAAAAGAAGCCTAAAACACCCAAGGGAGGTAAGGTTTCTGTTAAATATACCAGCCCTTCGTTGATGTTAAAAAAACTATTTATAACAATAATAGCAAGCACTACAGCTGCTATAATTGGGATTGCTTTTTTTACCGCCTGCCAAACAAAGCTATAAAACCCAGTATAATTATAGTACTGGTGTAAGAGCTGTAATCTGGTTTTAGAACTTTTATCTTTTGACGGGTTTTTCATCGACTTAAGGCATTTAAAACGGCAAATATAAAGCAGGTTAAAAGAATAAATACTATATTTATGATGAATTTAGCAATTAAACTGCTTCAAACTTTTGCTAAATTATAAGTGTCAACCTCAAAAGTAATACGCATTATGGAAACCAGAAAAAGGACAAGCCGCACCAAAAAGCACGCCGATTTTCAAGATGCTTACAGACGATCGTCTAACTTTATGTCGTACAGTAAGGAAGAATACAAAGCGTTTAAGGTTAAGGGTAATGGCTATTTAAAATTGAAAAAAGACAGCCCACAACAATTAGAAGATGAAAATCTTGAAGCGTAGAAGGGTGCAACAAAGTAGGTTTAAGAAATGGATATTATCTTAATGCAATGTTATATTGCAAAATATTCTATTTTACATAATATAATGATAATAGATTTGTCATAAAAATATTTGTATATTTACCGTAAATATAAATAAAATAGTCATATATATGAACACAGTTGACATAATTAATGAGTATGATAAAATACTTGATAGGCTAGCAGACGATATAAAAAACAGCAATTACAAGTTGCAATATTTTATGGGCCTACTTGGACTTAAAAGAGGGCTGTTTTACAAGAAAATGAATGAGAAAAGGTTTACTAGTGAAGAAATGAAAAAAATATCAAAGTACCTCTATCCTAAGGAATTTGAAGAACATAAAGAAAATACTATATTAGCCTTGTTAGAAAAATCGAAAGGACAGATAATCAAAGGGCAAACAGTCGACTTTGAAGAAGTCCTTTCGGCTGCTAAGAAAAAGTATGATTTATAAGATTAAAGCCTCAAAGCTATCTAGTGAAACTTTTAACCAAAACTTAGATTACCTACATCGAAAATTTCCCAGAAAAGTGGCGGTTTCCTTTATTGAATACAAACAATATCTAGTTTTTACTTTTTTGTATGTTAATTCTTTGAACCCAGTAGGAATAAGGGTATAGAGTAGATTATGGAAGTGTAAAAACTCTATTTTACATAATATAAATTATAGAACAAATGTGTTATCTGAGTGAAATGGCGAATACTGCGTATTTAACATAATTGTAGATATAGCGACACGCTAGTGTTCTATATCGTTAACCATTATGTTACAGCCATTTTACGGCCTACGGATCATTATCTAAGTAAGCATACATTATTTACAAGAATTATAATAAAAACGACACGCTCATAATTTTAATATTCTGTACAATCCTCCAGAAATTTTTAAATATGCGATTCTCGTGAGGTTTATATTTCTTTTTATTGGTGCTCATGAATGCTACGCATTTTTTGGTTCTGTATTAACCCACTTTTTCAACCACATATCACTTAACCAGACATCAAATGTATTGTCAATACTTTCTTTTCCTTCCTCAATATTCTCCACGCTCTTAAGAATGTTTTTATCTTTCTCATATGATGCTTTTACAAGTTGATTAAAAGATTCTGTTTTAAAATACTCCAACAACATAATTTTGCTAGAACATTCTTTTTTAAATCAATCCCTTTAGATTTAGCCATGTTAATCCTAATTATCAACATATTCAAAAATCGCTTGCATTGTCTAGGATTACCACTTAATATTGAATCCAATATTGAATTAATTTGCTTTGAAAGAATCAAATCTTGTTTTAATTCTTCAGGAACATTACTTAAATATTCTGAAATATTTTCTGAACTTAATTTTGCGGTAATTATATCGTCAGAGGTTTCGTTAAATACTTTGTAAATTAACTCTTTAAATTCAGTAGATTTAAGATGTAGTTTTGCGAATAGTAAATTTGTGTAAGTTTCAAATTCTGATTCACTCATAGAGGGGATTCTTATAGGGAAATGAATCAAGTTTTCAATGTAATCTTTACTTACATCATAATCAGTAGATGGTAATTCTGGAATAAACTTTTTCAAGAAACTGCGGTAACAACTTTCACTATTAACCAAAGCAAAACTACCTTACACGAGAACATTATAGACCAAAAACATTTATGGACAATAGCATATAATTACACTATTGTCCATAATTGAAGCTATAAAAGTTCTGTATCAGATATAAAACTTATTGACTAATCGCCTTTAAATGCGCATAAACAGGATGGCCTTGAACATTCATTTCCACGGCTCTATCAAAAATCTTAATCCCTTTTACGGCATTAAGTTTGCCGTCTGGAGCAAAAGCCTTAACCGCATAAAGGTCTCCATTTTCATTAACCGCTTTAACATGAACAATATTACCAGACCTACTAATACCTTTAACGTCCAGTTTTTGCTGGTCTTCCGTTAAGGCCTTGATGTCGTAAATAGTGCCGTCTGCTCCAATGGCCTTAATGGGCGAATAGGTATCGGAAGCTTCCCTTTGTATTATTTTAACTGGTAATACGGCCCCATCTACAAAGGCCTTAATATCCATGAAGCTATGTTGTTTGGAGTCTTGTAGCGCTTTAACATCAAAGGTATTGCCTTTGGGATCAATAGCTTTAATATCCAGATTTTTACCATCGGGGGTTATCGCTTTAATGTTCCATGAAATGGTTTCAAAATTACTATTATAAGGGCCTTTGGCTATGTTTTTCTTAGGTAGCGCAAAGTTATCTTCATCGTCTGATGGATGCATGGCTTTAACATGGGCATAGATGCTATGGCCCCTTAAGGTCATCTCCCTGTCCTGGGAATTAATTTTTATACCTTTAATATCATTAAGTTGTCCCGTTGGTGAAATGGCTTTTACACCATAGAACTTTCCTTTTTTGGTAAGGGCTTTCATAATTACAATATTGCCAAATCTAGCAACTCCTATTATTTCAATTTGCTCCCCTTCTGGAGTTATGGCTTTGAGTTTGTAGGCACTACCAGAGTCGGTAATGGCTACCACGGGCGTAAATTGATTGTCGCTCACCAATATCTTAACGGGTAAGATTTCATCATTCACCATGGCTTTAACGTCCAGTAAATTATCTTGATCGGCGTTTTGAATGGCCTTGATATCAAAACCTTCACCTGCATTGTCAAACATTTTAACGTCTAAGCTTTGTCCGTCGGGATGGATGGCCTTAACGTTCCAATAAATGGTCTCAAATTTTGGTGTGTTAGTCGTTTCAGTTGTATTGGATTTAGCTTTTGAAGGCCCATTGTTACAGGCCATAGCCAAAAACATAAAACCAAGAATAAATACTTTATAGCATGTGCTTTTAACGGATGGTAGGGTTGAATTTTTCATCGGTTTACATTTTTCATGATTACATTAACTTTAGAATGATTTAAAGGTAAAAAAGGATCCTGCCATTTTTTATGACATTGGTCATATTGAAATAGATGCTAATTTATACTTGAAAATGACCAATTGCTAATACTATTACCACGCTCTAAATTAAGGCATTCACCTCACTACGTTTCGTTCTGGATGACCAACTTTTTCACCAATTATAACAACCGCCTATAATATCTGGGTTGCGATGGCGATCCGCATACATCATAAAATCCTTCGGATATATTTTCCATAATACCATTGCTGTTGGTGCTAAGGCTAATAACTGCAAAACCGTTATAGAGTTCGTTCGAGTTTGGTTTTACATTGTCGGCTTTATAATCAATGGGTTTACCTACTAAATTACTGGCCACCCCATAGGGCAATGCGGCATGGCCCAAACAGCGGGCATAAGTTCTGGTGGTAAACCCGGGCACTTTGCTGGATGAAGGAATGGTAATGGGCATCTTATATACAATACCGTTGTGTACATGCCCCCAATACCAGGCAAAGGGATCGCCGCCAAGCGCATTACGAAGTTCGGCCCATAAAGGCGACCCCGAGGTGGTGTCGTCTGCAAAGCCATTATGATGGGTCAATACTATGGTTTTATTGGGATTGAGCTTAAGGCTTTTTATCCAATTGACCTGGGTGCCGTTAGCATCGCCCAAACTTCCTGTCATAAACGCATCTGCCACCTTGGATTCGAAGGCCGAATCGAGGCCTAGCAAGGTCCAATCCCCGAAGGTTAGTGCAAAACAACTGGAGCCCTGGTGTGCCGAGAACGGTGTGCTTGTGCCATTAACGCCATAAGCGTTATAGAATAATCCGTTGGCACCACTATACATTTCGTGATTGGAATTTAAAGTGAACGACTTTCCATTAAATCCCGAGGGCCAAAGATTTATCAAATTATTAACTTCCTCTCCGGGATCATAATATAGTGTTCCGTTAGGGTCTGTTGCCAAAGGTGTGCCACCGTAGTACACGTCCCCTACATGGATAATATAATCGACATCTTGTTTGATGAGCAGATCCATGACCGCTTTTGCGTTTGGGTTTCCTGCGCCCCAGTCTCCTATAATGGCAATTTTTACCATATGTGGCATCTTCCCTACTAAAGGAATTACCGGGGGTTTTACGGTTGGAAATGTACCGTTATTATACCATGCGGTATTTATTACGGTTTGCAATAAATTAAGAAAGGCGATAAACCACCCCTGATCGTAAGTGGCATAGCGTTCCATACTTAGAACACTGCCATCTTCATAAATTAAATCGGCCGTTTTAAGTGCATTATAATTAATTGAATTAAATTGGGTTTTACCGAGAAAAAGATTGGCAACATAAATAAGGCGTTTAATGTCCTCTTGTTGGGCTGGTGTAAACATGGATAAGTCCAGCAGGTTTACATTATGAAACCAATAGGAGAACAGTCCCAATTCTACGGTCCCTTCCCCTTTTACAAAATCGTCCGGAGGTGGTGGTATTATTCCCGACCATATATTTTTTTTAACCATGTATAAAATGAGCTCGTATTCGCAGTACGCTAAATAATTTAGGATATACTCGATATCGGATTGTAGTGTATGGTTTGCTGCTAAACGGTTTTGAAGCTCTTCAATGTGATTTTTTGTTGTTTTCATGATGTGCTGGTTATCAAGTGATTAAATATTAAAACTAAACGCCTCTGGTATTATAAAGTAAGCTTATATAAACCAAGCCTATTACCACTTCTAATGCTACACTTCCTGTCGTTTTGAAATCAATTTATCAATAAGCTTCTAACTAATACATTTTATTTAAATTAATTAGACGGGACTGAAAATATTTTTCTTGAATATGCTTTGATGATTTGTAATCTTTCAAAAAAACTTACAAGAAACTGCACCAAAAGAATTGGCAAAATAAACTGCTGTAATTAAAAAAAAGGGAGGTAAAATTATTTGATAAATAATCAACTCTTAAATATAGGAAAAATATTTCAACTTAATCGTGTTTTAGACGTATTTCTATCACCTCTATAGTCTAGTTTTGTAAAAGAACAGCTTAGCTGTTATAAATTCAATTTGCGTATGTTGTATATCAATATTGAAGGTAATAATTTTTACCACTACTCTATTAGCGGTATTTGATAGTTCGGCCGTTTATTGATTGCTTGCTGGAGATTGGCATTGGTGTTATCCATTGTGGTGACTATGAAAGCCCTATGGCTTGTTTCTTTGGCCATATAAAAGGTTAAGCTACCCTATTTTAAACGGGTTAGTCGAGAACGCTTGTAGTCAAGTCTTTACGAAGCCACAACCGCATCCACTTCAATTTCTATTAACCATTCTGGGTTAATAAAGCGGGAAACCTGCATGATGGTATCGGCAGGCTTAATGGTTTTAAAATAGGAGGCCTTGACTTCGGCAGAGGCTTCCCAATCATCGATATTGATTAAGAGCATACGTGTTCGTACCACATCGTTTAGGCTCGATCCTGCTTTTTCCAGGGCCAGTTTAATAGTTTCCAAACAGTGTTGGGTTTGAGCCCTTATATCGCCTATGCCTACGGTATTGCCATGGGCATCTATTGGTGCCGTGCCGCCAATGCTTATATAGGGGCCAACACGTACGGCGCGACTAAACCCTAGACGGTCTTCGTACGGGCTTCCACTTGTTATGAGCAGTCGCTTCATATATTCCAAATTTTAGGGGTTAAAGGCATAAATTACAATTAATTGGTTTTCATACGGCGCATTTGCTCGTTGGCCAGCTTAAAGATATTGCGTATTACCTCGCCATTGGAAGGCTCTTCTTTAAGGGTTTCAGGATCCCATTGGCTGCGCTCTGTGGCAAAAAAATCACCCCCATAAATATGAACCCCTCCGGTAAACCGTTGTAACGGATTGGTTACCGAATGGATGGCATTAGACTTTAAGGTTGCTACATCGCCCGCAAACAAACACCTTGCTTTATGGGCCTCTAAACCTAAACTGTGTTTGGTTCGGTCCCACAGGATATTGTCTTCACGCCCAGTATAGATGCCTATATTGGCCCACATGAGGTGGTTATGGGGCATGAGGTTCATTTGTGGTGTCCATGTGGCAGCAAATATGGTAAGTTCCTCAGAACGCAGGAACACCTTTAAACCGGCCTCCTTGGGTTCTCCTACAGCCTTTAGCATGACCGATGGATTCGATACGCCCCTGGCCAAAACTTCTTTTACGGCTTCTTGCGGATTGGAGTCCTTATTGGCCGCAATACAGGCTTCTATAAATTTTTGCATATCCATAAGTTCCTTTTCCTCCACGGGAATAATACGTTCGCCATGGTCTAGGGCTTCCGGGGAGACTTCTGTCATATCTGCTCTCATAAAGGACGGAAGCGCCGCCATACTCAATCCTGCCCCTAGGGTCTTGATCATTCCCCTTCGTGATAGGTCTGTGTTGTTTTTTTTAGTGGTGTCCATAGCGTCCTTTGTTTTAAGTTAATTTATCTTTTCTTGTTTTGTCTTGCGATAGGCTTCATAAAAGCGTTCGTTAAAAGGAACGGCCTTTAAGGAAGCTTCTATGTCATCGAGGTATTTGATTATGGAAAGGTCTTGGTTTAGCATGTCAAAAATGGCCTGTTCGCAACTGTGCCAGATGTGTTCCAACTGCGGCATCAGATCCAAGGATTTTTGGGTGAGCTTGATGTTTTGTTTTCGCTTGTCCAAAGGGTCCCGCTCTGAAACGATATAGTCCTTGGCGGCCATTTTTTTAAGCATCACCACCATTGAAGGATGCGTGTAGCCTAATTGTTCGGCTATTTCGGCCATGGTTAAGGTATCGTTTTTCCTTAATAGTTTAAATACCAAATGCCAACTTGGTTCGACATCGATATCGATTTGCTTAAAAAATTTTCTTGTATCGTGGGACATCCTATCGCTAATGCGTTTTAACCTATTATCCAATGCCCTATAGCCTAGCCCTTTTATAAAATCTCTTTCCATACTTAATCATCAGAATACTACAAAGATAAAATTTATTAATTAGTTAACTACATAGTTTGTTACTTATTTTTATTATTCAATTGTATGTCAATATTTTAAAAACGAAAAAGCTATTAATGAATAGTAGTGATTTGCTATTCAGAAATATGAAGTACTAACCTATTTTCTTTTCAAAACATAGAATTTAAAAGATAAGGCCATCTCTGAGACATACCTGATACCACAAGTTTTTTTAATGATATGACAAGAATAAGACTATTTAAAGACAACACTGCCCAAATCATAATGCATCATCCACATAATTAATAACTTATCCCCGTTTTGGTAGCGCAAAACGATCCAAAGGCCAAGTGAAAATAGTAGCCATAAATAAAACATAGGGATAAACAAAAAGCGTAGCCCCAAAGAATCACTTAACTGTTTAATGAAAAAATACATACTTACCATACTGCTGGTTACAGGCTTAACATGCCTTGCCCAAAGCCATATTTCTTTTTCTGTTTTTCATGATGCCAAATTACTTATTACTGGCGATGACAAAGGCAACGATGCCTTAACTACAGACCTTATTTTTAATATGGACTGGGAAGGTAAACCATTTGAAACGTACTATTTCTCAATTAAAACACAATTTGAATATGCCAATCTTAAAGGCGGAAAATTGTATCGTTATTCCGTTAATGGGATGTGGAACTTCAATCGGTTAATAATTCCTAAATTGGTAGCTGGTATAGGGCTTGGGGTTGGAGTAATCCACAGGAGTGGCTATGTAAATACCGATGGTTTATTGTCCTATTCATTAACTAACGAACTGAGTTACCCTATTTTTAAATCGGTGGCAATAAGTTGTAAATACGAAGTTGTTAAACGAACAGATCTTAAAGAAATCTACGGCGAAAAATTGCCATACAGACCTAATTTCAGTATTGGGATAAAAATAAGCCTCCCCCTAAACAACACTTGATTGTTATAGGGATTAGCCAATAAATACCGAGGTCATGCCAATACTGCCCATAACGAGTTCGTCATTAAACAAACTAAGTACTTCATTGTCGGTGTTACTCACCGCTAGGGTATAGAGCAAGGGCAAAAAATGCTCTGGTGTGGGAATGGCCAATTGCAGGGCACTATGGCTATGGTAATGGCATAAGGCTTTATAATCTCGATGCTTTATATGTTGGTTTATAAGGTGCCTGGCTTCTATGGCCCAATCGTAACCCTCTGCCCTACTAAAATTCAATCGCCTTAAATTATGTACCATGTTACCACTGCCTACAATTAGGATGCCTTTGTGCCTTAAAGGTTCCAATTGCTGTGCCAATTCAAAATGTGCTGCTGGTGTTTTGGTACGGTCCAAGCTCAATTGGATAACAGGAATGTTGGCCTTAGGGTAAAGGTGTTTAATAACACTCCATGCCCCGTGATCCAAGCCCCAGTCGTAGTCTAAGTCCACCGGAACGGGCGCCAAGGCCTGTACAGTTTTGTAAGCTAAAGCGGGACTACCTTGAGCAGGGTATTGCACCTCGTACAAGGCTAATGGAAAACCACTAAAATCGTGGATGGTTCTTGGCATGTCCATTGCGGTAACCTTAGTGCCCTTGGTTTCCCAATGTGCCGAGACACACAAAATAGCCATGGGCTCGGGGATCTGCTTGACCACATTTTTAAAACCCTGTACAAATGGATTGTCCTCAATGGCATTCATTGGACTGCCATGACCTAAAAACAAAACTGGCATTTTGGGAGTGGGTCTCCAATTTTGGGTTTCACGGTATAGGGTATGTAAATCCATAGCAATAACGACATCTGTTATTCAAAAATACGGAAATAGCCTTGTATTCTATAATTATTCAAGACTTATAGGTATGGTTAAGGATCTGGGAAAGTAGCATTTTTTAGCGTCGCATGCCTGATAATATAATATCGCATTGGTTGTTGAAGATTTTGGGCTAGCTTTATGGGGAGCTATAGTCAACCATATACTAAAATTTTCAGAAATGACTTTAAAATAGGTGGTGCTATCTAAAGTCCAGCGCTTAGGCTTATAGTCAAACTTAACAGCAGTGACATCATATGTTTCGGAATCCTCAATACTGAAATGGGTTGCAATGAAATTGGAGTTGGTAACGGTATCTGGTTGTATGTGATACCCAGAATCGATGGTGAAATTAAGTTTCAATTTTATGTTTAGATTACTTTCTTTAAACATCTTATAATCAACAAAATCCACAAAATTTTTATCATAATTTTTACTTGCATTTAACTGAAGCTGTTGGTCTGTCTTTTCTTTATGAAGACATGAACAAAATAGGGTCAATAGCATGCATGCCAACCATTTATTGTAAGAGTTCATCAAGTTTCTTTTTAAGATGAATTAATTTGGAATCGAAGTTTTTGGTATCCAACAAACTCATAAATTGTATGGCACCCTGTTGGTCTATTATAATATTGGAAGCTAGCATAATTTCGTCTCGTGATAATTCGGGCAGCACATCCTTTGGGGCAAAACTAGCAGCTACAGCACCATCGGAATCCAATAAAACAGGAAAGCTTAACTTATGGGTGTTTACCAACTTATCGATTATTAAGTCTTTAGGTTCTTTAACATCAATAATAAGGACTTCTACCCCTCTATTTTTATAGTCTTTACTTAATTGTTCCAAGTGCGGTGCTTCGGCATTACAGTAAGGACACCAGGTGGTTGCAATATGGATCACTAAGGTTTTGCCTTTATAATCCTCCATGCTTATGGTTTGACCAGTGGTAGATACGAGTTCAAACATTGGAGCTTTTACTGGGCTATCTGTAATAATGTTATTGGAAACATTGGCTGCTTCCCTTTTATGGTCTTTGCAGGATATTAATATAAAACTTAAGAGCAGGCTCAGTAAGAATGTTGCAACAGATTTTTGGTTGAATAAGGGTTTCATAATCATGTGAGTTTTAGCTGTATGATTTAATTACCATTAATATACCAAAAATTTAATTCATTTAAAATCAGTTTATTAAATAAATTTAGCTGTTCCCTGCACTTACGTAATATCGTATATTATTGAAATATCGTCATTCTTTTTACGAAAAATGGTGAAAAGCTAAATGCATCAAAAGCAGAATGGCTCTTTTTCATCTAAGCCATTTTATAAAAAGAGGGCACAAACAATGTTATCGTGTTAGATAGGTATGATGATTATTAACTAATCATGAATGGGTAAATCGAATAAATGAAATGGGTTTAGGACTATGCCATAACTATAATGCTGCCACAGCTATATGGGAAGGGTTACTCTGGCTTATAACAATATCTTTTGTGGCAACGTACATATCCTCTTTTTTCACCAAGCTAAGCATGCCTTTATAGCCTATACGGTCTAATTTTTTTCTACATCGGCTGCTTATGGCTGGATCGTCATCAAAAATAAATGCATCGAAGTCGTATTCCGGTTTGCCAGGTTCTTTTATAACAGGAAGGATTTGTTTCATACCCCTTGTTCGCGGGAATGTTAGTGGCACATAAGGCGCTCCTGGTATAAACGTGTAAAAGGTGTATTTTCCATCAGCATCGGTTTTTACCCATGCGCGGTGTGTTATGTATTTTTTGTCGTTGTTTTTTTGGGTTTCAAAACTCCCTTCAGCATTAGGTTGGTATATGTAAATAATAACATCCTTTGCTGGGGTAACGCCATCGTTATAGAAAATAGTTCCTGTAATTTTTAGTTTGTTATCTTGATCTTCAAACCCGGGAATGGTATCGGTACTGTTCAATTGAAGCTCTGAATAATCGTATAACGGACTACGTGCCTCTTCTTGAGCAAAAAGTATACTATTGGCACTTAAAATGGTTACGAAACCAATTATGGCGATTAGCTTTTTCATGGGGAACACATTTTCAATTCTCCATTAAAGCTATATAATTCAGCACATTAATACCTAAAAAATCTCATGAACTCTAAAAATACACGATGAAATGTTCAAATCCCCATTTGTGAAAAAAAGCTGGTTTTCGTTTGTCGGATAAAATGGTTTTTTAACTATCAGAATTAGGATTGCAAAAATCACATTTTAAGGCATATATCAGCCAAAATTACTCCCTTAAAGGAGCTGCATTACCAGAATACCTTATGGGCATTCTATAAACTCCATTTAACAGCAAATCGGTTCGCATATTAGGAAATAATCGTAAATATACGCTATAGCTTTCTGAACGGCTTTTAGCATCGAAAGAAATACTATAGCTGCCATCTTTATTAAGGGTAACCTCATAATTGCTCACTGTGCCTTCCAGCCTTATAGCCCCATCGTTACTTGAATTATAGCCGGCATTCATGGTGCGTTCACCATAATAGGGTAAATACGAACTTATGCTGTCCTTAGATAATTTTAAAAAGTTGGTATTACCAATAAGGTTTATGCCTCCCGAAGAACTTCCTTGCTGTAGCAATCCCGAATTGAGTACTTGCTGTACTGCATTGGTGACCTGTGGGTAAGCCCAATTGGATTCTATTTGGAACTGCTTGCTGTTAACAAGCGTTTCCATGGCCTTTTTTTGCTCCTCGGTAACATAAGGCTTAGCGGATGAACAGGACACCAGAAAAAAAGCGCAAACCCCGATATATGTTAAAACAAGTTTCATTTTAAAAAAGATTAATCCTCTCTAATTTACAAAATAATAGAGATATAAATGTAGTCTTATTCCTTTTTAACACTAATTCCCCTAACTTCACTTCTATCCATAAAACGCACAAACACAGGGTTAAAATGCATTGTATCAGTATTTTAACGAAATTAAAAGCTTTCCGTCAATAAATTTTGCTTTCAAAAGCATCTTGTTCTAGCTTTAAAATACCAAATCTTAAAAACCTATTATTATGGATACTAATTTTTCTTTATTCAATCAAATTAATAGTTTGTCTTATTGGTTGTTACTGGAAAGTAATTACAAAAGTTCCGTAAAATTAAATGCAGAAGCCGATTCTTATTTCATTAGAGTGAAAAAAGGCCAAGACATTCTATATACCCACAAGATCAATAACTTAAGCAAAAAGAACAAACGTTATCTTCAGTTTGAATTATCGGCTATAGTTAACCACCTATTGCATATTAAAAACAACGTAACCTTTCGTGGTCCTCGAAGTGCTTAATCAAGCAAAATGGTATTGATGGCCTTTATCCAATCGTCTATAGTGGTCTCGTTGGTATGAAGGGCCCTACTGCCATTACCATAAGGTGCATAAACTAACGGGTTGGTAACCGAAAAGAACCCTATGGTTGGGGTTAAGGACGCACTGGCCAAATGCATCACGCCGTTATCTGCTGCAATAAAAATAGCTGTATTCTTTATTATAGCCCCCATTTCCCTAATGTCCTTACTGTAAAAGTTAGGGGCCCTAAAATTGATCTTTGAAATGTTCTCTATGGGCAACATTTCAATGATGTTATGGTTTGGATATTCGGCTAAGAGCCTTTCATAAAATGTGTTCCACCATGTTTCAGAATAACACTTTGCCCCTGTGGCATTGGTATAGATACATATGGTTTTTTTGTCGTTCTTTATAATGTCGTCAAGAATCTGTTTTCCCTTGGTTATTTCTTCTTGGTTCAGTTTAATATCCAAAAGCGGTATCTCACTGGTATTTTTTTCAAAACCCAATTTATGCATGTAGTGCCTTAAATTATAGATAGGGTATTTGGAAATATGTTTGTAATCTGGATAGGCCTTCTGGATGTCTTCATCCACATCGCCAAACACCTTAAACTTAGCTATGCTCAATTGTGTGAGCAACCGCCCTGACGATGAATCTTTATCACCATTAATAACCAGGTCGTAACGTTTACGTTTTAGGGCCACCCATTTGCCAGCATATTTAAACAGGTTATTGAATGGTTTTTTGGGTAGTTGGATGATGTTATTGATTTGCGTATAGTTTTCAAAAACGGGATAAGCCACGCCTCCTTTTACAAACAAATCAATTTTACAATCTGGAAAGGTGTTTATAACTTCTTGTACAATAGGGGTTAACAATAACTGATTTCCCAAACGATGGTTAGGTCTTACTATCAGTACTTTTTTGATGTCTTCAATTTTTAGGGATCCAGGTTCTGGTTCTTTATAGGAGCGGCCAACATTTTTGGTAATGCTGTGCATTACCTTTCTTCGGAAGTTATTTATGGAACGTGGTACTTTCATCTTAATTTTTGAAAGGGCGCAAATTACAAATAATAAATGTATTGTTATAGCAAGGTAGCCTTCAACTTTACCGAAGTTTTAGCGCCCCATCCCTCTGGGTCTGGTGATGACGCGTTTTGAATTGATAAAATAAACTCCAGTAAGCAACACAATGGCCGCTATAATGGACTGTAATGTAATTTGTTCGTTTAAGACCCACCACCCCAATAGTAAGGCTATTATGGGGTTCACATAAGTGTTGGTCGATACTTTTTCGGGCGATACTTCCTTAAGTAAATAGTTAAATGCTGTAAAGGCTATAATGCTGCCAAATACTATTAGCCCCAGCATAGACCATTGTACCTCTGTACTCCACGCCGATGGCCATGTCCATGTTTCACCAAAACACAAGCTGGCAATACCCAGCATAATACCTCCCGTTAACATTTGGTAGCCCGTATTAACAAAGTAATTGGAAGGCAAATTGGCCTTCCCTACAAATAAACTGCCGTAAGCCCAACTTAGCATACACGTAAAAATCATGAGCATACCAATAATTTGGTTTTCTTGGTTTATCAAGGTCTTTTGACTCACCAAAAGGTAAATTCCAATAAAACCTAAAACCACACCTATATAAGACATGGCTGCTATTTTTTTTCCTTGAAGTATCCGCATTAAAATAAGCACGACCAAGGGTTGTGCCGAAATTTCCAAAGCAGCAAAACCACTATCTACGTATTTAAGCGCCCATACCACTACTCCATTGCCAAAGGTTAAAAACAAAAACCCGGCAATGATGGTGTTTTTAAGTTGTAGCTTGGTTATTGAAATATCAACTTTTAGGATTTTTGCGATGATAAAAATGAACATGCTGGCTACCAAAAACCGAATGGCGGCTAATTTAAAGGGGGGTAATTCGGTAACCGCTATTTTATTTAAAAGGTAGGTTGATCCCCAAATAACATAGATTGCAAAAAAAGCAAGTATGATGGAAACGGTTTTACGAGACACTCCCATAGCACAAAGTTAGGTATAAGGATTTTTAAAATTAGTTTAGTAAATGTACACTTAATTTTTAATGCACATTACCATACAAACGAATTATTTATAAGTGCTTTGGAATCTCAATATGAAGCCCATCGCTAGCGTGTTATTTTACAATGACGTAACCAGTCAAAATTTAATCCTCTGGCGGATAACCATGTATCGCTTCAAAGACATCATCGAAATTTAATCGTAAATAGGCGTTTAATTTTTTTCTGTAATCGCCCTTAAGCCATTCCACAAAATTAAACGTACTCTTACTTATACATTTGGTATAGCGCCCAATTCTAAAATCGATATCATCACCCAATTTTTTAGCCAAGGCAATAGCATCATAAACATCCTCACTATTTTCAATACATATTTTAGCATGCTGCTCTATAGATTGCTCCAGCACCGCTTTTGAAGATTTCCCGCTTCTAATACAATCCACATAGGTTTTTTGGATATCGAAATAGACTTCTTTAGAATTGGAAAACTCTGCACGCAACTCATCTGGCATTTCATATCTAAAATTGCTTTCCAGTTCTTCATCACTTAACAAGGTATCCAGATAATAGTTTGGTGATTTGAAAATGCGTTGCCAGTCCAAATTATCGCCCCAAGGGCCAAAGCGGTGGAAATTGTTTCCTAAATCGATAACCGTAAAGGTTTTTTTATCTTTTAAGACCCGAGATCCCCTACCAATCATCTGATAATAGAGGGTTAGCGATTTTGTTGCCCGATTTAAAATGATGCTTTCAACGGTAGGCTCATCAAATCCTGTGGTTAGAATACTTACCGAGGTTAAAATGGCATCTGGTGTATTCTTAAACCATTTTAAGATCATGGCCCGCTCCTTTTTGGTATTGGTATTATCGAGATGTGCTATTTTATAGCCTGCCCTTCTAAAGGTTTCATATACATATAGCGAGGTATTGATCCCGTTATTAAAGATTAAGGTTTTCTTGCCTTTAGAACGTTCTTCGTAAGCCTGTATTAATTTAGACAGCATATCGTCGGCTGTATATAGATCTTCCGATGACTTTACGGTATAGTCACCATTGGCTCCAACCACTAAAGAAGTCAATCCCACATTGTACGAGTACATTTGGGCACGGGACAAAAAGCCATTTTCAATCAAGGATTCTATGCTCTCACCAACAATAAGTTCATCGTAATTATCGGTCATAGGTAATTCAATACTGGAACTTAACGGAGTAGCCGTAACCCCCAGGATAAAAGACTTGCTAAAGAACTTAAATAGTTTGGTGAAGGAATTGTAATGAGCCTCGTCTATAATAACCAAGCCAATATCTGAAATATCTAGCTTGTCGTCATTCAACCTATTGTTAAGGGTTTCCACCATAGCCACAAAACAACTGTATTCCTTTTGATCGCTAAGGTCTGCTTTACTATCAACCACTTTGTTAACCACACCAAATTCGGTAAGCATTTTAGAGGTTTGTTTACAAAGCTCTATACGGTGCGTCATGACCAACACCTTTTTGTTATGGTGCTTTAGATATTGCCTTACTATTTCCGAGAAAATAACCGTTTTCCCGCCTCCGGTTGGTAATTGGTACAACAAATGGTAATCTTCTGGAGATTCCTCGAAAGCTTTAAAAATTTTATTTATTGCCCCTTTTTGATAACTGTATAAATCCTTGCCTGTTTTGCGTTCTTCTAATTCTAATGTTGAAATCCCCATAAAAAAAATTGTAATGTGCAAAAATAACATCTTTAAAGGGTTTTTAAAGAATGAAAGCGGTAAAATTATTATAGGATATCAACAACTTTTCGTTGTTTATATGCCTTTAAGTGCAATTAGAGTGCACTTAGAGTGCTCTTAGATAGGGAGGAGCTATGAAGGAGCCTACCCAAATGCTTATAAATGAGATCTGTTTGGAATTAATATTGAGGCATTTTGCTATTTATTTAACAAGATTAGTTTCAATAAATAAGATCCAAGGCTTTGAACGACACGTATATGAAACTTTAAATATCGATGAACTGCATTTTTGCGTATTCTATAACTTACAATTAATAACAATTAATCGATAAAATGCTTTTTTATTCGCTAAAAAGACAATATTTTTTATCTTTAGCATGAATTTAACCTACTTGATTATGAAAAGAGTACTACTTTTAACTTGTTTTCTATTAGTAAGCCATACCTTGATAGCTCAATGTGACAATACATTACCAGTATTAGAAACATTTGATACAAATGTTATAAATGTTTGTTGGGATGTTGAGGATCAAGATGGTGATAGTTATAATTGGATGTGGTGGGAGTTTTCATCCTATTATGGAGGCCATAAGGTCATTGCCTCACACTCACAATCTAGCATTACCCCAGATAATTGGATTATTTCCCATGCCATTGACCTAAGCTCTTTTAGTACGGGTGATAATATTACGTTGTCCTGGAAAGTGAGAGGTGAATTATCTTATGCGGCACATGAATATTACACCGTTTATGCTGCATTAGGGAATCAAACCAGCGATTTTGAATCTAGTGCTATTCAAAGAAGTGAATATACTGATGAAATAGGAGGCGCTGGTGTATTTGTAACCCGAAGTATAGATATTTCAGACTTAGCAGGTAATTCAGCCTATATTGCATTTAGACATCATAATACTACCAATCAATCCGCCATCAATATAGACGAACTATCCATAACCACAGGTACTCTTGGCATTGATGATTTTAATACCAATCCCATTACACATTATTATAATAGAGAAAACGATGTTTTAACACTTAACTCAGCCAATACTCCTATCGATACTATTGAAATCTACAATATGCTAGGAAAACATGTATTGTCTAAAAGGTCAAATAACAGCAAAGAAACCATAAACCTGTCAACTCTAAAGGATGGCATATATATTGCCCATATGGAGATTGAAGATAAAGGACATACTATAAAATTTATTAAGTATTAAGGGCTTTCTAATTTTATTGATAGAAAAAAAGAGCGGCTCATTGCCGCTCTTTTTTGGTTAACATATTTATTGAATTGGTTATTGTGGTGTTGAAGATACTACTTTCTTAATAGCCGTACCTTCCTTAGTTGTCACTCTTACAAAGAACATTTGGTTATCTGTTCTAGAGAGATCAAGCTTAGTTGTTTCCACAGTTCCTTTAATGTAC
The DNA here is from genome assembly GCF_022662195.1 of Aestuariivivens insulae. Lineage (GTDB taxonomy): Bacteria > Bacteroidota > Bacteroidia > Flavobacteriales > Flavobacteriaceae > Aestuariivivens > Aestuariivivens insulae. The sequence goes on along the minus strand of NZ_JAKMCS010000013.1, from coordinate 1,130 downwards.
TGTTTGTTTTCAGATGCTCTGATTAACGCACCTTTCATATCGTACACTTCTATAGTCACATCGGTATCATAATCGAATGAATACTTAATGTTTACTTCTTGATCGAATGGTACTGGATAGGCTGTAAATGATACTTCTTTAGTACTTGTTGTTTTAGCCAAAACACATGCGTTGGTTGGGTCTTCTGGACATGGGTCACAAGTATCTGCTATACCATCTTCATCACTATCATCAAATGGACAATCAACCGTTTCATTGAATACAGATGTACCTCCTTCGTTATCTGAAAGTAATTCACTCACATCAGGAGAGCACATACAAACCACTTGACAAGTCACGGCATGGGCTATCACATATATTGGTCCGCTAACATCGGTTACCTGTACCGAATAGTTCTGTACAATTCCTAAGTTAGATGGGTTAAATGGATATTGCCCTGGAGCCACTGTGTATTCTCCATTCTTCATTGGATATGGGTTACAACCAATATACACATGAGCTTCTGTCATCACATATCCAGGAGCAAGATTACCATAAGTTACAGTAACCTGTCCGCCTGTATAATCTACAGTAACAGTACCTACTTCTGTACCTTTCATAACGTTACAATGAGCTGCTCCGGCATATAAAGGTAATTCATAAGTACCTTCACAATCAAAACGGTTAGTCCAACCCCAACGCTTAAAGTCTGGGATGAAGCATTCTGATCCTTCATCGGCTTTAGCGAATGCGGTTTCGCAGTGGCCTATTTTGTCCATTTCGCGAGTAATAGTCACCGTTTTGGTATCATAATTACCACAAGCATCCATTGGCGTTATAAATACATAATCTGCCAGTTCTGCACAACCATCTTCACTCTCTCTTACGTTTGTTGGTCCAACATTCAATGTCCCAGGAACACACCCTGTGTAGCTAGCGATTAATTCTTCTGGGAACCCAACATTACAAATAGTTGTCTCCACATTTGGTAATGTAATTGCTATTTCAGGTAAAGCACTTATACTAAAGGTCGCCGTATCGCTTCCGTTCTCGCATAGGTCGGTAACGCTCAAGGTCACCTCTACCGATCCGCCCTCGCACAGTACCGGTGCGCTGTAACCGCTAAGGTCACTGCCCTCGGGGCTGCATCC
>NZ_JAKMCS010000012.1 GCF_022662195.1 Aestuariivivens insulae | reverse complement strand
CGGTCATTTTGAACGTAGAGAGAAACCAATAAGGTTCAGCGAACTAACTCGTATTAAGAAATTAAGCCAATGGTATGGTTAAGTTCAAATAATGTGATGTCCCAATCGTGCCTCATTTCGACATGACTAAGGCTTATGTTTGACGTTTACAGTCATTTTGAACAAAGTGAGAAACCAATAAGGTTCAGAGGAGCTAAATCGCATTAAGAAGTTAAGACAATATATCATTAATTTCAAATAATGTGATGTCTCAATCGTGCCTCATTTCGACATGACAGTAGCTTTTGGTTGATACTTGTAGTCATTTCGAACGTAGTGAGAAATCACATTAAGAAATTAAGACAATATATAATTAAATTCAAATAATGCGATGTCTCAATCGTGCCTCATTTCGACAGGACTTAAACAGATTGGTTGATAATATATCCTAAGGAAAAAGTTTGCTTCTTTGTTTTACATCCTCAGAGAGCTATAATGAATTCCCACTCCCAAACCGTTTCATTTCCTCGAGCGGCTCAATAATCTCCTCATTTTCCCAAGCCGATTTATCGAAAGCGCTTAATTGTATAAACGGTACTTCTTTTTCTTGTTGTATCTTGTTATAGCTTTCTAAATCGTTATTGGTCATGGCTGTTAATAGAAATTCTTCTTTGGTGCGGTTATCACCTTCAATTTTAAAGTTAAAACCTATTTTGTGTTTTTGTGGGCTGTTTTCAATCAATTTAAAATCACGGTTTACATAAAAATAGCTGCCTTTTATACGCTTGATGTACTTGGGCTGGTAAGTACTATCATTTTGTTTTTCATAGATATAAGTGCCTTCGCTTATATTTTCAACATACTTAACCCCCAGGAGCAGGCGTAAATTAAACTTGCTCCCATGTCGTGATTTGTAATAGTTGTAATTTACACGGGTAATGGCATAATCATCATCATTAATTACAAGGGTCCCAGTTAATTTAGATTTAGCCCTTCTGGGTTCAAATAGGATGATGTAATTAAGGTCGTTTTTATCGTAAATAATGTCTTCTAATGTGTAATCGTATAAATCTGGATCAATGAGTGTGTTTAAAAATGAATTATGGCTAAAGGTTGCCTTTTTTATCAAAGACCTGGTACTGTTTTTTAAATTGGCTACTGCATAAGTTTTTTCTTTATCGCTTTTAAGTTCTTCTTCTTTTATAGACATGGAATCTTCAACCTTAAAAAGACCTGTCTTTACTTTGTAGGTTTTGGTCGTATCCAGATATTTTAAGACCAATGTTTTGGCTTTTTCTTCGATGTTTTCAATAGAAAAATCTTTTTTATGGTCTAATAGTTTTGTTACTTTTTCAACCACCATTTTGCTACTATCTTGATTAAGGGTATGGAGCGCTCCTTTAACATCGGTAAAATGAACAATGTTACTATTCATAATGGTATTGGTCAATTGGGTAAATTCAGCATTGGCCAGATGTATATTTTTGGACGGAACATGTTTGGCCTTTTCAATTTCAAAGTCCAGATGCTTAAAATCGACATGATCGGTACTGCGGTAAAAAAGGTGATAAGTATTTAGATTGATATTATAGTTCTTGCTAATATTTCGTTTAACCATAGCTATAATGGAGTCGACATGCGGTCTTTTGTTACTTAAATACACCTCGTCTAACTGGTTTATGGCTTCTTCGAGCGGGATGGTATAATCAAGGGATTTTATCGTTTCAATAGTAATATCCTTAGGTTGGTATCCCATGCAGGAAATGGATACAGATACTAGGTCGTTTTCGGTATTAATTGAAAAATAACCTTCTTCATTGGAGATAACACCACTGTGCGGTCCTGTTTTTACAGTAGCATATGCAATAGGGTTACCGTTGGTATTATCGATAATTTTAGCTGTAATAGTTTGTGAAAATGCAGAAAAGGAAATGGTAAGTGCTAAGGCAAGCCATAAAATATTCTTCATAAGTAGTCGCTTTGAAAAAATGACGAATAAAGGCTTGTTTTGTTACATGGAGCTAGGTAACATAGAAAAAAAGAAAGAGCTAAAAATTGATTTTATGCTACATTGAACAAAGTCAAATGTTTTAAATTATTGAAAGTTAATATTAGGGTTTGACTGCGCTCAACCTTACTACATATAAAATATTTTTAGCTCCCTCTGGGTTTGTTAAAGAGTTTTAAAAGTTAAAATTCAATCGTCCAAAAATGTAAGTCCCATCAGATCCCATTTGAACGGAATCGGCCAACCCCCCTTGGTCTGTCCAGCCATCGAATTGTGGGGTTGGGTATTTATTGAATAAATTATTGGCTCCTATACTAAACTTGGCATTTTCACAAATTTGATACCCTAAGCTTAGGTCTACAACCATAGAGGCCTTATAAATATCGGTAGCGACATCGTAAAGCGCATCGGCTTCTGCTTGGGTTGTTGCCGGGGAGTCCACCCATTGGAAATCTTGTAGGGTAACTTTACTAAATTGGGTCAGCGCTACTGAAGCATCAAATTTTTTGCAGTTGTACCCCAGGTTTAGTCCGAATTTATAATCGGGTGCAGCGGCTTCTAAATAAGCTTGTGAGAAAGGCCCAAAGAACGTAAATTCATTTAAATTGCCATTGTTTATATTTTTAATTTTCAAGTCGTTAATGTTACCTATTAACCCTACTTTAATTTTGGAATCGTCACTCACACTGGTTTCGTAACCCAAAACAATATCAAGACCAGACGTTCTGGTATCCACGCCATTGGCAAAGAACTGAGCGGCATCGACATTTAAAGGACCAAGTACAGCTTGATCGGTAAAGTTATCGGTTAAGATAATCCTGTCATCAACTGTTATGGAATAGGCATCAACTGTTGCTGTGAAATCTCCACTTTTAAAAGTAAACCCTATGCTGGCATTAAATGCTTTTTCTTCATTTAGCTGTCCAATGCCAAAGGCTTTGGTTACCGTACTGTTATTGGCCGATAACAATGAAGGAACAGATTCGCCTGCCACAATGTTATTAAAGATAAGGTTGTAGTAAAGCTGTGCCAAGGAGGGGGCTCTGAACCCTGTTGAGATAGAGCCTCTTATTGAAAGGTCTTCACTTAACTTTAGTCTAGTGGCCAGTTTTCCATTAAAGGTATTGCCAAAGTCGCTGTAGTTTTCAAACCTAACGGCGGCACCAACCATAAAAGTTTCACTAGCATTAAATTCGGTGTCGAAATAAATACCATAATTGGTTCGGCTTCTATCCACTTCATTGGCAGGGCTATAACCGGGGAATCCTTGTGAGCCTCCAGGTAAGTCATCACCATTGGAATCTGTGGCAACGGTTTGAACTGCAGGATTGGTAATTATAACTCCGTTATTGTCGTAAAGTCCATAGGATTGTGCTTCACCAGAAAAAATGCCAAAATTCTCCGTTCTATATTCAAACCCAAAAGCTAAGCTCAGTCCAGAAGCGACATCTTCCAAGTATTTGTTAAAATCCAATCCTGTTGTATTTTGGGATAGAAAGTGGCCACCAGCATCAAAATCGGTTGGCGAGGCGTCCTTCATGGAGGCATTGTTACTGCCTTTAATAAAGTAGTGGAAGCTATTTTTTCCAAAGGTATTATTGAAATCCACGTTCCAACCATTGTCCATTTTATGTCTAACACCAACAGATACAGAAACATCGGTAATGTTAGATGTTATCCTAGGTGTAAAACCATTGGGGTATAAGCTTGGGACAGAGCGGTTATCCCCATCCTGAAAGCTATCCCTTGAAAAGGCATAAGCATCAGTATCTCTATAATTTCTACCACCAAAGGCATAAACTTCGGTATTGTCGTTTATTGGTAATGACGAATTGATCATAAAGTTAAAACCATCTACGCCAGCACTACCATAACCCTTTCTCCATGAGAATCCGGGACGTAATGTACGTTCCTTGGATAGAAATTCGGTTGTAAAGTTTATGAAACCTCCCAGATTATTAAGGAGTACTCCATAATTAGCATCAATTTTAACGGTAGCACCATCAAAGTTTTTATCATTGCCATCCAATCGGTTTTTGCCTTCTACGTTATATAGAGTTTCTCCCGTGGCATCTTCCCAACCATCACCAATGGCTGTGCTATATGCCCCATAGGTTATTCCTCCAGAAAACCCATCGGTATAGTCTTTTAAAACAATATTGATAACACCGGCTATGGCATCGGAACCATATTGGGCAGAAGCACCATCCCGTAGAACTTCAATACGCTTTATAGCAAAAGCAGGTATGGCATTAAGGTCGGTTCCTGAGTTACCTCGACCTCGCGTTCCAAAAATATTGACTAATGATGACTGATGACGACGTTTACCATTAATTAGCACTAGGGTTTGGTCTGGGCCTAAACCGCGTAAGGATGCCGGTACGATATGATCGGCACCATCCGATCCAGATTGTCTTGTGGCATTAAAGGAGGGTGCAGCATACTGAAGGATGTCGTTAACTTCTACTTTCCCGGTAGTTGATGCTATACCCGAAACATCTATAACATCAACAGGAACAGGTGTGTCTGTTGCTGTTCTGCGAGGGCTACGCGAACCTACCAGTATAACCTCTTCCAAGCTAACCCCTTCTTCCATAGTTATACTCATGGTCGATTGGTTGTTTACTGCCATTCTTACGGTATTATAACCTACATAACTAAAAATTAAGGTTGCGTTTTCATTAACAGTGATGGTAAAATTTCCATCAAAATCTGTGGTTGTTCCTTTTGAAGTACCTTCTTCTGTAATGTTAACACCAGGTAGCGGTGTTCCATTTGTATCGTTTACAGTTCCGGTAACACTGTGTTGAGCCCATACTAGCGATGTAGCTAACATGAACAAATAAAAATAAATGTGTTTCATAAGTTGTTTTGTTTGAGTTAGTTACATTAAATATAAGTTAATTTTTTGTTTAAAACCACTAAGTATGAGCGGTTTCTTAGTAAAAATTAAGGTTATATGAAGCGATTAATGAATTTCCAACTGAAAAAATAAAAGGAAAACCCTGAATATAATATATATTTGCACTCGCAAAAATCAATATATTAAAACACATGAAAGCAGGAATTGTAGGATTGCCAAATGTTGGGAAATCAACTTTATTCAATTGTTTGTCTAATGCCAAGGCACAAAGTGCAAACTTTCCATTTTGTACCATAGAGCCTAACATTGGGGTTGTAAATGTGCCAGATCCGCGATTGGAAACATTGGAATCTTTAGTGAAACCTGAACGTGTACTTCCAGCAACTGTTGAAATTGTAGATATAGCAGGTTTGGTAAAAGGAGCCAGTAAAGGGGAAGGTTTGGGTAATCAGTTTTTAGGTAATATTCGAGAAACTGATGCTATATTACATGTGTTACGCTGCTTTGATAACGATAATATTGTTCATGTGGATGGTAGTGTAGACCCTATTCGAGACAAGGAAACCATAGATATGGAACTTCAGCTTAAAGATTTAGAGACAGTTGAAAAGAAGCTGGATAAAGTTAAGCGAGCTGCGAAAACAGGGAATAAAGAGGCGCAAAAAGAGGAAGCTACCCTTTTACAGTTAAAGTCTGGTTTAGAGTCTGGAACTTCTGTACGGGCCTTAGACTTTGATGAAGATGATTATAACGATTTTGTAAAACCTTTACAGTTTATTACCGATAAGCCCGTAATGTACATTTGTAATGTAGATGAAGGGGCTGCAGTTTCTGGCAATGCCTATGTAGAGCAAGTAAAGGAAGCGGTTAAAGATGAAAACGCAGAGGTTTTGGTCTTGGCTGTTGGTACGGAAGCCGATATTAACGAGTTGGACGATTACGAGGAACGCCAAATGTTTTTGCAAGACATAGGGCTAGATGAACCTGGATCGGCTAAATTAATTCGTGGAGCATACAGATTGTTAAATCAACAAACCTACTTTACGGCAGGTGTTAAGGAAGTACGTGCATGGACTGTTAACATTGGAGCTACAGCACCTCAAGCAGCTGGTGTGATTCATACTGATTTTGAAAAAGGCTTCATTAGAGCCGAAGTTATTGGTTATGAGGATTATGTAAATTATGGTAGTGAGGCAAAAGTAAAAGAAGCTGGAAAAATGCGTGTGGAAGGTAAAAATTACATAGTTAAGGATGGCGATGTGATGCATTTCTTGTTTAATGTTTAGGTACATAGCAAAACATATGTAGAGTTATTTTGTAAGTTTTTTTTGTAGTTATAAGAATTTTAATACTTTTGTATCTTTCGAAATACTAAGTATTATGCCCTCAATAAAAATCGAAACAGAAATTAATGCTGATGCTAGAATGTGTTTTGATCTAGCTAGAGATATTGATTTTCATCAGGAAACCTTAAAGTTCTCAAAAGAAAAGGCTATAGCTGGAAGGATTTCGGGTTTAATTGGTCCAGGTGAATGGGTAAGTTGGGAAGCTAATCATTTAGGTTTTGTTCAACATTTAACTTCTAAAATCACCGAGTTTGATGCTCCTAATTATTTTGTAGTAGAAATGGTCCTTGGAGCTTTTGAGTCATTTCGATTAGTGTATCATTTTACATCTTCAAAGCATACCGAAAGTAAAACAATAATGACCAATATCTTTCATTTTAAGTCGCCATATAAGCTTTTGGGAAGGTTTGCAGATGAGGTTTTTTTAAAGCGTTATATGAGAAACCTCATAAAAAGACGTGGGCAATCTATTAAAGATCGGGCAGAAGAACTTTATAGAGTATTATAGTAAAGAAGACAAGCTTTAATAATCATTTACCACTTGAAGCTTTCCATTTTTTTATTTCTTGAACATCGTAGACACTTCAATTTTTAATAAGGTATCAGATAAGTCTATTCTAATTTAGCTACATGAGAGATACTAATAGATTTATTTATGGTATAGTACTAGGTGTTATTGGGATTGTTCTGTTTTCATCTAAGGCGGTTATGGTAAAATTAGCTTATGCATATAAGGTTGATGCCATTAGTGTTTTATTGTTAAGAATGGTTTTTTCATTTCCATTTTATGTTACTATAGCCTATTTATATAGAAAAAAGAACAGCGATGTTGTTACTACAAAAGCAGATTATTACTGGATAGTTGTATTTGGATTGGTAGGCTATTATTTGGCCAGTTATTTTGATTTTGTAGGCCTAACCTATATTAAGGCCAGCCTAGAACGCATCATTTTGTTTATATACCCTACCATTGTACTGTTGTTAAATAGAGTGTTTTTAAAGTATACTATAAGTAAAATTCAATTGGGAGCGATTATTTTAACTTACTTGGGTATTGTAATAACCATTGGAGAAGAGGTTAATGTGTCTGGGAGCAATACGTATTTAGGAGGTGTCTTTATTTTGCTTAGCGCTATAACCTATGCTTCTTATTTAGTGGGAAGTGGTTGGTTAATTCCAAAGTTTGGGGTTGTAAAGTTTACAAGTTATGCCATGTTGGTGTCCTGTCTTTGTGTATTTGTACATTATGGTATTACAGCACAAGAAAGTATACTAAGCCTACCGTGGCAAGTCTATTTGCTAGGGTTTTGTATAGCTGTTTTTGCCACCGTTATTCCATCATATTTAGTATCTGCTTCAATAAAGCTAATCAATTCATCTAATCTTGCAATAATAGCAGGTATAGGCCCCATATCGACTATAGTTTTAGCCGCTATTTTTCTAGGTGAAAAGTTAACTTTGATACAACTAATGGGAACCTTGGTGGTTATCGTGGGGATTTTGTTGGTGTCATTAAAGAGCCCCAAAAGGTAGTGGTTACCTGTGCTTATCCTTTTTGTAAAGCGGGATGCGATAGGAAAGGGTGTAGCCATATCCTACACCAATACCAGAACTGTCGTAAGTTTTATTAAACCCAGGAATATAAAGATTTTCAAAACCACTGGGCTCTGTTTCGCTAACCAATCCCTTTAATTGAAGGTTAAGCCCTAGATAAAGGTTGTTGAATAGTTCGGCTTTAATACCTATAATCAATTCTATCCATACGGCAGTTAGGCTATTGAATTTTTCACTGTCGGTATTTGTATATTGAGGTGCCCAATATTGGTCTGTGCTATACACTTGAAAACTGTTTCTGGTATGGCTAAAGGAACTGGCACCAACGCGAAACCCAGAAAAGATCATATTGTCCATATCTAACCAATTTTGATACAAGTTATAATCAATACCACCTTTAAGGTAACTGCCTTTAGTGGTAATGTTTAGATGGTCGGTAATGGTGTTCTTTTCTTCAATCCCCAATTCACCAGCGATGTATAATTTATTTTTTAGGCGATAATCTGCAATCACTTCAAAACCGCTATAATCATCATCTAAAAAGGAACGAATAAGTTTGCCAATGTCACCACCAACACGCAAACCATATTTTAATTTGTAGGTTATAGAGTCTGTAGGGGTTGTTGGGATACTATCGTTTTGTGCACTAACAGACACACAAAGCAATAGTGCTATAACTAAGCTACTAATGGTATAGGTTAAAGTGTGTTGTTGTCTCATCTTCTACAGATTGGTTTTCGGTTACAGATTCTTTTAGTTTAATCCAGTTATCGTTATCGCTTACAATGGAAAGTGTTACATTTTTAAAAATGGTTTTATAACCACAAGCTCTTGATACATAGACTTCTTCGGTGGTGTAATTAATGGAGATGATATCTTGGTTGCCTTCAGTAAAATCATCATCTGTGTTGTCTGGTGTACCATTGTCGTTAACAGCATAATCAATGTGGAGCATGTATTCCGTTTTATTGGTATCGGTACGTAAAGGGAGGATAATATTATTGGTGGCTTTAATGACGTTGTAGTCAGGTAAGACTTCATCATTATCAACCCCTTGAACCCTAAAATCTATAACGTTCTTTTTTTCTTCTTGATTGGAGAAATCGTATAGATCAATAATTAACCGTGGTGTAGTGGAAGTGGTTTCAGGGCAAATATCATCACGTTCGCAACTAAAATGACTGGTTAGTAATACCACTAAAATAAGTAGGCTTATTTTTTTCATCTGTTTGAAATTTTTAGTTCACTGAAAATGAAGAAACTAAAAATTTCTGTGCATTCAGCAATTCGTATAAAAAATTTAATCATAATGTTTGATATGTAATGATGAAATTTGTTTATCCTCATTTCATAAATTAATTTTCAGTTTGTCTGCGTTCCAAAAGTACAACATTTTCAACATGAAACGTTTGTGGAAACATATCTACTGCTTGTGTTTTGGTAACTTTATATATTGCATCCATTAAGGCCAGGTCCCTTGCTTGTGTTGCGCTATTACAGCTCACATAAACCACTTTACTTGGAGCAATATTCAATATTTGTTGAACAACATCTTTATGCATGCCGTCTCGAGGGGGATCGGTAATTATAACATCAGGAAGCCCATGCGATGCAATAAATTGTTCGTTAAAAACTTGTTTCATATCGCCAACAAAAAAATCAACGTTATTTATGTCATTTAATTGTGCATTTTCCTTTGCAGCGACAATAGCATCTGGTACAGATTCTACGCCAATTACTTTTTTAGCTTGCTTGGCAACAAACTGGGCAATGGTACCTGTTCCCGTATACAAATCGTAAACGAGCTCATTTCCTGTAAGTCCGGCAAAATTGCGGGTTATTTTATAGAGTTCGTAAGCTTGTTCGGAGTTGGTTTGGTAAAACGATTTGGCATTGATCTTAAAGCGCAAGCCTTCCATTTCTTCAAAAATATGATCGTTGCCTTTGTAGCAAATCACCTCTTGGTCATATATGGTATCATTAGCTTTTTCATTGATAACATATAGCAATGAAGTGATTTCTGGAAATTGTTCAGCAATGAAATCAAGTAGCAGTTCACGTTTGGGAACATCCTCCTTAAAAAATTGTATAAGCACCATAAGGTCGTCCGTAGTACTTGTACGAATCATCATGGTACGTAAAAAGCCCGTTTGGTTTCGGGTGTTAAAAAAGGCCAATCCATTTTCGGTGGCAAATTGCTTAACCGCATTCCTTATTGCATTGGAAGGATTGGCTTGTAAGTGACATTGGTTAATATCCAAAATTTTATCCCACATCCCCGGAATATGAAAGCCTAGGGCATTTTTATTGCCTAAATCTTCATTAGACTGAATTTCTTCTTGTGTTAACCAACGGCTATCACTAAAGGAAAATTCCATTTTATTTCTGTAGAAGTACTGTTTTTGAGATCCTAAAATTGGAGTTATTTCGGGTAAACCTACATGGCCTATTCGGGTTAGGTTATTAGTAACCTCATTTTGTTTGTAGTGCAATTGGTGTTCGTAACCCATATGTTGCCATTTGCATCCGCCACAGGTGCCAAAATGTTCACATACAGGCTCTACACGCTTGGTTGAGAGTTTATGGAACGTTGTCGCTTTACCTTCGTAATAAGCTTTACGCTTTTTAAAGGTTTGTACATCAACAACATCACCTGGTACGGCATTGGGTAAAAATATAACTTTACCATCTGGAGCTTTGGCAATGCTCTTGCCTTTCGCCCCGGCATCCAATACTTCTATTTGTTCAAAAAATTGTTTTCTGGCTTTTTTTCTAGACATGCTGCAAAAATAGTAATCGCTTGAGATAAATCTATTAACTTTAGGTGATTTTGAATTTTTTATCGAAAATAATTGAACCTTATTTCAATTCTAACGTCTTTATAGTACAAGAGCACTTGATACATGAACAAAAAGGAACGCATAATCGATGGTAAATTGGTTGTGGAATTTCAAAGAGGCAATAACCAGGCACTGGTTGCCCTAGTGAAGCGTTGGCATAAAACTTTTTGCGATAAGGCGTATTGGATTGTTAAGGATCTCGATACTGCCAAAGATATCGCTCAAGATTGCTGGCAGATTATTATAGAACATATAGACAAACTGAAAGACCCTAATAGTTTTGGAGCTTGGGCCATGCGTATAGTTTATACAAAGTCTATTGATGTCCTTAAGGCAGTTAATAAAGCAAATACAATTCAGAACCAACTAAAACAAGAACAAGATACGTTTGAAGAATATGAAGTATCTAACGTTATTAACATACAGCAAGATCTTTTAAAGCTGATTAATAAATTGCCGGAGCAACAACAATTGGTTGTTCGATTATTTTATGTTCAGGAGTATTCACTAAAGGAAATTGGTGATATGTTGGGAATATCGGTTGGGACTGCCAAATCCAGGTTATTTCACGCTAGGGAAAAATTAAAAATAATATTAAAACAAAAGAATTATGAAAACGACTAATATGGAAGACATTGATAAGTTAATCAAAGAGACCTTAACGCAAGAAGAAGCTAAGTTTTATGAAGGACTGGAAGAACAAAATGTGATTCAGATGCTAGGGGGGCTGTTCCAAGGTAAAAATAAATGGATTATGTACCTCATGAATGTAATGACCTTAGTATTCTTTGTGCTATTCGTGTATTGTCTGGTGCAGTTCTTTAATACTGAAGCTGTAAATGAATTAATAAAATGGGGCATAGGCAGTATAGCTTTTTTATTAGGGGTAAGTATGCTTAAGGTATTTGCCTGGATGCAAATGGATAAAAACGCTTTAATGCGTGAAATTAAGCGTTTGGAATTGCAGATTTTATCCTTATCAAGTAGAATAACAGAATAATAAACATTATATGATTTTATAAAGCAGCCTATATTTATTAACTTGCACCCATCTAAGGATGATTTCTCTCCCACGCTGAATTTTCGATACTTCTCGAAAGGATAAAGGTATAGTAGGAATGGTTATTTTTTAATTTATAAAATGATTTAAAATGGCTGTTTTAGAAAAATTAACGTCACAGCAAGCAATTGATTTAGAAAACAAGTATGGTGCCCATAATTACCACCCGTTACCCGTAGTGCTTACTAGAGGAGAAGGTGTGTTTGTTTGGGATGTGGAAGGCAAAAAGTATTATGACTTTTTATCGGCTTATTCAGCGGTTAACCAGGGGCATTGCCATCCTAAAATCATCGATGCCCTAAAATATCAAGCCGAGCGTTTGACGCTTACGTCCCGGGCATTTTATAATGACCAATTGGGTAAGTATGAAAAGTATGTTACCCAATACTTTGGTTTTGACAAGGTATTACCTATGAATACAGGAGCCGAGGCTGTTGAAACCGCTATCAAGTTGGCCAGAAAATGGGGTTACGAAAAAAAAGGAATTCCTGCCAATCAAGCTAAAATAGTTGTCTGCCAAAATAATTTTCATGGTAGGACAGTTACTATAATTTCTGCATCCAACGATCCTGTAGCAACTGAAAATTTTGGGCCGTTTACACCTGGTATGTTGTCTATACCCTATAATGATTTAAGTGCGTTGGAAGCTGCATTAAAAGACCAAAATGTTGCCGCTTTTTTAGTTGAGCCAATACAAGGTGAGGCTGGTGTTTATGTGCCAGATGAAGATTATATAAAATCTGCCTATGCCTTGTGTAAGCAACACAATGTATTGTTTGTTGCCGATGAGGTACAAACGGGTATTGCACGAACAGGGAAGTTGTTAGCAGTGAACTATTCGGGGATTAAGCCAGATGTTCTTATTTTAGGAAAGGCCATTTCTGGAGGTGTATTGCCAGTATCGGCTGTATTGGCCGATGATGAGGTGATGGAGGTAATCCGCCCTGGTAATCACGGTTCTACCTTTGGAGGCAATCCATTGGCCTGTGCTGTTGCTATGGCTGCTCTTGAAGTTGTGGAAGAGGAAGGTTTAGCCGAAAATGCCGAACGTCTCGGTAATATGTTTAGAGCGCATATGCAAAAACTTGTTGAAACGACCGATTTGGTAAAACTGGTAAGGGGGAAAGGACTCTTAAATGCTATTGTTATTAATGATTCTGAAGACAGTTCTACCGCATGGGATATTTGTTTGAAGCTTAGGGATAATGGCTTACTGGCTAAGCCAACGCACGGGAATATCATTCGTTTTGCACCACCACTGGTAATGACTGAAGAGCAACTAATGGACTGTATCGCGATTATAAGTAAAACACTAAAAGCCTTTGAAAAATAGAGCAAACAAAAAAGCACCCATTGGGTGCTTTTTTGTTGCATTTAAATTATTGATTCTGTATTTGCTCCATCATTTCTTGGGATTGTCTCATGATTTCATCCCATCCAACAGTAGATATTCTATAAATGGTCATAATAAAATATAGAATGTTGATTATTAAAATAACCATTGCTACAATTTTTGCCGTGTTCATTGCTTTTACACTGGCAGGATCGAAAGCATCGGGATTGTTTTCTGCATTTTTTAATTTACTATAAGCGATAAAGAATGCAATCCCAGATAAAATAAAACCTAAGCCACCAAAGCAGCAACATAAAAGGCCTAAAATAGCTAAAACATATACAAGAGTAGGATTGAGTTTTTGTTGTTCCATAGTTCTATATTAATAGGTTAAATAAGTTTTAAAACAAAATTTGTAACAATAATTACAACATTAAGTACAGCCAAAATAGTAATAATTTTATTACCTAACCTGAATTTTTTAAATGCATTAAGAATTATTACTATTAAGAGAAGTATTAAAGTGTAAATGGCTGGATACATATAAAAAGCATCAGTAAACTCGCCTTGAACCACTAAAGAAGCCGATCGTTGTAACCCGCAACCCATACACTCAAAACCAAAAAGCTTTTTGTTTAAACAAGGGAGCATATAATCGTCTAAACCGGACATAAATTTAAGTTTGTAGGGCTAATATATTAAATTTACCCCTTATTTAAATAGCGTATTTAATTTACTTGATCATCTATTGGTAGCTATACTTTTTTGATAAACTTGATGCTAGGGTATTTTGCACCCTTTAAAAGAACAGGAACTACCCTTAGTGTTGGTAGAATTTGTAAGATTTTTGATGATTATTGAAACTAATAATTAACCTACTAAAAATGAAATTTATTCACAAATTAATTATAACAGTAATAATTACCTCTGTTTTTTCGGCATTCCCACAGTGTTCGGTTACTGTAACACCAGACTTGTCCCTTACTACTTCAAATGCATCTATTGAAACAGAAATAGAAACAATGTTTAATCGGTTTGCGACCGCGTATTTGGGTACAGGAGTGCCATCTCTTACAAGTGCCAATTCAACTTATGATGGGCTTAAAATAGGCCAGGGGGGAGAGAAATCTATTAGTACTTGGGGAAGTCAAAGTTGGGGTTTTTTAAAAACCTATGTCCAGTATTTAAGAAATGCTACTTCTGGAACTGCCACTTATATAGATGTTGAAACTAAGGTGAACAATGTCATTGAATGGGCCTCGGACCAATTCTGTGCTGGTACATTGGCAGTTGATGGTACAGGATATGCCTATGATGACTTTGGAAGGGCGGCTTCCTTGTGCATTCCTAATTTAACACAAGCGGTAAAGGATAAATTTGCCTATACCTTATATGTGCAAACAGATAATTTTGGTCCCCTATTTGTTGCGAATTATGATGAGGCCTATCAAACCAATAACGGAACCATCGTTACCGATGTCATATATACCATTGGAGATGGCCTGTTGGCCTATTGTTTAACCTATCCCAATACAGCCGATGAGCGTTACCGTTATATGCGTAGTTTTAAACGCTATATGGAGCGTTTTTTTTCTTATACCACTGGGGCTAGGGATGGTTTAAAACCCGATGGTTCGGGGTTTCACCACGCTGCGGCTTATAATAATTATATGTATGCCTATAAAACAGCTGCTAGCATTTTGTCTTATATGGATGATACCGAGTTTCAGGTGTCTTCCGATAGTTACAAGGTGTTTCGTGATGCCGTTTATGCGCAGTACATTCAGGCCAACGATTATGGGCATCAGGCGCTGTCTACAGCAGGGAGAAACCCAGAAGCAAGATCACGGCAATTTGGTTTATACAATTTAAGGGCATTGGCTATATCAGGAGGTAAAATCTTGGGCTTATCGACGGCCGACCCCATTTTAGCAGGTATGTATAACAGGATTCATGGCGTATATTCAAGTTTTAATTATAGTACCATAGCTCCTTTTGAATCTGGTTTTTTTCAATTTAATCATACATCGGCTGGTGCATTCAGGAAAGAGACAGGAAACGGTAACGACTGGGTAGCCTTTAATAAAGGATTTGTTGTTAGCACGTGGGGCAGTGAAATTTATAAAGACGAAAATAGGTATGGGCGCTACCAAAGTTATGGAGCCTTGGAGATTTTGTACCCTGGGGATAAATCTACCGGTAATGGTTATAATGTAGAGTCGTGGGATTGGAACTATAATCCGGGCACTACCGTTATCCATTTGCCATGGGATAAGTTACATGCAGAGGCAGCCAGACTGGACGAACGCCAGCAAAAGCGTTTTGCAGGTGCTTTAGCCCTAGATAAAAAAAACAATGGGGTATTGGATAATAACCATGGAATCTATGGTATGTTTGCCATGGATTTTCAAGAACAGGAGGGGTTAGCCTGGAGTACTCCGGTATATTCTTCAACCTCTAACCATAATAATACTTTTGTGTTTAAAAAGTCTACCTTCTTTTTAGATGATTTCATCGTAAGCCTGGGATCTGGGATAGGCAATGATGATAGTTCAAACCCCACCATTACCACTTTATACCAGCGGATGGATAATAATGGAGATGTTTATTTAAATGGAAGTGTTAACAATGGAACAATAAATATATCGGGGGCAAATAACTGGCTAATGAGTAATTATGCCACAGGATTTTATATTGTGTCGAATGCAACGATTAAGGGCATGCGTGTATTGAACCAAACCCCAAATGAAAACCAAACCGACCCCAGTGTGCTAACGGGAAGTGATTATTACTATATCAGTTATTTGGACCATGGAAAGCAGCCATCGAATGCAGGATACGAGTATATCGTGAAACCCAATACCACAACCAGTGAAATGACCACTTTGCATACCACTATAAGTGGAGGAAACAAGCCTTATACAGTACACCAAAAAGATGCCAATGCCCATATCTTGGAGTATCACGCACAGTCTATTTGGGGCTATGCCTTTTTCAACACAGTTTCAAACTTAAGTTACGATTATGTAAAAGGGGTGAATGCGTCGTGTTTGGTTATGACTAAATATGATAGCAGTGGACAACAGCTAAGATTGTCTGTAGTTAATCCAGATGTAGGTATTACAGGTTATAAATCTTATGCGGCCGTAAATGCTACCACAAGGCAGGTAACTTTGCAAGGTAAATGGAGTCTGGGTCAGGCTTATAATAATGTACAGGATGTAACTCCACAATCATCTGAAGATACCGTTATTGAATTCACATTGAAGGATGGGCTGTCTAGTGAGGTTTTGCTTAATCCGGCTGCACTTGGAGTAGAGGATTATAATGAGCAAAATGTGATTAAGGTTTACCCAAATCCGGCTAAAAACAGTATTAACATTAGAGGTTTGGAATCTAATCGGCTATACAGTGTTTCTATTGTTTCTTTACTGGGGCAGTATGTTGGTCATGTTCAAGTTATAAATAATCAAATTAATATATCTAATATTCAAAACGGGATTTACTTCTTAAGACTGCAATTAGATGGAGGCAAAACGGTTACCAAAAAAATATTGGTAGAAAAGTAAGCTTATAATAAAAGGCGTAACTATTATTGAGTGCAACATGTTTATTATAAAATGTGTTGCACTCAATTGTTTTGGTATATAAAGCAAACCATTTTGTATTTTTGTGGCTCTATTGTAGGATTGTTATGAATAAAAATAAAAACTATATTTTAATTGTTTTAGGGGTGATTGTAGCTTTTTATGGGGAAGTATCTGAAGCTCAGAGTCCATACATATTGATAGGAGGGATAATTATGTTGATGGTTGGTGTATACCGCATATCAAAAACGATTCCGAGTAAGCGGGATAAAGAGGTTGAGCAAGATAAGAGCGGGGAGATTGAAAAAGATTAAAGGGATTGATAAAGCTTGAAGAGGGGAATTAGCATAGCGTTACAAGAACTTTTAAAGTTGAAAGTTTGATAAAGTTCAATTAAAGATCATGGCTTTGAAGATAGGTGATTATGTTTTGGTTTTAGATGAAGACCTTTCAGGTACGGTTCAAAAGATTTTTGGAGATACCGTTTCTATTGAAACCGATGAGGGTTTCATGTTGGATTTTCCCAGAGCAGCTTTAATTAAGCATCATGCGGATAATTCGCTTAAGCAAGGTATTTTCTCATACGATAATTTAAATGCTGTAGTTTCTGAAAAAGAAAGTCCCAAAAGGAAAAAAACCGGAAGAACCAAAGCAAAGGAACGCTATGAGCCCACAATGGAAGTCGACCTGCACATTAACCAATTGATGAAGTCGCCCAAAGGGATGTCTAATCACGACATCTTAACATTACAATTGGACACAGCAAGGCGTCAACTAGAATTTGCAATTAAAAAGGGTATACAAAAAATCGTATTTATACATGGTGTTGGTGAAGGTGTCCTAAAGCTGGAACTGGAATATTTGTTTGGACGCTATGGCAATATAAAATTCTACGATGCCAATTACCAAAAATATGGCTTAGGGGCAACAGAAGTTTATATTTACCAAAATGCTAAACCGACTTACTGAAAAGGAGGCGTTACCTTTCTGGATTTTGATGTAGCGCTGTCTTCCAAGGAGCCAAAGTTGAAATCTTGGGTAATGATTTCCAAATTAACATTTTCAATAATAAGAGTAATATTATAAGTTTGGTAGATGGTATGCTCGCGATAGGCTTTGGCAGGAACAGCTTCAATGACATCTTTATTCAAATAATCTGCACCAACATCGGGGTCTCTAACATCGTCTCTAGGGTCTTCATTTTGGTCAACACTTTCTTCATCACGGGTTAACACACCGTCACCATCATCGTCATCATCTAGGTAATCAGGTTTGCCGTCACCATCGGTGTCCTGTGCATTGGCAAGGCCGTCTGCCTCCGTAAAATTAGGGTTTTCGCTTTTGGTTGGTACATTATCCCCGTCATCATCGTCATCTAAATAGTTCCAGATACCATCACCATCAGTATCATCATTATCCAAATTGCCATCACCGTTTATATCTTCAAATTCAGCAGGGATGCCATCGTTGTCGTCTTCAACAAGCAAAGTGGTAAAGGTGGCCTTGTTGTTAGTACTTTCGTAGTCTTCTTTGATATCGATTTCAGAAGGCGGGATATCACTACAAAATAAATTAGAAGGTAAGGAGGTATTGCTATAGGTTCTATAGTTAAAGGTATTAGAATTTGAAGGAGTAGTGAGTGTTTCACCTGCATTTAAATTAAAAAGGCTTTCAAAATCTACATCGGTAACCCTTAGGGATAAGGATTCGGAAGGATCGTTCTTTGTTTTGTAGAATACCAAATCACCACAACTTTTAAATGTATCGGCAAAATCAAATTCAACTGTAATAATATCACCGTCGTCGCAAGACGATTGAAAAAATATGCCAATAGCAATAAAAACAAAAATGACCTTTCTCATGGTTTGGGTTTTAGGCAAAAATAATAGAATTGTAATTTATAACGTACCATATTGAAAATAATTTTATTTCAAGTATTTTTGGGGTCTAAAACTCTATTCAATGACTTCGCCAAAGCCTGTTTATTTTGATAATGCTGCCACAACCCCTATACGGGATGAGGTTGTGGAACGTATGGTTGTTGCCATGAAAGACAGCTATGGCAACCCTTCGTCGTCGCATGGTTTTGGACGTTCCTCTAAATCGGTTATCGAATCTTGCAGAAAATCCATTGCTAAACAGTTCAATGTTTCAGCTGGTGAAATTGTATTTACCTCTGGTGGGACCGAAGCTGATAATTTGGTGCTTAGGAGTGCTGTTAGGGATTTGAAGGTGAAACACATTATTACTGCAAAAATAGAGCATCATGCGATATTGCACAGTGTAGATCAGTTACAAGCGGAATACGGTTTAGAGGTAAGTTTTGTAAACTTAGATAAACAAGGCCAAATAGATTATAGCCATTTAGAAACATTGCTGGGCAAGCCTTTAAAAACTTTGGTGAGCTTAATGCATATTAATAACGAGATTGGCAATATTTTGGATTTAAGTCGTGTGGCCCATTTGTGTAAGGCCAATAATGCCTTGTTCCATAGCGATACGGTGCAATCTGTGGGGCATTATCGGTTACCGTTAGATGAAATCCCTATTGATTTTTTAGCGGCTAGTGCACATAAGTTTCACGGACCTAAAGGTGTTGGTTTTGTTTTTGTTAGAAAAAACTCTGGTTTGAAGCCTTTAATTTTTGGTGGTGAACAAGAGCGGGGCTTAAGGGCAGGAACCGAAAGCACACATAATATTGTGGGGTTAGAGGCAGCGTTAAGCTTGTCTTACGAAAATTTGGCACAAGAAAGTGATTACGTTAAAGAATTGAAGCGTTATTTCATATCAAAAATAACTACTGAAATTCCTGAAGCAACCTTTAATGGTAATTCTGGTGATATGGACAAAAGCATCTATACCTTGGTAAATGTTTGTCTGCCCATATCCAGTAATAAAGCAGCTATGTTTTTGTTTCAGTTGGATTTGAAAGGTATTGCTTGTTCCAAGGGAAGTGCCTGCCAAAGTGGGAGTAACCAAAATTCCCATGTACTGGCCGAAATATTAAGTGAAGAAGACTTACAGAAACCTTCCATTCGCTTTTCCTTTAGTATTTATAATACAAAAGAAGAGATTGATTATGTGATAGGTGCTTTAAAGGAATTGATTGTTAATTAGGTCTTGCGGTTCCCCAAAAATTATAGCTAATAGGTTTCCATCCAGGGATGTACATGGTTTTTAAATCATTAATTTTGAAACCGTTATTGGTTATGATTTTAGGAATGTCCTTTTGCAGGTTACAACCTCCGCCAAGTCTTTTCCAAATGGGGGTAATGAGCTGCTGTACTCTTTCTACGGATTTATCGGGAGCTTTCCCGTGTTCGCAAAATATAAGCATGCCATTAGGTTTTAGGACCCGTTTAATTTCGTGCAAGGCTTTTTTAACATCATCTATAGAGCATAGGGTATAGGTGATTACTGCAGAATCGAATGTGTTATTGTCTTCCGGAATATTTTCAGAAGAAGCTTTGATGAATTGAAAGTCAAAACCAAGGTCGTCTATAGCTATGTTGTTTTCCTGCCACAGTGCTTCATAAGGATCCAAAGCGGTTAATTGCTTTACATTTTGGTTATTGTAAAATGGTAAATTTAATCCAGAACCAATACCGATTTCCAAAACACGTCCGGTGGCCAATGGAACCACTTTCTCGCGTTGTTTCATATTTGGCTTTTGTCTACAGGCAAAGTCAATTAATTTAGGAAGTATATGTTTATGATATAATCCCATGTCAATGGATTAATGTAGGCCAGTTATGGAATATAAAGATATTGAATAACGGGTAGAATAAAAACTTTAATCTCTTATCAAGTAGAGGGAAAGCTAATCTATAGTCACTTTACTTTGCCACCAATCTGCATTAGGCTCAAAATCTTTTGATAGTACTTTTAAACGATCTTGTTCTAGTTTAGGTAAAAATGTATTTTTTAAGTAGTCTTTACGCTTTTGTGCCAATGCGTCATCATACTCTAAGTCTTTTGAAGGTTTATTGGCTTTTACAGAGTCCAACCAAGCATTAAGTTTGCTATATAGTTCTTTAGATAAATCGACATTAGAACCAGCAACATTGTTTTGTTCTTCAGGGTCTGTTTGTAGGTTGTACAATTCATTTCTGCCATCTTCCCAATAGTGGATGAGTTTCCAATTCCCTTCTCTTATAATTGAAGAAGGTTCACCGCCTTGGTTACCGTAGTGAGGGTAATGCCAAAAGAGTGACCTTTCGGCTATAGGTTTACCTTCTAAAAGCGGTTTTAAACTTACGCCATCCATATGTTGTTCAGGCAATAAATTAACGTTGGCCAAATCTAAAATAGTGGGATAAAAATCTGTGCCTATAACCGGATAATCTGTTGAAGTACCATTAGATTTAAGCCATGGCACTTTTATAAAGAAAGGCTCGCGGATACCACCTTCCCATTGGTAGCCTTTTCCGCCACGTAAGGGTAAATTTGAAGTGGAATAACTGTCTCCCGAAGCAACACCTCCGTTATCTGAAGTAAATACAATAATGGTGTTGTCATCTAATCCCAATGTTTTAAGGGTGTTGAGCACATGGCCTACGGCATCGTCCATGCTTTCAACCAATCCGCCATAAATGGGATTGTCCTGTACTTGCCTTATAGGGAGGACCCGTTCCATTTTATAACCTTTGTCTTTAATGCCTTGAGCTTCAGCTTTATTTCTATATTTTTCCCATTTAGATTGTGTTGTTTGAATAGGGCCATGAACGGCATAAAAAGATAGAAAGGCAAAGAACGAAGTGTCTTTATGCTTTGTGATAAAGTCGGCAGTCTCTTTAGCAAGGCGCATGGAAAGGTTTTCTCCCTTTACTTTATTTTCCAGTTTAGGGTTTTTCCAAGGTGAAAAATACCCGCCATTGGGGCTCCCAACTTTCCAGCCTCCTTTATTAATATCGAAACCATGGTCTTCTGGATAAGATCCTTCTTCGCCCAAGTGCCATTTTCCAGCAAAAAAGGTTTTGTAGCCAGCAGCCTTCATGGCTTCGGCAATGGTAATATCGTTTTTTTGCAAGATATGTTCGTAATTTGCAGGTAGTAATTTATCATGTCTATTAAGTTTACGCCATGCTTCACCTTGTGGGGCTCCAATCCAATCGGTGATACCGTGTCTAGCCGTAAATTTTCCGGTCATGATACTAGCTCTAGACGGACTGCAAACACGACTGGCTGCATAGCCTTGGTTAAAGACCATGCCTTCATTGGCAATTTTATCAATATTTGGGGTTTCATAATAAGCGCTACCCGTACAGCTCAAATCTTTATAGCCTAAATCGTCAACTAAAATAAAAAGAACGTTGGGGTGTTTGTTTGTTACATTTTCTTTGGACTCTTTTTGTTGGCAGGATGTAACGGTTATTATAATTGAGAGAAATAAAAAGGAGGAAATAGTTTTTATAATTTGGGTTGTAAAGCGTAAAGTAGCAAGCATTATAATTAATAGTTTTGGTATGATTTAATGGTGGTAAAATACAATAAATTATTAATTCTTTTTTAGGTCGAAAGAAGTAGTGTTTCCATTGTTGTTCTTGATAACGATTTGAATAGTATCATTCATTAAAAAAGGCGAGGGCTTGGTGATGAGGTCGCAAAGATCTAATGTTGAAAGGTCGAGGTCGTTTATCTTTAAAATTTCATCACCACTGTTTAATTTGCTTTTTAAAGTTTCATCCCAAATAACCCCAACAATTAATTTATTGTTCTTAATAGTAGGCGTAAAGCCAAAATCGTTTTCGGTGGCATCACTAGTAGTGTTAAAAGCGTTAAAATAAAAACGTTTGTGTTTAAAGTCTATGGTCATGCCACCATATTTTAAAATATCTGAACCGATTCTGGAATTGTCATCACCAGAAGTGATGGTCGATACATTTTTAAAAAGGTGCCCACCTATTTCCATTTCGGGTAGTTTTACTTGGTATTGGGTTTGTGCTTCCGGTGTGCCAAACAAGCCAATACTGGATGCGCCTGAGCCACTTGCATAATAACTTAATACATTTTGTTGCTCTAATACTTTGTAATTTGTTTTACACATATCGTAAAGTCCACTGGCGCCAGTATCGATGAGTACATGTTCATTGGCATTTTTGTTTCCTTTTATTTTAACAGTAATGTAGGGACTGCTTTGATTACTTCTTAACATTAATTCAATGCCTTTGCTTTTGTTAAGTTGAAGTTTATTGCGATTGTTTGTTATAATGAAGAGGTTTCTTTTAGGTTGAATTTGAACAATCGATTTCCGCAACAGGTTACTACCTATAATACCATCAATCTCGAAACAATCGAACACTAAATTATCCGCTTCATCAAAAACCAAAGCACTGGTATTTTTAAAGGAAACCTCGCCAATAGTTAAAAGGGGGATCGTTGTAAGTTTCATGCGCTGTCTATTTTGGTTGGCATCCCTAACCGAAATGGACTTATATTTATTGTTACCTATTTCCTTTAATAAAGTTGAAGATATTAAGTTGGGAGCTCCCGTATCAAAAAGAAAACGATAAGAAGTATTGTTGATTGTTACAGGTATTATAAGCTTTCCTCTAACATTTTTATATGGAATCTCTGTGTAATAATGTTTGGTGGTTGGTTTGCCCGTCTTAAATGTATTGTTTTGGGCACCGCTAAAATTGACTAATACAAAACAAAAAATGATATTTAAGACATATTTAGTCACGCTATGATTTTTAAAATTTCATGGTGGTTCTTAGGTTGAATACACGAGGGGTTAAGTAATTGGGAACAGCAAATTGACGTTTACTATATACATCCCTAACCCAAGTATTGGTAATGGAGTTTTGTACATCGAAAATATTGAATATTTCAACGCCAAAAGACAGTTCTTTAAATGGTTTTTTCCAGCCGCTACTAAATTGCTTTTTCTCATCAACTAAAACAAACTGAAACCCAATATCGGCACGTTTATAATCGGGCAATCGGGTTTGGTAAACATAGGGATCTGCATAACTGG
This sequence comes from Aestuariivivens insulae, assembly GCF_022662195.1. GTDB lineage: Bacteria > Bacteroidota > Bacteroidia > Flavobacteriales > Flavobacteriaceae > Aestuariivivens > Aestuariivivens insulae. The sequence goes on along the minus strand of NZ_JAKMCS010000012.1, from coordinate 79,631 downwards.
GTGATCCCCCTGGCAAACCTGTATTATAAACCAAGTTTAAGTACATTTTCATGCTTGGAATATTGGGGACATAGTCTTGAAACAAAGCAGCGAATTTTAAACGTTGGTCTGTAGGTCTGGAAATATACCCGCGATTATCGATGTTCTCTTCAGTCTTTAAATATCCAAAGCTAAACCACGACTCTGTTCCGGGTACAAACTCACCATTTAAACGCATATCCAATCCGTAGGCATAAGCTTTGGCATTGTTCTTGGCCCGATAACGGATACGTACATTTTCCAGAGTATAGGGATTAACATCGCTTAAGTTTTTATAATAAGCCTCAGAGGTTAATTTAAACGGGCGATCCCACATTTTAAAACTGTAATCGTTACCTAACACCATATGAAATGATTTTTGAGCCTTGACTTGAGGTTGAATGGTAGCTGATGAATCGCGAAGCTCCCTATAAAAAGGTGGTTGATAGTATAACCCTGCAGCAAGTCTAAACAACATATCCTTTTGCCAATACGGTTTAATAGCAAACTGGGCACGTGGACTAAAAACGGTTTGGTTTGATGATTCGATACCTTTACCGTTTACAGACCAGTTATGAACCCTTACCCCAGCATTGTACCAAACATCGCTTGCACCTATTGTAGAGCGTTTGCTCCATTGAACATAAGCTTGTAGTCGATCTATTTTAACGCTATTGGTTGCTCTAACATTTTGAAAAGGCTCTAAAGGACCACTGTAAGGGATATAAGGTTGTTCATTGCCCGGTATAAATGGCGGTCGAATAGAAAAACCAGCTGAATCGATAACTTCCCATTCTACCAATCGGTCTCTTATATCTTCGTTATTGTATTTAATGGACCATTCTATGCGATTGTCGTTTATACTTAAATCACCTTTGTGTTCTACGGTAGTAATAAGTGCATCCAAATCGTTTCGCCCATGATTAAGTTGACTGCCTATACCTTCACTAAATTCAACTTCGCCTAAATCTTCATCTCCAATATTGGTATTGACTTCACCAAGGTTATATTGTGCCAAAATATCGAAATATTCCTCCTCGGTAGTATGGTAAGTAGAAGTGATGAGCTTTAAATTAAGATTGTCATTAACAAAAAAGGAACCTTTTAAGGCGCCAAATAATGTTTGGTAACGGTCTTTTTCCTGGCCTTCATAAAATACAATAAGAGCAATGGGATCTGCCAAAGTTCCAAAATTGGTTTGTCTCGCCTGTGGAGCATAATTGTATTTGTTGAGCGAAGCATTGCCCAAGAAGCTCAAATGAAATCTATCGGTAAATTTATAAGTTAGGAAAGTTTGGGCATCGGCAAAAGCGGCTTTGTAATTTGTTTCAGTTTCCTTGGCATTAACCAGTAAACCGTTGTCTCTGTAGCGAAGTCCAACAATACTTGTAAATTTAGAATCTTTACTAATGTTTTCAACGGACACACCACCTCCTAAAAGGCTAAGGTCTGCATTAACCTCAAATTGATATGGTGTCTTATAAGTGATATCCAATACCGAGGATAGCTTGTCACCATACTTAGCTTGAAACCCACCTGATGAAAAATCGACATTGTGTACCAAATCGGTATTAACAAAGCTTAAGCCTTCCTGCTGTCCCGAACGGATTAAAAAAGGGCGATATACTTCAATATCGTTTACATAAACCAAGTTTTCATCAAAATTACCACCACGTACCGAATATTGTGTGCTCAGTTCATTATTGTTGCTTACACCAGGCAAGGTAAGTAACAGGTTTTCCACACCTGCATTGGCTCCTGGGATCTTTCTAATGGTCTCTGGCGCCAAAACCGTAATTCCTTCTACATCTTTTCGCTTATTACCAGAAATAACTACCGTGGCTATTTGTTCTACAGAAGCATTTAAGACAGGGTTGAACTCGTATTCTTCTCCATTTTTTAAATTAAAAGTTGTTACTACTCTTTTGTATGAAAGGTGTGTGAAAGCAATAGTAATATCTTGATTCGCTGGAATTTTTAAGCTGTAAAAACCATTGTCGTTAGTTTCGGTGCCTACGGCACCAGCTTTAATGTTTACACTAGTAACAGGATTGTTGTTATTATCCAGAATAACTCCTTTAACAGTTGCGGTTTGAGCAAACCCAATAACGGTTAGTAAAACAAAAATAGTGGTTAGTATATGTTTTGTGTTCAAAGGCGTAACTTATTTTCGGTAAAACAGTATTTCAAAAGTAGAACTATTTCCAACATTATCGGTAACAATTAATTTTAAATTATTTTTTGTATTGGTTACAATGCCATCATTAAAATCGTAAGTTAGGGTTTTGGTTTTGTAATCATACTCCATTAGTATCCATTTGCCATTTATAGTGGCGCGATAATTGGATATGCCACTAGGAGTGTCTTCGATTTTAATTTTTAAATAGTGGTAATTACTAACCCATTGTTTATTCTTAAAGTTTTTGGGTTTTATAGTTGGAGGAATGGTATCCAAAGCCAATGCATAAGTGCCTAAGCTTTTGGTTCGGGCAGTTAATAAGTTCCCTTTTAATGTTGAAGATGTATAGGCGGGGTATTTTGAACGGCCTATTAAGTTGGCTATATACAGTTTTTCTTTATCCTCTTCGGTAAAATTGCTAACATCGTAGGATATTGTCATGTTCTTTTTTACTGGTAAAATATCCTCGTGAAGTATTAACGTATCACTATGTACTTCAAAATTCATATAGAAGTCATCGTAAAACGTTTCCTTATAGATATCTACCGAAACATGACCTTCCTTTAAGTGGGTATTTTGGTTGGCCTTAATAAAATAAGGTGTTGTTTGCTTCACCTTAGGCTTAATAGAATTGTTTTTTACGCCCTTTATTTCCATGGTTATCCATGTGGGGTTGTTTTTATAATCGTTTACCTTAATCTTATAAACGGAGTAAGTACTATCCTTAATGTTTAAAAAGCCATCATTTATTGCTGGTTTTATAATGCTTAATGGATTGTTGTCATTAAACAGTTTTTGTAAGTATTGCTTTTTTTCCTTGTAGTGTTCGTAGTCTATAAGTCTGTTTATATGCCTTGTTTCGGCAAATGAAAATTGCTTAAAATCCAATTCATAAGACTTACTGCCATTAAAAAAGGTTTGAATATTATAAACCCCATTTTTATTAGGGGCGTAATCTTGTCTATCGTTTGCAACAATGCCAATACCAATTTTACCAAAGGCTTCTATGTTTTCAACCGTATAGTCTCCATTTTGAAGCGGTATAAGGCGTAATTTTTGTTTGGTATTAGATTGGTTTATATGCGAGTTATCGCCAATAGGATAAGCATAAACAGCTGTAACAAAGGGAGGCGTAGAGTCTTTAACATCCAAACCAAACAACATTGGGTTTAGGGGACGCTCTTTTTTGTCTCTAATTTCGTAATGTAGGTGTGGGGCAAGGGAACCCCCACTATTACCGCTAATGGCTATCAAGTGGCCTTTAGTAACCAAAAGGTCGCCAGCCTTTGGGAAGAGTTCTACTTGGTAGGACTCTTTAGCATATTGGTGTTTTTTTACATAGGCTTCAATTTCTGGAGCAAATTTTTGTAAATGGGCATAAACCGTAGTATATCCATTAGGGTGGGTAATATATAAAGCCTTACCATAGCCAAAAAAAGAGACTTTAATTCGGCTAATAAAGCCATCGGCAGCAGCTAAAACTTTAAAGCCTTCGCGTTGTTGGGTCTTTAAATCTACACCAGAATGAAAATGATTGGATCTCAATTCGGCGAATGTACCAGATAATGATGGAGTGAGCTCTAAAGGTGGGATAAAATAATCCTGCGGATAGTTGCTTTGGGGAAAAACTGTAATCGAAAAAAATAAAAGAGTAAATAGGATTAATCTCATAGATAATGGCGTTGAGGCTAAAATATTAAATTGCTTTAAATACACAAAAAATTAAATAAAAATCAAGCATTACGCTTAGTATCAGTTGTAACGGGAAATAAAAAATTTTATTGAAAAACAATTGTAATTTATGGTAAGGTATGTTAACTTTGTGAGATAAGTATTGAAATTTGTAAATGGGTAATATTGAAGATATTGTAGATTCATTAGAAAACAAAATCAGTAAGGTATTGCACAGATTAGAGCTTTTAAAGCTTGAAAATTCAAAATTGAATGATGAGTTGGCTAACTCAAAGCAAAAACTTGAAGCCCAAAAAAAGCAAATAGCATCATGGGAAGAAAAGTACGAAGCGCTTAAACTTGCAAATACAATGCTTGGTAGTGACGATAATAAAAGAGAAACTAAGCTTAAAATAAATGCATTAATTCGAGACATTGACCATTGTATTGCTCAATTATCGGAATAAGGCAACATAAATTCAATGTCAGAAAAGCTTAAAATAAAGCTATCAATAGCTAACAGAGTGTATCCTTTAACTATTGACGCCCATCAAGAAGAGGGATTACGTAAAGCAGCTAAGAACATTGACGCTATGATACAGCAATTTGAGCAAAGTTATTCTGTTCGCGATAAGCAAGATGTATTGGCCATGTGTGCCTTACAGTTTGCTTCTCAATTAGAACAGAAATCAATAGATAAAGAGCATGTCAATGAGCATTTAGAAGAAAAACTAGATGCCCTTAATAAATTGTTACAGTCTCATTTAATCTCTTAACGTTCTTTAAAATAAATAAAAGTTACTGCCTACATTGGTTATTTTTTTTGATAAACTCAACATTAATTCTTTAAAAAGGGTGAGTTTAAGTTGTAAAAGCATGCTGCTGTATTGAATTAACTTCGGTACTTAGCAGACCCTTGATCAGCTTGTTAGCCCTAAACTTGTTTTTAAGGAGTTTATACAAAACTTTAAACCGGTGTAGGCTTTTTTATATATTCAAATTAAACTAAAATAATGGATAATACAATCATATTAATTGCAGGAGGAGTGCTACTAGGATTGGTAGTTGGATTTTTTATTGCAAAGTCAATTGAAAAAAGTAATGCCTCTAAATTGATAAAAGACGCTAAGCGCAGTGCAGCTTCTATTTTAAAAGCAGCCAAGGCTGAAGGTGAAAGTATAAAAAAAGATAAAATTCTTCAGGCTAAGGAAAAGTTTATAGAGCTTAAGGCCGAGCATGAAAAGGTCATTCTGGCCCGTGATAAAAAAATGGCCGAAGCCGAAAAACGTACCCGAGATAAAGAGTCCCAAATATCCAGTGAACTTTCCAAAAACAAAAAGCTTAATACCGAAATAGAAGGTAAGATAAAAGAATATAACCACATGCAAGAGCTTTTGGAAAAAAGGAAGCAGGAACTGGATAAATTGCATAAGAGCCAGGTAGAACAGTTAGAGGTTATCTCAAGTTTGTCTGCAGAAGATGCTAAGGCCCAATTGGTAGAATCTTTAAAAGGGGAGGCCAAGAACGATGCTATGGCTTACATTCAGAATGCCTTGGAAGAAGCAAAACTTACAGCAGAACAAGATGCCAAAAAAGTTATTATAAACACCATACAGCGTATAGGTACAGAAGAAGCTGTAGACAATTGTGTTTCTGTATTCAATATTGAGTCTGATGATGTTAAGGGAAGGATTATTGGTCGTGAAGGACGAAATATACGTGCTTTGGAAGCGGCTACGGGTGTTGAGATTATTGTAGATGATACACCTGAAGCTATTATTTTGTCGTGTTTCGATTCTGTTAGGAGGGAAATAGCACGCTTGTCATTACATAAATTAGTAACAGACGGACGTATACACCCTGCACGAATTGAGGAGGTGGTTAAGAAAACTAAAAAGCAAATCGATCAGGAAATTATTGAAGTTGGTAAGCGTACTGTAATCGATTTGGGCATCCATAACTTAAACCCAGAACTTATTAAGGTGGTAGGTAGAATGAAATACCGTTCGTCTTACGGGCAAAACCTGTTACAACACTCGCGTGAGGTAGCGAAACTTTGTGGTGTTATGGCGGCAGAACTTGGATTAAATCCGAAACTGGCCAAGCGAGCTGGATTATTGCATGATATAGGAAAAGTGCCAGATGCCGAAACCGATATGGAAACACCACATGCTATTTTGGGTATGCAATGGGCCGAAAAGTTTGGAGAGAAAGCTGAGGTTTGCAATGCGATTGGAGCTCACCACGATGAGATAGAAATGAAATCGTTATTAGCTCCTATAGTTCAGGTTTGTGATGCTATTTCTGGAGCAAGACCGGGAGCAAGGCGTCAGGTATTGGATAGTTATATCCAACGATTAAAGGACTTAGAAGATATCGCTTTTGGTTTCCAAGGTGTGAAAAAGGCTTATGCCATACAAGCAGGAAGGGAGCTTCGTGTTATTGTGGAAAGCGAAAAGGTAGATGACCAAAGAGCCGCAGAATTATCATTTAATATTTCGCAAAAAATACAAACCGATATGACCTACCCTGGACAGGTAAAGATTACCGTAATTAGGGAGACCAGAGCGGTTAATATTGCGAAGTAGATTATTTGTTGGAGCATTGAAGTTCGAAATTGGAGGTTCGAAGCTGGAGGTTAAATCCAATTATTATGAAATTCTTCGCTTCGACTTCGACTGCACTTCGAGTGCCTCAGCAACCACGCTCAGTCTGACAGCTCTGAATAACAGTATGATTTTTAAAATGAATTATATCTTTTTGTTTTAAAACATAAGATTTCAAATATATAATGGTATTTTTCTAACATCTAACATCTAACATCTAACATCTAACATCTAACATCTAACATCTAACATCTAACATCTAACATCTAACATCTAACATCTAACATCTAACATCTAACATCTAACATCTAACATCTAACGTCCATTATCTATTTCCTAGGATGGAATTTGTTGATAACCTCATTAAGGTGACTCTTATCCAAATGCACATAAATCTCTGTAGTGGTAATGCTTTCATGCCCTAGCATAAGTTGAATGGACCTTAGGTCGGCATCGTTCTGTAATAAATGTGTCGCAAAGGAATGTCTGAAGGTGTGAGGTGAAATACTTTTTTTCAGCCCGATTTTTTCAGCCAATTGCTTAATAATCGTAAAGATCATGGCGCGCGTTAATTGCTTACCACGACGGTTTAAAAATAAGGTGTCTTCGTGTCCAGATTGTATGTTAAGGTGAGACCGAATCTCTTTTATATAGATGTTGATATATTTCTGCGTAGTGGGGACAATAGGGACAAAACGTTGCTTATCGCCTTTCCCTGTAATTTTTATAAAGCCTTCTTCAAAAAAAAGATCAGACAGTTTTAGATTGGTCAGTTCACTAACACGTAGCCCACAGCCATAAAGCGTTTCTAAAATGGCTCGGTTGCGTTCGCCTTCAGGTTTACTTAAGTCGATGGCCGCAATGAGTTGGTCAATTTCTTGTTCTTCAAGAATATCCGGTAATTTTCTACCTATTTTAGGCGACTCGATAAGTTCTAAGGGGTTAGAGTCCCTATAATCTTCAAATACCAAATAGCTGAAAAAGCTGCGTAACCCAGAAATTAAGCGTGCCTGCGATCGTGTGTTTACTTGTTTGGCGGTTTCATAAATAAAGGCTTGAATAGTTTCGGTGGTAATGGCAATGGGAGATATTTTAATGTCATGGGATTCTAAATGATTAATCAATTTTTTAACGTCCCTTGTGTAATTATCTATTGAGTTTTTAGATAATCCGCGCTCTATTTTTAAGTAGAGTTGATAGTCTTTAAGTGCGTTTTGCCATTTCATTAGTGTAAAAATAGCATAAAAAAAGACCACTAAAATAGTGGTCTTCAATAATATTTTCGATTCTTTCTTTAGAAATTACCCTGGATCATATTTACTAAGTCAATTACCCACCAAACACCTAGTCCGCCAGCAGTTATAATAAATAAAATATTCCACCCTACAGGTTTACCATAATACCATCTATGACCGGCAGCCCATCCTAAGAAAAACCATAAGATAATACCAACGGTTAAATCTTTGGCGGCTGTATTAGCCAGCGGTACATAGGATGCCACTGAGGTATCCGATTTATGGAGTTCAGTATTCTCAGAAGAGGCAACAGTGCGTTTCACGGGAAAGGAAGCATAACTAAAAGAAACTGTTAAGCATACAGTTAATAGAGTGAGTAATAATTTAATTTTCATAATAAATTAGTTTATGTTTGTTTCACTAATGTATAAAAAAATACGCAGATAATGATAAAAAACGGATTACTGATTTTTTTCATCCTTATAACTTCAATGCATAGTTTCTCTCAAAATGACTATAAATATGTTGGAGGTATTAAGCTTAATGACTCAACAGTAATATCTTATAAAATCAATTTTCAGGTAAATAAAGGCAATGTAAAAGGGTTCTCTATCACAGATTTAGGAGGAATTTATGAAACAAGATCGACTATTTTAGGTGAATATGATGAGATAAATAAAGCACTTAGTTTTAGGGAGGTGACTGTAGTTTATACCAAAACGCCTTTGGAAGAAGATTATGGGTTTTGTCATGTTAATACCACAATACAAGGATTTGCTTTAGGGAAAACCAGAAAAATAAAGACCAAGTTTATTGGGCTCTTTTCAGACCATACGGAGTGCGTTAATGGGGAAATTTTTTTGAATGCGGTTGAAGATGTTGAAAAGCGTTTGAATAAAGTTACCGATAAAATAAATAAATCTAAAAAGGTTCCAGACAGTATCAAGCAAAAATTGAATTTATATAAAATGATGGATTCTTTACAAATGAATGTTTTAAAGAAGGATCAGGTTATGTCTATGTTCAGTAAAGCAAAAACAATAAAGTTTACAATCTACGATGGCGGAAAGGAAGATGGCGATAGAATATCAATTTTTAGTAATGGCAAACAAATCTTATCAAACTTTGAAGCCAACAAGGTTAAAAAAGTGTTTGCGGTTGAAATGATAGATGATAAAACAGAGATTGTTATCAAGGCACTAAACGAAGGCTTAATCGCTCCAAATACCGTAATTGTTGAAATTGAAGATGATAACAATACCATAAAAGCTCTATCCAATTTAAATACGGGGGAAACAACCCAAATTGATATCCTTAGGCAAAAGTAAGAAAACCGAGGTATTTTCTCCGGATTTACCTATGTATTTTGAAAGAGAATATGATTTATTTAACTATCTAGTAGGGACGATTAAAATTTTAAATGTAAGAGTGGTTTTTCAAACTGTACTTCAATATCAAACAGGTCATTATTGTTCCTATAATAGGTTCTGGCATAACTAAAGTTGACCTTAGGTCAGAATATTTATCCATTTTTAGGGAAGCCTAGGGTTTTAAACATAACTTTTAATATTTCTTTTAGTAAGATTTTTATTATTTATTAGTGCTATTATTTTTATGTTATTGCTTATAGGAAAATATTTAATAATTTATAAGTTTGTTTTCTAGTATGCGTAGTTATTTTATTATATTTATTCGCATAATAAAACCAATTAAATTAATCATAATTATGAAGAAACTATTTTTTGTTGCAGCTTTAACTGTATTTGGCTTATTAAATGTAAAGGCACAATCTAGGTCTGGAGACTTTACTATAGCACCTCAAGTCGGTTTGAACCTTTCTAATTACACAAGCTCTGAAAATCTAAACAATAAAATTAGGTTATCCTTTAATGCAGGAGCTATAGGTGAATATTATTTTAGTGACCGTTGGAGTGTGCGCTCTGGTCTACTTTATGATTCTAAAGGGACGAAAATAACTGAGTCAGGAGAAAATTATATAGATAAATTAAATTATCTTGCCATTCCGCTACACGCCAACTGGCATTTTGGGTCTAAAAGAGATTGGTTTTTGAACTTTGGACCAACTTTGGGGTTTTTGTTAAGTGCTAAAGCAGATACCCCGCAAGGTGAGATTGATATCAAAGATGAAATTGATGCAACCTTTGACGTAGGGTTAGGTATAGGGATAGGTTATAAGTTTGAAGTTTCAGATACTACACAGCTTTACATTCAGTACCAAGGTTATGGAGGCTTTATTAATGTAATAGATAATTTAGATTTTAGTTTAACAAATACTACGTCTGCATTTAATGTGGGCGTAATTATTCAACCATAAAATATATTGATTTATTTAAAACCGAAGTTAGCCTTCGGTTTTTTTATGCCCAAAAATTAAATATCTTTGGATTTATGAAAAAACTTATCATCATCAACGGTCCCAATTTGAATTTACTGGGAAAGAGAGAGCCTAATATATACGGTAGTTTAACTTTTACTGAGTTTTTCGATACCATTAAAGGAAAATACGAAGGCATAGCGTTGGAATATTACCAATCGAATATTGAAGGAGAAATTATCGATAAATTACATGAGGTGGGATTTAGCTATGATGGCGTCATTTTAAATGCTGGTGCTTATACACACACATCAATTGGAATAGGCGATGCGATTAAAGGTATTGAAACACCTGTTGTAGAAGTGCATATTTCCAACACGTATGCAAGGGAGGAATTTAGGCACCAATCGTACATTTCACCAAATGCCAAAGGTGTTATTCTTGGGTTTGGTTTGCAAAGTTACGAGTTGGCTATTCAAAGTTTTTTGTAGCCCCTCCTAACCTCCCCTAAGGGGAGGAACGCTTAATCTTGCGTAAACAATGACTAGTCCTAAAAAAAAACGGTTCATAAATTTTTTATGAACCGTTTTTTTTTTTTTTAGTATGAGTGGATTTCCTCCCCTTAGGGGAGGTTAGGAGGGGCGTTTTATATATGAATCACTTCATCGTAAGCAGCAGCTACAGCTTCCATAACAGCCTCACTCATAGTTGGGTGGGGATGAACGGCTTTTAAAACCTCATGGCCTGTAGTTTCCAATTTTCTACCTAATACAGCTTCGGCAATCATATCGGTTACACCGGCACCAATCATATGGCATCCTAACCATTCGCCATACTTGGCATCGAAAATAACTTTTACAAAGCCTTCTTTGTTACCACCTGCACTAGCTTTTCCAGAAGCAGAGAATGGGAACTTACCAACTTTAATATCAAATCCTTTTTCTTTGGCTTGTTTTTCGGTTAGCCCAACGCTAGCGATTTCTGGAGAACAGTAAGTACAACCAGGGATGTTTCCGTAATCCAATGCTTCTACATGCTGTCCTGCAATTTTTTCAACACAAAGAATCCCTTCAGCAGAAGCAACGTGCGCTAGAGCCTGACCAGGAGTTACATCGCCAATAGCATAGTACCCCGGAATGTTGGTTTGGTAAAAATCGTTGACCAATATTTTGTCGCGGTCTACCACAATACCTACATCTTCCAGTCCTATATTTTCAATATTGGTTTTAATACCAACGGCACTTAAAATAATATCGGCTTCAAGGATTTCTTCACCTTTTTTAGTTTTTACGGTCGCTTTAACGCCACTGCCAGAAGTATCTACACTGGTCACTTCAGCAGAAGTCATTATTTTTATACCACTCTTTTTAAACGAACGCTCCAATTGTTTAGAAACTTCTTCGTCTTCAACAGGTACTACGTTAGGTAAAAATTCTACAATGGTTACTTCGGTACCCATAGAATTGTAGAAATACGCAAATTCAACGCCTATGGCACCAGAACCAACCACAATCATTTTTTTAGGTTGCTTTGGCAAGGACATAGCTTCACGATAACCAATTACTTTTTCACCATCTTGAGGCAAACTAGGTAATTCTCTAGAACGCGCTCCAGTTGCTATTATAATATGGTCTGCACTATATTCTGTTCCATCGACATCAATCTTTTTTCCAGGTTTTAGTTTACCGTAACCTTCTATAACATCAATTTTGTTTTTCTTCATTAAAAATTGAACACCTTTACTCATGCCATCGGCAACTCCACGGCTTCGCTTTACAACCGCATCAAAATCGTGTTCGGCATCCTTTACTTTCAAACCGTAATCTTCGGCATGTTTAAGATATTCAAAAACTTGGGCCGATTTTAACAAGGCTTTTGTTGGTATACAACCCCAATTTAAACAAACACCTCCTAAATTTTCTTTTTCAACAACAGCTGTTTTAAACCCTAATTGTGATGCTCTAATCGCTGTAACATAACCACCAGGACCACTTCCAAGAACAATAATATCGTATTTACTCATGTGTTAAATTTTAGGCTACGAATTTACAAAAACCAATTTTAATAGTGAATTTAGAATAGGCTAAATTTACATCTTTATACCAGTTGTTATTTGGAGTGGGGTTACGGCAAATTTTATCTTTAGGATGGATTGTAAAAGCGTGGTTAAGATTGATGGATATATTGGAGGTTGGAAGCTAGAAGCTAGAAGCTAGAAGCTTGAAGTTGGAAGCTTGAAGCTAGAAGCTAGAAATTGGAAGTTGGAAGTTGAAAGCTGGAAGCTGGTATTTGAAAGACTAAAACCCGCAAAAACGATAGGAGCGGCAGCTTTTTTTAAATTCTTAAAATTTATAAAAACTATAGCGTATAGCGTGGTGGCTTGCCATTTGCCCAAAAAACGATTAGCAAAAAAGAGGTTTGTCGTACATTACTTTTTATTAAGGTCATTCCAAATGATAAATGGTATTACTACCTTTGTGTACCAAGTTTTTATTTATGAACATACCAAGAACGAGTAGTCCGCGAATTGTTATAATTGGAGGCGGGTTTGGCGGCGTTGCCCTAGCCAAAAAATTAGCCAAACAAGAAGTACAGGTGATCCTTTTGGATAAAAATAATTACCATACCTTTCAGCCCTTGTTATATCAAGTGTCTACCGGAGGGCTGGAACCAGATTCCATAGCTTATCCCATTAGAAAAATACTTAAGGATTTCTCTAATTTTTATTTTAGGCTGGCTAATGTTGAAGCCATAGATACCAAAAAAAATAAGGTTGTTACTAATATAGGAAAGCTTAAATTTGATTATTTAGTGATTGCCACGGGCTCTAAAACCAATTATTTTGGTAATTCTGAAATTGAAAAGTATAGTATGGCCATGAAGACCATACCACAGTCGCTTAATTTAAGAAGCTTGATTCTTGAAAATTTTGAAGCTGCTTTACTGACTTCTGATTTAAACGAGCGCAATGCCCTTATGAACTTTGTGATTGTGGGAGGGGGGCCAACAGGAGTTGAATTGGCCGGTGCTTTGGCCGAGATAAAAAAAGGGATTTTACCCAAGGACTATCCTGATTTAGATACCCGTATGGCGCAAATACATATCGTACAATCGGCCGATTGTATTTTAAAGGGCATGAGCAAAAAGGCATCGGAAAAAGCAGAAGAGTTCTTGGAAAAGCTAGGTGTTAATATTTGGAAAAATGTTAGAGTAACCCATTACGATGGCAAAACCGTAACAACCAATACCGACCTCGCCTTTGAAACTGAAACGCTAATTTGGGCAGCAGGTGTAAAGGGAGCCACCATTAAAGGTCTGGATGCAACCGAACTTATAACCCGGGACAATAGGCTTTTGGTAAATGAATTTAATCAGGTTAAAGGGTTTGAGCATATTTTTGCCATTGGAGACATAGCGAATATGGTGACCGAAAATTTCCCAGATGGTTTGCCCATGATGGCCCAGCCCGCAATACAACAAGGCGAACAATTAGGGAGTAACCTACTGCGTTTTATCGAGCAAAAACCCATGAAGCCATTTACGTTTAAAGATAAAGGAGCTATGGCGACCATTGGTAGAAACAAGGCTGTGGTAGACTTAAAACGGTTTAAGTTTCAAGGTGTATTTGCTTGGTACGTGTGGATGTTTGTCCATTTATTTTTCCTTATTGGCTTTAGAAACCGTATGGTGGTCTTTATCAATTGGGTATATAATTACGTGCGCTTTGATAGGGAAGCACGATTGATTATAAGACCATTTAAAAAAAATAGAAAAATATAGTGTATTTAGCAAGGAAGGTGTTATGGACAATTGCTGATTTTAGATTTAGATGTCGTTAATGCTTAACTAAAGGACTGTCATCTACAATAAGATCGCCAACAACATACTGCATGCCATCTAATAAAAACTGAAGAAACTCAGGGTGATCTAAAGTTTGGGCATTATGTGAAGGCGAACTGTAAAATACTCTGCCTTTACCATATCTTTTGATCCATGAGACATAGTTAATATTGTTTGCGGGCTTTTTTCTTAAGCCTTCCAATTGGTCTGCTTCTATGTATAGTAGGGGATGAAAATTATAATTGAAGTAGGCATTCTTAAAAAAGTAAGGCTCATCTACATGAGTTAAGCCTTTTCCTTTAAAAGCTTTTACCAAAGGGTGGTTTACATCAACCTCTTTGACGTGCATTTGTTGTTGTTTCGGATGGTAATCAAAACTTCCCCCTGTCATGTTGCTAAACTCTGGCGAATTATTTTGCACAACAATGGCGCCGTGTAAAAGCATGAGACCGCCCCCTTTTTTTACATATTCCAAGAGGTTATTTTCGTATTTTTTTGCTTCTTTGGCAATATCCTCGTCAGATAAAGAACTGTTTAATTTTAAAAGATCCCAAAACAGGTCGCGCTTTGGGCTTTCGGGATTCGAATTATTTAGGATGACTGCATCATACTTTTTAAGGCTTTCCTTGCTAAAATTCTCGATATCATAACCTATATAAACTTCAAAAATATTAGATTTCTTGGCCAGTATCTTAAGCATTTCTAAATTATGCGGAATGGTCCAATGCTTAAAACCAGTAGCCTTGGAAAACACCAAAATACGTTTTTTGCTTACATCTTTCACTGAAGGTTCAGAGGGTGCAAGACGTTCTATTTTAGAGATCCACTCAGGTGAGATCTCAAATTCTTTCATGTTTTGTGCAATGCCATTAAACAGGCACAATGTGGTAAAAAGTAAAATGGTTATTAGGGATCTTGTTTTCATCTTTTGTTATCTTTAATTTGTTGATGATGATGATGCTCTGGCTATTAATTCATGTTTTAAAAGAATGGATTCTGCTGACTCGATATTAATATTCCCGTTTAAATGGCTTATAATGCTTTGGCCAGCTAACACACCCAATTCGTAACCAGGATAGTTAATGGTGCTTAAATTGGGCTGTATTATTTCTGAAATGGGATTATTGTTAAACCCTATTATTTTGATGTCTTCGGGTATACGATAACCTTTCTTGAGAAGCGATTGCATACAGGCCACGGCCATGGCATCATTAGCAAAAAAAATACCATCGAATTTTTCTTTTGAATTAATCAAATGATCAATGATCTCCTCAATTTTGGCAGCATCCAAATTTGTCTCTATAAAATTGGAAGGTTTGTATTCCAGCCCATATTTATTCAACGCATCTTTAAAGCCTGTAAAACGATCAGTATAGACATTCCGTTTTAAGTGGCCGCCAACATGCAGTATGTTTTTACATCCATTCTGTATTAAATGCTCGGTGGCGTCAGCTCCCGCTTTTCTGTTGTCGATCGTTATGGTAGGACAATTTGGTAAGTGGCATACCCTGTCAAAAAACAAAAGCGGGATTTTTTGATCTCTAAATAGCGCAAAATGGTCGTAATTTTCGGTGCCAAAAGCTAGGGAAACCATAAGCGCATCTACACCACTATCGTATAATGTTTGTGTGTTGAGCTTTTCTTTGTTTTCAGATTCCAAAGATTGGCTTATTATCAGGTTGTAGTTATGGCCGTTTGCCACTTTTTCGATTCCCGATAGAACAGACGACATAAAATAAGAATTTAGCTTTGGGACAATTACACCAATGGTATTAGATTTTTGCTTACTTAGGTTAGCTGCAAATTTATTGATGCGATATCCAGATCTTTGAGCATACGATACAATCCGCTTTTTAGTATTTAAGCTTATCGAAGGATGGTCATTTAGTGCTCTGCTAATGGTTGCAGGAGAAACATTAAGTTCCTTTGCCAAGTCATAAATGGTTACTTTCTTATCCATTTAAAAATTAAAATTATCAATGCAATACTACGAAATAATAGTGAAATTGTTTCGTTTTTAGAATTTAAAATATAATAAATAGTTAGTTATTTGTAATATATTTGTGTTTTGACATGTATAATATTTAAAATAAAGTCATTTTTAATGAATTATAATTACGCAATCGGTTGCGTAATATGTTGCTTTTAATTATGTTTGCTGAGACTTATAAAAATGCATGAATATTTGATTAATTTATTGTTTAAACCTATTAAGTTGAAGTACCTCATTCTATATGGTTTTTTGTTGAGTTTATTGGCCTGTAATAATAAGGAGGTTTACCGTTTTGAAATTCAGGGAAAACCATACTTAGCGGAAACTCCAGTAGCATTGGATATGTCAAATGTAACATTTAAGGACTTTGTTCTGCTAAATGAAAATGGAGAAGTACCTTATCAAGTAGATCATGAGCATAATATGCTATGGTTTATATATCAGCCCAATCAGTCTACCACATTTTATATTGAAGAAAAGCCTAAAGAAGAACAAGAAGAAACAAAATTGAAATATAAGAATGAAAATGGGGACCTTAAATTGTTATTAAACAACAAGCCAGTTTTGCAATACAGATATGAAATGCATTATCCGCCAGAAGGTGTAGATTCCATTTTTAAAAAGTCAGGGTACATACACCCTATTATAACCCCTAAAGGTGATACCTTGACGCGAATCAATCCGCCAGATCATAATCATCATTACGGAATTTGGGGCCCTTGGACCCATACACAGATTGACTCGGTACGTGTAGATTTTTGGAATTTGGGAGACGGTCAAGGTACGGTTCTGTTTAAAGCGTTTGAGTCCACTGAAGAAGGAATTGTCTACAACGGGTTCAATGCTATCCAGGAACATATTGATTTGAAGACCAAAGAGGCTCCCCAAGTTGCACTAAACGAAAATTTAAAGGTACGTTTATGGGATCTAGATAGAACCGATCGTTATATGTTCGATTATATTTCAGAATTTAGTACTCCACTAGAAAAAGGTATTCTTTTTGAAGCTTACAGATATGGAGGCGGTCTCGGTATGCGGTTTAACGAACGTTGGCATAAAGACAATTGTAAGGTGTTGACTTCCGAAGGAAAGACCCGTTTGGATGCCGATGGTTCCAATGCAAGATGGGTTATAGTGAGTGGCGAAAATAGCAAGGGAGATAGTACAAATGGGATTTTATTCATGAGTTATCCAGATAACAGAATGCATCCGGAACCCATGCGTGTTTGGCCGCAAGATGCCAATAACGGGAGGGGAGACATGTTTTTTGAGTTTTGTCCCATCCGCCATAACCAATGGAAAATAGAACCAGATAAAAACTATAGCCTTAAGTATCGAATGGTCGTTTTTGATGGGGAGCTAACAGCAAAAGAAGCAGAAGCCTATTGGCAGGCATTCGCAAATCCTTTGCAAGTGCAGATTGTTTTATAATTTAAACCGATAAAGTATTATGAATAGAAGAAAATTTATTAACCAAACAGCATTGGGAACTGTGGCTATGGTAGGATTTCCGTCCATTGTCCCGGCACATGTATTAGGTAAAAATGCGCCTAGTAACAAGATAAATATTGGTCAGATTGGTTGTGGACGTATAGCGCGCGACCATGACATACATGATACCATTCGCTTTGATGAAGCCCGATTTGTGGCCGTGTGCGATGTCGATTCCAAAAGAGCTATAGACGCTAAAAACTTGGTTGATGGGTTCTATAAGGAAAAGACAGGGAAAGCCAATTATATGAATACCAGGGTGTATGAAGATTATCGGGAAATGCTGTTAAATAAAGATATTGATGCGGTGGTTATCAGTACACCAGACCATTGGCATTCACAGCCTGCTATGGAAGCGGCATTGGCCGGTAAAGATATTTATCTGCAAAAGCCAACATCTTTAACTGTTAGGGAAGGGCAACAGCTTCGGGAAGCCGTACAGAAAAGTGGGACTATTTTACAAGTAGGTACACAACAACGTGCCATGCCTCAATTTAGAATTGCAGCTGAGTTGGTGAGAAACGGACGTATAGGGAAACTCCATACAGTTAAAATTGGACTTCCAGGTGATCCAGCTGGACCAGAAGCACCAGAAATGCCTATTCCTCCAAACCTAAATTTTGATATGTGGTTAGGGTCGACCCCAGAAGTGCCATATACAGAAATAGGTGTGCATCCACAAGATGGCTATGGTAGACCAGGGTGGTTGCGCCAAAGAAATTATGGTGCGGGAATGATTACCGGTTGGGGACAACACCATTACGATTCAGCAGCTTGGGGAATGAACACCGAATTAACGGGGCCAATTTCTGTAGAAGCATTGGCCGAATTCCCAAAATCGGGACTTTGGAACGTACATGGCGATTTCTTTGTAAAGCATGAATACGAAAGCGGAGTTACCGTTTATACTAGTGGTGGATATACCAACGGAATCAAGTATATAGGAGACGATGGTTGGATTTTTGTATCCCGAGGAGCCTATACAGCTTCGGCTTCAGATCCGGTAGATAAAGAAAAGAGTGCTAAGGCATTAAATGCATCCGATCCAAAACTATTAGAATCCGTTATTGGTGAAAATGAAATTCATCTTGAAGAAATAGACGATCAGCATGGTAACTGGTTGGAGTGTATTAAAACAAGGAAACAACCCATTTCATCAATAGAAAAAGGACATAAGGCATGTGCCATTTGTTTAATAAGTGATATCGCCATGCAATTTGATAGAAATCTGGAATGGGACCCAGAAAAAGAGGTGTTTATTAATGACGATGAAGCTAATGCCATGTTACGTCGAGAGCAGCGTAAGCCATATGGTACCGATTATGTAAAAATATAATTTAGATAAACTTAGGGAACACCTCCTTTATTAAAGCGGAGGTGTTTTGATTTATTAAAGAAAATCAGTAACTATGTTAGCTCATAGTTTCGGGTTTTAATAGATAGTATAGAATGAAATATTTAGTATTAATATTGTTGATGTGTTTTGGCATGTCGTGTGCTAATAAGAAGCAATCAGATCAAGCGGTTCAGGTAGAAAAGCCAGAAAAGGTTAAGTTAATGACTTTAGACCCTGGACATTTTCATGCGGCATTGGTTCAAAAAACAATGTATGATCAAGTAGATCCTAATATATATGTTTTTGCTCCCGAAGGTCCAGAAGTAAATGATTTTTTGAGCAAAATAGCATCTTATAATTCAAGAGAAGAGTCGCCTACACAATGGAAGGTCAACACATTTTTAAGTGAAGATTACTTAAATCAAATGTTGGAGAAGAAACCAGGTAATGTTATGGTTGTAGCAGGAAAGAACTCTAAAAAGGTAGATTATATTCTGGCAGCCGTAAAAGCGGGGTTGAATGTTTATGCAGATAAGCCACTAGTGATTAATCCCGAAGGATTTGAAAAGCTTAAAGAAGCCTTTAAAATAGCCAAGAAAAATAAAGTGTTGATTTACGATATAATGACCGAAAGGTTTGAATCTACAACAGCAATCCAAAAATTATTTTCCACATTACCAGAGGTATTTGGAAGTTTGGAAGAAGGGACTCTGGAAGATCCGTCAATAAGTAAAGAAAGTATCCATCATTTTTTTAAGTATGTCTCGGGTAAACCTCTGGTGCGTCCGGCTTGGTTTTTTGATGTTAATGAAGAAGGCGAGGGGATAGTGGATGTAACCACACATTTGGTCGATTTAATCCAATGGGAAGCTTTTCCAGGCCAGGTTATAGATTCAACTAATATTGAAATGTTGAGTGCCAAACGTTGGGCGACTGTTTTGAGTAAGGAACAATTTCAAAAGGTTACGGGATTGGACGCTTTTCCAGAATATCTTAAAAAGGATGTGAAAGATGGAAAGCTGCATGTGTATTGTAATGGAGAAATGATTTATAAAATTAATGGAAAGCATGCTAAAGTGTCGGTAATTTGGAATTACCAAGCTCCTGAAGGTACAGGTGACACGCATTATAGTAATATGAGGGGAACTAAAAGCAACCTTATTATTAAGCAGGGAAAAGAAGAACATTATAAACCGACGCTTTATGTAGAAGCAAAAAACACAAAAGGGTTTGAAGAAGCTTTAAATACAGTACTGAAAACTGAAGTAGATAAGGTGTTTTCTGGAACAACGGCAGAGAAAATTGCAGACAATATTTGGAAAATAAAGGTGCCAGACGTCTTTAAAATAGGTCATGAAGCCCATTTTTCACAGGTTACAGAAAATTATCTAAAGTACTTGGAGGCAGGTAAACTTCCCGATTGGGAAGAACCCAATATGATAGCCAAATACTATACCACTATTGAAGCTTTTAAAATGGCAATACAGAACTAAAATGGGTTAATAGGTTTAGGACATGACAAAAATCCTTTGTATTTTTTTCTTTGCTTTCTAGCCTGTAACTGAAACGAGGTGGTATTAATGAGGGCCAAAAAGTTTCCTGTCTTGTATTGAGTAGAAAACAGGTTGTTTTACAGATCATCAGTAAAATGTGTTCTGGTCTTTTCTTTGCTGAATTTTTCTTGATTAAAACTTTTAGAGTCCCCTTTAGGAATTGAAAGCGATTTCCAGTCTTTACCTTTTAAGACTTTTCCCAAAAAAACAATTTGCCCAACATGGTAAGCATAGTGCGCCAATTGTCGGTTTATGGCTTCGGTAACTGTATGCCCTTGGTTTCTAATATAAATAATCCTTTCTAGGTCTTCAGTTTTTAAAGGTGTTATGGTATCAAATAAGCATTGCCACCCTTTTTCCCAAGTATCAAGAAGCTCTTCTCTGGAAGTATAGCTGTCTTCAAACTCCAAATCCCGATGTCGCCAGGTTTTTTCTCCGTCTTCAGTTAAAAAATTAGTCCATCGACTTAACATATTACCAGACATGTGCTTCACTATTATGGCGATAGAGTTGGCATCTTTTGCAATTTCATTTTGTAGGTCGTCAAAATTTAGCTGGCTAAAGGTTTTATCACCTAAGCTTTTATAATATTCAAATTGTTTAATAATACTTGTGAGATAGCTTTCCATTCAATAAAAATAAAATTTCAAATCCCAATTTCCAAACGGTAATGAGATTTTGGGCATTAAAATAATTTTTAGAGCGCTCTAATTATCTTTTTCTGGAATAAATTTTATGGCAACACCATTTATGCAGTGGCGTTTACCCGTAGTGTCTTTGGGGCCATCATTAAAAATGTGTCCTAAGTGACCACCACAGGTGGCGCAATGCTCTTCAATGCCATAAAAGCTATTGGTATTGCCGCTGGCGTATGCTACATTGCCTTTTATCTCTTGGTCAAAACTAGGCCAACCCGTTCCGGAATTAAACTTGTGTTCACTTTTAAACAAAGGTGTTTCACAAGCCTTACAAACATAAATGCCCTTTTCGTAGTTGTTGTTTAAAGGACTGGAAAAAGCACGTTCTGTACCCGCTTTCCTTAAAACGTAATATTCCAAATCCGTTAATTGTTTTTGCCATTCGGCTTCTGTCTTGGAAACCTTGTATTTGGTATTGGATTTTTCAGCTTGCTTTTGGGCAGAAGAATTGCAATTGCATATTAGTATAAACGACAGTATAATTATGATTTTATTCATGGTATGGATTTTGTTTGTACTAAGTCGAAAACCTAATTTATACCTAACATGTTGTATTGATCAATATTCAAATTAAATAAATTTTTGTGACCAATAAAAATAAAAAGTGTCTGTTGTATATATAGATGTTTTGTATTTTTAACATTAAATAAAATTAAAAATTGATGTAATGAAAATTAAAAAGACTTTGTTAATTATAAGTTCAGCTGTATTAATTATGGCTTGTGCGACCAATCCATTTACAGGTAAAAAGACAATGGCTTTAGTGTCAAATTCCCAGTTGTTCCCTACCTCGTTTGCCCAATACAATGATTTTTTAAGTGAGCACAAAGTGGTTAAAGGCACAAAAGACGCCGAAATGATAACCAGGGTAGGCCAGCGTATTGCAGTAGCAGCAGAACGTTGGTTAAATGCCAACGGTAATCACGGTTATTTAAAGGATTATAAATGGGAGTATAATTTGGTCGACGATAAAACCGTTAATGCTTGGTGTATGCCAGGAGGGAAAATAGTGTTTTATACCGGTATTTTGCCTATCGCCAAAAATGAAACCGGTGTGGCGGCCATTATGGGACACGAGGTAGCACATGCCTTGGCAAACCATGGGCAGCAACGTATGAGCGCAGGCATGTTACAGCAGGTAGGAGCTGTGGCCGGAAATGTTGTCATTAAAGATGAAGAAAAAAGAAATGTATTTAATCAAGCCTATGGAGTAGGATCTACAGTAGGGGTTATGTTACCGTTTAGTAGAAGTCATGAAACCGAAGCCGATCAAATAGGGTTATACCTTATGGCTGTTGCAGGGTATAACCCTGATGAAGCGGCAGAGCTATGGAAACGCATGAAAGCTAGTAGTGGCGGGCAGACACCACCAGAATTTTTAAGCACGCACCCTTCCAATGAAACGCGAATAAGTAACTTGACCAAATGGGCTCCCAAAGCAAAAGAAGAAGCTAGAAAATTTGGGGTTACCTCATTTAGGTAATAGTTTGTATGACTAAAATAAAATATTTGTTTACTTTAGAAGCTGTCAATTTAGACAGCTTTTTTTATGAGAAAACTTGAAAAAGGAAGCCAAAAGCTTCTTAACGCATGGGCGTTTTACGATTGGGCAAATTCGGTATATACCTTAACGATAGCATCATCTATATTCCCTATTTTTTATTCGGCATTATTTCTTACTGAAGTTAAACAAGTACAAGCCTTTGGTTTTGAGTTTAAAAGTACGGCGTTAATCACTTTTGTTACGGCATTTACTTTTTTGGTAGTGGCGTTTATTTCACCCATATTATCTGGTGTAGCCGATTATATAGGTAACAAGAAAACGTTTCTAAAGTTTTTCTGCTATTTAGGAAGTGCAGGCTGTATTGGCTTGTACTGGTTTAGCTTGGAATATATTCATTTAAGCTTGTTATTTTACTTCATGGGCCTAATAGGCTATTGGGGAAGTTTGGTGTATTATAATTCATATTTGCCGGATATTGCATATACAGAACAACAGGATAGTATTAGTGCTAAAGGGTTTTCAATGGGGTACATAGGTAGCGTTGTTTTATTGATAATAAATTTAGCAATGGTAATGAGTCAAGAGTCAGGTGAAGCTAAAATGCAAATGATGCGTTATTCGTTTATAACTGTTGGTGTATGGTGGGCGTTGTTTAGCCAGTATACATTTTATTGGTTGCCAAAAGGTGTTTCAGAAGGTCATAAAATAACTAAAGCTATTTTGTTTAATGGCTTTAATGAATTGCGATTGGTTTGGAAGGATTTAAAGAAAGACTTGAGGTTAAAGCGTTATTTGTATGCTTTTTTTGTGTTTAGTATGGCAGTCCAGACCATAATGTTGGTTGCGGTATTTTTTGGAGAGGAAGAGATTGCTTGGGCTAGTGCTGAAGAAAAAACTACGGGATTGATTGTTAGTATTTTGGTTATTCAACTGGTTGCTGTTATAGGGGCAACGTTAACATCGAAGGCGTCTGAAAAGTTTGGTAACATAAAAACACTTATAGGGGTAAATGTTATTTGGATGGTGCTTTGTGTTTATGCTTTTTTTATGATTACACCTTTTGATTTTTATATCGCCGCAGGAATTGTGGGGATGGTTATGGGGGGGATACAATCCTTAGCACGATCGACATATTCAAAGTTTTTACCAGAAACAGAGGACACAACATCCTATTTTAGTTTTTATGATGTTGCCGAAAAAATAGGTATTGTTATTGGTATGGTTATCTATGGCACTATTGACCAGTTTACGGGAAGCATGCGAAATGCTATTTTGTTTTTGGTCATTTTCTTTTTATTAGGCATTATTTTATTGTTTAGGGTGCCGAAAAAAGAAAAGCCTAATGCTGAGTTGTTTTAACTCAGAATTTAGGCTTTCTTAGTTGAAGCGTGGCTTTTGGGCTATACTAGTTCAGTTTCCAGCTTTCTTAGATTATTAGCAGCTTTTACAATATTCTCTAAAGCTTTTTTGGTTTCTGGCCAATTCCTGGTCTTTAAGCCACAATCTGGATTTACCCAAATATGCTCTTTTGGCAGTACGTTTTTAGCTTTTATAAGAAGTTGCTCAATTTCATCTAGCGTTGGTACTCGCGGCGAGTGAATATCGTAAACTCCAGGTCCTATTTCATTGGGATACTTAAAATTAACAAAGGCATCAAGCAGTTCCATTTCAGAGCGTGAGGTTTCAATGGTGATGACATCGGCATCCATATCGGCAATGCTCGCTATAATGTCATTAAATTCAGAATAACACATATGGGTATGGATTTGGGTTTCATCTTTAACGCCACTGGCTGAAATTCTAAACGCTTTAACGGCCCAGTTTAAATAGTTAGCCCAGTCTTCTTTTCTTAACGGTAGGCCTTCTCTAATAGCGGGTTCGTCAATCTGTATTACTTTTAAACCATGCTTTTCAAGGTCAACAACCTCGTCCCTAATGGCTAGGGCTATTTGATTGCAGGTAATTTTTCTGGGTTGGTCATCCCTAACAAAGGACCATTGCAAAATGGTTACAGGACCGGTTAGCATACCTTTTAATGGTTTGTTGGTCAACGACTGGGCGTAGGAAGACCATTTTACGGTCATAGGCTTGTTGCGGGATACATCACCAAATAGAATAGGGGGCTTTACGCATCGGCTACCGTAGCTTTGTACCCATCCAAAGTCACTAAAGACAAATCCGTTTAATTTTTCTCCAAAATATTCAACCATATCATTACGCTCAAATTCACCATGAACAAGTACATCCAGTCCTATATCTTCTTGAAAATGTATAGAGGCCTCTATTTCTTTTGCAATTAGGGCGTCGTATTCTGTTTGGGATAACAGCCCCTTTTTATGTTTTAACCGCCAACTTCTAACTTCTTTTGTTTGTGGGAACGAACCAATGGTAGTTGTTGGGTATAAAGGTAAGTTAAGCGCATGCTTTTGTTTTGTTTGCCGTACCTTGAAATTACTTGCTCTATGGCTGTCTGAATCTTCTAGGTTTGCAATGCGCTCTTTTACGTTTTGGTTGTGAATTAATTTTGATTTTTTTCTTGTTAAGTTGGCCAGCTTATTTTCCTCAAAAAGGAATAAATAGGCATCGTTTTCTGGTAAGGACAGGTTTTTAAGCGCTATTATTTCATTAAGTTTTTGTTTTGCAAAGGCCAGCCATTGTTTTATTTCGGATGGTAAATTGGTTTCTAGGTCTAGGTCGTAAGGTGTGTGTAGTAACGAACAAGAAGCCGAAATCCATAAATTATCCAAAGGAATTTTAGAGGATGCTTTTTCTATAATTTTCAATGACGCTTCAAAGTTATTTTTCCAAACGTTTCTTCCGTTAATAAGCCCTAAGGATAATTTAGTGCTAGGGTTAAAGTGTTTAGACTCCAGAATGTCATCAAGTTGAAGCGGGCACCTTACCAAATCCAGATGCAATGTGTCTACCGGTAATTGAAGGGCAATCTCTAAATTATCACCATAACAGTCAAAATAGTTGGCTAGGTATATTTTTAGCTTTGGGAATTTGGTGTTTATTTGTTCGTAAGTGGATTTAATAGCTTGTTGTTCTTTATAATTAAGATTTAGGGCAAGGCAAGGCTCATCAAATTGTATGTATTCAACTCCTAAGTTTGTTAGTTCTTGAATTATTTCAAGGTAAACAGGCAGCAGCTCACTTAATAAATCCAATCTGTGAAACCCTGCTTCTTTCTCCTTTCCTAACAAAAGAAATGTTACAGGGCCTACCAGTACAGGCTTTGTTTTAACTCCCAGTTCCAGTGCCTCGGTATATTCGTTGATAATTTTTTTTGAAAAGAATTCGAAAGTTTGTCCTTTTTCAAATTCAGGAACGATATAATGATAATTGGTGTCAAACCATTTTGTCATTTCCATGGCGGTTACATCGATATCTTCTTTTTGAAGACCTCGGGCCATTGCAAAATAGAGCTCTAAAAAGTTATTTTCAGCAATGTTTTTGTAGCGTGTTGGAATACATCCAACCATTAAACAGGTGTCTAAAACCTGGTCGTAAAAAGAAAAATCGTTGGATGGAATTAAATCAAGCCCTAATTCTTCCTGCAGAAGCCAATTTTGTTTTTTTATTTCAGCTCCGGTTTGCAGTAGTGCCGTTTCGTCTATTTTTCCAGCCCAAAAAGCTTCACAGGCTTTTTTAAGTTCGCGTTTGTTTCCAATTCTTGGGTATCCTAAAATGGTAGATTTCATAAAATATTATTAGTGTTAATGACTGTTCAAAATTAAATTTAAAGAATGAAAAAGAATGATATATGTAGTTATTTGAATATAATATCTATATTTGATAGATATATCAGAATAAAAATCTTTTCAAACTAAATAAGGATGGGGTTAATAGAAAAAAAATCTGTATTGCAGCTGGACACTGTTGATATGCGTATTTTGAAAATATTACAGGCAAAGTCTAATTTAACCATTAAAGAATTGGCGGCTAAAGTGGATTTATCTCCAACGCCTGTATTTGAGCGTGTTAAGAAGTTGGAGAGGGCTGGATATATAAAAAACTATGTAGCTGTTTTAGATGCAGAGAAGTTAAATAAAGGCTTAATGGTTTTTTGTAATATTTCATTAAAGGAACACACACGTAAAATAGGAAATCAATTTGTAGAGGGGATCCTTGCGCTTCCAGAAGTAGTAGAGTGCTACAATATTTCTGGAGATTACGACTTTTTTTTAAAAATTCGGGTTAGCGATATGAAAGAGTATCAAAGTTTTGTATTGGATCGCTTGGGTAATATCCCAGGTGTAGGAAGTGCTCATAGTACTTTTGTTATGGGGGAGATAAAGCATACGTATGCAATTCCCTTATAGAGCAATGTATGTGGGGTAATTGAGTCTGGATCAAGGGTGGTTTTAGATAAGTTTTTGAATCCGTTTTTAGTGTCAAAGAGGTAAGACAAAGTATCCGAAAAATAATATTAATTAGTATGTTTGTAGAAATAAATCTACATTATGAATTTTAACCACTTGAAGTCTTTTTTTGCTACCATTGTACTTGTTTCGTTTTTTTTCTCTTGTAATATAGAGCCTTATGAAGGGGATGTACCTGAAGAAGTTCCGTCTTGTGAAGAAGCGACTCAAAATCTAGCAGCAGCGGCATTGAATTATGCAACGGTAGTGCCGTCAGATGAAAATTATATAGTGCTATGCCAAGCCTATAAGGCTGCTCTAGAAGATCAAATAGCGGTATGTGGCGATCCAGATGGTAGTTTTCAATTATTGGTTGATGCCTTGGGAGATTGTGGAGAGGAGCCTTCAGCATCTGGTGATTATTGGCCTATGAATGTGGAGAACAGTTGGACTTACAATCAAAAGATTGATGGTGTTTCCCAGCCAGAATCGACTATGAAAATAGGTGGAGTAGAAGACTATCTAGGGGTTTCAAGATATTATTACAGTAACTTTATAGGAGCTGCACAGGGTACTGATGGCACAGGTCTTGAAAATATTAATGTTAAATATTACACACATAAGCACAATGGGGATTATCACATTGCGATAAGTGAAATGACATTAGAAATACCTCAAACTTATAAAGTAACCCAAAGCGCTTATGATTATATAATTTTAAGGGATTATCTTGATGTAGGAGGGAAATGGAGTACTAGTTTTGATGTGGTAACATCTTATGCTCCAATAGCTGATGGTGTACCTAACTTACCAGATGTTAAGTCTAATTATAATATTGATTGCGAAATTTTGGACAAAAACATATCTGTAGAGTCGAATGGAGTAACGTTCTCTAATGTTATTAAGCTTGGGTTTAAGCAGGTAACATCAATAGAAGGTCTGCCAGCAAGCACTGCTACTGTAGATTATGTTTATTATTTTGCTAAGGATGTAGGTGTGGTAAAAGTTGAAGGTACTGTTTATGATGCAGACGATAATATTACTAGTAATGTTCTACAGGAATTAAAGGTTTATACAGTCAATTAAAGGTTTAAATAAGTTATTAAAAAACCACTCAATTTGAGTGGTTTTTTTGTTACTGTCCGTTGTTTGCTGATGATGCATTTAATTTTTGAAAAAGGTTACATTGCCATAATCTGATTTAATGGTTATGACATTATTTGATGATTGGTTACCATGATATCCTTGGTATAATTTGCTAACAGAGTTTTTGGTTTCTTTGGTGACGGTTAGTCCGTCCTTATCTGTAAAAGACGCATAATCTAAATCTAAGTTGAATTTAAAATTATAGTTTGGATCGTAACCTATTTTTATACCGGTATAGTCGGAGTCGATGGTAGCATTCGTTGCATGTTCATCCATTCTACCTATTTTAATATTGCCATAATCTGCTTTAAGGGTAACGCTTTTGTAAACATCTCCTATAATAGTGGTTAGGTAATCGCCATTTCCAACTATATTGTTTGCTTTATCTATTTTGATATTGCCATAATCACAATTGTAATTTACGTCTTCCGCTATTTCAATTTTTGAATTGGTGTAATCTGCATTA
Source organism: Aestuariivivens insulae (assembly GCF_022662195.1). GTDB lineage: Bacteria > Bacteroidota > Bacteroidia > Flavobacteriales > Flavobacteriaceae > Aestuariivivens > Aestuariivivens insulae. The sequence goes on along the minus strand of NZ_JAKMCS010000012.1, from coordinate 51,196 downwards.
AGGTCAATTTTTTGGGCTTTCGAAACGGTGAATTCGCTATAGTCGGCATTTATACTTCCGCTTTTTATATATTCAAAGTAGCAGCCTTTACTGTAGTCAAATTCGAGAGCGTTATCATCTGCCATTAATTCACCAGTGGTTATTTTTCCATAATCACAATGTATTGTGGCCTTACCTTCTAGTTTCTCTAAGTTTATATTGCCATAATTGTTTTTTAAATTAACATGGTTGGATATGGGCATTTTAATCACGTAATTTACCTTTATGTTAACCTTGCTTTTGCCTCCCCAATCCCACCAAGATTTAGAGCTTTTCTTGTTGAATTTAGTTTCTGCGGCAACCAAATCTTTTGTAGCTGAAAAGGTTACATCTACAGCATTTAATTTTTCCATTACTTTTTCTTCATCTTTGCCAGAAGCGGTAATGGTGATTTCAAAAACAATTCGGTTTTCGTTCCAGGTAACAATGTCTAAGTTGCCATAGCTGTTTTTTACTTTTAAGCTAGCATCTGCATTAACCGAAAATTCCTTGTTTATAGTTTTAGTCTTGCTATGCTTATCTTTTATAACAGATGTGGCAGAAATGAATAAGGGCAACATTAAGCATGTAACTAGGGTTTTAAAATGTAGTGCTCGTTTCATGTGTTCGTTTTTTAATTGTTGTGAAAAAATATAATGTTTTAGTAATCTAAATATGGGATTCGTTTAAATGTTTTGATGTATCATTTAATTGTTTTACCGTATCAATTTGTTCTAAAGTATTTTTCAAAATAGTTATACGATTTTGAAAGTTTGAAATCATGGCATAAATAACGCGGTTGTCATCACCGCTTTCAATTAGATCGGTTTTGAGTTTTTCGTAGTCTGTTTCTAATATTTTGATTTGATTTAAAGCGTCCTGTACCAAGCTCTGAACTTCAGGAATTGACTCTGCTTTTAGTTTATTAAGCGCTTCATCGATAGTTGCAGTAAAAAAACCTTGCGTTTCTGCCATTTTGGGAGATATGCTAGCTAAATCACCCGTTTCTGTTTCTTGCTGCATGCCAAAAGCAATGGTTATTAGAAGTAAAATGGATGCCGCAATCCCAACAAAAGATCTCCAGTTGTATTTTTTTGTGTTGTTTACTTTAATTACTGGAGCGTCCTGGTCTTTAAGTTTTTTTAAAAAGCGCGCCTCGTGCCCAGTTTCGGGATTTTCAGTATCAAAATCATGTTCTAGGTTTTTAAATATATCGTCTAAAGTTGTCTTGTCCATAATCAAATGATTTAGTAAGCAATTGAGGCTTGTAATTTTTGCCTTAAACTCTCTTTTGCTCTTGAGATGGTTGTTCTACAATTGGTGTAAGAGATATTCATAATGTCGCTTATTTCTTCATAATCGTAGCCTTCAATTAAATTTAAGGTTAGCGCAATCCTGTAATTATCCTTTAGTAATTTCATTGCATTTAAAACCTGTTTGGCTTTTAGGTTTCTAAAATCATAAGCACTGTCAAAGCCATTGGTTTCTTCTTTAATCTTGTATAGTACATCATCTAAGGGAACATGGTTGTTTTTATTGTTTTTGTTATAGTGATGTATGCTATTGTTTATAACAATTCGTTTTAACCATGAACCAAAAATTTTAGGATCATTTAAGGTATCCAGTTTTGTGAACGCCATTAAAAATGAATCTTGCATGATGTCCTCTGCCTCAAATTGGTTTTTTATAATCCTTATGGAAGCATTGTACATGGCCTTGTAGTATCTGTTATAAATTTCCAATTGCGCAGATTGGTCTCCAGACTTACAAAGTGCTATTAGCTGCTCAGTATTTAATTGGGTTGGTGTCAATAAAACAAATTGTTACTCTATAGATTAGCGAATTATTTTTTTGTTACAGTTTTTTCAAAAAAAAAATCCCACATTCAAATTGAAAGTAGGATTTTAATAATGTTTAAAAGTGTTCTTTATTCAGATTCTGTAGGCTTTTCGGCTTTTTCAATAGATATTTTTAGTTCATTATTTTTCTTGTCTAAATCTATTTTTATGCTATCGCCCTCTTGTAAATGGGATGCTACAATTTCTTCAGCCAATGCATCTTCAACGTACTTTTGAATGGCGCGTTTTAATGGCCTGGCTCCGTATTGTTTATCAAATCCTTTTTCCGCAATATAATCTTTGGCATTATTGGTTATGGTAAGATTGTAACCTAAGCCTTTTATTCTTGCCAGAAGTTTTTCCAGTTCGATATCAATAATCTTATTGATGTCTTCTTTTTCAAGCGGATTGAATACCACTACATCATCAATTCTATTTAAAAACTCTGGAGCAAACGATTTTTTAAGGGCATTTTCAATCACGCTTCTTGCGTTGGCATCTTCTTGTGCTTTTTGCGAAGCGGTTCCAAATCCAATACCAGTTCCAAAATCCTTAAGTTTTCTGGCTCCAATGTTAGATGTCATAATGATTATAGTGTTCCTAAAATCAATCTTTCTGCCCAGGCTATCGGTTAAATAACCATCGTCCAATACTTGTAACAACATGTTGAACACATCGGGGTGGGCTTTTTCAATTTCATCCAAAAGGATTACCGCATAGGGTTTGCGTCTTACTTTTTCGGTGAGCTGCCCGCCTTCTTCATAACCAACATATCCGGGAGGCGCACCAATTAATCTGGAAATGGCAAATTTTTCCATGTATTCGCTCATGTCTATGCGGACCAGTGCGTCTTCACTATCAAAAAGTTCTCTCGATAGTACTTTGGCTAATTGTGTTTTACCAACTCCGGTTTGACCTAAAAAGATAAACGAACCAATAGGTTTGTTAGGATCCTTAAGTCCAGCTCGGTTGCGCTGAATGGCCTTAACGACTTTAGAAACGGCTTCATCCTGGCCAATAACCTTACCTTTTATTAAGTCTGGCAATTGTGCCAGTTTATTGATTTCGGTTTGTGCAATCCGGTTTACGGGTATTCCTGTCATCATAGATACCACATCGGCAACATTGTCTTCGGTAACAATTTCTCTATGGAGTTTTGTTTCTTCTTCCCATTTTTCTTGGGCAATGGCCAATTCTTTTTCAAGACGCTTCTCGTCGTCCCTTAATTTAGCGGCTTCCTCGTATTTTTGTTTTCTTACTACCGAGTTTTTGGTTTCCCTAACATCTTCAAGTTTCTTTTCCAGTTCAATAATTTGTTTAGGAACTTGAATATTGGTAATGTGTACGCGCGATCCAGCTTCGTCTAAAGCATCAATGGCTTTGTCTGGCAGAAAGCGTTCTGTCATGTAACGATTGGTCAATTTCACACAAGCTTCAATGGCTTCTTGGGTAAAATCGACGTTATGGTGCTCTTCGTATTTGCCCTTAATGTTGTTAAGGATTTCAATGGTTTCTTCAACCGTAGTAGGTTGAATGATAACCTTTTGAAAACGTCTTTCCAGGGCACCGTCTTTTTCAATGTATTGTCTGTATTCATCTAAGGTAGTTGCGCCAATGCATTGAATTTCACCTCTTGCTAAAGCAGGCTTGAACATATTTGAGGCGTCTAGACTTCCTGTAGCGCCGCCAGCACCAACAATGGTATGGATTTCATCAATGAATAAAATAACATCGTCGTTCTTTTCAAGTTCGTTCATAACGGCTTTCATGCGTTCTTCGAACTGTCCGCGATATTTTGTGCCAGCTACTAAGCTTGCCAAATCGAGTGTAACCACCCGTTTGTTGAATAGAATACGGGATACTTTCTTCTTGGTAATACGCAACGCTAATCCTTCGGCAATAGCAGATTTACCAACACCAGGTTCGCCAATCAATAGGGGATTGTTTTTCTTGCGTCTACTTAAAATCTGTGAGACACGTTCTATTTCCTTTTCTCTACCTACTACAGGGTCTAACTTACCATCTTCTGCCAATGCAGTTAAATCGCGCCCAAAATTGTCTAGAACAGGGGTTTTGGATTTTTTGCTAGACTTGCTTGTAGGGGTATTAAAAATATTGTCCTTATCTGAAGCTTCTTCAGTGCCTGAATCATCGTCTTGGAAAGACTCTGATTTAGGTTCTATATAGTCACTGTCGTTTGTAATCATAAGTTTGAATTGTTCTTTAACATTGTCGTAGTCAACTTTTAGTTTATTTAAAAGTTTTGTAGTTGGGTCGTTTTCATTTCTTAGAATGCAAAGTAACAGGTGTGCCGTGTTAATGGAAGTACTCTGAAACAGTTTGGCTTCTAAAAAAGTTGTTTTAAGGGCACGTTCGGCCTGCCGTGTTAAATGTAAGTTCTTTTTTTCGTTAGAAGAAGCAGAAATATTGGGATTGGCAGGGCTTAAAATTTCTACCTTACGTCTTAAGTGGTTTAAATCTACATTTAAAGCATTAAGTATATTAATAGCCTTACCATTGCCATCTCTTAATAAACCAAGCATTAAATGTTCTGTGCCAATAAAATCATGGCCTAAACGTAATGCTTCCTCCTTGCTATAAGCAATTACATCTTTTACCCTAGGTGAAAAATTATCATCCATAATAGTCTCCTTTCTGCATTAAAAATACTAATAATAGTTACTAAAGGCAAAAACTATACCTTAAAATGCTAATTGACGAAAAAATCTTTATAAAATCAAAACATTTTGGCAGATACTTATTAACTAAAAAAGCTGCTTAAATTGTTAATAAAAACCATCAAAAAAATACGCTGGAAAAGCTTAGTATAACTAATGAAATACTTATATTAGCATGTTTTGAAAAATTGATAAAATTTAATTAAATAATATATGGCAGAAGGAGAAAAATTGATCCCTATTAATATTGAGGATGAAATGAAATCGGCATACATTGATTACTCAATGTCGGTCATTGTGTCACGTGCTCTACCAGATGTTAGAGACGGTTTAAAACCAGTACATAGACGCGTACTTTATGGTATGCACGAATTGGGAGTAAGGTCGAATTCAGCTCACAAAAAATCTGCAAGAATAGTTGGTGAGGTTTTAGGTAAATACCACCCTCATGGAGATACATCGGTTTATGATGCTATGGTGCGTATGGCACAAGAATGGAGTTTGCGCTACATGCTTGTTGATGGTCAAGGTAACTTTGGATCGATAGATGGCGATAGCCCAGCAGCAATGCGTTATACCGAAGCACGTATGCGCAAGATATCGGAAGACATGTTGGCAGATATCGACAAAGAAACTGTAGACCATAAATTAAATTTCGACGACACCTTACAAGAGCCAACAGTTTTGCCAACGCGTATTCCTGGATTGCTGGTAAATGGTGCGTCTGGTATTGCGGTTGGAATGGCTACCAATATGCCACCCCACAACCTTTCTGAAGTTGTAGATGGTACAGTGGCTTATATCGAGGATAATACTATTGAAGTCGATGAACTCATAAAATATGTAAAGGCACCAGATTTTCCAACTGGAGGGACCATTTATGGTTACGATGGAGTAAAGGAAGCATTCCAAACAGGTCGTGGCAGAATAGTGATTCGCGGAAACGCCAATATTGAAGAAGTTAATGGTAGGGAATGTGTTATAGTGACCGAAATCCCTTATCAGGTCAATAAGGCAGATATGATTAAAAAGACTGCCGATTTGGTGAACGAAAAGAAATTAGAAGGTATTTCAACTATTCGTGATGAGTCCGATAGAAATGGTATGCGTATAGTTTATGTACTGAAGCGTGATGCCATTCCTAATATCGTTCTTAATAAGTTATATAAATATACGGCTTTACAGTCGTCGTTTAGTGTGAACAATATTGCTTTGGTAGACGGTCGTCCGCAACTGCTCAATCTAAAGGACTTGATCCATTATTTTGTGGAGCATAGGCATGAGGTTGTGGTTAGACGTACGAAATATGAATTACGTAAGGCTGAAGAACGTGCCCATATCCTGGAAGGATTAATTATAGCATCTGATAATATAGATGAAGTTATTGCATTAATTCGAGCATCATCCAATGCCGATGAAGCACGCGAAAAGTTAATGGAACGCTTCAAATTATCCGAAATTCAAGCGAAGGCCATTGTTGAAATGCGATTGCGACAGCTTACAGGCTTAGAGCAAGATAAGTTACGCTTAGAGTATGAAGAGCTATTAAAGACCATCGAAGACTTAAAAGATATCTTAGACAAGAAAGAGCGTCGTATGGAAATCATTAAGGAAGAATTGCTTCAGGTTAAGGAAAAGTATGGTGATGAGCGTCGTTCAATTATAGAATATGCTGGAGGTGATTTAAGTATTGAGGATATGATTCCAGATGAAAAAGTGGTAATTACCATTTCCCATGCGGGCTATATAAAGCGTACTTCACTTACCGAATATAAAACACAAAACAGAGGTGGCGTTGGGCAAAAGGCATCAACCACGCGTAACGAAGACTTTTTAGAACACTTGTTTGTGGGGACCAATCACCAATATATGTTGTTCTTCACACAAAAAGGAAAGTGTTTCTGGATGCGTGTTTACGAAATCCCAGAAGGTAGTAAAACGTCTAAAGGACGTGCTATCCAAAACCTTATTAATATAGAACAGGACGATAAGGTCATGGCATTTATTTGTACGCAAGACCTTAAGGACGAAGATTATATTAATAACCACTATGTTATTATGGCGACTAAAAACGGACAGGTAAAGAAAACGTCTTTAGAACAATATTCGCGCCCACGTACCAATGGTATTAATGCCATTACCATTAAAGAGGACGATGAATTACTGGAAGCCAAACTAACCACCGGTAATAGCCAAGTGATGTTGGCACTTAAATCGGGTAAAGCCATTCGTTTTGAGGAGGCCAAAACGCGACCTATGGGGCGTAATGCTTCAGGGGTTCGAGGTATTACTTTAGCCAACGATAGTGATGAAGTAGTTGGAATGATAGCCGTAGACGATATGGAAAGCAATATATTGGTTGTTTCTGAAAATGGCTATGGTAAACGTTCTAGTTTAGAAGATTATAGAATTACCAACCGAGGTGGAAAAGGAGTTAAAACCATTTCAATTACAGAGAAAACAGGTAATTTAGTGGCCATTAAGAATGTGACTGATGCAGATGACTTAATGATTATCAACAAATCTGGAATAGCTATTCGTATGGCTGTTGAAGATTTAAGGGTGATGGGCCGGGCAACACAAGGTGTTAAACTAATCAACCTTAGAAATGGTGATTCCATAGCTGCTGTTGCAAAAGTAATGCATGAAGATGATGAAGTTGAAGATGCTGAAGCTATTGAAAATGCTAATGATTCGGAGGGTGGCACAACTCTTGATAGTAATTTGGACGAAAATAAAGCAGAAAGTTAAAAGCTAATATTATTTTAAAATGGAACATCCATGCTAAGACCTTTATCGTATAGTATAAGGACACATGGATGTTACATATAACCGATAAAAAACAATAAATTTAAACACACTCATGAAAAAACAAGTTATCGTAGCTTTAGCTGTTTCGATTGGCGCATTTTCATTTGCGCAAAAGAAAGAGTTGAAAACAGCAGAAAAAGCTATTAAAGGGACTAATTATGCAGAAGCTAAAGCGGCTTTAAACCAAGCTAAGGCTTTAATGTCTGCAATGGATGAAAAGAATAAGGCAAAATACTATTATTTATTGGGGCAAGCCCTCTATGCAGGAGGAGCAGGTTCTAATCAAGATATTGATCAAGCACTAGAAAGCTTTAATAAGGTTGATGGGGCTTACGGATCAGAAATAGCTGAGATTAAACAGCAAATGACCAATAATATATTAACTAAAGGAAACAAGGCGTATGAAGCAAAAGATTTTTCGAAGGCTTCAAAACATTTCGAACATGCCTTTAGAACTTCTCCAAAAGATACATTGTTCCTTTATTATGCAGCAGCGACAGCAGTTAACGTCCAAGAATACGATAGGGCTTTAAAATTATACGAAGAATTAAAAAAGATAGGTTACACAGGCGTTGCTACAGAATATTATGCGACTAATAAGGAAACTGGAGAAGAGGAAGTTTTAGACAAAACCACTAGGGATTTATATGTAAAAAGTGGTACCCATATTAAGCCAGGAGAGCGCAAAACAGAATCTAAAAAAGCAGAAATAGTTAAGAATGTTGCTCTTATTTATGTAAGTGAGGGCAATAACGAAAAGGCTCTTGAAGCTATGAAAGATGCCAGGGCAGAGAGTCCAGAGGATATAAACCTTATTCTTAGTGAAGCTAATGTGCATTATAAGATGGGCAATAAGGATAAATTTAAGGAGCTTTTGGAAGAAGCAACAAAAATGGATCCTAAGAATCCAGAATTACAATACAACTTGGGCGTTATAGCTTCAGAATCTGATGATAAAGAAAATGCCAAGAAGTATTACAAAAAGGCTATTGAGTTAGATCCTAATTATGTAAACGCTTATATTAATATGGCAGCTCTAGTGTTAAGCCGTGAAGAGCCACTTATTCAAGAAATGAATGGGTTGGGGACCTCTAAAGAAGATGACAAAAGATATGAGGAGCTAAAAGAAGAGCGTCAACAGTTATATAAAGATGCTATACCGTATTTATCAAAAGCATTAGAAATTGATCCAGAAAATATTAATGCCGCTAAAACCTTAATGAATATTTATAGTGTTACTGGCGATACTGCCAACTACAAAGCATTGAAAGCTAAGGTAGAAACTTTGGAGGGGCAATAAACACCTCTTTTAAATAAAAATTAAAGCCGTATGGTCGCTGAGGTTCTCGAAGTGCATGCGGCTTTTTTATATAATCTTTTTTATGACTCTAAGTTTATGGGTATGCATTCTTTTATCCACATTGTAAATCCCAGAATGGTCTAATCGGTCAACCCTTACCTTACCATGGGCATGTATAATATAGTTGTCTTCCATGATAATGCCCACATGAATTATTTCCCCTTCATTATTGTCAAAAAACGCCAAATCACCTGGTTCGCTTTCTTCAATAAAACTAAGGGCTTCACCTTGTGTGGCTTGTTGTGAGGCATCACGCAACAGTTTATAGCCATTAAGTTTATATACCATTTGTGTGAAACCAGAACAATCAATTCCGAAAGGGGTTTTGCCACCCCATAAATATGGCGTGTTTAGATATAGGAATGCCGTTTTTATAAGGTTGCTTTTCGCCATCTTACCTTCAATGGCATTACCATCAAAATGGTGTTTTAATACAGGCAAACCATTTAGGGAAGACCCCATTAATATGGGATGGAGTTGGTGATTTTCGTCCTGGATAAATTCAACCAAATCGGCAGTAAGCCTAGGTTTTTCCTTTTTTAGGGTGTTATATAGGTCCTTATCAATTTCGGTATATTGCTTATTGTCAATCCAACCTTCATACCCATCAAAGTCCAGTCTAATTTTACTCCAAGATTTGCGCGGTTCTATAACTTTAAAATACTCACCATAGAGTATTTGTGATACGAGTTCACTTTTATCTGAAGGGTCGAGCCTTAGAGGAACAATGCTTAAATTACAAATTCCGTATTGCATTAAAAATTAGTTGCGTTCAATAATAACTGCCGAAGCACCGCCACCACCATTGCAAATAGCTGCTGCTCCAATCTTAGCATTGTTTTGTTCTAATACATTAAGAAGTGTAATAAGGATTCTAACTCCAGAACATCCCAGTGGGTGTCCTAATGAAACGGCGCCACCATTGACATTTACATTGTTATCGTTAAGCCCTAGTATTTTCATATTGGCAAGCCCAACTACTGAAAAGGCCTCATTAAATTCAAAATAATCCACATCTTTTAGAGTTATTCCAGCTTTATCCAAAGCTTTGGGTAAGGCTTTGGCTGGAGCCGTGGTAAACCATTTTGGCTCCTGTGCAGCATCAGCATAACCCTTAATGGTTGCGAGTGGCTTTAAGCCTAACGATTCAGCTTTATCTTTACTCATTAATACCATAACACCAGCACCATCATTTATGGTAGAGGCATTAGCAGCTGTAACGGTGCCCTCTTTTGTGAAGGCTGGCCTAAGCTGTGGTATTTTATCCAACTTAACATTCTTGTACTCTTCATCTTCGGCAACAAGTATAGACTCACCACGACGTTGTGGAACTTCAACAGGAACAATTTCATTGTTAAATTTTCCGGTTTGCCAAGCTTCAGCAGAACGCTTATATGATTGTACGGCATAGGCATCCTGTTCTTCTCTAGAAAAGTTGTATTCAAGAGCACAGGCATCGGCACAAACGCCCATGGCATTTTGGTCGTAGGCATCTACCAAGCCATCTTTTTGCATACCGTCGATCAATGATATAGGACCAAATTTATTGCCATTACGAGCGTGTAAATAATGTGGAATCAGGCTCATGTTTTCCATACCACCAGCAACAACAACATCTGCATCGCCAAGCATAATCGCTTGAGCTGCTTGCATTACAGCTTTCATACCAGAAGCACACACCTTGTTTACGGTTGTACATGGCACCGTATTGGGTATGCCGGCCTTAATGGCCGCTTGTCTGGCAGGTGCTTGTCCAGAGCCAGCCTGAACTACTTGTCCCATAATAACTTCATCAACCATTTCTGGGTTGAGGTTAATTTTTTCCAAAGCGCCCTTAATGGCTGTTGCTCCTAAAACAGGAGCGGGGACAGTCGATAATCCTCCTAAAAAACTACCTATTGGAGTCCTTATAGCCGAAACTATTACAACGTCTTTATTCATTAAAATAGCATTGAGTTAGATACTTGCGAAAATAAGGATTTTTTTACTATTAAGGCGAACGAATCAGTTAATATAAAAAATCAAAAAGCCCCCATTATTTTATTATTTTTGAAAAACTTGAATTCTTTTCATGTAACGGTCATATATAAATATTATATACGTAAGTTTAAACATGAAACTTGCCAGCTGGCTTAAAGGGGTTACATCTAATTCCCGATAGCTATCGGGATAAAAGTAATAAAAGTGAATAGATGAAAGACCTAATAAACAAACTTTACAGAAACCATTCCTTAATATACAAAGGATTGCTTTTTATAAGTGCTACATTTTTAATTGTGTATTTATTCCCTAAGAGTGGAAAGTTTAAATACAATTTTGAAAAAGGAAAACCTTGGCAATCCGAAAATTTATATGCCCCTTTTGATTTTGCCATTAAAAAATCCAATGAAGAAATTGAAGCAGAGAAAGAAACAATAGCCAATAATGCAGTTTTGTATTTTAATTTGGATAGTATTGTTGTTAATAAGGTTAAAGGGGCTTATGAGACCGAATTCAACAACGTTTTTTCAGATACTATTCCAAGATTGGATCGTAACCTTTTGTTTAATGTAGGTAAGGCAACTATTGAGAAGCTGTATAAAAATGGTATTTTGGATCAGGCCTATGATTTTCCTGATGAAAAACCTGTGGTCATTCTAAACAGTAGAACGATAACAGAAAAAACGTTTTTTTCAAACTTAATAAAACCAGATGCCATATCGGATGTTATAACTAACAGCTTATTGGTTAAAAACCTAGAAGCTTATAAAAGTAGTTTTGTTTCCTTGTTTTTTGACATCATAGAACCCAATCTGTCATTTGATAAATCATTTACCGATAAAGCTTTGCAGGATGAATATAAAAATATTTCATATGCCAGGGGAAGTGTAGAAAGGGGGACTTTAATCATCTCCAAGGGTGAAATTGTTGAAGGTGATAAGTATCTGCTTTTAAATTCATTAAAGTCTGAATACGAATCCCAAGTTTGGAGCGCATCCAATTATAATTGGATACTGTTTGCCTATACACTATTGGTTGCTTTGGCTTTATTGATGCTGTTATTGTTTTTAAGAAAGTATAGGCAATCTGTTTTCGATGACAATACTAAGGTGACATTCATCTTCTTTAATATTTTCCTTATCATATTCATAACAACGCTGGTGGTTAATTACAATTCAAAATACATCTATGTTGTTCCTATTTGTATATTGCCTTTGGTATTTAAAGCCTTTTTCGATGCCCGGTTAGGGTTGTTTGCTCATGTTATTACGGTATTGTTATTAGGGTTTATTGTACCTAATAGCTACGAGTATATGTTCCTTCAAATTATAGCGGGTATTGTAACCATTCTTACCGTTTCAGAACTTTATAAGCGTGCCAATTTGTTTATTTCGGTAGGGCAGATTACGTTAATATATATCGTGGCTTACTTCGCGTTTTTTGTAATTCATGAAGGAACCGTAGAAACCATAAAATGGGAGACTTTTGCATGGTTTATTTTGTGCGGTTTGGCAACTTTGTTCGTACAGCCATTAATTTATGCTTACGAAAAATTGTTTGGCCTGGTGTCTGATGTTTCTCTTTTGGAATTATCGGATACCAATTCTAAGTTACTAAAAGAGTTATCAAATAAGGCGCCTGGGACGTTTCATCACTCTTTAAACGTGGCAAATCTAGCTGAAGCTTGCGCTAATGAAGTAGGTGCCAATGCCATGTTGATTAGGGTGGGGGCATTATATCATGATATTGGTAAGATGAAAAATCCAACCTATTTTACCGAAAACCAATCTACAGGAATTAGCCCTCATGACGAACTTTCATCTAGGGAGAGTGCTAAAATTATTGTTGATCATGTTATTAACGGGATAGAAATAGCGAGAAAAAATAAACTACCGGATAGGGTGATTGATTTCATTAGAACCCACCACGGCACAAGCATAGTGTATTATTTTTATATGAAGGAAAAGGAGCTACAGGATGTTATTGTGGATAAATTGGATTACAGTTATCCAGGACCAAAGCCTTTTAGTAAGGAAACGGCTATTTTAATGATGTGTGATAGTGTGGAAGCGGCTTCTAAAAGTTTAAAAGAACCAACTTCAACTAAGATAGATGTTTTTGTAGAAAACATAATAGATAAGCAGATAGAGGAGGAACAATTTTTAAATGCGAACATCACTTTTAAAGAAATAGAATCAATTAAAAAGGTGTTAAAGCACAAGCTAGCAAACATTTACCATTTACGAATTGAGTACCCAGAATAAAATGTTTAAAAAAGTAAAAAAATAGTTGCGTTCTATGTTCATATAAATTACATTTGCAACCGCAATTTTATTGCGTAGGTTCTTAATATAATATAGGAGAGGTGCCAGAGTGGTAATGGAGCAGATTGCTAATCTGTCAACGCGTAAGTGTTGCCGGGGTTCGAATCCCCGTCTCTCCGCATTTAAAGACTTGAGTAAAGCGATTAAAAGGCCTTCCCGCCGGCTGGTCCTTTCGCTAGAAATGTTCATAGGACATTTTCTTAACACTCAGTCCGGGGTGTAGCCCCTCGACTTCGCTCGGGGTAAACTACACAACGAAGTTTACATTTTTCGGGGTGTAGCGTAGCCCGGTCATCGCGCCTGCTTTGGGAGCAGGAGGTCGCAGGTTCGAATCCTGCCACCCCGACGAACCTAGTATCAACTAGGAATAAAACACTGTTAATCGTATGATTTTCAGTGTTTTTTGTTTTTATGCATTTTATTTGATATGAAATAAAAGCATCTATTCGCAGGAAACAGGAGGCGATATTCCGCTAAAAAAGGATTTACCTCAAAGTGTTTTATCGGGATGAGTTAATTTTAAATCCAATTTATCTTTAATATATTGGAAAATAATCTCTACAGATTCATCAATGGTGTTTAAATGGGACACTTCAATGTTTGGGTTTTCAGGTATTTCATAAGGAGCCGAAATGCCGGTTAGGTTTTTAATTTTCCCAATTCGAGCTTTTTGGTATAACCCTTTAGTGTCCCTTCTTTCGCATTCTTCCAAACTGGTGTTAACAAAAACTTCAATAAAATGGTCTTCACCCACTGTTTCCTTAATGAAATCCCTGTCCTTTTTATAGGGCGCCACAAAAGCGGCTAAAACCAATATACCTGCGTCTATAAACAGATTGGATATTTCACCTATAATTCTATTGTTTTCAGATCGGTCTTCAGGAGAAAACCCTAAATTTTTATTAATGCCCCGCCTTATATTGTCGCCGTCCAAAACATAGGTATGGATTTTCATTCCATGCAGTTTTTCTTCCAATGCATTGGCCAAAGTGGATTTCCCTGCTCCCGACAGACCAGTAAAGAAAACCAAAAACGAATGATGCCCGTTTAATTTTTGGCGTTCTTCCCTGCTAATTTTGTATTGCTGATTTCTGATGTTTTTTGTCATTGTTTTGACCTTCTTCTCTTTTCTAAACCAAAATCTATTTTATACCAGGTACGTTCGTGCAAATAATACAAAACCATTTTTGTAAGCACTTCGGCAATGCCAATACTAAACCCTGTTAATGGATTTCCTGTTATAATCCATGCTAATAGCATGGTGTCTAATGTTCCTATGATTCTCCAGGTTATGGTCTTTAAAAAATGTCTTTTTTGGCTTTTGGTGACATTTGCTTTATACCATACTTGCTCATGACAATAATACAAAATCATTTTTGTTATTAGTTCCAGTCCTCCTATTTTTAGGCCAGTTAATGAATTGCCCGAAATCATCCAAGATAGTAAAATGGTATCTATAGTACCTACAATTCTCCAGGTTATTGTTTTGGCTATATGTCTTTTATATATGCTGTTTTGCATCAGGTATTATTGGGAAACTAAAAAGTAATTGTTAGTTAGGTTTTCTTTATTGTATTGTATGGGATTAAGGGTTTGTTGATCGATAACCTTAAGTCCAACGGCCTCACATATGGCCTGGCCCGCAGCTGTATCCCATTCCATGGTAGGCGCAAACCTAGGGTAAATATCGGCCTTTCCTTCTGCGACCAAGCAAAATTTTAATGAACTTCCCTTTGATACTATTTCAACTTGTTTACCAATCTTTTCCAAGCTCTTAACATAATTTAATGTGTCTTGGTTCATATGGGATCGGCTTCCAACAACTCTTATTGTTTCTCCTTGCTCCATAGAGGGTTTTATAAGATCCTTGTCACTGAACAAAAAGCTGTTTAAAGGCCCATTGACATCAGAAACAATAGTTTTGTATGCTCTGGATTTTTTGGGATCGGTATAATAGAGTTCCTTGCTAACAGGCACATAAATTATACCCAATTGGGTTATGCCTTTCTCTACTAGTGCAATATTCACAGTAAATTCCCCATTCTTCTTTATAAATTCCTTTGTGCCGTCAATAGGATCTACAATCCAACATTGGCTCCATGTTTTTCTCAATGCGTAAGAATCCTGTTTACTTTCTTCACTTATAATAGGAATACTAGTATGCCGTAACTCAGCTTTAATAATACTATTGGAAATTAAATCGGCTTCCGTTAATGGCGATTTATCGTCTTTATATGCTACGGAAAAATCGCGGTTATAAATTTTCAGGATTTCTTCTCCAGCCTTTAAGGAGGCCTTTATAGCCATATTTAAGTATGATGCGGGTGTATCCATTTGTAAATTCTATTTGGTGCCGATATCAAATATCGTTATACCTCAAGTTAAGGGTTTTTAAATTAATTGTTTTTATCCCGATTGCCGTAAAAAGTCAAGATGCAATGATTTCTATTTTTCAGCTTATTATTAAAATGGTTTTTTGGAAACTTAAATTTAATAGGTATCAATTAGACAATTATGGTTCAATTCAAATGTAAATAAATGTTCTTTATATAGTCCTTAATTTGTAAATTCTTTTCTCTTGTAGCCATAAAGGCTTATTATATCTCTCACATAGTTAGTTAAGTTAGTTTGTTTCAATTATACTAAGCGGAAGCATCATGCTTAACTGTCCTTGTCGTCTTTAATGATAAGGGGTTTGGGCTTTTCGGTATTCGCCTAAAAGGGTAGCTTTTATAGTTCTTCATGTAGTTAACAAGTAAGTATTTATAAAGCTGTAAAGGTTGTGTAAAGGTGTTTTTCTATGCTCTGGAAGTAATTTTTATCAATTTTGGTCAAAACAATTTATAATCTCAACATTTTATGAAACAAACTAACTTTAAAAACCATTTTTTAGCCTTAGCATTATTTCTAGTGTCAGCAGGTTGCCTTTTCGCTCAGGAGAAGGTGGTTTCTGGAACAGTGAAAGATGCAACTAGTGGTGAGTTGATGATGGGCGTCAACGTATCAGAAAAAGGAACATCCAATGGGGCTGTAACCGATTTTGATGGAAACTACTCCATAAAGGTAAGTCAAGACGCTACATTGGTATTTAGTTACATTGGATATGAAACTAAAGAAGTAGCAGTAGGAAGCGAGTCAGAAATTAATATAAATCTCACCGAAGATTTAGAAGCACTGTCTGAAGTTGTTGTGGTAGGTTATACTACACAAAATAGAAAAGACATTACAGGAGCCGTTTCATCGGTTAATGTAGAAGATATTAAAAAGTTGCCAGGAGCTAACGTTGCTAATTTACTTCAAGGGCAAGTAGCAGGGGTTATTGCCACCCCAGGTTCTGGTGCTCCAGGTAGTGCACCTGTAATTCGGGTACGTGGATTGGCCACTATAGGCGATAACGATCCGCTTTATGTTATAGATGGTATTCCAGGGGATATTTCAACCATTAACCCCGCAGACATAGAAGCTATAAACGTACTTAAGGATGCGTCTTCAGCAACAATTTATGGGGCCCGAGCTTCTAACGGGGTTGTTATTGTAACCACAAAAAGAGGTAAGGAAGGTGCTTTAAAAGTAACTTTCAATTCTTATTTAGGAGTTAGCACCATACCAGAGCGTATGGGCGTTTTAAACACAGCGCAAAACAATCAAATAAGTAATGCAGCCCATGCCAATGATGGTGAGGCACCATTGGCCTATACTTCATTAACTGGGGTAGCAGATACTAACTGGCAAGATGAATTTTTTAGAACTGGATTCGAGCAAAAATACGACTTAGGGATTTCTGGAGGTTCAGATAAGGCCAGATATAGTATGTCTTTAGGGTATTTTGATAGCAAGGGAACGATAATAGCTTCAGATTTTGAGCGCTATAACTTCAGAATTAATACCGACTTTAATTTAAGTGATAAAATTAGAGTAGGCCAGTCGATTGCTTATGCACGTTCTACGCGTAATCTAATCGGTGAAGATGAATCGGGAAGTAGAGGAAACTCTGGGTTTTCACCAATACTATCCATGTTGTCATCATTACCGCATAATGCCGTTTACGATCCCAATACCATCGATGGTTATGCCGATCCAGTAGTAGGATCTGGTAATGTGGTTGGGATTACCCAGCTTGTTACCGATCAAACAGAGATAGACCATATTCAAGGTAATGTATTTGGTGAAATTGAGCTCTTGGACGGATTAAAGTTTTTAACCCGAATAGGAATTAATATTTCCAATGACTTTTATTTTTACCATGCACCAACCTATCAGTTTGGGCCACAGGAAGTCAATGACCAAGCTGATATTGGTGAATTAAGGTCTAGGTTTACGGGAACCGTATGGAACAATACCTTAGAATATACCAAGACCTTTAATAACGACCATAATGTAAAAGTACTGGCTGGTATATCTTATGAAAAAGAGGAATATAGATCAACAGGAGGTTCAAACAACAATTTCCCTTCCAATAATCTATTGGCTTTAGGGGCGGGAATTGGTGATGCCAATTCTTATGGATCTAACGTTACTAATTCTTTAGAGTCTTTCTTTGGGCAGTTAAGCTACGACTACAAAGAAAAGTATTTGGTGAATGCAAGTGTTCGTCGTGATGGGTCTTCTAGATTTGGGCCTAAAAACAGATATGCCACATTTGCTTCCTTTTCATTAGGATGGCGAGTTACTGAAGAAGACTTTTTTGATGTGCCTTTTATCAGTAACCTAAAGCCACGTTTCAGTTTGGGAACCGTTGGTAATCAAAATATAGGTAACTTTTTATACTTATCAAGACTGTCAAGTAACAATAATGCCATTAACTATCCTTTTGGAGGAGGCGAATCGCAATTTGTTAATGTAGGGACCATTAGCCGTTCCCTTTCGGCCGAAGATATTAAATGGGAAGAATCTAGAACTGCAAACTTTGGTTTGGAGCTAGGGATGTTTAATAATAAGGTAAGTGCCACATTCGATTATTTTATAACCAAAACCACCGATATGCTTGTTGGTGTACCTGTACCTGCAACTACAGGTATTACCATTCCTCCAGTTACCAATGCAGGAACCTTAGAGAATAAGGGGTGGGATGTGTCATTGAGCTATAAAAATTCTAGTAGTGACTTTAGTTATAGTGTAACGGTAAATGCATCATCCAGTAAAAATAAAGTCACCAAGTTAGGATTCCAAGATGAGTCGTTTACCGATGGGTTTACCATTTTCGATACGCACCCAACAACAAGAACCGAAGTTGGAAGGGAGATTGGCGGATTCTATTTATTTGAAACCAATGGGATTTTCCAAAATCAAGACGAAATTAATACACATGGTGTACAGCCCAATGCAGTGCCTGGAGATTTAAGATTTGTAGATATAAATGGTGATGGAGAGTTGAATGATGATGATAGAAGATATTTTGGTAGCGGTTTACCAGATTTAGAGTATGGTATAACCTTTAAAGCAGACTATAAGAATTTCGATTTCACATTATTCATGCAAGGATCTCAAGGGAACGATATTTATAATGGAACGAAAGTGCTTCTATATAGAAGAATGGGAGACCGAAAAAATTTCTCTTCCGATTTCTTGAATGCCTGGACACCTTCCAATACAAATACCAGTGTGCCTAGAGTTTCTTCATTAGATCCAAATGAAAATATAAGACCTTCTAATTATTTCCTAGAAGATGGATCGTATTTAAGAATTAAGAATATCCAGTTGGGATATACCATAGATACAGAAGAATTAGGGCTTTCTAATGCGAGAGTTTATGTAAGTGCCGAAAACTTAGCAACGTTTACAAAATATACAGGTTTCGATCCTGGCGTATCAAACTATACAACATTTGCTAGAGGTGTAGATAGAGGATTATATCCGCTTTCAAGAAACATTTTATTGGGATTACAACTTAATTTTTAAAAAAGAATTTAAATGAAAAAGCTTATATTATTACTTAGTCTTACACTAACCTTATGGTCGTGTAATGACTTTTTGGAACAGAAAAACGTACAGGAATTAACAGAAGAATCGTTTTGGCAAAATGCAGATGATGCCAGAAAAGGGATTGTTGCTGCTTACTCAGCCTTACAAGCTTACGATGGTTCTAAATGGACATTTTTCGAACAGATGTACATTGCTGTGACCTGGAAAGCCGATGATATTTTAAATGCGCCAACCGATTATGGTAAATCCTTGGCAAGCTTTACCAATGGTACCGATGATATTACGTTTTCCAGCTTTTGGAGATCTAATTATGCCGGAATTTCATATGCCAATCAGGTTATTGAAAATGTGCCTACTATAGAGTCTATGAGCGAAGCAGAAAAAAACGCTATAATAGCAGAGGCAAAGTTCTTAAGAGGATTATATAATTTTCATCTGTTAATTGCTTTCGAAAATATTCCTTTAATAACCTCAACGCCTAAAACACCAGAGGATTTCTTCGTGTCGCAAACTACACCAGATGCAGTTTGGGCACAAATAGAAGCCGACTTTGCAGATGCCAAGGCGGGGTTGCCAGCTAGTTGGGATGGAGCCGATTTAGGTAGAGCGACAAAGCACACCGCTACAGCCTATTTAGGAAAAGCATATTTGTTTCAGGAAAAATATACTCAGGCCATTTCAGAGTTTGGAGCTGTAATCTCAAGTGGAGCGTATAGCTTATTGCCAAACTATGCCGATAATTTTAACGGTCAAGGGGAAAATAGTTCAGAAAGCGTATTTGAAATCCAATGGAGCGCAGACCGTTCAAATGGAAATGATGAAAGACACCCATTTAATTTCGAGGTTACCCCTGGAGCTTTAGGCGGATGGGAATTATATTATCCATCCGATTGGTTGTTCTCTGAAATGCAACAGGATTTAACAGATACCGATGGCTTTAGTGATCGCGTGTATGCCAGTATATTCTTTGACGACCCCATGTCTGAAATGAGTGATAGATATGAAGGCGTTAACAAGAGTTATGCTGAAGTTAAGGACAATTTAAGTCACCCTATCTATTTTAAAAAGTATACAGAGGATTTCGATTTAAGTTTCTACAACGGCATTAATATTAACCTTATGCGCTATGCAGACGTATTGTTAATGCAAGCCGAAGCACTTAATGAAAACAACCAAACACCCGAAGCTTTAGATTTGGTGAATGAAGTAAGACAACGATCGAAAGCAAAGGCCTTGGCAGGCTTAAATAAAGAGCAATTACGCGATCAAATACGTCACCATGAGCGACCGGTAGAGTTGGCTATGGAATATACCATAAGATGGTTCGATTTATACCGTTGGGCGAAAGGTAGTGCCAATACAGAACCCATTAGCGAAACATTAACCGATCACACAAAACCATTTGCGGAGAACTTTGTTGATGGCAAGCATGATATTTTCCCAATCCCGCTTAGTGAGATGAATATCAATGAAAACCTAGTGCAAAACCCAGGATATTAATTTAATTTTTTGAGTTGTTATTAAAAAGGGGTAAATCATTTTAGTGTTTACCTCTTTTTTAAGCAATAGGGAACAATCACAACAAGAGGTGTCCATCCTTTTGTGTATTCAGTTTAAATAGAAGAGACTATAGTTTTTCCATATCACATGAAGTTTAGAGTACTCCTGATAATAAGTTTATTTATGGCCTGTAACAACGATAAGGCTACGGTTAATAATACCGTTAAGGCTGTCGCAAACGAGCCATTGTTTTCTGTACTAAAAGGAAATGCTATGGGGATGGGTTTTAAAAACACCATACCAGAGAGTGCGGAAATGAATAGTATGACCTATGAGTACTATTATAATGGAGGCGGTGTTTCGGTTGGCGATGTGAACAAAGATGGCTTGCCCGATGTGTTTTTTACAGGTAATGTAACCCCTAACAAACTCTATTTAAACCTTGGAGGTTTTAAGTTTAAGGATATTACAAAAGCAGCTGGTGTATGGGATTCTCCAAGCTGGACCACAGGCACGACTATGGTCGATATAAATAACGATGGCATTTTGGATATCTATGTGTGCCGTTCAGGTAAATTACCAGAAGCACAACGTGCCAATCTGTTCTTTGTATCAAAAGGACTATCAACCCAAAATATACCTATCTATGAAGAATCTGCTACCAAACTAGGATTGGCAGATACAGGTTATGGTACCCAAGCCTTATTTTTTGATTTTGATAAGGACGGCGATTTGGATATGTTTCTACTTAATCATAATGTGAACGTTAAGCCCTTTTTTAATATTGAAAAAATTAAACGGACCAGAGACCCCAATGTGGGCGATAAACTGTTTCGGAATGATAACGGCATTTTTGTAGATGTTTCAGAAAAAGCAGGAATCATTTCAAACGAGTTGGGCTATGGCTTAGGAGTTTCGGCAGGAGATTTAAACCAAGATGGTTGGCCAGATTTGTATGTAGCAAACGATTATTCCGAACATGATTTTCTTTACATAAACCAACAAGACGGTACGTTTAAGGAAGAAACTAAATCATCATTTGGTCATCAGTCCAATTATGCCATGGGAACCGATATAGCCGATATCAACAACGATGGCCTAATGGATATTGCTGTTTTAGATATGGTTTCCGAAGACAATTACGGAAAAAAAACAAGCATGAGCAGTATGAATGAAGAACTGTTCTTTGCCCATGTTAAAAACGGATTCCATTACCAATACATGCACAACACCTTACAACTAAACAGAGGGAATTTACATTTTAGTGAGATTGGACAATATTCGGGAATGTCCAATACCGATTGGAGTTGGGCGCCTCTTTTTTTGGATATCGATTTAGATGGTATTCAGGATTTATTTGTTACCAATGGACTAAAACGTGATTTTAGAAATAACGATTTCAGAAATTATAAAAAGAAAGCTATTGCCGAAGCCGAAAAGCAAGCCAACGTCAATAAAAAAGCACTAATTGAAAGTTTGGTAAATCTAACACCACAAAAGCAATTGGTTAATTATGTTTATAAAGGACACAATAATCTGAAGTTTGAAAATAAAGTTTCCGAATGGGGTATAGCTGTCAAATCCTTTTCAAATGGGTTGGCCTATGGCGATTTCGATAACGATGGTGATTTGGATTTGGTGGTCAATAATGTAGATGAAGAACCATTTATATATAAAAACAATAGCGTAGACCAGCACTTGGGCAATTATTTAACCCTTAGCCTTAAAGGATCGGAAAATAACAGTTCTGGAATTGGGGCGCAAGTAAGGGTTTATAATGAAAGGACCTTTCAAACCAAGGAAATGTATACCACTCGGGGCTATCAATCTTCGGTAGAACCTATTATCCATTTTGGTTTTAAAGGCAGTAAAAGCATTGACAGTTTAGAAATTACTTGGCCGGATGACAAAAAGCAAACCCTATATAATGTAGCCACCAATCAAAAGTTGGTTTTGGATTGTAAGAATGCAATTTCCAAGCCTTCAAAAATAAAGGACATAGCAGATAATTACTTGTTTTCAACAGATTCGGCCAATAGCTTAGGTCTCGATTTTCAGCATAAAGAAAATGAGTTTAATGATTTTGAAAGGGAAGTGCTTATCCCACATCGTATGAGCAGGCTAGGGCCTCATGCATCCGTAGGCGACATTAATAATGATGGGTTGAATGACATTTATGTTGGCGGAGCCCAGGGTCAGGCAGGAGCGGTTTTTATGCAAACAAATGAAAGTAGTTTTAAAAGAATAAACCAACCTGCTTTGGTAAACGATAAACAATATGAAGACATGGGGTCGTTGTTGTTTGATGTTGATGCCGACGGCGATAATGATTTGTATGTAGTAAGTGGGGGAAATGAATTTGTAAATGGACATAAGCTCTATACCGATCGTTTGTATATAAACAATAATGGTATCTATAATAAATCTGTAAAAATTGATGGTTCCAGTCAGAGTGGTTCTCAAGTAAAGGCATTCGATTTTGATGGGGACGGTGATTTGGATGTCCTTTCGGTAGGCAGACAATTTCCCGGAAGATACCCTTCGCCAACAACATCGAAACTATTTTTAAATGAGCATGGCGTACTTAAAGATGCCACTTTAGAGCTTGCACCCGATTTGGTGAACATTGGTATGATTACCGACTTTTCCTGGACCGATTATGATACCGATGGCGATATAGACATCATTTTGGTAGGCGAGTGGACAGGGGTTGTCTTTTTAGAAAATAACAATGGCGTGTTTAAAAAAGATGAAGGTATTACGGGGATTGAGCATACAACAGGATGGTGGAATGCCATTGCTGGTTCCGATTTTGATGGTGATGGCGATATAGATTACATTATAGGGAATAACGGATTGAATTATAAATACAAAGCCAGTATTGAAGCACCATTTGAGGTCTTTGCCAATGATTTTGATAACAATGGCAAGTTTGATATTGTGTTGAGTTATCACGAAAAAGGTAATCTATACCCATTGCGTGGACGAGAATGTTCGTCGCAGCAAATGCCAAGCATTAAAGAAAGATTTCCAACCTATCACGAATTTGCCAGTGCAAACCTATCTGATGTTTATGGAACAGATCAACTTCAAAATGCGTTGCACTACAGTGTTTACAGTTTTGCGTCGGTTTATGTGGAAAATAAAGGCAATAAAAGCTTTGAGGTTAGGCCATTGCCCATTTCGGCACAGTTCTCAGCGGTTAATGCTATCGAGGTATTCGATTTTAACGATGATGGGCATTTAGATGTTTTGTTGGCAGGAAACAATTATCAGTCGGAAGTAGAAACCACAAGAAACGATGCCAGTATGGGAACACTTTTACTTGGTGATGGCAAAGGAGGGTTTTCAAATCTGGATAATACAAAAACTGGGCTTTATCTAAATGGAGACCTTCGGGATATGAAATTAATCACCTTGGGTAATGGAGACAAGGGGCTATTATCAGTTTATAACAATGATAAGCTGAGGTTTCATTTATTAAAGACCCAAAAGCGTAAAGCACCAAATCTATGAAAATAAGAACATTTACTATATATGTCACATTATTGTGCTTGGCGCTATTGGTAGGTTGGCTGTCCTGTAAAAAGGAAGTCAATAACAAATCGTTGCCATTAGCTCATAACAATTTTATGTCTAATGTCCTCAATCTAAAAGGAGTACCCAATACACCACAAGATCGTTCGGTGTCTAGTTTTACCGATTTGGGATCTTGGCATGCTTTTGCCTTGCCCAACAATAGTGAGGAATTTTACGGAAGTTTTATAGGACCTTTTTCTATGGATAGGGACAACGGCATTTGGTTAGGGAAAACATTTGCAAAACTATCATTATATAAAGCAAACGGAGATAAGATACAGTATGTAAAGGCTAATTTAAATCAGTATCCCGGTTATTTAGAACAGCATATTATTACAGAAATAGAGGGCTTGGAAATCAATTTAAAACTATGGTTTTATTCAAGTACTTCGGTGTTGGTATCGGCTAAAGTTCAAAATAACAATTCAAAACCTATAGCACTCTTTGTGGGGTGGGAAGGTGATGTGTGGTTGGAAATGGCTCAATTTAATTCAGAAGAAGCGCTAAAGGTGACCTTTTCAGATGCTGAATCGGTTCATTATTATCAGTTCGACAGAGATTTTAAAACTGAAGTGGATGATTCAGGAAAATCGTTTGTAACCAAGACTTCAAAGGCATTTAAAATACAGCCTAATACAGCTGAAACAGTCAATTTACAATATTCCTCATTTTTTCAAAAAGCTGAAAACCAAAAGGAGCAATCTATTAGTAATGATTTTGTGGTCAATTCCTATAATCAAACCATTAACCGATGGAAAGCTTATCATGAAGCCTTTCCCTACACAAAAGGGCATTGGTTGGATTCATTGGATTTTGAATTGCTAAAAACAAAAGCAATACAGACCCTAATAGGAAACTGGAAAACTGCCGAGGGTGAATTGAAACATGACGGGTTATTTCCGTCTTACCTATACCAAGGATTCCACGGGTTTTGGGCATGGGACTCTTGGAAGCATGCGGTGGCCCTAGCTCGGTTTGAGCCTAAATTAGCCAAGGCACAAGTATTGGCCATGTTCGATTACCAAGATAACGAAGGTATGATTGCCGATTGTGTGTTTCGGGATACCCTTATAGAGAAGCATAATTGGCGGGATACCAAACCTCCACTGGCCACGTGGGCAGTTAATGAAATTTTTGAACAAACCGGAGATACCGTTTTTGTAAAACAGATGTTCCCTAAACTTCTAAAATACCATAATTGGTGGTATGCCAATAGAGACCATGATGGTAATAAGCTATGCGAATATGGCTCTACCGATGGAACTAGAATTGCTGCGGCTTGGGAAAGTGGTATGGACAATGCCGTGAGGTTCGATGAGGCGCAAATAGTTAAAAACAATTCAAGGGCTTGGTCGTTAAATCAGGAATCGGTTGATTTAAATGCTTATCTGGTGGCCGAAAAAAAAGGATTGGTCAAATTGGCGAGAGTTTCAGGTAATACAGCATCTATAGACCTTCTGGAGAAAGAAGCAGAAGCAATTTCAGAAGCAATTAATACTGCTTTTTTTAACGACAAAGAACAATATTACTTCGATCGTAATACAGATAATCATCAAACCATTAATGTGATAGGGCCAGAAGGGTGGTTGCCACTTTGGGCCAATATCGCCACTTCAGAAAAAGCCAAAGCGGTTAAAAATAAAATACTGGACCAAACCTTATTTAATAGTAAGGTGCCATTTCCAACTTTAAATATTACCCATAAAGATTTCGATCCCCAAAACGGATATTGGCGTGGTCCAGTTTGGTTAGATCAAGCCTATTTTGCCATAGTTGGCTTGGAAAATTATGGGTACAAACAAGAGGCGATCCAATTAAAGGAAAAACTTATTAAAAATGCCGAAGGCCTTCTGGAAAAAGGATATCCCATTAGGGAAAATTATCATCCAATTACCGGAGAAGGCTTGAATGCCAATCATTTTAGTTGGTCGGCAGCGCATGTATTATTGTTAATTGAATAAAAGTAAACTAAATGAATTATAAATTTACCTACTTATATCTGGTATTTGCAATGTTAATGGTTGGTTGTAATGGCAACCATCAAAATAATCCTGAAGAACTCCATAATCCCAGTATAGTTTCAAAGAATACCTTAAAACCGCGGGCCACATTTTTTGCTTTTGAAAATGAAGCATTGGCCCTGTTGGGAGATAAGGAAAGTTCCAAGCACTTTCAATCGTTAAATGGCACATGGAATTTTCAATATTTTGAAACATCAAATGAAGTGGATAAGAGCATCACCAACCCATCCTATCCATTAGAAAAGTTAAACACTATTTCGGTGCCTGGCAATTGGGAAGCACAAGGATTTGGGGTGCCGTATTATCTGGATGAAGAATATCCTTTTACCCCCAATCCACCATATACGCCAGAAGACAATCCTGTTGGGGTTTACAAACGCAAGTTTACCTTGGCCAATAGTTGGGATGCCAATACTAAAACCATCCTCTATTTTGGTTCGGTAAGAGCAGCCGTGTACGTATGGATTAATGGCAAAGCAATTGGGTTCGCCAAAGGGAGCAAAGTGCCCATCGAATTTGATGTAACAGATTATTTGGTTAATGGAGAAAATGATGTAACCGTAATGGTCTACCGATGGTGCGATGGTTCCTATTTGGAAGGTCAGGATACCTGGCGCATAAGTGGTATAGAACGTAATGTGTATTTGTATCAAGTGCCCGATGTTCATATTGAAGATGTATTTGCAAAGGCAACTTTGGATGAAACTTATAACAATGGAATTTTGGATGTTTCAATAGATTTGTCGAATAGGCTTGGTCATGATGCCAATCTAAAATTGGATATCCAACTTTTAGATGATAATGAAGTACCTATTTGGAGTAAGGTTATAGATATGCCACAAGCAGCCAAAAACCAAACCGTAGCATTCAAGGAAACGATTGAAGCACCAAAGCAATGGTCTGCTGAAAACCCTAATCTGTATCAATTGGTCATTAAAAACACGGTAAATGATACACTACAGGAAGTGGTTAACATCGCTGTTGGATTTAGAACCATTGAAATTAAAGAGCGTCAGCTTTTGGTTAATGGAGAGCCCATTTATATAAAAGGGGTTAATAGATGTGAATGGAGCCCCAATTTAGGACGATATGTTACTAAGGAAACCATGCTTCAGGACATCAGCTTAATGAAGCAGAACAATATTAATGCCGTGCGTACCAGTCATTACCCCAATGATGAATATTGGTACGAACTCTGTAATAAATATGGACTTTATGTTGTAGATGAGGCGAATATAGAAACCCATGGCATGAAGTTTCACTATGAAAGTTACGAAAGGCTAACCAATGACGATAATTGGAAAGAAGCGTTTTTGGACCGTGCCAGGCGCATGGTAGAACGCGATAAAAACCATCCAAGTATTATAGCCTGGTCTATGGGGAACGAATCTGGAGACGGCAAAAACTTTGTTGAGATTTATAATTGGATGAAAAACAGAGATAATACCCGTCCCGTGCAATATCAAGAAGCCTGGTATGAACAACATACCGATATGGTGGTGCCTATGTACAAGAACATCGATTTTATATCGGAATTTGCAGAAAAAAATGATGCCCGCCCGCTTATTTTATGCGAGTATGCCCATGCTATGGGGAATAGTGTAGGGAACCTTCAGGATTATTGGGACGTTATGGAAAAGTATAAAAACCTTCAAGGGGGCTTTATTTGGGATTGGGTAGATCAAACCTTTGCCAAAAAAAATAAAGACAGCATTGCATTTTGGGCCGCTGGAGGCGATATGGGAGATCCAAAAACGATGAACGATTCCACATTTTGTGCCAACGGATTATTATATGCAGACCGTACACCATATCCTTACTTAAAGGAAGTTAAACATGTGTATAGAAACCTGAAAATTAAACCCAAACAGCTAGAAAAAGGGGAGTTTCAGTTAAACAACAATTTCTTTTTTACGAATACCAATAATTTTAAAATAGATTACCAGGTGTTAAAAAATGGGCATGTGATTAAAAATGGATCGTTGAACCAAATAGATGTTAATCCTAATGATTCAACTGTATTTATAGTGCCAATCCATGATTTAACTTTTGAAAAAGCATCAGATTATTACATCAATTTTGAGGTAAGGACCAAAGCAGAAAAAGATTTAGTTCCCCAAAACCATATCATTTCTAGGGAGCAAATAGCTTTGCATAAAGGTATTTTGGAGCCAAGCAAGGTATCTTCGGAAGGTATAAATAAAAACAAAGTAGTGGATTATGATAATCTGCTGTTAGTACAAACAGATGCTTGGCAAATTACATTTGATAAAACCCAAGGGTATATCATAGCTCTTAAAAATGGTCAGGGTAATTTACTCGAAGCACCCCTTAAGCCTAACTTTTGGCGTGCCCCAACCGATAACGATTTGGGTAACGGTTTGCAAAAAAGAGCTGAAATCTGGAAAGACATAAGTGAAGGGCTTCAGTTAAAAAGCTTTAATTATACTTTTGATGATAATGCATTGGAAGTTACCGTTCAGCATGGTTTCAATACGGTATTTAAACAAACTACTGTTTATAAGATTGATGGTTCAGGTAAGGTTGCTGTTTCGGTTAATTTGGAAGCCGATAAAAACCTGTCTGAAATACCCCGAATAGGGATGAGTACCATTTTAAAAGGTAGCTTAAACCAAGTAGAATGGTATGGTCGTGGACCGGAAGAGAATTATTGGGATAGAAAAACAGCGGCTTTTATAGGAAAATATAAGGATGAGGTAGAGCACATGAACACCAAATACATAAGGCCCCAAGAGAACGGTAATAGGTCCGATGTAAGCTGGTTTACTATTACTAATGGAGAAGGCCAAGGGATAAAGTTTAAAAGCGACTCTGTTTTTAATTTTAGTGTGTTCCCATTTCTCTACAGTGAATTGTCGCATTATAATCAAGATGCCAATAAGCACGGCTCAGAAATAAGGTCCAGTAATATCACTGCTCTAAATATTGATTATATGCAGATGGGAGTAGGAGGGGATAACACCTGGGGTGCAAAAACCCATGAGAAATATACGATTAGGCCAGGGGTGTTTAGCTATTCGTTTTCCATTCATCCTTTTAAAACCAATTAAGAATACATGCTAATTTTATAAATTGCAGTATGGATATAGAAAACAAAAAGAAACAGGGGTTTTATGCGGTATTACTGCTAGTGGTGCTTTTTTTTCATAGTTGTAAAGAAGCGGTTTCCGTAAATGGTTTGCCAACAATTACCCAAACAAAAAATCCAACGGTAAAAAAACTGCAGTTTTCGTTAAGCGATTCGGCTTTGGTAACCATTCGGCTACAAAATTTAAAGAGACATAAGGAGCAATATCTGGTGTCTACTAAAAGCAAAGCACATGAGTTGTTGTTGGCGGGTTTAAAGCCCAATGAGACTTATGCATTACAGATTTTAGACGGTGAAAAAGAGATAGCGGTTATAGACTCTTTTCGAACGGCTCCCATTGAAGAAAATATTGTGAGTGTTTACGAGAGGGTTAATACCAAAAAAGCATTCGATGGCTATGTGCTTACGCAAAGACGGTTAGTTAAAGGAAGTGTTTATATGCTCGATAATGAATCCGATTTAGTGTGGTATCAAATGGTTGATGGGCAGCCCAAATTATCAAGATGGACTAAAGATAATGAAGTCTTGGTATTGGTTGGTAATGCCAGACATAATAATAGTGCGGGGAACAGAATAGTTTCATATACTATTGATGGGGATATAACTTACCAAATAGATTTAAGCGCATTAGGCTTTGTTGCGCACCACGAGGTATTGGAACATGAAGATGATGTCTTTACTATAGTGTACGACACCATTCCCAATAAAGTTAATGGTCAATTAGAGAAAGCGGTTTCGAGTGCCGTTGTACGGCTGAATAAAGAAGGAGAGGTACTTTGGAAGTGGAGCACCTTCGATATAAAAAATCCTGTTGGTATTTCCTTTGAAGATATGGATGGCGACTGGGGGCATGCCAATGCGTTGGCATTTGATGATGACGGTAACCTGTTGATATCGTATCGCGATTGGAGCCAAATATGGAAAATCGATATAAAAACTGGCAAACGGATATGGGTATTAGGGGAAGAGGGCGATTTTCAACTTGAAGACCTGCCTTTCAATAGTCAACATGCCATTCATAAAGACCCGAAAGGGAATTACATGCTGTTCAATAATGGCAGAAAACAAAGGCAAACAAGTGTTGTGTCCTATAAATTGGAGGATAATAAAGCCCAAACGGTAGTGTCCATAAACCTTCCAGATGATTTGTATGCCGATAAAATGGGAAATGTAGAAACCCTACCCAACGGCAATTACTTAGTATGTTCGCCGCGTAGCAGATCCATATTGGTGTTATCCCCATCAGGAGAAATTAGTTATCATATCAATACAGGAATCCCCGATCCGTACAGGGCGACATTTGTTCCTTCATTTTATATTAAAAACTAAACCTTTGAAAGCACCTCAAACTAGCATATCGCTTAAAGAGCTATTTTGGAATTTTTTCCTAATAGGAAGTTATGCTTTTGGAGGGCATATGGCTTTGGTCGCAATGGTAAGAAAACAATTGGTTGATAAACGAAAGGTATTAACAGATGACCAAATTTTGGATGGCGTTTCTTTGGCATCCATACTTCCTGGGCCATTGGCCGTAAACTCTGTGGTCTATTACGGTTTTATTTTGTCGGGCGTGAAAGGGGCAATGGTTAGTTTTTTTGGAGTGCTTTTGCCTACCGTTGTTTTAGTGGCTACCTTTTCGGTGTATTATTTTTCTACTGGGGAGCAAGCCGATTTTCATATTGCTTTTATTATACCAGTAGTGGCAGCAGTAATTGCAAGTGTTGGTTTTAACATGGCTAAAAAACAAATGCGATTGGTGAGTCAGGGGTGTATTGCCATAATTGCTTTTATGGTGGCTATTACGGCTCCCAATGTGCTATTTTTAATAGGATCTATTTTTTTAGGAGGGGTGGTAGGCTATTTTATTTATGGTAAGGAAGAACCAGTTGTTAATTCTAATCCTGGTGTAGCGAAACCTTTAAACAAAACCGAACTTAAAACATTGGTTGTTATTGAGGCGAGCATTGTAGCATTAATGCTGCTTTTATCTTTTTTTACGGGAGTGTTGAGTACCTCATTGTCTTTGGCATCGGTATTTTCCGGAATGAGCTTAACCTTATTTGGGGGTGGGTATGTTATTATCCCCATCATGGAACAAGCTCTTGTAAGTGATTTGCATTGGGTAACGCTTCAAGAGTTTAATGCGGCCATAGGGATAAGTCAGGTAACACCAGGGCCAATTTTATCCAGTGTTACTTTTATTGGCTATAAAATGGGAGGCATTACAGGGGCCATTATAGCAACCCTATCTATTTTTTTGCCATCGTCGCTACTTATGATATTGCTTTCGCATGTACAACAAAAAATAAAACACCTTACTTACATTGATGCGGTGATGAAAGGTGTACGATCGGTAGTCATTGGTCTCATTTTTAGTGGTGCCTACATTATAGGGTTAAAGCATTTTGGATTTAACATCTTGCCTTGGGCAATTTTTAGTATCTCCCTTTTATTGTTTTTGTTTACCAAAATCCATCCAGCCCTAATTATTTTACTAACATTATTATTTAGTTTTATATGACCTTATTAAGCAAGACATTAACGCCTATTCAAATTGTTGGAACCCAACGGTCAGGTTCGAATTTACTTCGGTTAATTTTGAACCAATCACCTTTGATTTCTGCACACCACCCACCACATATTTTAAAGGTGTTTTATCCCATTCTGCATAAATATGGAGACTTAGAGCAGCATGATAATTTTTCAAGGTTAGTGCACGATGTATGTAGATTAGTTGAAACCAATCCGGTAAAATGGAATCTAAATTTAGACCGGAACGAGATATTAAAAAACTGTAGAGAACACACACTTGTTGAAGTGTACAGAGCTGTTTATGAAGCTATGGCTATACAGGAAGGCGCTAGCTTTTGGTGCTGTAAGAGTATGGCAAACCTAAACTATTACGAAGCTATTGAGGCTAATGGCATGAAACCCTATTATATTCATTTGGTTAGGGATGGACGCGATGTAGCAGCATCCTTTAAAAAAACTTTGGTAGGCGAAAAGCATGCTTACCATTTAGCAGCAATTTGGAAGAACAATTACTTGAAAGCAAAAAAGTTATTTCAGCATGTGGAACCTAAAAGGTGTTTAACGATTAGTTATGAATCGCTTATAGCGAACCCCAAAGAAGTCCTTGAACAGATAAATGCCTTTTTGGGATTGCATTTAGATGAGACGGCTTTAGAATATTTCAATTCAAATGAATCTAAAATAACTGCTGCGGCGGGATATATGTGGAGCAATCTTACCATGCCAATAATGTCCAATAACACCAGAAAGTTTTTGGAAGTCCTTACACCTGAAGAAATTGAAATTTTTGAGCGTGTTGCAGGTGACGTTTTAGAAGAGAATGGTTATGGTTTGATTACAAATCCAGTAAGCAGTGGGTTTTCTGCTGAAACCATTAATAAATTTAACGAAAAAAACGTTCTGCTTAAAAAAGAAGCCCTGTTGTCCAATCATTTAAAAGTAGACCGATTATGCCGCATTAAAAGAAACGAATTATTGGAAGAGCTTAACGCTTTTAAAGCTGTTGTGGCATGACGGGTGTTAAGCTAAAAGAGCGGTTAAAAAAAGTTAGAATATTAATGGTGCTTTTTGTAGCAGGTATTGCTTGTTATGGACAATCAGCTCGGGTAATTTATGATGGATATGCCACAAAAGCAATCCTTTCAAAAACTACAGAAGTATCGTTTTATTTACCAACAATGTTTCGGGTTAGGTCGTTGCAGAATGATAGTCTTGGATTTTCAAAAAAGTACGATATTCCATTTGTTATAGGGCATGTAGAGCCTTGGGAGAAAGTAGAGGTGAATGTACGGCAAGAAGGAATAAGCTACTTTATTATGACCGAAAGGTTAACCGTTGAAATTGATGAATACAAAGGGCTACTTAGAGTAGATGATAAAGCTGAACAAAAACGCGTCTATCCATCGGATGGGCCTGTTTATGGGATGTTTAAGGATGGTTATAGTATGTTTGACAGTGCCAGTTTTTTTAATGAAAAAAACGATAACAGTAGGTATGCCCATTGGTTTTATAATCCTGAAACCAAACGTTATGACATTTATTTAGGAGAAGATGCCATTATGGATTCCTACTTTATTTATGGCCCTTCTTATACTGGGATCTATAACCAGTTTAACCAGCTTGTGGGGCCAGAGCCTTTATTGCCCAAAAAAGCCTTTGGTTTTTTCCAAACGCAGCATTTGGCATGCCATGGAAATCAAACACAGCTGATGGAGGCCGCTAGACAGTTGCGTAGACATGATATCCCAGTAGATAATTTAATTATCGATTTTGAGTGGGGTGATGGCTGTCAAGACGGTAAAGAGATTGTTTGGGGCAGTGCTATGGATTGGTCTGAAAGCTATTCTAAGCCATTATCGCCAAAGACCATGATAGATAGTTTAAAGGCCATGCATTTTGATGTGATGTTAATCCAACATAATGCACCGGATTTTAAAAATAGAGTAGGGCAAGGCTGGACAGAAACCGTGCAACCCGAAACATTATGGTGGCAAAAATGGAAAGAGAAATTGGATATTGGTGTTAGGGGCACTTGGCAGGATACGCGGCGAAATGATATTACCGATAGTAGAATATGGTTGGGAACACAGGAGCTTTTGGGAGACGATAATCGGGTACTTTTTATGGGCTGTCGGAAAATGCAAGCTGTAAATCCGTGGGATTTTAGGTATAGTGTAACGCCAGTAAATAATATTATTGGATCTAGACGGTATCCGTTTGATTGGACAGGCGATTGTTCCTTTAATTGGAATGAGTTAAAATGGCAAATTAAAGCCATCACTAATACCCATGGCGCATTAAAAGGGGTATCCTATATATCGTCTGATGGAGTTGGTGAGACTTGGCAAATTCAAGCAAGGTGGAATCAGTTTTCCGATTTTTCGGCCATTTCCAGATCCCACAATCCTAAACCCTGGGCAGGTAATATTGATGTCGCCAATTTTCAGAATAAAATAAAAATTGAGGACAGGGAAAACGTAGTTGTAAAGGAAACCAAAGACGGATTGACCCATGCGGTAGATGGTATGGGTGAAGGTAAAACAGCTGAAAATAGTATTAGAAAACATCGTAAAGAGCGCTATAAGCTATTGCCTTATATATATTCCACGGCTTTTGAAAATTACCTAACAGGTATGCCCATGAGCCGTCCTATGCTTATTGCTTTTCCCGATGACTATTTGTGTTTTTCTGATACTTGGCCCTATCAGTATATGTTTGGGCCCAATCTATTGGTAGCCCCGGTTTATGGCGATTTTAAGACCATGGAAATATATTTGCCACGAGGAAATGACTGGATTGACTATTGGAGCAAGGAAGTGTATAAGGATGGTGGCATTATTAACTACAATACCGAAGACGTAGAAAAGTTGCCTCTGTTTATAAAATCGGGAGCCATGCTACCAAAAATACCTGAACGTAATTGGATAGAGGAAGGACAACAAGAAGAGGTTTTAATCCTAGAAGTATATCCAACCAAATCGTCTGCTTCCTTTACCTTATATGAAGATGATAGTAAAACTATAGCTTATCAAAATGGCGAGTATTCAAAAACCCTTTTAAGTCAAAAA
Source organism: Aestuariivivens insulae (assembly GCF_022662195.1). Lineage (GTDB taxonomy): Bacteria > Bacteroidota > Bacteroidia > Flavobacteriales > Flavobacteriaceae > Aestuariivivens > Aestuariivivens insulae. Next base: position 16,456 of record NZ_JAKMCS010000012.1, on the reverse strand, counting down.
GTAGGCGCGCAAGGCGAGTTGATAATAACCATAGGGAAAGCCGAAGGGGATTATAAAAACAAACTCACTTCAAAAAAGTGGATAATTAAAGTGCTGGATGTTTTGAATGCCTACAAATCGGTATCTGTAAACAGTAAGCAAAGCCAGTTTGTTAAATCAGCAAACCATAAAAATACCTTGTTTAAAGAAGTAGTTCTGGAGAAATTGGCTAATGAAAAGGCAACTATCGTTATAAAAAAATAGAGTTCTTAAGTTAACTAGTTTATTTTCATAAAGTCCTCGGCCAAAACTTTCTTTAAGTAAAATAAAAGCTCTTCGGCATTTTCTTTGTTGAAGATAATGGGAGGCTTAATCTTCAGTACATTGTGGTCTGGCCCATCGGTACTCATTAATATGCCATGGTCTTTCATACGGTTGGCCAGATAATCGGTTTGGGCAGCTAGCGGATTCATATGCGCATCAACCAATTCAATGCCTAAAAACAAACCTTGACCACGTACATCGCCAATAATGGGAAAGGTACTGGCAAGTGCTTTTAATTCAGATTTTAAAAATGCGCCAACCTGTAGGGCATTTTCCTGAAGCTTATCACGCTTTACGATTCGTAATACTTCGGTCCCAATGGCGCAGGATACTGGGTTCCCGCCAAAGGTGTTAAAGTATTCCATCCCGTTGGCAAACTTATCGGCTACTTCTTGGCTACAGGCTACTGCGGCTAGTGGATGTCCATTGCCAAGGGGCTTGCCAATAGTAACAATATCGGGTACGACATCATGCAATTGAAAGCCCCAAAATGTTTTTCCCACACGACCACAGCCCACCTGTACTTCATCGGAAATACAAAGTCCGCCAGCGGCTCTAATGTTTTCGTAAGCTTTAGCTAAAAAGCCTTTGGGGAGTTCAATTTGACCGCCACAACTTATAATGGGTTCTATAATAAAAGCTCCAACACCACGCCCTTTACTACGTACAATGTCTATTTGTTTTTGTACTTCTTCAGCATAAGATTCGGCAGTATTAGGGCCTCTGTACTTGCCTCTAAAAGCATCGGGAATGGGGAATATATGAGTGTGTTCTGGGGCACCTTGTCCGCCTTTACCATCAAATTTATAGGATGAGATATCAATGCACATATTGGCATTACCATGATAGCCTACTTCCGAAGCTATAATATCGCGTTCACCAGTAGCTGCCTTAACCATTCTTATGGCCAGTTCGTTGGCCTCACTACCAGAATTAACAAAATGTAATACACTTAATTGGGGCGGCAAGGTTTCAATGAGCTCTTGGGCAAGAGCATTGATATTTTCGTGTAAATAGCGCGAATTGGTATTGATAAGTGCCATTTGTTCCTGACCAGCTTTTACAACGCCGTAATTCTCGTGTCCTACATGGGCCACATTATTTACCGTATCCAAATATTTTTTGCCATATTGGTCAATAAGGTATTGTCCTGCACCACGTACCATTTTAATGGGGGTTTTATATTGCAGGCTTAAACTTTTGCCCAAATGTTGTTTGCGGTATTGGATTAATTCATAATTTGAAATGGTGTCTTGTTGTTCAAGTGATGGTAATTTAAATAACAGGTTTGGATTGGGGCAAATACTTTTCCAAACGTCCAACTGACTGAAATAAGCAACGCCAGGGAAATCGGTTTTATAATCCAATGTCGATAATAGGATTTGAAAGTGTAAGTGGGGTGCCCAATTGCCATTATCGGGGTGATTTCCTAAATTGGCAATGATTTCTCCTTGTTTTATATGGTCTCCAACGTTATGCTGGGTAGCGCTTTCAATACTTAAATGTCCATAAAGCGTATAGAAATGAAAGGCATCAACAGTATGTTTTAAAACGACCAAACCGCCATATTCTTTATCACCAGCATCATTAACGGCCATAACGACTTCACCATCGAATAGAGCAGAAACAGGAGTGTCTTTGGGTAACCAGAAATCAACCCCTAAATGAATACTTCGGCTTTCTCTTCCGTTGTTGCCAATTTTGTCATAACTGGAAGCCGTATATAAAGCTCGTGGTTCTAAGTAACCACCAGCAATGATTTTATTGGGAACTGTTTTTTGAAGCGTATTGATTTTAAATTCAAATAGCTCCAAATCGTTAAATTCCTCTTGGTGTCCAATCCATTTACTCGATACACTTAAATCTATGGGATGAACTTCATTTTTAGCAATGCTAGGGAATAGGTCGGATAATTTAAAGGTGTTGCTTTTAGCCCATTGTACAAACTTTTCTTCATTTGGATGCCCTATAAAGCCACAAGCATTCCTAAAGCTATAGGTAGCAAATGCCTTAGAAATAGAATGCCATTTTTTTAAAACCTCCCAAGCGGGTTTTTCGCTAATAAGCAAGTACGTGTTATCGGGTTCTTTAATTTTATTTATGGCCGATTTAGTTACCGAGATCACCAATCGCATGGCTATTGCAACATATAAATGTTGCAGCTCGTCTTCTTGTAAGGGGAAAGTGCTGTGGTAGCCCTTTACTATGGGCAGGGCTGCATCCAATGGATCGTTATGGTTCATCACGGCGTAAGCACAAGCAATGGCCAAATCGTTAATGATTTGCGTATGTACCGAATCACCATAATCTATGGCTGCTTTTACCGTTGGGTGTATCAAGTCTTCCGAGACAATAACATTGTTGTCGTTGGCATCGTTATGAACTATGGCTTTTCTTAGTTGGGAATAGCTGCTTTGTGAAGCTTCAAATTGCTGTTGAAAGGTAGTGAGTATCTTTTTGTGTTCACCATCGAATAAATGAATATATTCCTTGGTCCACAGTGATTGGGCAATGTCCCATTCAAACTCGCGATGGGCTTCATTATGGTCAAAACCTTGTAAGGCATTGGTTAGAATACCACATTGCTGGCCTAAGCTATATCTTAAATCGTCCAATTGCGGATTAACACTGCTCCAAACCCTGCCCGAAACCCAAGAAAGCAAACGAACTATTCGTTTGTTGCCAAGGTCGTCTGTAATTTCCGAAATGCAATTACCATCAATGTCTTTCACCACTTTTGGAGCAATTAAGTTAGTGCCATGGTCTTCGATATACTGAAGGAGTTTTTGCTGAAAAGCCAGATAGTTCAAGTCTTCATCTGGGCGAGAGACTTTTAAAATATATCCTTCGGAATTTGGGGTTTTTATCCTAAAGTTAAAATCGACTTCCCCTGGTAATACCGATGCTGTTCCTTTAATATTAAACAATGTAAAAAGGATGTCTTCGGCTTGCTGTGAAGTGATCTTTAAATCGGAATAGTTCGTGTTAAGTTCCATGGATATGTTTTCAGAAAAATTGTTTATACAAATTTAGCAATGTTTTCCGTGAACAATGGCAGAGTAAAGGTTATGTAAAGGTGGTTTTTTTAACATTAAAGAATAGATTTTCCATTTTTGGAAAGACTTATTGCATAAGTGGAAATTTACAAAACAAGAACCTTATTGAAAATTTATGTTGGAGATAAAACTGGGGTAAATGTATTCAATAACCATTTATATAATATGTTCACTTAAATAGAAGAAAACAACAAAGATGATAGAAACCAAAGAACATTTAAAAAGAGAAATAGGGGTATTAGGGCTTAGTTCCAATTTGATAAACACCATGGTTGGGGCAGGCATATTTGCTTTGCCGGCCATTGTAGCTAGTGGTCTTGGTCCAGCAAGTATTTTAGCATATTTGTTTTGTGGGCTACTTGTAACACTTGTTATGCTATGTTTTGCAGAGGTGGGAAGTAAGATAACAACTTCAGGAGGTGCCTATACTTATATACAATCATCGTTTGGGTCTTATTTTGGTTTTTTAACGGTTGTTCTTTTTGGTATTTCGGCAATATCAGCAGATGCTGCTGTAGCCAATGCTGTAGCCGATGTAATAGGGGCTATATTACCTGCATTTAAAACACAATTTTTCAGGGTTCTTTTTTTCTTCATTATTTTTTCCGGTTTAGGATATATCAATGTTATTGGAGTTAAAAAAGGGATGAATGTGGTAAAGACAATTACTGTTATAAAGTTGCTTCCGCTTTTAATGCTGGTGATGTTTTCTTGGGGTGAATTTTCTACGGAATACCTCGTTATTGATCACTTGCCAAGTCTAAGTAATTTAGGGGAGATGTCATTGGTACTGTTTTTTGCCTTTCAGGGGGCAGAGTCTGGGCTGTCGGTAAGTGGGGAAGTTAGGGATCCACAAAAGAATATACCTAAAGCGATATTAATTAGTATCGTTGGTGTTTTGGTGCTTTATATACTTATACAAACCGTTTCCCAAGGGGTTTTGGGGGATGAATTAGGGACTTATAATGAGAATCCCTTAAGTGTTGCCGCCAATCAAGTGTTTGGCCCTATCGGTTTTACCATAATGACTATTGGTGCGGCAGTTTCTATGTTTGGTACTTTAAGTAGTGAAGTGCTGGGAATTCCCAGGGTGTTGTTCAGGGCTGCTAATGACTATGTGCTACCGTTTAAGCCACTAACCAAAGTACATAAAACATGTGCCACACCGTATGTCTCAATTATTGTTTATGCAAGTATAGGTTTCTTGTTTTCTTCTTTTGGTGGATTTAAACAATTGGCAATAATATCCAGTGCTTCGATGTTGTTGGTTTACTTGGGGGTATCCCTATCGGTTATTAAGCTAAGGCATGGTAGAATTTCAAAAACAAAAGGATTTAGGATACCAGGAGGATACACAGTTCCTATAGTATCTTCACTCATAATTATTTGGATGCTTACAGGGCTTAAGCAATATGAGGTTTTGGGTATTGGAGCTTTTTTTTGTGTTTTAAGTGTTATGTACTTTTTGAGAAAAAAGTTTAATCGTTTTAGAATAAATAAAAGGAAGGGAATAAACAAAAAGCCATGATCCTTTTATCTATAGCTGGATTTGAATATCAGTTTTTGATTATCAGGCTTAAAGTGTTTAAGTGGTTAAAGTAAATAATAAGAAGCTGTCTGAAAAGTGTCATTCTGAATGTGGTTATAGAGCTAATTCGAAATGAAATGAAGAATCTATTTAAAAAATGAAATTACTTATTTATAATAGAATAAGATTCTTCACTTCGCTTTGCTCGTTCTGAATGACACTTTTCAGGCAGCCTCCTAAAAAATTGATGATTAATTATTTTAATCTATACATTAAAAATTATTCCTTGGGCTAATTGAGCTCCTTTACCATAGTTGATGGTACAGGTTTGTCTTCTCATATAGGCTTTCCATGAGTCTGAACCACTTTCTCTACCACCTCCAGTTTCTTTTTCACCGCCAAATGCACCACCAATTTCGGCCCCAGAAGTACCAATATTTACATTGGCAATACCACAATCTGACCCAGAATTAGATAAAAAAGTTTCTACATGCTGCATGTTTTGTGAGAAAATAGCAGAGGAAAGTCCTTGTGGTACATTGTTTTGTATGGCAATGGCTTCTTTTAACGTATCATATGGGAAAACATATAAAATAGGGGCAAAAGTTTCATGCTTCACAATTTCCATATTGATGTTTGCCTCTATAATGGTTGGTGTTACATAGCAGTTCGATTTAAATGCTTCACCTTCTAAAACTTTATTCCCATAAACCAATTGTCCACCTTGATTTTGAGCCTCTTCGATTGTTTTTAAATAGGCCTTAACAGCATCGGTATCTATAAGTGGGCCTACATGATTGGTTTCATTTAAAGGGTCGCCAATGTTTAATTGTTTGTAGGCTTCTTTTAGTTTTTCCAATAAATCTTGATAGCGACTTTTGTGTACAATTAATCTGCGTGTCGTGGTGCACCGTTGGCCAGCGGTACCTACAGCTCCAAAGACAATTGCGGGTATGGCAACATTTAAATCGGCTTCTTCGGTAACAATAATGGCGTTATTGCCCCCTAGTTCCAGAATGGATTTCCCTAGTCTCTTACCAACGGTTTCGGCTACGTCCTTACCCATTCTGGTAGATCCTGTAGCAGATACCAAGGCAATGTTTTGGTCTGAAGCCATAAGTTTTCCAATTTCACTATCCCCAATAACTAAGTTTGATATCCCTTCGGGCAGGTTGTTTTGCTTTAGTATGTTTTTGAATATTTCTTGGCAAGCAATGGCGGAGAAAGGGGTTTTTTCTGAAGGTTTCCAAATACAAACGTTACCACAAACCCATGCTAGTGCCGCATTCCATGCCCAAACGGCCACAGGAAAATTAAAAGCAGATATGATGCCCACAATCCCTAAGGGGTGCCATTGCTCAAACATTCTATGGTTTGGCCTTTCAGAATGCATTTGTAGTCCATAAAGCTGTCTTGATAGGCCTACTGCAAAATCGCAAATATCTATCATTTCCTGTACTTCGCCATAGCCTTCCTGTAGGCTTTTCCCCATTTCATAACTTACTAGTTTTCCTAAATTTTCTTTCTCTTTTCTTAGGGCGTCACCAAACTGACGTACAATTTCACCTCGTTGTGGAGCTGGCATGGCTTTCCAAATCTTGAAGGCGCTATTGGCCGTTTCAACTATGGCCTCATAGCTTTTTTTATCTGTTAATTGTATGGAACCTATAGTATTATCATCAACAGGAGATTTAATGACAACAGTTTTTTTGCCTTGGCCTGTCCAGTGTTCTTGGCCGCTGCTGGTGTTATAATATGGAGGGTTAAGGTTGAGTTCTTTTAATAAGTTTTTCATTTGAATAGAATTATGTTAATGATTAGAGGTACAGTGGTTAGGAGTTAGAACCAAGAAGTAAGCTATTGAGGCAAGGTTCTGGAAACAAGACTTAACCATCGATCTCAAATGTTAGTTGTAACTATGCATTTTTAGAGCAAAATGTTCGGTTTCTAAATTTTTTTGTGTGCCACAAACCTGTCTGCTGATAGGCAGGTTCACGAATAATAAAGCCAAAAAAATATCTGTGTATTCGTGGCGAAATAGACTTTTATCTATGTTAAATCTAAAGACTTGCTGTCCGTAGTGTTTTAATTGGATATGCTTATCGTTTTAATTTGGTTTGTTCACTATAGGTACTTTCAAAAATCTTATCGGCATTGGCTGTTTCAAAACCATCCCTTCTGTATTTGCTGTCAATTTTATCGGTTGCCGAATGGGGTAGGTTGGGAAGCGGTTTACGTTCGGCAAATTCAACATAACTCCCAGCGATTTCCATTGCCTGGCCATTGGAAAAGCTAGCTTTAATGGTTTCGGCAACGGTACTGCTTTGCTTTAATAAACCATCGGAACTTATTTTTGTTTTACCTCCAGCGGTATTCAGTGTTATGCCAATACTTTCCAAGAAATCGTTAAACGTTTCAATGGTGTTATAGCCAATGGGGAGGTCGTGAACACTTATGGTATAATGGTTTAGATAATACCTGTTGTAAATTACCCAAGCCGCATATTCACTTTCTTTTAAGAGCTGAGTATAATCTTCAACACTTGGAGTTTCCCAAAGCGGATTGTAGAAAAAATTACCAACGTCTTCTATATTGTCCAAGTTAATATGGTCTATAGGGTCTGAAGTAATGTTATCGGTATATTTATAAATCAATTTTTGGGATTCAACAGATAAATCGTTAACTCTCAATTCACTTATAAAAACCCTTGGATAATGTTCCGAAGGCGGGGCATACCAATAGGCATTGAGTTTTTTGTCCTCAAAATGATAATAGCCCATTTTTTTATAGCCATAGTGGAGAAATATCTTTTCAAAGGACTTAATTCCTAAGTTACCGACTCCTAGTGTTCTAAATGCTATATGGTCATTGACGATGTCGTTCTCACTTTTAATGATGCCATTATTGAGCATGGCGTCAATAATTTTCGACACATCTGGTACATTTTTTTTGTAGGGCGTCAATAAAGATTCCAAAATGGTATCCAGTGGTTTTTGGGTATTAAATTCCATGGTGAATGCAATATTTTTTAAATAAATTTTTGATTCTACAAATATAAATCTAAATTTGAGTAGCAATGATTTTTAATAAATGGTAAATGATAAGTAAAACAAATCAATTAGAAATTCGTCATTTGCGATATTTTTTGGTTTTAGCGGAGACTTTGCATTTTAGGAAGGCGGCTTCAAAAGTGTTAATATCTCAATCTGGATTAAGTCAGCAAATTAATTTACTGGAGTCCATACTGGACGTCAAGCTGTTTGAAAGAACCAATAGGAGTGTGTCTTTAAGTCCCGCTGGGAAAATATTTTTAAAGGAAGCGAGACATATTATTAATAATTTTGACAAATCGGTGCACCGTTGGCAGGAGACTTTAAAAGGAAACGAAGGCCATTTAAGAATTGGTTTTGTTGGATCTGCCATGAAACATTATCTGCCCCCAATTATTAAACAGTTTACAACCCGCTATTCGGAGGTAAACTTAACTTGCGAAGAGCTTACAAATGTAGATCAATTGAAGGCTTTGGAAGAGGGTCAGATAGATGTTGGTTTTATGCGGTCTAACCTAGTGTCTCCCGAAATGAATATTAAATCTGTTTACAAGGAGAATTTTTCATTGGTATTGCCTGCAGACCACTATTTAACAGAACAAAATTTTGTTAATATAGGACAAGTGGCTAACGAGTCGTTTATTTTATATCCAAACGAAAGTAGCCCTATGTATTTTCAACAGATTTTAAATTTGTGTTCAGAGTATAATTTTAGTCCTATTATAACACATCGTGCAATTCATGGGGCCACCATTTTTAAATTGGTTGAGAACGGTATGGGCTTGTCTATTGTCCCTAATTCCTTGCGAGATGAAAATAATTATCACATCCGCTTTATCGAGCTAAAAGACACAAAATCCAAGACAGAATTATTTGTGTTTTGGAAAAAGAACTATACCAATCCTACTTTAAAGAATTTTTTAAAGTTTATATAATCTCGTATGTCATGAACATATTGAAAAAAGACTTATTAACGTCATTATTAGCATTATTAATAGGATTACTGTCGTATTCTCAGGTTAATATATGGGACGAAAACCCAAACGATTCCCAGATTGAGTTGGATAGCCTATTAACCATTTTGCCCAAAGCTGAAGAGGAGCAAAGACTGGTATTGTTGAACCGATTGGCAGAAATTTATTGGTTTATCGATCCAGATAAAACTATAGTATACGGAGCTGAGGCCCTGCAACTTTCAAAAGCCTATAATGATAGAAGCCAAGAAGGGTTAGCACTTATTAATTTGTGTCAGGGCTATTTGTTGAAAGACCTGTACGATGATGCGCTAAGGTATGGCTTGCAGTCTTTGGAAATAAGAAAGGAGTTAGGCAATAAATACGATGTGGCTTATACTTTGCGTACACTGGGATGGCTGTATTACGATATAGGGTATTTTGACAAAGCCTTAGAGTATCACAAAGAAGTCTTGCAAATGCATGAAAAAATTGGTGACATGCAGCGCATAGCATATAGTTACAATAGTATTGGTTTAATACACGAACAAAAAGGCGATTGTAATTTGGCCTTAACTTTTTTTAAAAAATCGTTGGAACTGAAAAGGCCTTTCAATAATAAAGACCGAATTTCGGAAACCATGAAAAATATGGGGATGTGCTATCGCAAGATTGACGATTTGGATTCTGCAAAGCAACTTTTGGAGGCTTCATTGGAAATCGCAAACCAAATTAAGGATGAGCAAAACAAGGTTGAAATTTTAAATGAACTAGCTATTGTTAACCTTAAGCTAAAAAATTATGATATCTGTTTAACCCTTTTAAATGAGGCTAGATTGTTGTTGGAAGGGTTTAAGGATAACAAGGAATGGATTGCCGAAAACTACAGGATTAGATCCGATTATTATTTAGAGATAGGTAATTACAAAGAAGCGTTGTTTAATTATAAAAAGTACAAAGAAGCCGAAAGTGATATTTTCTCAAAAGATAAAAGTCAAAAGCTAACAGAAATGCGGGTGCTCTATGAGGCAGAACGAAGGGAGTCTGAAATAAAATTGTTGGAGCAACAACGCAATTTAGAAACCCAAAGACGCCAAGGTATCATGCTGGTAGCGGTATTATTGGTAATTATAGCGATCCTCATTATTGTGTCACTTCGCAGTAACATAAAAAAGAAAAAGGCCATATTTGAACAGAATGAGAAGCTTTCTAAAGAGCGGTTAAGAACCCAATTGCTTTTAAAGGAAAAGCTAGAGAATAAATTGGATTTTAAAATGAAGGAATTAACTAACTTAGCGTTGTTTATATCCCAAAGGTCAGCCTTATATAAAGAATTAATAAAGTCATTTAAAAGTATTGATTTTAAAGATGTTAACGATATTAAGAAAAGAGTGTCTTCATTGATAAAAGAATATTCCTTTAAGCTTAATCTAAATGAAGATATAGAGCGGTTCCATGCTAATGTTGAAACGCTTCAGAACGATTTTTTGTTCAGGCTAAAGGAAAAATACCCAAGTTTAACCGAGAAAGAAACCCAATTGGCAGTACAGGTGAAGATGAAATTAAGCTCCAAAGAGATTTCTAACATTAATAATATTTCACTGAGTTCAGTTGAAATCGCCCGTCATCGCCTTAGAAAGAAATTAAACTTGAATAAGAGCGATAGCTTAACCGAGGCCTTAGAAAACATTTAAAATAAAAACATTGATTAGACACTATTGTGCCAGTAGTAAAAGTTTTGTTCAAGATTTATGTTTTTGTCCCCTTGAGCGCAGTCGAAAGGTTGGCAAAAACATCTCGACTGTACTTCGACTAAGCTCAGCAACCACGTTCGATGTGACAGTTTTTAGCTAAAGCTGGCATAATAGAGGATATGCGAAAAAACTATCAAATAGAGATTGATATATGACCGACCTTAAAATAAAGCAGGAATTAAAGGAAGTTTCGAAACGATTAAAAGGGGAACTTTTTTATGATGATTTGCACAAAAGCATTTATGCTACCGATGCTTCTGTCTATCGAAAAGTACCATTGGCAGTAGCCTTTCCAAAAGATAAAAGTGATATTAAGATATTGATCGCTTTCGCAACCAGTATGGGCATTACTCTTATACCTAGAACCGCTGGAACTTCATTGGCAGGCCAATGCGTTGGGGAAGGTATTGTTGTGGACGTGTCTAAACATTTTACCAACATATTGGAATTTAATGAAAAGGAAAGAACCATTGTAGTGCAGCCTGGAATTATTAGGGATGAACTCAATAGTTATTTAGCGCCTTATAACTTGTTTTTTTCACCCAATACATCAACAAGCAACCGCTGCATGATAGGGGGAATGGTAGGCAATAACTCATCGGGATCAACGTCAATACAGTATGGGGTTACCAGGGATAAGGTGTTGGAGTTGGAAACGGTATTATCAGATGGTTCCGAAGCCGTGTTTTCTGAATTATCAAATGAGGAGTTGAAGGAAAAACAGGTAGGGGCAAGTTTGGAAAGTTCAATATACAAGACCATTTTGGAAGTGTTGTCCAACCCTGAAATTCAAACCGAAATCCATGAGAAGTTTCCCAAAGAGACCATCCACAGAAGAAATACAGGTTACGCCGTAGATGCCTTATTGGACAGGAATACAGCTAGTGGACTTTCAGAAAAAATGAATATCGCCAAGTTGCTTTGTGGCAGTGAGGGGACATTAGCCTTTACAACTGCAATTAAGCTGCAATTAGATGAACTTCCACCAAAACACGAAGTATTTGTTGTGGCGCATTTTAGGTCTATTCAAGAGAGTTTAGAGGCGACATTGGTGGCTATGAAACATAACCTGTATTCTTGTGAATTATTGGATAAGACTATTTTGGATTGTACCAAAAATAACAGGGAGCAAAGTAAAAACAGGTTCTTTATCGAGGGGGATCCAGAAGGCATATTGCTTTTGGAGATTAGGGCGTCATCAAAAGAAAAAGTAGAACTACTTTCCAATGCGTTAGTTCAGGATCTAAAGCAGCATGAATTGGGTTATGCATTCCCAAAACTTTACAACAACGATATAAAAAAAGTTATTGAATTACGAAAGGCTGGTTTAGGACTATTGGGCAATATTGTAGGAGATGCAAAGGCCGTTGCCTGTATAGAGGATACCGCAGTCGATTTAGATGATTTGCCCAATTACATTTCGGAGTTTACCAAGATGATGGATCGCTATGGACAAAAAGCAGTCTATTATGCCCATGCAGGGGCTGGTGAAATTCATTTAAGGCCCATATTAAATTTAAAGTCATCCAAGGATGTAGGTTTGTTCAGGGAAATTACAACCGAAACGGCCAAGCTTGTTAAAAAATATAAAGGATCGTTTAGTGGGGAACACGGCGATGGTATTGTTCGCGGTGAGTTTTTGCCCTTGATGATTGGCGAGAAGAATTATGATTTGTTAAAACGTATTAAACAAGCTTTCGATCCTAATCATATTTTTAATGAAGGAAAAATTGTTGATGCCTATCCCATGGATGAGTCTTTGCGTTATGAAGTTGATAGGGTAGAGCCTAAAGTTGATACCTTATTGGATTTTTCAGATTCTCAGGGTATTTTAAGGGCTTCAGAAAAATGTAATGGATCGGGGGATTGTAGAAAATTGCCATCGGCAGGAGGGACCATGTGTCCCAGTTATCGAGCCACAAGGAATGAAAAGGACACTACCAGGGCTAGGGCGAATGCGCTGCGCGAATTTTTAACAAATTCAGATAAACCCAATAAATTCAATCATAAAGAATTAAAACAGGTATTCGACCTTTGTTTGAGCTGTAAAGCTTGTGCCAGTGAATGCCCCAGTAATGTGGATGTAGCGAGTTTTAAAGCCGAATTTCTGTATCAATATCAAAAGGCAAATCCGCCATCTTTCAGAACTAAAATGATGGCCAATAATGTTAAGTACAATAAAATAGGAAGCCTGGTGCCTTTGCTTACCAATATGGTTTTAAATACGGCTTTGGCCAAAAAAATAATGGGAGTAGCAATACAAAGGAGTATCCCCAAAATGGCATCACAAACCTTTAGGAAGTGGTGTAATAAAAACAAAGGTGTATTTCAAAGTTCATCCAAAGCCAAAAGAGAACTTTATCTGTTTGTAGATGAGTTTACCAATTATTACGATTTACAAATTGGTATAGATACTGTTGAGCTGCTTTCAAAATTGGGATATAAAGTTAATATAGTAGATCATGAAGAAAGCGGAAGAAGCTTTATTTCGAAAGGCTTTTTGGATGAGGCTAAAGTAGTGATAGATAAAAATATTGCTGTTTTTAAAGATTTGATAACCAATGAAACGCCTTTGGTAGGCATTGAACCATCGGCCATTTTATCTTTTCGCGATGAGTATTTAAGGTTGGCAACCGATAAAAGTGCGGCACAAAAAATAGCGAAGCATACATTTACTATAGAAGAGTTTATAAAGAACGAAATTCTCAATAAAAATATTTTAGAAGATCAATTTAGTAAAGAACCTTTAGTGATCAAGATTCATGGGCATTGTCACCAAAAGGCCTTGAGTAGTATAGAGGCTGCGTTTAGCATGTTAAACCTTCCCAAAAACTATTCTGTTAGTATAGTTAATTCAGGTTGTTGCGGCATGGCAGGTTCATTTGGATACGAAAAAGAACATTACAATGTGAGTATGCAAATAGGTGAGGACACCTTGTTCCCGAAAATTAGAAAGATGGATGCCTCAACACTAATTGCATCGGCAGGAACGAGCTGTAGGCATCAGATATTGGATGGCACAAAGCGTAACGCACAACACCCGGTGAGTATCTTAAATAGGGCTTTGCTCTAATTGTTCTTGTTTTGATGGATTATGAGTTTTCAATGGCAATGCCTTGGTGTGTCATTTTGTTTTTGGGATTTGAATAACTTCTTATCTTTACATTGCTTTTCTGTAAGATTTAAAATTGTATAGCTAGAGAAAAAACTTCTTAAAAACTAAAATATGAATCCAAAAGTTGTTGATAGGTTCCTTTCGCGAGCAAAAAAGTGGAATGAAGAAATGACCCTATTGCGAAAAATTTGTTTAGATTGTGGGTTGACCGAAGATTTTAAATGGATGCACCCTTGTTATACCTTTCAAGGTAAAAATATCGTGTTAATACATGGATTTAAAGCGTATTGTGCATTGCTTTTCCATAAAGGGGCGCTTTTAAAAGATACAGAAAACATGCTGGTCCAACAGACCGAAAATGTGCAGGCAGCCCGCCAAATAAGATTCACAAGTATAGAAGAAATCAAAGCACTTGAATCGACAATCAAAGCCTATATTTTTGAAGCTGTTGAGGTAGAGCGGGCAGGTTTGGAAGTGAAGATGAAAACAACCCAGGAATATGATGTGCCCGAAGAATTGTTGTTGAAATTTGAAGAAATCCCCGATCTAAAAAACGCATTCGAAACATTGACCCCTGGAAGGCAAAGAGGTTATCTCCTATATTTTTCTGGAGCAAAACAATCCAAGACTAGAGCATCCAGAATTGAAAAATGTATTGATAAAATCCTTAAAGGTAAAGGGTTAAACGATGCGTAAAGGTCTCTTTGTATTTTAGCCAGATACTTAAAAGAATTATCCTTTTTTGGACATGCTTCACATGTTGGTTGGAAAAAAAGCGGTCAAAAAAATTGCGTAGTTAAATGACTTCACATATATTTGTAGCCAAATAACTTCATAATGAAACATCCAACGCTATAAACTATAAAGATTAATAGTGAGTAGGATGAGATGTTACATGATTGCGCTGAGCTTGTCGAAGCGTGACCTTTGTGAAGAAATAAACTTTGATACATGAAATTAAGACGAGATATTTTTCAAGCCATTGCAGACCCGACCAGACGTTCCATATTAATCTTATTGGCATCCCAGACTATGACCGCTGGAGCGATTGCTAATAACTTTGATGTAGCGAGACCAACCATTTCAAAGCATATTCAAATTTTAAATGAATGTGATCTCATAGAAGCTAACCAACAAGGTCGCGAGATTCATTATCAAATCAAAATTGATAAAATGAAAGAAATAGATAAGTGGTTAGAACAGTTAAGAACAATTTGGGAAAACCGCTTTGATCAATTGGATAATTTATTGAATACACTTAAAAACAAATAATTATGAACAGATTACAATTTGACTTCCTTGTAGATAAGGAAAATAGTACCCTAACCATTGTTCGTGAATTTGCGGCAGAAAGACCATTAGTTTGGGACTGCTACACTAAACAAGAGTTATTGGACCAATGGTTTGCGCCAAAGCCCTTTACAACCAAAACTAAATCCATGGTATTTGAAAATGGAGGACATTGGCATTATGCCATGGTAGATCCAGAAGGAACTGAATATTGGGGGTATACAGAATATCACGATATAAATCCAATTGATTCTTACCGTACAATTGATGCGTTTTCTGATAGTGAGGGAAAAATAAATAATGAGTTGCCCACAGCTAATTGGAAAGTAACGTTTAATGACAAGGGAGAAAATACGACGGTTACCACAGTGGTGACGTATGATTCACTTAACGATCTTGAAGCCGTTATCAATATGGGTATGAAAGAAGGTATGATGTCTACACTTGAAAAACTTGATGAACTGCTGCTTATTTTATCAAAATAAGTGTATACTAAAGGTGTATGATAGATCAAAAGGTATAGTGCCGATGCAGTTTTAAGCTGTTTAAAGTTCTTTCTAAGGGAGTTCTTAAAACCAACTTGGCAAATTATAATTATAAAAAAGAGGATAAAACCTTGTGCAGAGCTACTTTTACCCAGTACAAAATTTGTTTAAATTTATGTTGTATTGTTGAGGTTAGGTACTTATATTTGCACCGCTCTTAGCAAAAGATGCATGGTCGCGTAGCTCAGCTGGATAGAGCATCTGCCTTCTAAGCAGACGGTCACAGGTTCGAATCCTGTCGCGATCACTACTACTGAAATTAAAAAGTGTTAAAACCTTGCAAACTATATGATTTGCAAGGTTTTATAGTTTTAAGGAAGCAATTTAATTTGATTTGATTTAAGATTAAATGATGCTAAATCGGTCAACAGTTTAAAAAAATGAAAAAGTGTTGACCGAATAAGGGGTTAAAACCCTTATATTTAGATAGTTGTATTTGACTTTCGTCTTGGTAAATGTTTAACTAAAGACGATAATTATGAAAACCCGATCGACTTTTAGCCTGTTATTTTGGGCTAACACTTCACGTATTAAAAACGGTCAAGTTCCTGTTTATGCCAGGATAACCGTAAATGGTAAACGAACAAATTTAAGCTTGCAAAGACGCCTACCCATTTCCAGTTGGGATGCTGACAAAGGGAAGGCTAGAGGAAGTAAGCAACAAGCTAGGCTCTTTAATAAATATTTAGAGCAAGTACGCGCCAAAATTTATGAATCTTACGAAGACCTGCTGAGTGCAAAATTCGGACAAAGTATACCACTAACTTCGGAGCAAAGTGAGCCACCCTTGCCGGTCTAAATTGAGCATAGCTTGCCGGACGAAAGTGAGCCACTAAGAATCGTTTCTATTTGAGTTTACAAA
>NZ_JAKMCS010000011.1 GCF_022662195.1 Aestuariivivens insulae | reverse complement strand
AGAAGTTAAGCCCGTTAGCGCCGATGGTACTGCATTTGTGGGAGAGTAGGTCGTTGCCTTTTTTGTACTGACCGTAGCGTCAGTATTGTAAAGCCCTTCATTTTTTAATGAAGGGCTTTTTTTGTTTATGTACTATTGGCTTATTATTTTACAGTAAAGGGAAGAAGCATATTTCGACTCTTAGCGTTTGGAACTTCAGAAATTAGCGCATATTGTCCAGAGGTTATTTCGGCATAAAAGTAACCAGAGGTTCCTTCTTGGCAATCGTTTACACCGCCTAGGAATGTCACCCCTTTTGGCGATGGTGATCTTAATGAATTAAGGTCAGCTGCATTTATCCACGTATTAACAGTGTCAAGCAATTTGGGGTTATTAACTTTAATCAAGTTGATGTCATGGCCTAGCATAGTTTCATATTTAATTTGATCTTTGAAGTCAACTTTAAATATATGTTTGCCCTTGGTTATAGAGTCCTTTAGAATTATTCCTTTTGTTGATGATATAGAAATATTAATATTAGCTTCAGGTTCAGATATTGTACTTTTAGTATCTAGAACAATTACTTCTTTCAACATGCCAAAGAATGCATGGGCCATACCATTGGGCATACGAATATAACATTCCATAGCGTAAATTCCAGGTTTTAAATAAATGGTTGATTTAGCTGTGGAATTTGGGGAAACCAAACCTACACCTCCTGATACTTCTATACTATCAAACCATTTTGGAATGTTTTCAAATTGTTTGAATCCTTCTTCCATATTCCCTGCAAGCATATATTCGGTTGCTTTTATAAATGGTGGAACCAATTCATTTTTATAGTTTTCTAGTCGAATGCCATTGGGCAATTTTTCAAGTATAAAAAAGTGGACTTCATGGGACAAGTTTTTATACCTAAAAGTGTTCCATCCCGAAGGAATAGTGTCTATCATCTGGAACTCCATGGCTTCAGTTATTACATCTATGACCAGATTGTTACTTATTTTATCTTTTGTTTGCTTAGAGGTCTCTGATTTGCATGTAACAAGTAATAGTCCAAAAAATAGAGCTGTGAAACTATATAAAGTGTACTTAAACATAAAAATTATTCTATTGTAAATGTTTTTAGTAGGCCTTTAGAGTTTGCATTTGGTACTTCGGATATAAAGGCGTATTTACCTGAATCTAATTCAGTTTCAAAATAATGGGTGCTGCCGGGCATGCCATTGTTAACCCCACCTAGAAATGTGACATCAGTTGGTATAGGAGTTATTAGTCCCTTTGGATCCATCCAATTCATCCATACTTCCAATTCTTCCAAATTGGCATTATCACCTAGCTTTACTAGATTTACATCGTGCCCAACAAAATTTTCATATACTGTTTGGTCTTTGTAATGCACAGAAAAAATGTGTTTGCCTTTGGTTATTGGCTTGTCGTACGTAATGCCTTCTGTACTTGATAGGGTTATGTTAATATCTGCTTTTGGTGGTTGGTTGCCAGAATCTTCATCTAAAACATACAATTCTTTTACCATACCCATAGAGACATGAAACATACCATTGGCCATTTTTACATAGCATTCCATAATATGGAGCCCAGGTTCTAACTTAGTAGTAGTTGTTGCTGTCATACCGGGAGAAATCAATCCTGTGCCACCAACAAACTTTACTTCGGGGAACCATGCTGGAAGTTCTCCAAAAGCAGCTATGGCCGCATCCATGTCTCCATTCATAATTAGTGCCATCCCCTTATCGAAAGGTGGCATTACTTTCGCTTTGATGGTATCTAGGGTTTTGCCATCTGGGTAGTCATCAAATAAGATAAAATGGGGTTCTTTGGATTTATTAATGTACTTAAAGGTGTTCCATCCAGACTTTATTGTGTCTACAGATACAAAATCCATAACATTGGTAACAACTTCAATGGTATTGTCCTTTGTTTTTATTGTGTTAGATTGATTTGAATTTTCTTTTTTGTCTGATTTGCAACTTATTAATAGCGCTAAAAAAAGCAAAGTTAAAAGGTTTGTTTTCATGATGTTATATTATTTTTTGGTTAAACAGGATGTCTTGTTAAAATCCCATATTTATAAACTGATAGTCTTTTTTTTGTATTTCAAACTCTTTTTTGTCTAGACTAATGGGAGTCATTGTAAAACTTTCATTTTTTTTCGTTTTGTGTGACATGCTCATTTCCATTAAAAGGGCATCTTCTTTTAAGACCTGAAGTAGTGCTGGGTCGAATCCCTTAGGGGCATTTTTGTTATTGGCCATAGCAAAAAATGCACTAAAACTAATAGGGGCATCTAATGTAAAATATATGGTACCTATATGCGATTTGTCTTCTATTTCTATACCGTAGCAGGTATACCCTAAAATTTCTTTAGTACCAATTTCTTTATAACTAACATTGGAATTTCCATCACTCTTTTTGGCATCAGGTATTTTATGGATTTGTGCCATATTTTGGCCTTCCATCTCCATAAATAGAACTGTAGATTTGTTTTTGTTATCCATGACCATAAAAGCTTTACCCTGATCTTTTAGAGACTCGTTAGACATTTCCATACCAAAATAGTCGAGGGTATTAGAGTTTATTAAATAATTAATGTCTACTTGTTCTTCTTTACTGGTGGTTATTTTGGTTTTAAATTCCCAATTAAATCGATACGTTCCACTTAAATTTTTTGCAGTATTTTTACCAGAACGCATTAAAGGGTTTGCATTTGGTGATCTAGAGGAGTTGGTGGTATCGATAGTATCATTTAAGTAATTAATGTTTTTCTTTTCTTTTTCTTCTTTTTCAATTTCGTTATTTTTTAATTTGTTTTTTCTCTTGATTTTTTTATCAGCATTTAGAATAGTATCCATTGCTCTTTCTGTCTTTTCGGTAGACTTTTCTTCTACTTTTCTTATAATTGTTTTTTTTGCTGCTTCTTCTGCTTTTTTCTTTAATTTTTTAAGGAATTGTGCTTCAGAGCTATGGCATAGAGATAAAGCGAATAAGCCCAAAAGGATATATTTTGATTTCATGATTACTAATGTTTTTGTTAGCCTTTTTTTGACATATCCCCAAGCTTTTAAACCTTATTTATTGATTGTAATTTCTAAAGTACTTGGTATCATAGACTGTTCAACCGTTTCTAGTATTTTTATTGTTTTCGCTCATTTAACTTGTCCTAATCCTCAAAGAGGAGGTGATTTCCTTAGTAACTCGGAATCTTAGTTAAAGAGGACACAAATTTTTCTACTATATTTGAGTTATTTTTAGAGTGCGCATTACAGTTTATAAAAAGGTATTATGGTTTCCTTAAACATTTTGTAATCAATAGATTTCTATATTTATAACGCACATTTTTTTTATGCCCTTTTCAAAAACTCTTCTATATTCCAATTGGATTGTTTCTGTCCCACGTTTTTTTGCTTCAAAGTAGAGCACTTGAAAGTTGGTTTGCCCCAGTTCTGTATATTTTAAAATGTCTGTTTTATGTTCTTTCAAATGCTTGGAGGCATCTTTAAGAATCCATTCATAACCTATAACAGGAACGGCTTCTAATTGAATTTCAATAATTGTCCCCTTTGCTACCTTTATGTTTTTTTGACACCCATTAAGCACCAAGGTGTCATTATTTTGTGCCGCTATTGAATTATTATTAACATACTTTTTATGGTTGTTACATGCAAAGATTAACCAACAGAAACTAGCAAAGAGTAAATATTTAAAAATTTGTGTACTTAACATAGCATCAAATTTGTTAATCAAATGATCTTATTACACTAGTGCCAACGTGATGCGTTGGCACTTTTAACCTAGTTTTTGAGCTTGATTAGCTCTGTATTTTATTTGGATACACCCACCAAACATATTTTCCAATATTACATTGATCATATCCTACATAAGCATAACCACCGTATGGTCCCCAGTTTGTACCCCATGAATTTTTGATAATCCAAGCATTTAAATTATCACACCATCCAACTATAATAACCGCATGATCTATGTTGTTAGTTGAATTAGAAGGGTAACCATTATAAACTCCACCACCATAGCTAAAGAAAGAACTTAGCCCAGCTTTCAAATAAGTTGCTACAGATCCAAATGTATTTACTAATGATTTTATTTCATTTACTGTGGGGAATCTCCCTGGGTAAAATTGACCCCATGCTCCTACTTTTACGACGCTACTATTAGTTCTGCAAGAGCCTTCACTTGCTGTATACCGATAATATTGTTCTAATGTTACGCCATTCCATTTCATATAATCCAATGTTCTACCAGTACTACCTCCATTACAAGATCCGGCATCAGTACCTGAGCTTGTTCGTCCACAAGACAAAAGCTGTTGCTCAGACAAATCTACAGGACTACTAACACTCCCATATAACTTATTATATGTATGTTCGAAAGCGGCAGCCGCAGCAAATGCCCAACAACTGCCGCAGCTGGCCTGGTTTCTTACTGGGGTAAGGATGCTTTTGTTCCAACTGCAATAAGCAAAAGGACTGATAGAAAGATTTGAAATATTTATTGAGGTGTTTGTAAATGAAAAATTAACATTTTCTACATTTGCATCCTTTAATCCTTCTAATATTTTTTTCTCATTCCTTTTGTTTTCAAGATTTTGATTTTTTATTATTTCTTTATCAAGTTTATCTAATGGCCTTACTCCTAATAACTTTTCCTTGTCAGTATTTAATACTTCGTTAGGAGCAATATCAAAGGTTGGCTTCTTGATTTTTTTTAGTTCATTCTTGGCTTTTGCAAATTCTGATTTTCCTTTTTCATTAAGCTTATTGATATTTTTGGCCATTTCTGCTTTGGTTTTTACTTTGAATACGCCATTATTTTTTTCTTCAAGTGGATTATTACCCTGAGAGAAACTTGGAGTGACCCAGAGTATTAGAATTAATGTTGAGGCTGCTGCTAAAATAAATTTTGATTTTTTCATGATTCCATGTTTTTTTGATTAATAGCCGATTTTGTTTTAGGTGTTTTAGCAGATTTTGAGTTATTGAGCAATAGTTGTATTTAATTTTTAATAGGTTTGTCAAATGAAGGCCTATAACGCGGTTCCATTTTAAATTTTAACAAACTCAACCCGTCTGTTATTAGCTTTTCCTTCCGGGGTATTATTATCGGAAACAGGAACACTTTCTCCCATACCTTTAACAGTCATCCTGGCAGCATCAATATTTAGATCCATTAATGCTTGCTTTACAGCATTGGCTCTTTGCTCGGATAGTTGGTTATTGTGTTCTTCTGTACCGTCACTATCAGTATGACCTTCAATTCTAAATTTTAAATCTGGGTGTTCTTGCATCATTTGGGCTATTTCATTAATAACACCTGATGATTCAGGTTTAATAATTGATTTGTTTATATCGAATAGGATGCCTCTTGTAAGGATTTTGCCATCTGTTAGAACACGATCGTAAAGTTTTTTTCCGCCTTCGGCAATCCTAATGTTCTTAATTGCTATGGTGAAACTTTCTTTTCCATGAGGATGTGTATAGCCTTCAATTGAAACTTTTTTGGGCATGAACCCTAAATTAGGAATGTTAAGAGCACGATATTCATCAACAAAAACTTTTAAAGAGCGCTTGTTAAAAGCTATAGCGATATGCCTCCAAACTGGCTCCATCCCCATCATGCTTTCTTCAAAACTTTTAAATTGCCTTTCTTGTCCCTTTATGCTCGCATTTAGGAAAGCACCAAAGCGATAAATGTGTAGAGGGTGGTATGTGCTTTCATTATTTGGAAACCTACTATGTGAATTACCATCCCAAAAACGAAGTTTGAATACCTGGTTATATAGGTAATTTTTCATAATTTCCCGATCAAAGAAAGCGTCAAATTCTATAGTAAAAACTTCGGGGAGATATTCATCAGTTTCCATTAATGGAGTGATAATACTTTCATTTTCAAAGTTGATTATGTTTTCATTATCAAACGAAGCATTTTCGACATTTCCTTTAATTAAATCCCAACGAGAAGGAAATTCACCGTTTTCTTCTTTGCTTAAATCATCATGAAAAATAATATGATCACCAGGGACAAAATTGTATTTTGACCACGGCCTGATTGGCGGTGTTTCAACAATTGATTCTTGATCTGTTTTTAGGTTCTCAGTAGCATTTTCCGGATAATCTTCATCGGATACAAGATTGTCATTTACCATATTATCGTCTTCGTTTAAATTTTCATTTTCTGAAGTATCATTTTCAACACCATTTTGCTTTTTCTTGAGTTTCTGATCTGCATTAAGCAAGGTGTCCATTGCCTTTTCTGTTTTTTCTGTTGTCTTTTCTTCAACCTTTCTTAGTACGGTTTCCTTTGCAGCTTCTTCGGCTTTCTTTTTTAGCTTTTTTAAAAATTGGGCTTCGGCTGAAAAACTTATACTCAAAAAGCATATTGCTAAAAGAATGTGTTTAGTTTTCATGTTATTTTAATTTTTTTGTTCGTCTTTTTTATTGTGCTTCCACGGTTCTAGTCCTTTTTCAAGATTTATTATTTTGCCTAATGGCCCAGGAATCATGGATTGTTCTACTGCATCAGGAATTTTTACGGTACAGGGTCTATACGAGAACACAAATTTACCTTTGGGTTCATCTTTTAACTTAGGGTTGGTTGAGTTTATATATAATTCATTCAACCTACCTTGATTATCAAATTGTATGTAACTATCGGGGTATTCTGGATCGTTGTAATTAAACCTTGTACATGTACTGGAATTGATGCAGGTAACGGTTTCTTGTATATAGTAGTCATTGTTCGTAAAATGACTTGGTTTATATATAAAGGCTAGTTCTAATATTAAAAAGTTAAGGCCAGAGCCTAATTCTTCTAATGTCTTATAAGCATTAAAATAAGGTTCTGGAGGCAATTTATAGGCTTGTGTAGTTATACCGGCAGTCATGAACCCCATATTACTGGCGGGTAATAATTTTATGGTTTCGTATTGCCCTTTATCTTTATTATAGGCATAAAATTTACCTTGGTCATCATGATAGATCGGTTTGGGGTTGCTTACTTGTTCTGTTCGCATGGCTATTGTTTCAGCATCAAAAAAAGCGGTCTGTACTAAAATGTCGTTATTATACAAAGCCATGACAACATCGTTATTGTAAAAATCCCTAGGTGATTTTATTTCTGGTATTTCTTCCTCCTCAAAACCTCTATTAACAGCGGTACTATCGTAAGAGACTTCTTTGACCTGCAATCCTTTTTCTTTTGCACGCTCTTTTAGTTTTTCCAATAATTGGGCCTGTAAGCTTAAACAATTTATAAGGGTTAATATAATGACGAGCCTAAAACTATTCATATTATTAAGGTCATATTAATAGGCCAAACTAAGGTAGATGGGTAAGAAGTAAAGTTTATAAAACTGTGGTAAGAAGCTAAATATTTAGTAAAGGATTTTAATTAGATTAAAAAAGAGAGCCGCTATAAATTTAGCTAAGCTCTCCTTTTTTCTCCTCCGATTAATAGCATCTTTAATATTTTAATTTCACTCTTTTGTGAAAAAAATAGACTTTATAATTTTTTCTTTAAGGGTAATACGTAAGTTGTATTTACCCTTTTTTAAATGATCAATGCTTAGATATATAATATTCTTTTGATTACTTTCCTTTTTTATAACATCATTCGCCGTCACAGGATTAGTATTAAAGAATTATTGCATGGCTAATATAGTTGTGAATATTAATTTGGGATAACAGTTATGTAACAAAAGATAAAACATATGTAACCAGAAAGTGTTTAATCTTTTATATAACTGTTTGGGGTTGTATTGTAGGTTTCTTTAAAGCATTTGATAAAATAGGATACCGAGTTGAAACCAACTTGATAAGCCACTTCAGAAACACTCAAGTCCGATTCCTGTAAAAGGTTTACAGCAATTTTTAAGCGTTGGGACCTAATGAATTGTGAGGTTGATAACCCAGTTAGTGCCATTAATTTTCTGTGCAATTGCATACGGCTCATGGCCATAAGTTTGCTAAACTCTTGTGCACTAAAATTGGGTTTGGAAATATGAGTGTTCAGGACTTTTTCGACCTCATGTAAGAAGGTTTCATCCAAATTAGTAATGGCAATATCTTTTGGCGTTAACACAGAAAACTGTGTGTAGCGCTTTTGTAATGATTTGCTTAAGCTGATAAAATTTTCAATACGTTTAACTAGAATTTTGGAGTTAAAGGGTTTGGTTATAAAATCATCTGCTCCTACTTCCAAACCTTCCAACTCATTCTGTTCTCCAGCTTTAGCTGTTAATAGAATAATAGGTATATGGCTGGTTAATGTATCGTTTTTTAATTTGTTACAAAGTTCGATACCGTTGGCTTTAGGCATCATAATATCACTAAGAATAAGGTCTGGAATTTTATTTAAAGCTTTTTCTATACCAGCTTTTCCATTTACTGCAAGTATTACCTTGTAATTTGGTTTTAGTATTGATTTGATATATTGGCGTAGTTGGGTATTGTCTTCAACGACAAGAATCATAGGTTTCTTTATCTCACTTGTTTCAATATTAAATTCCTTACCATTGATATTCGAAGAAAGTTGAGCATCTATTATATCTTTTTTTATACCGTTATTCAATTTTTCTACAATATCTGCTTCATTAAATGAGGCTTTGTTTATGGGCATTGTTACGGTAAATTGTAACTCATCATTGTTTACTAAATGGGCTATTAATTGCCCTTTGGTTAAAGTAACCAACTCTTTTACCAGAGCCAATCCAATACCAACTCCATCTGCATTTGGATTGACTTGATAAAATTGGTTAAACAGTTGATTGATATCTTTTGGATCGACATCACATCCGTTATTAAGAATAGTAACAACCAAGTAATCGTCCTGTTTAATTGCTTTGAAGTTGATAAAACCTTTTTTTGGAGCGTACTTAACAGCATTGGCCATAAGGTTGATAATTATTTTTTCAATAACATCCTTATCGTACCAAGCATTTTCTATACTAGCTATTTTAGAGGTGAACTTTATTTTCTTTTGTTCGATTTGATACTTGAAGCTACTTACTAGTTGATTGATTAGCATGGATAAATTACCATGTTCTATCCTTAATTTTTGATATCCGGTCTCTAGTTTTGCCAAATCGATAAGCTGATCAACTAAGTTTAACAAACGATTGGCATTATGCTTTATAAGCGATAATTCTTCTTTGCTTTCGTTTGAAAGGTTTGATTTTGATAATTGGCTTTCTGCAGGCCCTAAAATCAAGGCTAAGGGTGTTCTAAATTCATGGGAGATATTAGTAAATAACTTGGTTTTAAATTCATCTAACTTTTTTAAACGTTGCGTTTCAGAATGTTCTAACTTTAACCGAGTTTTTATATGCCACCGCCATTTAAAATATCTATAGATATACCATATTAAACCCAAAACTGTAATGAGATACATAATTATGGCTAAGTTGGTTTTGTACCAAGCCTGTTTTATGGTAAATGTGTATTGTGCAGGCTCTTCGTTCCAGACACCATCATAATTACTGGAAATAACCTTAAAGGTGTATGTGTTTGGTGATAAATTACTATAGTTCGCATTAGCGCTGTGGCCTGCTTCTACCCAATCTAAGTCGTGATTGACCAACATGTATTTATAATGGTTTAAACTGGGTTGCGAATAATGTAAACTGGCAAAGCTAAAGGATAAAGAGTTTTGCTTATAGTTAAACTCTTGGTTAGGTATTAGGGGGGTGGGTTCGTTAAATAATGACAGTTGGGTTATAATGGTTTTTGGCTTCACCTGGTTTAAGGTTAGTTGTTCTGGTTTAAACCAGTTTATGCCTTTTAATCCACCAAAATATAACGTGTTATTACGGTCTTTAAAATAGGCACCTGTATTAAATTCTAAGGTTTGAAGGCCATCATATTTATCATAATTAATGATTAGAGGGATAGAATCCTTGTCATTAAACATGGTAATTCCCTTATTGGAACTTAGCCATAGGTTATTACTATCTGGTAAAATACCATAAATAACATTGTTAGGTAATCCATCAGTAGTTGTATACGCTTTAACTTTATGGGTTTTGGTATTAAACTTCAATAGTCCGTTACCGTTAGTGCCTATCCAAAGGGTTTGGTTGCTTTTGTCAAAAAATAAGGACTTAATTTTATTAGGAATATCTTTAACTCTATATATAGTTTTACTATCGGTGTTTAAGAGGCAAAGGCCTTTATCTTCTGTTCCTATCCAAAGTTCATTATTGTTGCCCTCGGTTATGGTTCTAATATTGTTACTGGAAAGCGAAGCATTGTTATAAGGGTTATGGGTGTAATTTTCTTTAATGCCTTCATTTTTATCAAAATGGATTAAACCACTACCTCCAGTACCCAACCAAACATCTTTGTTTTGGTCTTGGTAAATACACCAAACAGCATTTGTATTGAGTTTTATTTTAGAATCACTATTATAATGCTCTATACTTCCGTTAGGTTTTAAAATATCCAATCCCATGTCTTGATAACCAATCCATAAATCTTCGTCAATACACTTAAGACTCATAATACGGTTTGATGATAAGTTAGAGTTTGCTGTAGTGTAGGTTTTATAGCTGTTAGTAGCTAAATCAATACGAGTTAGGCCTTTTCCTGAGGTGCCAATCCATAGGTTATTACTGTTTGGGTTTACACAAATAGCACGGGCAACATCTACGCTAACATTTTGGGGAAGTTGATTGTTGGTGAGTACATTAAACTTTAACAGGTGTTCGTCGTAATAACTTAAACCAGCACCATCGGTACCAATCCATATATTTCCTGTATTGTCCTCAAACAAGCTTAGTATATCATTGTAATGCAAAGCATAAGGATTGTTGTTTTGAACCGTGTAGTTATTAATTACCTTATTGGTAAAATCGATAACATAGACACCTTTACCATAGGTGCCAATCCATAATCTTTGGTGCTTGTCCAACAAAGTACTTTCAATATTTAAATTGTTGGGAAGAGGATAATCTTTAAATCCACTAAATGGCCTTAACTTGTTTTTTTCAAAATAAAAAAGCCCTTGCCCATAGGTGCCAACCCAAATGGTATTGTCTTCTAATTTAATTAGTGAACTGTAGTTGATAGTTTGGTTCTTTGTATAGAAAACTTTGTTATATCTAAAATCCTGTTTTGAAATTTTGAATAGCGTATTATCAGCTGAGGCATAAATAGTATCTTGATGTTCTAAAAAATCATATATGGCACCTTTAGAGTCTTGTGTGCTCAAAATTTGAATTGTATCTTTTTTAGAGGTAATGGCATAGATACCGTTATTGTAAGTGCCAATAAAATACCTATTGTCTTTGTCTTGATAAATAGTGCTTACATTTTTAATGTTGTTAATAGCATGAAATTCATCACTTCCAGGTCTATATTTTTCAAGTTTACCAGAATTGGTGACGAGCCAAAGTTTATTTTGATTATCAAAATAGATTTTTCCCAACTTACTGTAATTAATCTTCGTAACATCTTCAAAATGCTTATCGTAATACTTAAACGATTTGCCATCATATCTATTTAATCCATCTTGCGTTGCAAACCATAAAAAGCCAATACTGTCTTGGGCAATGCTAATAACACTATTTTGAGAAAGACCATCATCTACGGTTAGGTTATGAAACGAAATGGGTTTTAGGTTTGCTAATGGTGATTGTGGCCCTTTTTCATGGTTTTGGGTAAAACCAAAAAAAGGAAATAGGATTAACAGTATTATGCTTTTATAAGTGTTGATAAACCAAATGTTTACATAAATATATGAAATTATTGGAGTTAATATTTTGGGTGAACAACAAATTTCATTTTTATAGTTAAAGGAATTGATAAGGTGAGCTAGAGGGTAGAGGTTAGAGGTTAGAGGTTAGAGGTTAGAGGTTAGAAGTGCACATCCCTGATAATGGTTGATTGTTAAAAATGAAAAACTATTGGGTAAAGTTTTAACCACCTTGTCTTCATTCTGTTCATTTGGAACGAATCCATTCCACCTTGGAAAGGAGAAGAGTTAAAATAAATTAATAAACACAACTCCTTCCCTTTAGAAGGGGAGGTGGCTTTAAACTCGTTTAAGAGTTTAAAGTCGGAAGGGTATTAAAAAAGCACAAAGGTTTTTCTTATGTACTGAACTAACAATTAAAGCCTTGCAAAAGCAATAGGAGTGGCAGCTTTTTTAAAATCCAAAAATTTTAAAAAACTAAAACGGATAGTGCGGTGGCTTGCCATTTGCCCTAAAAACCATTTCAATAGTTATAATTACTGTATGTGTTTTATAGGATTAGCCTATACCGATTGGATTATTTTTTATAATTTTAGGCAAAACTTATAAATGATGAAGATAGTACAAAAAGCACTAGCGTTTGTGGGATTATTAAGTTTATGTCTCCTATTTATTTATGCCCTTCAAGACGCTCCAACCGACGAAAATTTCGAAAAGAAATTGATAAACGATTATAATGTTTATGCATTACAAGTGCCACAATATTTGGATTTTTCAGGAGAGCCTATGCCCTTAAAAAATCCAGATATTCACGAGCGAATGGATAGGGAATTGTTGGTTAATACCTATTGGCAATCTAATGGGCTGCTTATGTTTAAGCGCGCCAAAAAATACTTTCCTACTATTGAACCTATTTTGGCAAAGTACGGTGTGCCGGACGATTTTAAATATCTTGCGGTTATAGAGAGTGGGTTAACCAATGCTGTATCGCCAGCAGGAGCAAGAGGCGTCTGGCAAATCATGAAATCTACAGGAAAGGAAAATGGCTTAGAAGTAAATACTAATGTAGATGAACGTTACCATTTAGAAAAAGCTACTGAAGTGGCCTGTAAATATCTGTTGAAGTCTAAAGAAGAACTTGGGTCTTGGACTTTAGCTGCTGCTGCATATAATGCTGGAAATACAGGGATTTCAAGACGCTTGGAAGAACAGGGCGTAACAGATTATTACGATTTACTATTGGGTGAGGAAACTGGACGTTATGTTTTTAGGATAGTAGCTTTAAAGGAAATTTTATCCCACCCTAACAAATACGGATTCAACTTTAGGGAAAAAGATTTATATAGTGATGTGCCTACTTATAAAGTAGAAGTGGATACAGCTGTTACAGATTTCACCAAATTTGCAGAGCGGTTTGGAATAAATTATAAGATATTAAAACTTCATAATCCCTGGTTGCGGGAACCACATTTAAATAACAAAAGCAGAAAATTATACCAAATTGAAATACCCAAAGAGGGCTATTATCAATAAAAGGATAATGGTTTCTAATTAAAATGGGCAAGAGTATTAGTTAGGCCTTGAAACTAGTCCAGGGTAATACCTTATAGTATTTTCATGCAAGTATGGTTAGACAACACGTACTCTGCAGAACTCATCATTTAATTGTTATACTGAAAAACAATTGTGTTATGCTGAATT
This sequence comes from Aestuariivivens insulae, assembly GCF_022662195.1. Taxonomy (GTDB): domain Bacteria; phylum Bacteroidota; class Bacteroidia; order Flavobacteriales; family Flavobacteriaceae; genus Aestuariivivens; species Aestuariivivens insulae. The sequence goes on along the minus strand of NZ_JAKMCS010000011.1, from coordinate 98,934 downwards.
AATTTGTTTAGTGTGGATAATGTATAAGAGTCTAATGTCTCTTCGAGTGGTTTTACGGAACGCAGTGGAGTAAAATTGTATCGAGAAGTACTTTTTATGGTAAGTTTATTTGTTGCTTATCGGCAGACAGGTTTTTGATACATGCCTACAGTAAACCTCGACACACTCAAACGGATAAATACCTTATCCATTATTTAAGCATAACATCAAGATGCTATTTTACTTGCCTCTTCTTTTTTGGGCTCTTAAGGAAGCACCGGCACCATAGTGTTGATTTGGACCAACAGCACGTTTCATGTTTTGCTTCATCATTTTAATTTGATCGGCAAGCATACCCTGTTTGTCCAACTTTTGAGCTTCGCTAAGTAATTTTTGTGCTTCTTGTTTTCTGCGCTTTGAAAATGCAATACCAGCAAGGTTTAATTTGGCCATAGCTAAGTCGTGGCTCATACTTAATCCTAATGAAATGGCTTTTTTAAAGTATTTTTCGGCTTCGTTCATATTACTTTGCGAAACCATGATACCATGTAAGTAATTATAGTACCCTTGTTGCTTTTTTACTAAAGCACTTTCGGGATTCTTTATCTTGTTTAACCATTTTTTTGCACCATCAAAGTCCTGCTTACGTAAACGTAAAAAAGCTAATAGGATAAATTCGTTTTTAAAATATAGGAAAACAAAGATGGACGATAATAGAATATACATGATACCATTACCTATATTGCCTTCAGAAAATTGATAAACGGCGTAAGCAAAGATTCCAATTGCTATGATGAGTTTTATAATTTTATTGTACATAGTGTGTTTTTTAATACTATTTCACGACGTTTTTTGAAAAAAAGAAACTTTAAGATTCGTTTAGATTGCAAATAAACTAAAATTAAATCAAAAATTAAGCATCTTTAATGAACAAAAGAAGGGATGAAATCAAATAAATAAAGGGTTTATCGGGTTTTGCTTAAAGAAAAAAAAATTACAAAATATTTTGTAAAAATGATTTGCAAAGTTATAAAGGCTTCGTATATTTGCCCTCAGTTTTGGAAAAGCACAAAACAACAGACAGAAATATTACAATTTTAGACTTTAAAGATACAAGATAATGAGTAAAAGAACATTTCAGCCTTCTAAAAGAAAGAGAAGAAACAAACACGGTTTTAGAGAAAGAATGGCTTCTGCTAATGGTAGAAAGGTATTGGCTCGTAGAAGAGCTAAAGGAAGAAAAAAATTATCTGTGTCATCTGAAACTAGACATAAAAAATAATGATTAACAATTGTTGATAATAAAAAGGTGTTACTTAAGCGTAACGCCTTTTTTTATATCTACCGATTACTATTTTTGTAACGAATTAATACACAATACATAACCACAAGAAAATGCCGAAAAATTCTAAACTTAAATCGATACTAATTATTGGTTCAGGACCTATTGTTATTGGGCAAGCATGCGAATTCGATTATTCTGGATCCCAAGCCTTAAGATCGTTAAGAGAAGATGGAATTGAAACGATATTGATTAATTCCAATCCAGCAACTATCATGACAGACCCATCTATGGCAGATCATGTTTATTTGTTGCCACTTAATACAAAATCGTTAATTCAGATTTTAAAGGAACACCCGCAAATAGATGCTGTATTACCAACTATGGGAGGTCAAACAGCATTGAATCTTTGTATAGAAGCCGATGAAAAAGGAATCTGGGAAGATTTTGGTGTTGAAATTATAGGTGTGGATATAGATGCCATAAATATTACCGAAGATAGGGAGCAGTTTAGGGAACTGATGCTTAAAATAGGCATTCCCATGGCACCGCAAGCAACGGCTACATCTTACTTAAAAGGGAAAGAGATAGCTCAGGAGTTTGGATTCCCATTAGTTATTAGAGCCTCTTATACTTTGGGAGGGGCAGGTGCTTCTTTTGTGCATAAAGAGGAAGAATTTGATGAATTGCTAACACGTGGGTTAGAGATTTCGCCAATCCATGAGGTTATGATAGATAAAGCCTTAATAGGTTGGAAAGAATACGAGCTTGAGCTGTTAAGGGATGCTAACGATAATGTGGTTATTATCTGTTCTATAGAAAATATGGATCCTATGGGAATCCATACAGGGGATTCCATTACCGTAGCTCCAGCGATGACCTTAAGTGATAGGACGTATCAAAGAATGCGTGATATGGCCATTCATATGATGCGTAGTATAGGTGATTTTGCAGGTGGATGTAATGTACAGTTTGCGGTATCTCCAGATGAAAAAGAAGAGATTATTGCTATAGAAATTAACCCAAGGGTATCGCGTTCTTCTGCCTTGGCTAGTAAAGCAACAGGATATCCTATTGCTAAGATTGCAGCGAAGTTGGCCATTGGTTATACTTTGGATGAATTGAGCAATCAAATAACAAAATCCACTTCGGCATTATTTGAGCCTACCCTAGATTATGTGATTGTAAAAATACCACGTTGGAATTTTGATAAGTTTGAAGGTAGCGATAGAACCTTAGGGCTTCAAATGAAATCGGTAGGTGAAGTTATGGGAATTGGGCGTTCGTTCCAAGAGGCCTTACATAAAGCTACACAATCGCTTGAAATTAAGCGTAATGGTTTAGGGGCCGATGGGAAAGAAAATACCAAATACGATCAAATTATTGAAAAACTGACCTATGCATCATGGGATAGGGTATTTATTATTTACGATGCCATTAAAATGGGTATTCCATTGAGTAGAATCCATGAGATTACCAAAATAGACATGTGGTTCTTAAGACAGTACGAAGAGCTATATTTCTTGGAAAAGGAAATTTCAACATATACCATAGATAGTATTGAGAAAGACCTTTTGTTGGAAGCCAAGCAAAAAGGCTATGGTGATAGACAGATTGCACACATGTTGGGCTGTTTGGAAAGTCAGGTTTATAATAAAAGGGAAGCATTGGGTATTAACCGTGTATACAAATTGGTAGATACCTGTGCGGCTGAGTTTAAGGCACAAACACCATATTATTATTCTACTTTTGAAAGTGATATGGAAACGGCAGATGGAAAACGTTATGCCGATAATGAAAGTGTGGTTACCGAGAAGAAAAAAATAGTGGTTTTAGGTTCTGGACCTAATAGGATAGGACAAGGAATTGAGTTTGACTACTGTTGTGTACATGGGGTATTGGCATCTGCCGAATGTGGTTATGAAACTATTATGATTAACTGTAACCCTGAAACGGTTTCAACCGATTTTGATACGGCAGATAAACTGTATTTCGAACCTGTATTCTGGGAGCATATTTACGATATTATCAAGCATGAAAAACCAGAAGGGGTTATTGTGCAATTAGGCGGACAAACCGCATTAAAACTTGCAGAAAAGCTAACCAAGTATGGTATAAAGATAATAGGGACAAGTTTTGAATCGCTTGATTTGGCTGAAGACCGCGGAAGCTTTTCAACGCTGTTAAAGGAAAATAATATTCCTTATCCTGAATTTGATACAGCAGAAACTGCCGAGGAAGCCTTACAGGTAGCCGATAAATTAGACTTCCCTATTTTGGTTAGACCTTCTTATGTGCTTGGTGGCCAGGGTATGAAGATTGTTATAAATAAGCAAGAGTTAGAAGAGCACGTTGTAGATTTATTAAGAAAGATACCAAACAATAAATTGTTGTTAGACCACTATTTAGATGGCGCTATAGAAGCAGAAGCCGATGCGATTTGCGATGGAGAAGAGGTCTATATTATTGGTATTATGGAGCATATCGAGCCATGTGGTATCCACTCTGGTGATAGTAATTCTACATTACCGCCATTTAACTTGGGTGAGTTTGTAATGCAACAAATTAAGGACCATACGAAAAAGATTGCTTTGGCATTAAATACAGTGGGGCTTATTAATATCCAGTTTGCGATAAAGGACGATACCGTTTTTATTATTGAAGCAAACCCAAGAGCATCAAGAACAGTACCTTTTATTGCGAAGGCCTATGGCGAGCCTTATGTAAATTATGCCACTAAGATCATGTTGGGAGAGAAGAAGATTAAGGATTTTAATTTTAACCCAAAACTTGATGGTTACGCTATTAAGCAACCCGTATTCTCGTTTAATAAATTTCCTAACGTAAATAAAAAGTTAGGACCGGAAATGAAGAGTACAGGAGAGAGTATCTTGTTTATAGATAGCTTAAAAGATGATCAGTTTTACGATTTGTATTCTAGACGAAAAATGTATTTGAGTAAATAATACTAAATAGAAATTAATAAACAAGCCGCTGTACTTTGAGCAATCTCAGTAACCAGCGGCTTTTTTACTTAGACCTTTGTGTTTCCTCAACTTTCTTTATAAAATATTTGGTTTCGCCCAACCAGAAAAAAGTACGGTAGCGTTCTATATAATGTAGTTTAACATATTTGCCTTGAAGGTCTTGTAAATCATTAATAACCTTTTTGTCTTTATCTTCAACCGAAAATTCAAACTGTAATTCTTCAGATACACCTTGACTGAGCTTTCCCTCCCAAGTTTTAAAAATAACGCCTTTTTTACTGAACTTTACTAAATCTCCAGATCTATCTCCTTCGCTATATACAGCAAAGTACGTGAATAGAAAATAGACAGAGACTATGGCAATTATAACTAATAAAATCTTTAGAAAAAATCTCTTCATAAAGCCTATAAGTTTATTTCAGTAAAGAACTATTTGGTTTGTAAATCAAAAATAAAGGAAACTTTTATATCTTCTGCTATTTTATTACGTACAATTTTAGGGATCTTGATGTCGAAATCTGAAGCAAGGGCTTTAAAGCTTCCAGAAAGGCTAATGCTACCATCGTCTTTAGAGATGTGAACGGTTAAGTTTTCTAATTTTTTAGTCTTTCCATGAAATGATAGTTCCCCGCTAATCGTTTTTTTTAGAACTTCCTGTTTTAGTTCTGAAAGGTTAAAGTCAGCAATTTTACCTTTAAACGTTGCTTTTGGATAAGTATCAGACTCGGCATAATTTTCATTAAAATGCTCTTCCATCAAGGCATTTTTAAAACGAAATCCTTTTATTAGAGCTAGTGCTGCAAACTCGCCGTTTTCTGTATTGATAATTGCGGTGACACTATTATTGCTAGCTTTAACCTCTTCAAAAGAAGGGACTGAAGCTTCAAAGTTAACAGTTCCGGTTTTTGTAATATACTTGGTTTGCGCTAATAGAGATGTGCTTACTAAAAAAAGGAAATATACAATTTTTTTCATTTTAATATATTTTGTTTGGTGTTGTTCAAAAATCGAACCAAATAGTTTATTTTTCTAAGAGCCCATCATCTTTCCATTGTTGGATTAAATTCTTTTCTGAGCTTGATAAAGTACCGTTTGAAGCTGGTGGCATTGGGTTAGATGAACTGTTTACCCGAGTTATAATCTTGTCTACATTTGCCTTAACCTGGGAAAAGGTAGTTAATGACATTGGAGCACCTTGTGAGGTTGGGCTGCCATGACATGAGGTACAGTTACTAGTCATGATGCTTTTTATATCGGCATCATAAGTGACTTTTCCAGAAGTATCTGGGTCTGGATCTGGATTGTTGGTATTGGGCTCAGAGGGGTCATCTCCACCACTCGAACAGTTTAGCAAAAGTGAAATGGATAAAAAGGCGTAAATAAAATGTTTTAAATTCATAGCATATGATTTTTAAGGGTTATTAATTTTCTAAAAGGCCATCGACCTCCCATTTTTCAATAATATCGATTAGGTTTTGTGGTAATTTAGGTCCTCCAAAAGGCATTTGCGCACCTGGGCCATTACCGTTAATCTTGCTTATTAGATTATTATTCTGCACGGCACTTTTAACATCGGTATAGGTTAATAATGATATAGAAGCACCATTTGCCGGTGGAGATTTATGACAGCTTATGCAGTTATTGTCTATTATGGACTTAACATGGGCGTTATACGTGACAGTTGAAGGTATGGGGTTGTTGTCAGTTAGATCATCTAAACTGGCATTGGTGCAAGAATATAATGTAATTAAAAGTAAACAGGCTGTTGTAACTATATTTTTCATCTTTTAAATATTATTGGTTTGGGGTTATTTTAAAATACACGGCTTAGGTTAAATCCAAAATAGAAATCACCATCGCCCCAATCGCCAGCACCTTGACCTAAAAAGCCATTGGTGTTCATCGATTGTGCATTGGTAAAATGCATTTGAAATACGTGGCCACCGGTTTCCAGATCGAAACCAATAGACAATGGGTTTTTATAAAGCGAATTATCGGCCCTATTAAGATGCCAACCGTAATCGACATTTACAGACCATCGTTTTCCTAATTTATAGCGTCCTCCAAAACCCAAAGCATATTGAGAGTTGTCCTGCTCGTCGTTATCAACATAATTATCGTGAAAAAAGGTGGGAGCCAATTCCAGGGATAAATTGGTGTTAACCTTTCTTGATATTAATACTTGGGCAGTATAACCCAAACGATGTTTAAACTCTAAATAGGGCAGGTTATCTTTTTCTAATCCCGTGTTAATTAAAAAAGCATTAAAGCCAACAACCGTAAAAGGAAAACCGTTTTTTTGTTGCCTTAAAATCCTATATTTTAAAGAGGTTTCGTAGATTTTTTGAAATGAACTTCTGGACACACCAATATTGAGACCATCAGAGATTCCAAAAACAAAGTTCAATCGAGTTACGGCCTCATCGAGTCCGAAAAAATTGTCGAATCCATCTTTTACACTCCCAAAACGATGGGATACTATAAGGGTAAACTCTTTTTTAGCCACTAATTTAGTAGACTCAAAATTTACAATTTTTAGACCCTTAAACACCGCATCTGTATAATTGGTCCATGTAGTATCTGTATCAATTTCATCCAATAGGTCGTTTTGCGCATTATAGATTGTGGGTAGTAGAAGAGCAACAAGAAGCAGTTTTTTCATATTTAACAAGTTTTTTAAATTTTTATAAAACGGTTTATAAATGTTTGGTTGTTATAATTTAAGGAAGCAATATACAAACCATTAGATAAAAAGGCAATATTTATGGATGAATTGACTTTTGTAATATTCTTTTTAAGAATATTCTTTCCATATATATTGTAAATGTATATTGATGCTTCGTTTATGCTTTGTGGTAATGTTATTTTTATAAAAGAGTTGCTGGGGTTAGGTAATATTTTAAAGCTGGCCATTGAAAATTCTTCGGTACTCAATTGGGAATCTGTTGACCTCTGGTAACTGAAGCCAGCACCACTACTGAAGTTAGACCAGGATAAAAACTTTATATCGATATAAATATTATCGGAAATTAGATGGACAACCATATCTTTATTTATTTGGGACATAGGAGATTGATCCATTGCTATTGCCCATGTTGTAAACGTTAAACTTCCAAGGTTATCGGTTGTCCCAAATGCCCATTCTGTATCAACAGGGGAATTGCCACTTGTACCTGAACCTGTGTAAGACACTTCTTGTTTGATGTTAAAAATGCCTTTGCTATTTCCCCGTGTAATCCAAACATTAGATGTTATCCTGTCTTGGTACTGCTCCAATGTAAAGTCGGCATGATTTGGTTTTGTGAATGTCATTGTAGGACCATTCCAAATCGTTTGGGCGTAACTGTAAGCGCTTAATAATATAATAAGTGCAAAGACCTCTTTTTTCATTGCATTAAAAATTTAAATGAGTTTGTAAGTATACTGCACTGGTCTAATTTGATTTCTTCCAATAAATCACAATAGCCTATAACGTGTCTTATTGTTGGGGCTATTTTTATGATAACATTAATGGGATTTAGTTTTTTTTATTTTAATCAACCTTAAAAGGTATGAGAGCCTTATAATTTAAAGGGGGGCATAGGTTATTGCTTTATAAATCGTTTAATGGTTTTGCCTTTATTAGTTGTAATATTTAGAAAATATAAGCCTTGCCTTAAATTGGACACATCAATTCTAGATTTGGTAACGTTATAGTTAACTATTCGCTCTCCTATTATGTTTGTGATTAATGCTGACTTAATGTTAAGCATATCTGCATTTTTAATATAAATGTATGAAGTGGTTGGGTTAGGGTATATATTAAGAGCACTTTTAGAGAATTCGTTAGCACTTAAAGTAGGATCCCAATCGTTTACGCCATTAAATGTTGTTCCATCTCCTGTATAGGAATACGGATTGGGGGCACTGGAGGAAATAAAAGTCCCAGAAGTCCATATTCCAGCTGCAACAGCTACACTTTCCCTAAAATGACCACCAGCCTTCCATTGTATATAGTCCCTCATGTTTGAAGCTGTCCCAAAAGGCCCACTTATATATAGCCCCAATTCTCCATCATTGTCAGATAGACTTATGGTACTAGTAAATGTTACTGATGCTCCTGCAGCTAAATTTAATGAACTTCCAGTCATAGTATTTAGCTGGGCATATGCAGGGTAAACACATAATTGCCAACTAGAAATGTTTACGGTAGAATTACCAAAGTTTTTAATTGTTACAGATTCAGTTGCAATATTTACTTCGGTAAATCTTATCTGTGCGTTTGAAATCATAACACACATTAGAATAAATGCTAAAAATAATTTTGCCTTCATGATGTTGATTTTAAATTAATTAGTGATACTACACTGGTCTAATTTGATTTCTTCCAATAAATCATCATAGCCTATAACACGTCCTTTAATTTTAATTGGGGCATTGGGGCTTAATTTTATATCTATATTTTGGGATAATTGACAAAACACAGTGTTGTCCAAGGTTATGGTATTATCACTTTTTGCAGTAATGGTGCCGCTGACTTCTATGGTTTTATTCAGGTATTTTTTTTCTGAAGTAGATGGGTCTATAGAAAACTCATTTGAAAGCATGATGGCGGTTGTTGTAAAAGCGGCTTGCTCTTCTTTTATGTTTCTATGGTCCTGATAAATGTAATTGTAGCCTATTATTGAAGCTATTATAACGATGATAATAATTACAATTAATTTCTTCATTTTTAATTTGGTTTAAATAACAGCTTCAGCATTTAAGCTGAAGCTGTTTCAGCTAGTGTTAAAAATTAAACTTTTTGAATATTGAATAATTAATTAACAAATGAAATTTTTCTTTTTCATATACTATTTCTACTAGCTTATTTCTTAGTTACAGTTGTTTTCATAACGAAGCCTGTCGTCGCCTCCTACGCGTAAATCCACTTTGGTTTTTGTATACTCCGATATTTCGTGTAGCACCCAATCGTTATTACAATAAGGTAACTCAGGTATGTTAATGGTAACCGTTATATTGTTTCCAGTTCCGTTTGCCGTATAGGTACCATAGGCACTTGTGCCAGACCAATATACCGAGACATTTCCGTTGTTGTAAAAGTTAAAGGTATAGCCATTGTATGCATTGTCATAATCGTTACCGTAACGTTCCAATTTGTCTACGTTCCAATTGGAGCAACTTGTAAGGCGGTCGATTAATGCTTCAATGTTACAGTCATCACAATCATCATCGTTATAATCATAATCATCATCTTCGTCGCAGTCATTCTTATGGATTTCAATTGTGGTTTCAAGTTCTTGCAAACTGTTTATGGTTATTTCGGTATTATCTGTAAGTATAACTGTTATGGGGAAATTAATGCTTACAAAATGGTCAGTATTAATAGTCTTTATAAACCCAAACAAATCAGGATCACTTGTAAAAGTTTCGGTAGAAATTAAATCGCTATTGGTGTTAAATACAGAAGCCGTTATGGGGTAACCAAAGTCAACACACTCTATATCGTCATCTGCTTCATTTTCACCATTACAGTTTTTTGAATAACTGTTTAATTGAGTTGCGCTATTAACCACAACTTCAGTAAAGTCATTAAGTACTATATTAATGGGGTATTTAATTGTTAGGTTATCAATATCATCGTCATCATCATCAAAAATATATTCTACAATTTTATAATCTTCAACCGTATTAATGGTAAGGTCTTCACCATTGGCCGTAACTTGAAAAGGATGCTTTACATAAAAACAGTTGGATTTGTCTATAATATTATCAATAGAACCATCGTTGCTTGTCGTTTTAAGCATAAGACTGGCCACTTTAGAGTTTGGTGTAAGCAAAGATTCTTCAGGGGCTTGAATAAGCTCTTCTTCTTCTGTCCTGCATGAATTTAAAGTTGCAATACACAAGGCAAGTAGTATAAAGATATATCTTAAAGCGAAAGGCATAAGTTTGACCGATTTAATTATATAACAACTCAAATTAAAAAACTCCTGAAACTTTTTTATAAATTTTATATAACTTTAGTGGCAACAATTTTATATGAGTGTTAAAGACTTAGGCAAAACCCTTTGCGACGAAAAGAATTTTGAACGTATCTATAATAAGTATGTTAATGAGTTGCATGATTTTTTATATTATAAATATGGGGCGCAAATTAATCCAAAGGATATTACACAGGAAGCGTTCATTAAACTATGGGGGTATTGTAAAAAGGTAAATGTAGGCAAAGCACGTTCATTTTTATTTACTGTTGCCAATAATATGGTGCTAAACGATATTAAGCATCAAAAGGTAGTTTTAAAGTATGGACAAAACAAAAAGCAGGAACAAACCAATGAAACCCCTCAGTTTGTTTTAGAAGAAAAGCAGTTTTTAGAACACTATAAAAGCGTATTGGAGTCCTTAAGCGAAGAGCAACGTGTGGCTTTTATGCTGAATAAGGTTGAAGGCAAGAAACACAGTGAAATAGCCGATATTTTAGGGATTTCGCAAAAAGCGGTGGAGTACAGAATTTATAGCGCTTTTAATATTTTGAGGAATGAGCTGGAAGGTTTTAAAATAAAATAATCAGGAGAAAGGCCCTTTTAGGTGTTATATAGTAAAAACAACTTAAGCATGGATAAAGATTATCTCATAGAAAAATGGTTGAAAGGAGATTTAACAGCATCTGAAAGGGAGGCTTTTGACAGATTGGATGATGCTGAGTTCAATAACTATATAGTTGATACGGCTAAGCGTTTTAAAGCAGATCAATTTTCTGAAGCAGATGACTTTACGCGCTTTAAACATCAATATAATTCAAAAAAATCGCTTGGTAAAAAATGGTTTTCAGGCTATTATCTGTTAAAAATAGCCAGTATAGTTGTAATAGCCCTGGGTGTTTATTTTACTTTTTTCTTTGATGATACAGAAAAGATTAAAACTTTGGCGAGTCAAAAAATAACTATTGAGCTTCCAGACAATTCAATAGTAGAGCTAAACGCTGGTTCTGAGATTGAATACCATGCAAAAGATTGGCAAAAAAGCAGAAATTTAAAACTTCATGGCGAGGCTTTCTTTAGGGTGGCTAAGGGTAAAACCTTTACCGTTGAAACAAAAAATGGTACCGTTGAAGTTATCGGTACTGTGTTTAATGTAAAGCAACGCGACCATTTTTTTGAGGTAAAATGTTATGAGGGCGTTGTAAAAGTAACATCAAATATTATAACAAAACAATTGCAGGCCGGCGATGTTTTTAAACTTTACGATGGTGTTTTTTCTGCTCAAAAAATCTCGGGCAATGGGCCAACCTGGTTGGATAATATGAGCACTTTTGAAGCTATACCCATAAAGGAGGTGCTAGCGGAACTCGAAAGGCAATATCAGGTTGAGGTTGTTGCAAAAAACATGGATGTAAATAGATTGTTTACAGGTGCATTTGAGCATAATAACATCAAAAAAGCCTTGATAGCCATTACACAACCAATGGGTATGACCTACGAATTGAGCGATTCAAACCTAGTTATTATTCATGGAAAAAATAATTAGGCAGTTTACATTATTATTTTTTGGAATACTTTTATTTATGGGTGTTGTGTCGGCTCAAGAGGTTGATAATAAAAAAGCACTAACAGCTGTTTTTACTTTTATTGAAAGCGAGCATGATGTGAAATTTAATTATGCTGAAGATTTGGTAAGTGGTGTAACAGTACATTTTCCCGATTCCACAAAAACACTTGACGCGATACTACAAGACTTGACAGGCCAAACAAATTTGTCGTTTAATTTAATGGGACAAAACATAGTGCTTGTAACCCCAAAAGCATCAATAACCATTTGTGGCGTTATTAGAAATAAGAATTCACAACCCATAGAGAATGCTGTTGTTTATAGTAATGGTGATGCTGTGGTTAGTGATGAAAAAGGCTTTTTTCAATTAACATTAAATCGTTCCAATAAAGACATTGTTATTAGTTGTTTGGGCTATAGAACTTTAAAGATAGATATCAATACATTCAATTTTAATGATTGTAGTGATGTTTTCTTAGATCAAGATTTTTACACTTTGTCCGAAGTTATTATCTCAAATTATTTGGTTAGTGGTATTAGCAAAATTAATGACGGTTCTTTTGAAATAAACTTTTCTAATTTTAAGATTCTTCCAGGGTTAGTCGAAACCGATGTATTGCACTCGGTTCAGGCATTGCCAGGCGTTCAAAGTGTAAACGAAACCGTTTCCAATATAAATATAAGGGGAGGCTCGCATGACCAAAATTTAATTTTGTGGGATAATATTAAAATGTATCAATCTGGTCATTTTTTTGGTTTAATATCTATGTACAATCCACAAATTACACAAAAGGTCTTTTTAAGAAAAAATGGTAGCGATGTATCTTTCACCGATGGTGTTTCTGGGACTATTGATATGCGTACGGAGAGGGAGGTAAATACTAAGTTCAAAGGAAGCATAGGGGTTGATTTCACTAATTTAAACAGTTTCCTGGACATTCCTTTGGGAAATAAGTCATCCATTCAAATAGCCGCAAGAAAATCGATAAACGATTTTTTAAAAACACCAACGTATACTGCGTTTTTCGATAGAATTTCCCAAAACACAGAGCTTAGTAACAATACATCTACAGAAATCAATACCAATAAAAAGTTTGATTTTTACGACACCTCATTTCGATGGATTTATAAAGTAAGTAATAAAGACCAATTACAACTTAATTTTATTAATGTTTATAACGAACTTTTGTTTGATGAAAACCTAATTAGTAGCGAAGGCACCGAATCTAGAGAAAGTAGCCTAACGCAAAACAGTATTGCTGAAGGGCTCAATTATGAGCGCACTTGGAATGATGTATTTAAAACTACTTTTGAGTTTTATGAAACCGATTATACTTTAAAGGCGATAAATGTTAATATTCAAGATAACCAACGTTTCTTGCAAAAAAACAGTGTTTCAGAGAGTAGTATAAAGCTAAAAACACTTTATAATATAAACCCTAGGTTACAACTGTTAAATGGGTATCATTTTGTAGAGACGGAAGTTACTAATTTAGATGATGTAGACAATCCTTTGTTTAGGAACCTCGTTTCTGAAGTTATTAGAACACATGGTGTTTTTACCGCTCTAGGTTATAAGTCCACAAACAAGAATATGGCTTTAAATGTAGGGATAAGGTTTAATTATTTTAATAAGTTTAATAAGTTGATATGGGAACCTAGGTTTAGTTTCAATAAAAAATTATTGGATGGTTTAACATTTGAAGTTTTGGGAGAGTTCAAGCATCAAAATACCTCACAGGTTATTAACTTTCAAAGCGATTTTTTAGGAGTAGAGAAGCGCCGTTGGCAATTAGCTAATAATGAGGATATTCCCATTATAAGAAGCAAACAAATTTCAACAGGTATAAATTTTAGCAAGCGGGGGTGGCTATTTAATTTAGATACGTATTTAAAGCGAGTTAAGGGCATAACATCTCAAAGTCAAGGTTTTCAAAATCAGTATGAATTTGCTAAAGCCCAAGGCAGTTATACGGTTTTTGGAGTAGATGTGCTATTGAGGAAGCATATCCATCTATTGGATGCGTGGTTGGGGTATTCGTATATGGATAATGATTATGAGTTTAAGACTTTAGAGGTCCAACCATTTACAAGTAATTACAATATAGTCCATAATGTTAGTTTTGGTGCCACATATGCTTTAAACCGTTTAAAATTAGCAGCAGGATTAAACTGGCATTCGGGCAAACCAACAACGAGACCGGTGAGAGGTGATGAAGTAGTTAATAATGAAATTAATTATGCTAATACCAATGCCGCTACTTTAAAGGATTATTTGCGGTTGGACATATCTGCCATTTATAACTTTAAATTAAGTGAAGGGACTAAAGTAAATACAGGGATTTCTGTATGGAATGTATTTGATAGGGAGAATGAGATTAACAACTTTTACCGTGTAAACGAAGGTGAGGCTGTCGAAACCAGGCAAATGTCGTTGGGTTTCACCCCTAATGCTTTTTTTAGACTTTATTTTTAATTGAAAAATTAAATTTCAATTTTAGCGTTATGATGCTTTAATAGCTCTAAGTGTTCTTCGATTTTAAATTCAGAGGATTTGAATTTTGAAGTTCTGTGTTTCGCCTGTTCTTGTCTGGCAATACTTCTTGAAAACCTACGAATGCTTTGTTCAGAATCTAATATAATGCCTGGTACCTTTACATTTTTACCTTGTTCATCTTTAGCCACCATGGTAAAATAAGAGGAGTTACAGTGTTTTTTTTCGCCCGATTGAATGTTTTCTGCCTCTACACGTACGCCAATAACCATAGAAGTGCGTCCCGTATAATTTACAGAAGCTTTAAGGGTTACAAGCTCGCCAACTTCTATAGGGTTTAAGAAATCTACTCGATTTACAGAAGCAGTTACACAGTAGTGTCTCGAATGTTTTGAAGCGCAGGCAAAGGCAATTTGGTCCATTAGGTTTAAAATGTACCCCCCATGGATTTTACCACTAAAGTTAGAGTGTGCCGGAAGCATTAGTTCTGTGATGGTTACTTGTGAGTCCGTTATGTTTTTAAACATAAGTAATTGCAATATTATAAATGATACCTGTTACTATGGCAATACTAAAACTAATAAGTGTGCCAATTAAAATATATTCTGTAAGCTGCCTGTATTTGGATTTTTTTAAATCGCCAAATCGGAAAACAGATTTAGCCGTGATGAGAAAACCAACGGCCTCCCAATGATCAAAAATGATAAATATAAACACTAAACAGCGTTCTAATATACCGATATATTTCCCTGCACCTTCAAGGGACCTGTTATTTTTAGTAAGTTCTGAAATATTCCACTTTATAAAAATGGTTTTCATAATTATAGAGGCAGGAGTTGTTAAAAATAGAAAGCAGAGTAGTAGTAATAAACCGTTTTCTATTAAATCTTTTTCAAATTGTAAGGGGTCTTGGGTGAAGAAAAAATAACAAAGAACAATAATTAATATATGCGAAAGCTGGTCTATAAAAAAGAGTTGACGTTTTGTTTTTTTCTTTTGTACCAAAAGCTTTGTTGCATCAATTATTAAATGGGACAAACCTATAATTATAGCAATAGGAATTAATGAGATGTCCCAAAGTATAATGGCCGTTAAGGCCATATGGATTAATACATGTAGGTATAATTTAGGTGATTTTAGTTTTTTCTTCTCTTTATTTGTAACCCAGCTTTTAGGCTGTAAAAAGAAGTCTCCAATAAAATGTACTATTAAAAGTTTAATTAAAATCATGATAAGGTGGCTATTTTGTGTCTATACATAAGGTCTAATTCCAAGATTTCATTGAGATACGCTCTTTTTTGTCTCTTACTTACCGCATCTTGGCTAATGCCAACTATTTTCCCTAATTCACTTTGCAGAATGTTGGGGTTTTCAAGACTAAGTTTTACAATTTCTGCAGAGTTTGGGGTCCAATTATCCATGGCAATAAGAGCTAGCTTGAAATAGAGATTGAGTTCTTTGTTAAGTTCAAAATCTTTAGTTTTAATTCTTAGGTTTTGTTTTTCTTTTTTTAAAGCTTCTAAAGCTTCCCCAGAAAAAACAAAGGCTTCTCCATTAGATTCAGTTACTCGATTACCTTGGTAGGTTTTATCGCCAATACCTATGGCTAATCGAACATCTAATCCAGAAATAGATTTTATACAAGATTTTATGTATGCGGCATATTTAAAGCTTGATAAACAATCTTTTATTTCTATTTGAAAACTATCTCCTCTGTATATTTCCCATGACTTTGAATCAGGGTTTAATATTAGCAATGCATTTTTTAATGCGTTAAGCCAAGCTTCAGGATTTTCTTGAGCTCTTGAGTTTATTATATCACCTGTAATAACACTCGTCATGATAGTTCGGTTTAAATGCCATAATAATGGAATATTGTTAATTATTCTGTTTTTATGGCATAATATAAATTATTCCTTTATTACGGAATAATCAAATATATCACGTTTTTAGGTGATAAACAAATGTTTACCTAATAAAGTGGAATACTGCTAGGTTTTGATAACGATTTAGGTAGTATTAACTAGTTTATTCTTCTTCCTGAGCACGTTTTATAATAGCTTCAGGTAGTGTCTTTTTTGCTTTGGCTCCCATTTTTTTAAGCTTTTCAACACTGGTGATTAAATTCCCACGCCCTTCTACAAGCTTATTCATAGCAGCAGAATAATTGGTTTTAGCCCTATCTATGTCCTTACCAACACCTGTTAAGTCTTTTACCAAACCTTCAAACTTATCATATAGCGCACCAGCTTGCCTGGCTATTTCAATAGCATTTTGCTGTTGTTTTTCATTGTTCCACATGCTGTCAATGGTGCGCAGTGTTGCCAGTAGGGTAGATGGTGTTACAATAACAATATTTTTTTCGAAAGCTTTATTGTAAATACTGTTGTCTTCATGTACCACAACAGCAAAAGCGGGTTCTATAGGAATGAACATCAATACAAAATCGGGCGATTCTATATCGTAGATATCCTGATAGTTTTTAGCAGACAACTGGTCGACGTGCTTTCTAATAGAATTGACGTGAGCCTTAAGAAAAGGACTTTTTTCGTCTTCGTCGGCATTGGCGTAGCGCTCATAATCGGTAAGCGATACTTTAGAGTCAATGATCATTTTTTTATTATCGGGAAGATGCAATACCACATCGGGCATAACCCTGGAACCATCTTCTCTGGTAAAGCTTTGCTGTACAAAATACTCGCGGTCTTTTTCCAAGCCCGATTTTTCCAGTACGCGCTCCAAAACCAATTCGCCCCAATTTCCTTGCATTTTGCTGTCGCCTTTTAAAGCACGGGTAAGGTTGGTGGCCTCTTTCGTCATTTGCTGGTTCAAATCTTTTAGACCTAATAATTGCTCTTTTAAAGCAGAATGCATGCTAATGCTTTCTTTTTGAGAGGCTTCCACCTTTTTTTCAAACCCTTGAATTTTTTCTTGAAGTGGACTTAAAATATTCTTAATATTCTCTTTGTTCTGTTCTGTGAACTTATTGGATTTTTCCTCAAGGATTTTATTGGCAAGCAATTCAAAGTCTTTACGTAATTGTTCCTGGCGTTCTTCCAGTTCTTTGTCCTTTTTTGAGGCAAGTTGTTGTAAATTTTCGTATTCAGAATTTCTTCTGGCTAATTCTGTATTTAAAAACTCTTTTTCACGTCTTATTTCTTCGCGTTCGTTTTCGGCTTTATCCAATTGTTGCTTTAAATCTTCAATAGTGACTTGCATTTGGTTTTGGCGTTCTCCCAAAGTGCTTTTTTCACTATTACCCTTAAGTTTTGTAAAGAGGTTTCCTATGTAGCCGCCAATTGCAGCAGAAATAAGTATGGCAAGGATAAGAATAAGACTGTCGTTCATGGTGCTTTTTAGAATTAAGGTAAACTACCTCGGGGCAGGCCCACGAAGTATTTATTAGGAAAAATATTTTGATTTCGAGGTAAGCCTCGGAATATTTAAATCTCGATTATTGAGTAAAAGTAATAAATTCTATGGTTTACAATTTATCTTTTAAGTACCTTTCTTTTCACTTCTACTATTTTTATATAATTTTGGTTGGGAGTGATTGGTTAAGATGTTTTAGGGAAGGTTAATTAGATTTTCTAAAGTAAAAAATTCATTTAAAAAAGTGATTAATGGTAATAGATAAGTTTCTCAAGCTAACAAAAAAATATCTGTTGCTATTGTTGTTTTTTGCACTTTTCATTACAAAACAAAGTCATGCCCAAAATGATCTAATGCTTAACGATTATGTTTTTGCTAGCCAATCTTCAGCCGATTCCATTGCTTATAAGCTTCAGCAGGGAGCCCGTGCTTTTCTTTTAGAGGTAGAAAGAACCAATACAAGTTATGCTGTAAAAAGTGGTACAACGAAGAAACCATTGGAAACTGTGCTTTCCGATATAGAAGAGTTTTTGGCAAAAGAAGACAGTACCTTAATCGCTTTAGTTTTTAAAGGAACAATCGATCAAGAAGCGTTTCTCAATTATCTGAAAACGCATTTATCTGAAAACTTTTTCTTAATCGAAGGCGACCATTGGCCCAAGATAGAATCACTTAAAGCGCGGGATGTAGAATTAATCGTTGGTTTTGAACAAGACTTGGCTGAAACTTCCATTGAACGTGTTCGAAATGAAAATAAATATTTAGACAGGTTTTCCAGAGATCCCATAGATAAGCTTGTACTTTTTAGGACACCAGTGGCTACAGACACTACTTTATTTAACCATGTTTTTGAGTTCTGGAAAACAACGGGAACCGCTCCACATTTTATAGAAGCCCCTAATATGGATGTTGCACATGTAAAATACGTAGTAGATTCCTTAAATCGTACTAGGCGGTTTAGGGGTGTTGTGGAATATAAGGGAGCTCTGTTAAACGAGGTGTCATGGCGAAAATCGCCCAAAATAATGACGCCGGCGAAATTCTCTTTTCCTTTAATCCAAAAGGAGCAAGTATTGTCTCCTTATAAGAATGGTTACCGTATAACTCCGGCAGAAGTCATTCACCATGCTTCCCAAACCGATGCCCCGCGTTTATTTACAGCGTATGACGTAGCGTTAGAAGATGCCCTGGAATACGATTTTTCTTTTGATAAAAGTGTTGTAAACCATGCAGAGCAAGACTGGGATAGGATTATAACAAAGGATATTTCTTTTATTACAGATCCAGAGCGAGGGCCTGTTTTGTATTTGAATACCCTAGATGCTTTTATTGATTACTCCAAACCGAATACGCTCGATTTTGAAACGCCAATAAGTGTTTCGGCTTGGTTAAAACCGGAAAAGGAACAGGATTTTATGGGAATTGTAGGGGTTGGTTTGGCGTTTTCGGTTAAACTAAATAAAAGTATGCCCGATTTTACTACGGCTACCATAAAGGATCATATGGTAGAGCAACCTCTTAAGTTAGGAATTTGGCAGCATTTGGTGGTGGTATATAATCCTAGAACAACGGTCGATTTTTACCTTAATGGAGAAAAGATAGGGAATATAGATACTTCCGAAATCATTCCGTCCAATCAATCTTTGGTGATAGGAAACAATATTTGGGGAGAACAATTTTATGGGTCGATCGATAATCTGAAGATTTGGGACAGAGGGCTTTCGCAAAAAGAAGTTACTATGTTGTTTGAAGGTGATAATGAGGCTTCAGGAAGTAGTATAAATTATATGTTTTTAATAATAGGAGTTATAATATTTGTTTTTATTATGATAATCGCGATTGTAATTTATAAAAGAAAAGGGATTAAAAACACAATGTTAAAAGTCGCTAAGCCTTATATTAAGCATGAACCTAGGACTGAAGCTAAAAAAGACAGATTAAGTCTTTTTGGTAGTTTTCAGCTAAAACTAATTGAAGGGCAGGAACCATCATTTTCGCCACTGCATAAGCAACTGGTGTCATTTTTAGTTTTATCGGCACTCGATGAAAAAGATGGTGTTACTACCAATAAACTAACAGAGACATTTTGGCCGGGCGTATCTAAAGTCAAGGCCAAAGAGAACAGGAATGGTAATATTCGAAAATTACGTATGGTATTGTCCCAAATAGACGGGTTACAGGTGGTTTTTGAAGATAAGCGATGGCGTATGGTTAATGCTGAAAGTTTAGAAGTAGATGTATTCGAATACATTCGTTTGAAGGAGCAGATAGAAAGGGACATGGAAGCTAGTGGAACTATAGCTTTGGATGCTTTGGAGACTTTTCTTGAGCTGCTAAAAAAAGGTAATGTTCTACAAAGTACCCAAACCGAATGGGCCGATTATTTTAAGGCTAAATTGTCCAATGAAATAGAATATCTGCTATCAAAAATATACCATACCCACCATACTAATTTACCTGAGCCATTATGCGTTAAAATGGCAAAAACCATTCTCTTATTCGATAGTCTTAACGAAAACGCACTACAAATTTTAATTATTGAACTGGTTGCTTTGGGGAAACACGGGCTTGCACAAAATGCCTATGTTACATTTTCAAAAAATTATGAAGCCCTTTATGCTGAGCCCTATCATGTTAATTATCAGGACTTGCTAAAGAAGTAATGCCAGAAAGAAAATATTTTTTTTGCAAAAAAATAAAGCGTTCACCCATTTGTTCACCTTTTTATACGACTTCAGAATGTATATTTAGACCACAAAATCTAAACACGAAGTATATGAATTCTAATAACAGAAGGGATTTTTTAAAAAAATCATCGATGGCAGGTGTAGGGTTGGCTTTCTTACCAAACCTTATAAATGCTAATAGCTATGAATCGCCTAATGCATACAAGGAAAATTATATGGGTGGCTTTGCTGCTCCTAAAATTAATACGGTTAGATGTGCCTTTATAGGTGTAGGGGCCAGAGGTTCGGGCCATGCCAGACAAATTGCAACTATAGAAGGAACAGAAGTCGTGGCGATAAGCGATCTATATGAAGATTTGGCTAAAAAGTCGGCCGAAAAATGTAAAACGATTGGTGCGGGACAACGTCATAAAGATATAAAGACCTATCACGGAGGAGCAGATGAGTGGAAAAAGATGTTGAATGAGGTTAAACCAGATATGGTAGTTATTGCAACCCCATGGAGTTTGCATGCGCCAATGGCCATAGCAGCAATGGAAGCTGGTGCACATGCTTTTGTAGAAGTGCCCATTGCCGTAAGCATTAAAGAAATGTGGGATATAGTGAAAACTTCTGAGAAAACCCAGAAGCACTGTATGATGATGGAGAACGTTAATTATGGACGTGATGAATTGTTGTACCTTAATATGTGCAGGCAAGGGGTTATAGGCGAATTGCTTCATGGAGAAGCCGCATATATTCACGAACTACGCGGGCAAATGCATGAGGTTGAGCGTGGAACAGGATCATGGAGAACTTACGAATATGCCAAAAGAGACGGGAACCTGTATCCAACCCATGGCTTAGGGCCGGTTGCTCAGTATATGAATTTAGCAAGGGGCGAAGATAATTTCGAGCGCATCAATTCTTTTTCTTCACCGGGGAAAGGACGGAATTTATACGCTAAAAAACATTTTGATAAAGACCACAAGTGGAACCAATTGGACTTTAAAGGCGGTGATATCAATACCTCAATCATTAAAACTACCTTAGGTAGAACCATTATGGTGCAATGGGACGAAACCAGCCCAAGACCGTATTCAAGACATAATCTAATTCAAGGGACTAACGGAACCTTAGCTGGATTCCCAACACGTATAGCCTTAGAGGGTGGCGTTGAAGGAGCAACTAAAAACCACCATAGTTGGGCACAAGGAGAGGATTTGGCCGCTATTTATGAAAAATACGAACATCCATTATATAAGCGATTGGGTGAGGTTTCCAAGAAGATGGGAGGCCATGGCGGAATGGACTTCATGATGCTTTATCGCATTGTTGAATGTTTGCGTAAAGGGCAACCTTTAGATCAAAATGTGTATGAAGGTTGTTTCTGGAGTGCAGTAGGGCCATTAAGTGAAGCTTCGGTAAAAGCGCATGGCGATTCCCAAAAGTTCCCTGATTTCACGCGAGGTGCCTGGAAAACAACCAAGCCTTTGGATATCATTATGTAATATAATTTGAGTTAGTTATAGGATTTTAGTATTTAAAATCAACTTTTTTGAATTCTAAAGCCGCATCCATTTGGATGCGGCTTTATTATTTTTTTACTCTAAAACTTCCTGTATTGGAATCGAAGTCGATGAGGTCTTTTGGAAACAGGGATTGAAAGATTCCTTTGGTAATTAAATTACAGGGCTCGTCGGCATAAACACCTTCTTTGGTCATAACTATCATTGTATCGCATAGTTGTATGGCTAAATCAATTTCGTGAGACGAAAAGAGGATGGTTTTTTGAGTTTCCTTAGCTAATTTTTGAAGAAGTTTTAAAATATACGCCTTATGGTACATATCAAGATGAGTGGTGGGCTCGTCCAGGATGATTAAATCTGTATCCTGCGCAAGGGCTCTGGCAATCATTACTTTTTGCAATTGACCATCACTAAGTTCAAAACATTTTTTATGTTTAATATCCTTGATGTTGGTTAGCTTTAGTGCTTTATTGACCATGGCCATATCTTCGGCAGCCATGGTACCAATCCAATTGGTATAAGGTTGTCTTCCCAAAGCAATTAATTCAAAAACGGACAAGTTCTTGGATACAATTTGTTCCGTTAGTACCAAGCTCATGGTTTTGGCCAATTCTACCGACGTGAAATTTGAAAGCGTTTTATCATTCAATACGATGGAGCCTCCAAGTGGACTTTGAAGCGTTGTAAGTGTTCTTAATAAAGTAGACTTTCCAATACCATTGGCTCCTACCAACCCCACGAGTTCACCTCTGTGAAGCTCGATGTTGATATTGGAGGCCACCCTATTTTTAGAGTTCTTGGAAGTATATCCAATAGCTAAATCTTTGGTGCTTAAAATAATATGTTCGGATTTGCTTGTCACGCGTTCAGAGGGTTTTACGGTTTTAAAATACCATTTTTCGTTTTCTAACCAGTAGCCAAATCACAACAGGAGCGCCTATTAACGAAGTGATCACATTAATGGGCAAGGTATAATCGCTGGTAGGGAGTTGTGCAATACTATCGCAGATCAACATAATAATGGCCCCAAAAATAAACACGGCCGGTAATAATAATTTATGGTTTGAGGTATTAAATATTTGTCTTGTCATATGTGGAATGGCTAAACCAACAAAAGCTATAGGACCGGTAAAAGCCGTAATGGTCCCTGCTAACAAGCTGGTAGCAATAATAATAGTCATTCTACTTCTTTTAATGTGCAAGCCTAAACTTCTGGCGTAGTTTTCTCCCAATAATAAAGTATTGAGGGCTTTTATGGAGGTTAAGCTAAGCAATATCCCCAAAAAATAAATAATAAAGAGCACCAATACCTCATTCCACGTTAAATTGCCTAAACTACCAAATCCCCAGAAAATATATTGTTGTAATTCTTCGGCCGAACTAAAATAGGAAAGAACGCTTACAATGGCAGTGGTAATGCTGCCAAACATAAGTCCAATAATAAGAATGGCCATGGTATCTCTTACACGGGTTGAAACAATTAAAACTGATAATAAAACCAAAAAGCTTCCCAGGCTAGCCGCTATTACAATACTCCATTTAGATATTATCACACTGGCCAGGACACCTCCGAAAAAAGCCGATCCCATAATGATTAGGGCGACTCCCAAACTGGCACCCGAGGTAATGCCCAGTACAAAGGGACCTGCTAACGGATTTCTAAACAAGGTTTGCATCATCAATCCGGAGACTCCCAAACCAGAACCTACAATGATGGCCGTTAATGCCTTAGGTAATCGATAATTAAATACAATTTGATGTAGGGCACTTTCTTCTGAAGAACCAAAGAGTATGCCCAATAACTCTGAATTGGAAATGGATACGGATCCCAAGCTTATATTGGTGATGAAACAGAGCAATAGGAGTATAATCAATACGCCTAAAGTGAGTCGGTATGTATTTTTGTTGGGCAATTATTCTAAACGTTTAAAAAAGTAAAGGTCGTAATTTTTGAGTAACTCCGGATGCGCAATTTTTATAATGTCCTTTAAGATGATGTCTGGCCGTAACGATCCCAATTCGTAAAATAATAATCCGCCCTTTGGGCCAACTTTATTGGTATAGGTATAAATGTTGTTGTCTTTAAAGGCATCAAAAAAAACGTAACCTTTACTACTGTTTGCCATTTGTTCCTTATTGTCAAAGTTTCCGGCCCCAATCCAAAAATTGGCTTGTTGTGCTTTTTGCAGTACATTTTCGAAGTTCAACTGGAGGCTTCCTGTATTTTGGTTGGTCTCCCATAAATAGCGGGTATTGGCATCTTTAAAGTAAGTGGCCATAAAGCTTTTGCCTCCCGGAACGTTCCAAACATCCTTAAACATCGATCCCGACAATACGCTAGGTCGCTTAGGGGCATTTAAAGCCAGTTTTTTAGCCTTTAAATAGGAAGACTCAATGGTTTTAAAAATAGAATCAGCCTCTTTTTCCTTATTAAAAAAGGCAGCTATAAATTTAATCCATTCTGCTTTTCCTAGGGGATGCTCTTCGGTCCAAGCACCATCCAAAACAACTGGAATGTTGAATTTCTCTATTTGGTTAAGGGTTTTGTCATTCCCATTAACCGAAAAGCCAATAACCAGTTCTGGTGCTAATTCGAGAAGCAGCTCCATATTAATATCCAAGTCGTTATTCAAGTCCTTAACATCTCCGTTATCAATTCTTTTTCTGGTTTTTTCGGAAGAGATGAATTTGGTGTTAGGGAAGCCTATTAGACAGGTGTCTACATTTAAATATTCCAAGGTTGGAATGTTGGTGGTAGACATTACAACTACTTTGCTTATTGGGGTTTTTATGACTGTGGTTTTATTGTTGTGTGATGGTATGTCGTATTCTTTGTCAACCAACAGGTAGCGAAGTGTGTCTTTGCTTTTGGGCCAAGCACGGGTAATGGTAATTTCCTTATGGGCGTTAAAGTGCCTTATGGAAAAGCCTTTGGCATATTTTATATTGACGGAAGTTGTTTCAGTTGGGACTGAAGGGGTAAGCTGTTTTTTTTGTTCTTTACAGCCTGATAAAATTAATAGAGTACTTATGTAAAAAAGAATAAAGCGCATGGGACACGATTAAGTGTCAAAGGTCTTTATTTTTTTTGTAATAGCGGTTACGGACACTTATTTTTGGCCTATTAAATTTTAAAATATGAATTTTTTATGCTCTTGGAGTGGTGGTAAGGACAGCTGCTATGCCTTTTATAAAGCTGTGGCATTGGGCTACAAACCAACCCTACTTTTAAATGTGATGAACGAGACTGGAGAACGGTCGCGATCGCATGGTATATCAAAAGAGATTCTTCAGGCCCAAGCCAGTGCACTGGGGGTGCCAATCCATTTTTTTAATAGCACTTGGGAAGCCTATGAAACCAATTATATAAAGAACCTAAAGCTATTAACCGAAACGTATTCGTTATCGCATGCTGTCTTTGGTGATATTGATATAGAGGCTCATAAGCAGTGGGAGGAGAAAGTCTCTGGGGCTGCTAACCTTAAAGCGGTGTTGCCCTTATGGCAGGGGAATAGGCGTCAGTTGGTTTTGGATATGATTACTGCTGGCATTGAGGCTATTATAGTATCCTGTAACCAAGATTTAGGTGAAGCGTTTTTAGGGAAAACCATTGATATTGCTTTGGTTGAAACCTTAGAAGCCATGGGGATTGATGCCTGTGGTGAAAATGGCGAATTCCATACCTTAGTCGTCAACGCTCCCTTTTTTAAAAATAGAATTGACGTTCAAGTTCAAAAAAAAGAATCCCACAAGGATTATTATTTTGCTAATTTAAGGCTGATAAGTTAAGAACTGGGTACAATAAGATTGAAAAGATTGATGAAGATTAAAGGGATTGAAAAGGTAAAAAGGATGTCCAAAGTTAGATGCTAGTGTCTTGAAAATTAGGAGGGACTTTCAGGACAAGACTCAAACTTCTAGGTTGTAATATATAATGTTAAAAGTCTAAAACTCCGCAAAAGTGATAGGAGCGGCAGCTTTTTTAAAATATCTAGCAATTGGAACCAAGGCACAAAGAATCAAGAACCAAGATGGCTAACAATTATAGTCGTTGAAAAACCTTGCATATTTAAAAAAACTATAGCGTATAGCACGGTGGCTTGCCATTTGCCCCAAAAAAAAGCCAAAAAGGAACTTTATCGTGCATCATAAGAATCTATTTAATATTTTTTTCTTTTTAGGGATCTTTAAAATTAAAATAGACCTTATCTTTGCACCGAATTTTGGTTTGGCAATGCCATTAAGAACTATTGAAGCGATTAAAAAGTTCGAAAGGCAAAGCCAATTAAAAGGGAATCTGGTGTAATTCCAGAGCTGTTCCCGCAACTGTAAGTTCCATGCTCAATTTTGATTGGGCATCTCTTGAAGAGGCACTATGTCTTCAAACCACTGTTAACACAGGTTAATGGGAAGGTACGATAGTGTGGGATAAGTCAGGAGACCTGCCAAATTCAAACAATAAAGTCAAACTTTCGGGATAAAAGTTTACGTATGATAATCCATGCGATTCTCGAGCAATTAGTTAATTAAATGAACAAAAAAGCAAGTGTTTTTGGTATGCTGTGTTGTGGTATATCATTATTTGGGTTTGCACAACAGCAAGCCGACTCAACTAGTGTAGAACAACTGGATGAAGTTGTTGTATCAGATTCTAGGTTTAAGCTGAAGCGAGAGCACTCAGGTAAAACGGTTATTAAAATTTCAAAACAGGAAATTGAAAAGAGCCAAGGAAAAACCATTGCCGAATTAATTAATACAAAGTCTGGTATTGTGGTTAACGGAAGTAGAAGTGTTGAAGGGCAAAACATATCCAGCTTTATAAGGGGCGGTAATAACAGACAGGTGTTAGTGCTTATTGATGGTGTACAGGTGAACGATCCTTCTATGGTCTCGAATGAATTGGACTTGCGTTTATTGGATTTAAACACTATTGAATCTATAGAAATTATAAAAGGAGCTGCCAGTACATTATATGGGAATGCGGCAGCCACGGCAGTCATTAATATTACGACTAAAAAGTCGTCTAAAGAAAGTATATCTGGAAATTTCTTAACAGTAGTTGGAACGAACCAAGATCAAGACAATCTAAATTATAATGCCGCTAGTTTTACCAATAGTGTATCGATAAATGGAACCTTGAATAAGCTTACTTATTTGGCAAGCTTTGGCAATAGATACGTTGATGGGTTGTCGGCAGCAAAATCGGACACTCCAGAAAAGGATCCGTTTTCTAGATTTAATACGAATGCAAGATTGGGTTACAAAATTAATGATGCCTTTAATATTACGGCTTTTGCTAGTTATGATAAGTTCAAAGCAGATATTGATGGGTACCCAGCACCTACTTATACTTTTGCTGATACAAACGATGAATACTTGTCTGAACAAAAAAGGGTAGGGCTGTCACCTGAGTTTAAATACGGTAACGGTAGTATTCAAGTTAATGCTGCCTTCACCGAGATAGATCGGGAAACTATTTCAACTTTTGGGTCTGCCCATA
Source organism: Aestuariivivens insulae (assembly GCF_022662195.1). Classification (GTDB taxonomy): domain Bacteria; phylum Bacteroidota; class Bacteroidia; order Flavobacteriales; family Flavobacteriaceae; genus Aestuariivivens; species Aestuariivivens insulae. Next base: position 71,595 of record NZ_JAKMCS010000011.1, on the reverse strand, counting down.
AAGCCAAAAGCTACATTGTGGATGCTTTTAATAAATATGTGTTTGATGATACATTCTATACTATAGTTGGTTTGAATTATGGCGATTACAGGAGTCAGTTTTCTAAAGAAGAAAGTTTTACGAATACCGATCCTTATGTGAATATGGTTTATGTTTCAGATTTTGGTTTAAACTTAAATGTGGGAGGAAGGTTGAATATTCATAGTGAATATGGTACGCATTTGGTTTATAGTGCAAACCCTTCTTATAGTATAGCATTAGATGAAGGTTATGCCAAGGTGTTTGGATCGTATGCCACGTCGTTTATAGCTCCTAATTTATCCCAATTGTTTGGATATTATGGCGCAAACCCCGACTTGGAACCAGAAGAAAATAGAACCATAGAAGGTGGTTTGGAGTATAACACTAAAAAAGGAGTTCGTTTAAGCGGTGTTTATTTTAATAGAAAAGAGGAGAACACCATTATTTATACTACAGGTTACGAAAATGCCGCTGCCGATGCAAGGGTTCATGGTGTTGAACTTGAAGCGCAACTCGATTTGGTTAAAGATCTATCCATTTCTGCCAATTATACATTTACCGAGTTGAAGGATGGCGTACGTTTAAGGTTGCCAAAGCATAAAGTTAATGTTGGTTTGGGCTATAACTTTTGTAAAAATACGTTTGCTTCCTTAAATTATCAGTTTGTGGGAAGTAGGGCAGATATGAATTTCTCAACTTATGAAGATGTTGAACTATCTTCCTTTTCTTTAGTTGACTTATATTTTAGTCAGAAACTGGTAAAAAATAAAGTGAAGCTCTTTGCCAGTATAACCAATTTACTCAATGAAGATTATTTTGAAATTCTGGGGTATACCACTAAAGGAAGAAATGTCAACTTAGGGTTGAATATAAACCTATAACGATTTTATCTACTGCTTAACCTCTTGTGAAAATGCCTCCCTTTGTTGGAGGCATTTTTTATGGATTCCTGCTTTCGCTTTGATAGGCTAAGTGCGACACGTTAAAAAAATGACTGCATGTGTTAATCAATAGCTCTGGTCATGTCGAAATGAGGTACGATTGAGACATCACATTATTAATGGTATTAGTGTTACTTTCTTAATGCGATTTAGCTTCGCTGAACCTTATTGGTTTCTCTCTACGATCGAAATGACTAAGCAAGCAAACCTACTTTTGCAAATACATGGAATGGAAAAAACGAAAACAACACTTATATTTTAAAAAACTTGATTATTTAAAATTTCTTATTCAGCAATAAGATCACAATACCAAACACCATATTTATCGCCTTTACACACCGAATCGTCCGTTTTAGGAGTATTATATTCTCGGTATACTTTTTCTCCAATGCTAAATGGAATGGGGTTCTTAAAAATAGGGCCATCAAAGCAAAAGGTATGGAATTCTCCATTTTCGCCACAAGGGTCTACGCCTTTGGGGAGCTTATCAATAAAATCTTTATCTATAACAGTACCCACAAAGTCTTCGTTAAAGTACTTGGAGTTGGCGCATACGATTATGGTTTTAAAGCCTAAATCCAAAAACTCATGTATCAATGCTTTAGTATCGCGTTTCCAAATGGGAAACACCGCTTTAAACCCTTGTTGCGCCAGTTGGTTTTCCCGATATGTTCTTAAATCTTCCAAAAAAATATCCCCAAAGGCACTATGGGTAAAGCCATTTTCTTTTAACTTAGAAACGGTTTCCCCCATTTTTTGTTCATAGGTTTCCATACTGGGCATTTCGGGCAACTCAATAAAGCTGGAGGGGATATTAATGGCTTGGGTTTGTGCTACCAGTAATTCCCTTCTAAGCCCATGCATGGACACCCGATTATAATGGCTGTTAACGGTTGTTATAAGTTCCTCTACAGTATAATTGGGATCCTGTAATAAATGGTATAAGGCTAATGCTGAATCTTTTCCTGTACTCCAGTTGAAGTAGGTTTTGTGTTTAGTCAAAAATTAGTTGGTTTAAAATGTTTTCAGGTAGTTCCTTCTCAATATACATATCATTTTCAAATGGACTTGACTGTTGGTCTATTTCAAAGAGTTGTAAACTATTGTTTGTTTTTGAATTGGCAAAAGTTTTTCCCGTTGCATTTAGTATATCGTTTAATGCCGCAGCAAGTAACGTTTCATTTTCATTCCCTATAATGCCAAGGTCTAAATAATTTTCATGGAGTTCAATGTCTGGAGTAAGACCATCGATGTAATCTGTATAGCCAACCTTGTTAAGCGATTTAAAAATAAGGGGTTGCATAGCGTACGTATGGTTAGGGTTTGCACCCTCACGACCATAGTCTTCTGAATCGTACAGAGTCGTCGATGCTTGATACTTTCCTGTAGTGTTTTCACCAATATGTACTACATTGATGTAAGGGTCTAAGCTGTTGATAACTAACTCGCTCGCAGATGCAGAGTCTTCAGTAGCAATAATGTAAACTTTACTAAGGTTCAAACTGTTTAAGGCAGCCCCTTCATCATTATTGGTAAACCTATTAATGAGGAGTTCAGGGTCTTCATTTTCTATAGCTTGTTGAAATTCACTGTTCCATTGTTCTGTGCTAAAAATATCTCCGGTAAACTGTCCGGTAATCATACTTGATAAAAGAATGGCAGAGTTGACAGATCCGCCAGGGTTATAGCGTAAATCCAATACAAGGTGCTGTATATTATTGGCTTTAAAATCAGCAAAGACATTGTTGAGTTGGGAGTCATAATCTGCCGTAAAGCCATTGTACATTAAATAGCCCACTTTTTCACCCCCTACATCAAAGATGTTTGTTTTAAAAATAGGATTTTCGGCATATTCCAATTTGGTGAGAGATACGGCCTCCGATGTTGAAACTATATTGTCATCAGTACTTTCTGGTGTGTTGTTTGTGTCATACATAGCTAAATTTAGAGTGTAACTGTCCTCACTTAATAAACTGTTATAGTTTGATGTTGTTAAGGGAGTGTTGTTAATGGCATCGAATATATCACCTCGTTTCAATCCCTTATTATCAGCATCACTGTTATTAAGCACAAGTCTTACCACTCCAAAGACTTTACTATTGTTGTTAGGATGTAAAAACAAGCTAAATTCCATCCCATTACTTGTGGAAACACCACTAAAATACTGTTCTAAAGCAATGTAATCGTCTACAATCCAACTATATTTATCTACTGTTTCTCTGTTGTATATAACACTTTCAAACAGTGTTTCAGGGCTAGAAAACCCATTTAAATAATCAGCATATTCACTGTCACTGGAAAATCTGTCATTGGCCAAGTCTGGCACATTATCTTTATAGAGGTAAAAAATGTTCATCCCCTTCCAAACAAAATCGTTTATTTGGTTGGCGCTTATTGTATTGTCGTCGTTGTCTTCAAAGCAACTAATGGTTAATAGGGCAACTACTAACAGCATTATTGGGGTTTTCAAGAACTTCATCTAAATTATTTGTTTGTATTTAACTCAATATACATCCCTTTACCTAATGGTGTAAAATCTTTAGAATCGGCAATAGTTGTAAGATCTAACCCTTTTATTGAATCAGGTTTTCCGGTAATAGTTTTTGTTGTAGTACCGGTTATTAGGGATAAAGCTTTGGCTAAAAAAGGTTCGTTCTCATCTCCTAAAACACCTAAATCTAAAATGTTTTCACCTTCGGCAACAACACCAGACGAGGTTTGGTAAGTAATTAGGTAATCTGGTGGTAAACCGTCGTAATAATCGGAAACATTATTGGCATTGGCCGATTTAAAAACTAAAGGCTGCATGGCATATTTATGATTGGGGTTTGCATTTTCTTTACTGAAGTTATTGGAATCGTATAGCGTTACAGAAGCTGTATATTTACCTGTTGTCGCTGTTCCAATTTGAACAACATCAATGTAAGGTTTCAAACCATTGATTACCAATTCACTTGCTGAAGCAGACCCGCTCGTGGTTAGAATATAAACCTTGTTTAGATTAAGTTTGGTAATAGGGGTGTCGTCTAACAGCTTGTCTGTAAAACGGTTAATAAGACGTTCGGGGTCATTGTTTTCAAAATAATTCTGGTATTTACTGTTCCATTTTTCTTTTGAAAAAATTTGACCAGTGAATTGTCCAGTAATCATGCTTGACAGAATAATTGCAGAACTAACACGACCGCCTGGATTATATCTTAAGTCCAAAACAAGTTCGGATATACCTTCAGACTTTAATAATGCCATAGCCTCATTTAAAGCAGTGTCGAAGTTGGCTATAAATTGGTTGTACATTAAGTAACCTACCTTTGTACCGTTAGCATCAATTACTTTATTGATCAAAATAGGGTCTTCGGTAAAATCTGTTTTTGTTAAATCAACTGTTTTTCCATTTAGGGCAATGGTGTTATTAGTAATGTCTGCCATGCCTAATGTGTAAGTATTGTTAGTGCCAAATAAAAGATCAATATAGTTGTTAATGGTTAACTGTTGTCCATTTACTTCTAAAAAGAATTCCCCTCTTGCAATCGATTTAGAAGCAGCATCAGAGTTATTGGCTACATAGCGAACATAACCAAATATATCGTTGGAATTACCCAATCTTACCAATTGAAAATCCAGTCCGTTGCTTTTAGTGGTGCCTTCAAAAGAGTTTTCCAGAGTAACATAATCATCAACAATATAACTGAATTTATCAACAACATCTTTTTGGTACAACAAAGCGTCGAACAATATTTCAGGAGTGTCATAGCCATTTAAAAACGTATAATAATCATCTAAAGAGGAAAACTTATTGTCTGCTAAATTAGGAACATCATCCTTCCACAAATAAATTTCGTTCAGGCCTAGCCATACAAAATCATTTACTTCGTTATTTAAAACAACCGGTTTTGGTTCTTCTACTTCAACTTCCTGAACACTATTGTCTTTACTGCAATTAACGAGTAGAAGTGATGTTATGCATAGAATTAATAATAGGTTTGAGGATAATTTTTCTATTTTCATAGTTGCAAAGTTTTATTTGGGTAAATCGTAAAATTACTTACATTATTGTATAATAAAAAATAATTGTAACAAAATGATCTGTTGTTCGTCGTAATATCAAATAGCAATAAAAGAGCTATTTAGAACTAAACCATAACCAAAGCATGACTCAAAGTGAGTTTTTAAATATTGTAATGCCTTTTAAGGATAAAGTATTTCGTTTAGCTAAACGCTTACTTATATCTACAGAAGAAGCCGAAGACGCCACGCAAGAGGTCCTGCTAAAGTTATGGAACAATAAAGCAAAGATAGCGGAGTATAAAAATGTTGAAGCTTTTTCTATGACCATGACCAAGAATTTTTGTTTTGATAAGCTAAAGTCGAAACAATCACAAAACTTGAAGATAGTCCATAGTAATTACGAAGACAAACAAACCGCCCTGCAAAAGCAAGTTGAATTAAACGATAGCGTGAATTGGGTCGCTAAAATTATAGAAGAGTTACCAGAACAACAACGATTAATTATTCAACTGCGGGATATAGAGGAATACGATTACGATGAAATTGCAGAGATGCTGGATATGAATAACACGGCGGTGCGTGTAAGCCTGTCCAGAGCCAGAAAAGCAATACGAGAAAAATTAACTAATACACATAATTATGGTATTAAATAATATAGAAAAATTACTTGAAAAATACGAGAATGGAGAAACATCGCTTAAAGAAGAGCAAGTGTTAAAAACCTATTTTACCAGCGACACCGTTGCGCCACATTTAGAAATGTATAAACCATTATTCACGTATTTTTTGGGAAACCAACAAGAACAGTTTACTAAAGACGTTCCATTAAAAACCAAGAGAACATTTAATTATAAGTGGATTTCTGTCGCAGCAGTAGCGGTTCTTATGATAGGGTTTTATTTTAATAAACCTAATAATGTTGGTACTATTGATGATCCTGAAGTTGCTTTTAACGAAGTGTCAAAATCGTTGGCTATGATTTCAAATCATATGAACAAAGGGACGGCTACAGTAGGTTACTTAAACGAAGTTAATAAAGGCACTTCTACCTTGGGTTACCTTGCTGAAATAGAAAATACAACCAGTATAATTTTTAAAACAAACAGATAATTAACCGTACAAATTTTAATAATAGATAACATGAAAAATAGATTAGTAGTATTGGTAATGGCATTAATGTTGTTGCCTTTAATAGGAATGGCACAAAAAAACGTTTTCGAAAAATATAGTGAAAACCCAGATGTGACCTATGTGAACATTAAACCCAAAATGTTCCAAATGATAGCAAAAATTGGTATAGATACCGATGATGCTGAAGCAAAGGCCTATATGGATATGGTAAAGAGCATCACCAGTTTTAAGACCATTGTAACAGACAATCAGTCCATATCGGCAGATATTTCAAAATGGGTTAAATCGCGTTCCAGTGCATTGGAAGAGCTAATGGAAGTTAAAGACGATGGTAGCGAAGTGAAGTTTTATGTGAAAGAAGGTAAAGATGCAGACCATGTAGAAGAGCTTTTAATCTTTGTTAATGGCATAGACAAGGTTATGGACGATAAAATTGAAATTAACGGCAAGGCGCGTAAAATTGAAACCGTAGTGGTGTCGCTTACCGGCAATATCGATTTGAATGAAATTTCTAAGCTTACCCAAAAGATGAATATCCCTGGAGGGCAACATTTAGAAAAAGATAAATAAGCAAAGCAAAATATCAATCATGCAACGCACAGTTAAATATATAGTTTACACCCTATTGGCCACAGTTTTTTTAACAAGCTGTGGTGATGGGGTTAGTTTACAAAGGTACTTTGTAGATAATCAAGAATCAGCTAGTTTCATTTCCCAAGATGTTCCGTTATCTATGATTGAAGTGGATAAGTCCCAATTTAATGAGGAACAGATGGAGGCTTATAATTCGGTAAAGCGATTAAATTTTCTAGGGTTTAAGGCGAATGAGACCAATATGGAAGCCTTTAACACCGAATTAGCTAAAGTGAAAACCATTTTAAACCATAAAAAATATAACGATTTAATAGAGTTTAGTGATAAAGGAAATAAAGTAGTCGTTAAATATATAGGTGATGACGATGAAGCCGATGAGGTGGTTGTGTTTGGAAATGCTAATGATTTAGGTTTTGCTATCGTTAGGGTTTTGGGCAATAATATGAGTCCGGAAAAAATGGTGACCCTGGTTTCTGCATTAAGGGATTCTAATTTCGATGCGTCCCAAGTGTCGTCAGATATTATGAACTTTTTTAAATGATTTTGCAGTATAAATGTTAATGAAAAACTCCCAATATTTGGTACTATTGGGAGTTTTTTTCTTGAGAGTCATTAAGATCTTCTTCAAAATGTTTACTCTTTGTATATATAATATTGGCAATAATTATTAAAAAAATAAGCACCAATATAGTCAATACAATAAAGTTATCGAGTATATTGAATATTCCCGTAACAAATAAGCCAGCTGCTAAAACGCCACAGAGTAATAACGATTGTTTATCGTTAAGTATCATTTTTTAAATTCCAGTATAATTACTAGGTGTAATTTGTTTTAACTCTTCTTTAATCTCGTTAGAGACCTCTAAGGTATCAATAAAATTTGAAATGGAATTTTGGTTTATTTTTTCGTTGGTACGCGTTAAACCTTTTAAGGCTTCATATGGGTTAGGATACCCCTCACGGCGTAAAATGGTTTGAATGGCCTCGGCAACCACTGCCCAGTTATTCTCTAGGTCTTCGGCAAATTTGGCCTCGTTCAATAATAATTTATTCAATCCTTTTAATGTCGATTTAAATCCAATAATGGTATGGCCAAATGGTACGCCTACGTTACGTAAAACAGTGCTATCGGTTAAATCGCGTTGTAACCTTGAAACAGGTAATTTAGCCGACAGGTGTTCAAAAATGGCATTGGCAATACCAAGGTTTCCTTCACTATTTTCAAAATCAATAGGATTCACTTTATGGGGCATGGCACTACTACCAACTTCACCGGCTTTAATTTTTTGTTTGAAATAATCCATGGATACATAGGTCCATATGTCTCTATCTAAATCTAAAATAATAGTATTGATACGTTTAAGGGCATCGAATAATGCAGCCATATGGTCGTAATGTTCAATCTGTGTGGTAGGGAACGAATGGTGAAGTCCTAGTTTTTCTTGTACAAAGCTAGTTCCAAACGCTTTCCAATCCATATTGGGGTAGGCAACATGGTGTGCATTGAAATTTCCAGTAGCACCACCAAACTTTGCAGCATTGGGGATGTTTTTCAATAAATTAAATTGTTCTTCCAAACGAACAACAAACACCTCTATTTCTTTTCCTAAACGGGTAGGGGAAGCAGGTTGCCCGTGCGTTCTGGCCAACATCGGTACTTGGCTCCATTCCTTTGCCACAGCTTTAAGCCTGTCTAAGACACTTTGGTATTCTGGGGTATAAACCAGATTAATGGCCTCTTTAATACTTAAAGGAATGGCCGTATTGTTTATGTCTTGCGAAGTCAGTCCAAAATGGATAAACTCTTTATATTGTGATAAGCCTAAAGCATCAAATTTTTCCTTTATAAAATATTCAACAGCTTTAACATCATGATTGGTTACCTTTTCGATATCCTTAATGGCCAAGGCATCTTCACTGGAAAAAGTTTTGTAAATCGACCTTAAATCTTCAAAAAGAGAAGTGTCTATCGTTTTTAATTGCGGTAGAGGTAGTTCGCAAAGCGCAATAAAATATTCTATTTCTACTAAAACGCGATATTTTATTAAGGCTTCCTCCGAAAAGAAAGGTGCTAATTCACTGGTTTTACTTCTGTATCTTCCATCAATTGGGGAAATGGCATTTAAGGCTGATAATGACATGTTGTGTTATTTTTTTTGAAGTTGCAAAGATAGCTTTTTTTGAACAGAAGATTTTAAGAATCGATAGGAAGTTTGTTGACTAAATTCAAACGATAAAATAGTATATTTATGTAAAATATTTGCGATATGCGATTTATACAGTTTTTATTGGTTATTCTTTTGTCCCAGGAGCTTATGGCTCAATTTTATAAAACATCTGAACCTTTTACACATACCTATTCCATTGTGGCTAGGGATTCCTTAACAGGAGAGATGGCTGTGGCGGTACAAAGCCATTGGTTTAGTGTAGGTAGTGTGGTCACTTATGGTAAAGCCGGTGTTGGGGTTGTTGCTACCCAATCGTTGGTTAATCCAAGTTACGGACCAAAAGGCTTGGCCTTGATGGAGCAAGGCTTGTCACCAGAACAAGCTTTGAACATACTGCTGGAAAACGATTCAGGAGCAATGTACAGACAGGTGGCTTTTTTGAATAATAAAGGATTGGTAGCAACGCATACGGGAAATCAATGCATTGACGAGGCTGGCCATAGACAAGGCAAAAACTTTTCTGTTCAAGCCAACATGATGCTGGAAAATACGGTTTGGGATGCGATGGCTAAAGCTTTCGAGAGTACAAAAGGTAGCCTGAGTTACCGTGTATTGGCGGCATTAAAGGCGGCAGAAAACGAAAAAGGAGACATACGTGGCAAACAATCGGCTGCGATATTAATTGTTAAGGGACATGCAACAGGCAATATATGGGAAGATGTGGTCATGGATCTTAGGGTTGAAGATCATGAAAACCCTATACAGGAACTGGAGCGATTAGTAAAAATACATGAAGCATACGACTATATGAATAAGGGGGACTTGGCCATGGAGAAAGGAGATTCTAAAAAAGCGGAAAGCCTGTATCTACAAGCACAAAAACTGTTTCCAGATAATTTAGAGATGACGTATTGGTATGCTATTAATTTATTGAATAACAAAGATTATAATAAAGCATTTCCCATTTTAAAATCTGTTTTTGACCAAGATAAAAACTGGAAAACCCTAACGAAGCGACTGGTTAAGAGTAAGTTGCTAAATATAAGCGAAAAAAAGTTAGCAGCCGTTATGGCATTATAGGTTCTCTTGCTTTATTCTCTTAAGAATTCGCTTTGCCCTGGCCTTAAAGCCCGCACTCTGGGTATGGAAGTCCTGTTCTAAAATCAATGCTAGTTCCTTATGGATCCAATTAGAGTCTTTTCCCAATAAAAAGAGCGTTTCCATAGCGTGTACTTTAGCAGCTACTTTTTGGTCACTAATCATCCAGTCAAAACAGGCTTCAACCATTAATTCTTTATGTGTTGGTGTTAGCGCTTTTTTTAATGGATTTGTGGTTTTAGAGCAATAAGCTTTGGCAATTAAACTACAAACCTTGGAAACCGGTCGTATGGCGGAATCTAAATGCACTTTTTTAAGGTTATTGCTAAATGTATCTAAATAGGGTACTATAGCATAGGGGTATTCAATGCAAACAAATTCTAAAATCCAAGCCGCCCTACACGATAATTTATCATCGACCATAAACATAATGTCTAAAAGCTTAGGGAATAAAGTTAAGTCGTTTAAGATCAGATGGGCATATTTTAAACGGTTTTTGCGGGAGGCGTTAACATAGTTTAATTCTTCATGTAAATCCTCTGTGTTCATCTAATTATTTTATATTTTAGAGTTCTAAAAATACTATAAAAATAAATCAAAGCAGATGAAGAAAATAAAAAAGATAGGATTGCTTTTGCTGATACTTTTGGTAATTGCCCAGTTTTTTGGTCCAGAAAAAAATCAAGGTGATCTAGCTTCTGTTGAACCCTTTTTTACAGAAACAAACCCTTCAGAAGAAGTAAAACTTATTTTAAAGGAAAGCTGTTTTGATTGCCATAGCGACTCTACCAGATACCCTTGGTATAATAATATAACGCCGGTAAATTATTGGTTGGCAGGGCATATTAAGGATGGGAAAAAGCATTTTAATATGTCAAATTGGGTGGGCAATTCGGTAAAGCGTAAAAACCACAAGTTTGAAGAGTTAATAGAAATGGTTGAAGAACGATTTATGCCATTGAAGTCATATACATGGACACACGATGAAGCCAAATTAAGCAATGACCAAATTGAAGCCGTCGTTAACTGGGCGAAATTAGTGCGTACAAAATATGCCCTGGCGCCAAAACCTGAATGAAGTATAGACAGTTTCTAAATTAGGATTAACGTCCAAAGATATTCTTGAATTGGTGGCATTAAAAAAACTATTGATTATTGGTTTTGTATGGCCAGAGCCCAAAAGTTCTGCTGCAGGAAGTCGCATGATGCAACTTATTGAAGCTTTTAAAGCTGCAAACTACAACATAACTTTTGCTAGCGCATGTACTAAAACAGACCGAGCTTTTAACCTGGAAACTATTGGAGTAGACCAAAAAACAATAGAACTAAACCATTCCAGTTTTGATCGTTTTGTAAGAGCACTGAATCCAGATGTGGTCTTGTTCGATCGTTTTATGACCGAAGAACAATTTGGTTGGCGGGTTGCCGAACAATGTCCAAATGCACTTAGGGTGTTAGATACTGAAGATTTCCATGGGTTGCGTAAGGGGAGGCAACAGGCATTTAAGGATAATGCAGATTTTGATAAAACGTATTTGTTTAATGATACTACGAAACGTGAAATAGCAAGTATTTATAGAAGCGATTTAAGTTTGATTATTTCTGAAGCTGAAATGCTGATTCTAAAAATGCAGTTCAATATAGATGAATCGCTATTATGTTACCTACCTTTTATGTTGGATGTTATTCCTGAAACTAAAGTTAAAGCCTTGCCTAAGTTTGAGGAACGTCAACATTTTATAACGATAGGAAACTTTTTGCATCCCCCTAATTATAATGCCACTTTATATTTAAAAGATATGATTTGGCCCAGAATTAAAAAGGAGTTGCCCAAGGCAGAATTACATATTTATGGCGCTTACGCATCTCAAAAAGTACAACAGTTGCATAATGAAAAGCAAGGGTTTTTAATAAAAAGCTTTGCTGAAGATGTCAACCAAGTGATGCAACAGGCCAAGGTATGTTTGGCGCCTTTACGTTTTGGTGCTGGATTAAAAGGTAAGTTGGTCGATGCCATGCAAAACGGGACACCTTGTATTATGACTACAATAGCTGCCGAGGGTATGTTTGGTAATTTTAAGCCAAACGGGTACGTTGAGGATGAACCTGATGCATTTGTAAGCTCAGCTGCTAAACTATACACAGAAAAGAAACTTTGGTGTGAAATGCAGCAAAATGGATTTGAAATTATAAATGAACGTTTTGATAAGGGGGTGCATCAGGAAAGGCTATTACAAGCTTTAGCTACTGTAACTGAAGAATTAAGCACCAAACGTCAGAACAATTTTATAGGACAGCTATTGCAACACCATACCTTGCAAAGTACCAAGTATATGAGTAAGTGGATAGAGGAGAAGAATAAATTGTAAGCTTAAAAATGCAAGACCATAACGTTTTTAATTTGTTTAAAGATCGGCTTGAAATACAACATTTTAATTTGCCAGATGCCGATATAATACTTTACGATAACGTATTTACTTTAGAAGAGAGTGATACACTTTATAAGAGTTTGTATAGTACCATTAATTGGCAACAGGATAAGATTAAATTTTATGGCAAGGAATTTAATGTGCCAAGATTAACGGCGCTTTATGGTGATACGAACAAAAGTTATAGATACTCGGGTATTTCTATGCACCCACATCCATGGAATACCGATTTGTTGTTTGTTAAAAACCGTATTGAGATTCTAGCAAAAACTAAGTTTACAAGCTGTTTGTTAAACCTTTATCGTTCAGGGCAGGATAGTAACGATTGGCACCAAGATAATGAGAAAGAGTTAGGGGTGAATCCAGTTATAGCTTCGGTGTCTTTTGGGGAAACCAGGCCATTCAAACTAAAACATATTAATAATGCCAATTTAAAAACGGTTAGCATTCCTTTAAACCATGGTAGTTTGTTGCTTATGAAGGGTACAACACAGCATTTTTGGAAACATAAAATACCTAAAACTACTAGGGCAATTGATCCAAGAATAAACTTAACCTTTAGGATTGTTCACTCTTAATCATTTTGATAGCTTGTTGAATGCCAATAGTTGCTTTTTCCGAGATAACCGTTAAATTTTCATTGCTGTTAATATTGGGGTTTGGATCAATAAAATAGACAGGAGTATCTCCAGGTACATAATGCATTAACCCTGCTGCGGGATATACCTGCATGGATGTACCAATAATGATTAAGATATCTGCGGTTTCACAAATACTAATGGCTTTCCCAATCATGGGGACATCCTCGCCAAACCAAACAATATGTGGACGCAACTGATGCCCTTTGCTGCAAACATCGCCTAAAACCAAATCGGTTTTCCATTCCTGTACATCGGTTTTATCAACGGTACTTCTTACTTTAAATAACTCGCCGTGCAAATGAACAATATTGCTGCTTCCAGCACGTTCGTGGAGATCATCGATATTTTGGGTAATGATGGTCATCTTAAAATTGCGTTCCAACTCAGCTAAAGCATAATGTGCACTATTGGGTTCAACCGTTAATAATTGTCTTCGTCGTTGGTTGTAAAAATCCAAAACCAGTTTTGGGTTGGCGGCAAAGCCTTGTGGTGAAGCAACTTGCATCACATCGTGTCCTTCCCATAACCCATCGGCATCACGAAATGTTTTAATGCCGCTTTCGGCACTCATACCTGCTCCAGTAAGGACTACAATATGTTTTTTCATCGCTAACAATTTGTTGATCTCAAAAATAGTTGAAACTATGTAATTTAATGCTTTAGCTTCTAAAAAATCTTAGTCACGAATACACAAATTCCTTTTAAAATATTTTGGATATCTATATATGTCATAATATAAAGGGACAGTGTTTTGTTATTTTGATGTGTTATACTGAACATAATTGAAGTGAAAAGAGTAACTCATCTCATAATCAATAGGTTCTATGCTTGGTTGTCTTCCATTCTGAATAGCTTAGCGATATTATTACTAATAATGGGCTAAATCAAAAGTATTTTTACTTTGTATTCTTTGTAGTTATATTTAAAAACAAATAGCACTAACCCTATTAATAAATAGTTTGTAACTGTTGAAGATCAAATATTGGGCTGGATGTTGCTCTTTCGATAGTTGTTATGTGTTGATAATAATAGGGTCTACTAAAATATTTGTGTATTCGTGGCAAAAAATTATACAAAAAACGGATTTTTAATCTGGATCTAAGCTTAAGTCCGTAATGGGTTATTCATCCAATAAATCCGGTCGGCGGGCTTTGGTGCGTTGGTAAGCTTGTTCTTCTCGCCACTTTTCAATTTCGGGAAGGTTGCCGCTAAATAACAGTTCAGGTACTTTCCAACCTTTATATTCGCGTGGTTTGGTGTATATGGGCGGGGCTAATAGGTTATCTTGAAACGAATCGGTCAATGCAGATGTTTCATTCCCTAGCACTCCAGGGATTAAACGTATTACCGCATCGCAAAGTACGGCAGCGCCTAATTCACCACCAGAGAGAACATAATCGCCTATGGAAATTTCACGGGTAATAAAATGATCGCGCACACGTTGGTCCACCCCTTTATAATGCCCGCATAATATAATGATGTTTTCTTTAAGCGATAGTTGGTTTGCGATACCTTGATTTAAGGTCTCGCCATCTGGAGTCATATAAATAACTTCATCGTAGTGCCGTTCTGCCCTTAACCCCGAAATACATTTGTCTATAGGCTCTATCATCATAACCATACCGGCACCACCACCAAATTGATAGTCGTCTACCGATTTGTAGTTGTCCGTAGCATAATCACGAAGATTATGAAAATGAACCTCCACAAGATTGGCTGCTATGGCCCGTTTTAATATAGAGGCCTCAAAAGGACTTTTGAGCAGTTCGGGCAATACCGTTATAATATCTATTCTCATGGGGCAAAAGTACATGAATTTTTTCATTTGAAAATTCGCAAAAAACAAATGAAAAAAAATATATGGACTAACAAAGTTTTTACAGAAAAAGATGGTTTTTAGAACATAAATGAGAAGCTACAAATTGTAATAAAAAAAAATCTGTAATGGAGATTACAGATTTTAAAAGCTTGAAAAAGGAGTGATTAGACACCTTTTTGTTTATTGATTTCATCCTGGAGTTGTCGCCTTACTTTTTGTTCACGTTCTAAGGCTGTTTTACGATGTTCTTCAAACTCTTCTTCAATTTCAGAAAGTGCTAATTTGGCCTGTCTGGTTACAGTATTACTGTTTTTAAATTTATATATGAATAAAATCAGTAAGGCAAGCAAACCACCAATAATAGACCACATAAGCAGGTTGTAACCTGTTTTACTCATTTGTAGCCCAAAAAGTGCCATACTGTTTTTTTCGGTATTGGTTTTATCTAAGTCGCTTTGGGTTGAGGAAAGCTTGGTTTTTAAATCTGAAATCTCTTTAGCCTGGTTGTCAACAACAATCTGGGTATCCGCTAAGTTTTTGTGCAATGTTTTTAAAGAATCAACAGCATGGGCTTGTAGCGCTAAAAGCATGCTACGTTTAACAGCTTCATACATCTGTCCGTTGGTGCCTTTAAAATTACCGGATTTTTTTAGAACGTATTCAAATTGATCGTTTAAGGTACTATTATCTAAAGAAAGGTTATCATTTTCTTCTACAGTTTGTGCAAATGAAGTTGATGAAAATATACAAAGTAAGGCTAAAGCTATATAATACTTAATGGATTTCATTTATGATTGGTTTAAATTGATGTCACGAATTTATAAAATATTGTTCAGTATGAAACGGATTTTAATAAAAAGCCTCACTTTTGTGAGGCTAGGGTATATACGATTGAAAAATAAAAATGGATGTTCATGATTAAAATTTCAATAAATGATATTAAAACTTATTTTAATAATAAGTAAAACGTCTAACTTTTGCTATATATTTTGCAAGCCTAATGACTTGGTGGCTATAACCATATTCATTGTCGTACCATACATATAATACTACATTTTTACCATCTTTCCTTACAATGCTTGCTTTGCTGTCGTAAATTGAAGGTGCCGAAGACCCAATAATATCACTAGAGACCAGTTCGTCACTTAATTCATATTTTATTTGTTCCACAAGGTCACCTTCCAACGCATATTTTTTTAAAATGGTATTTAATCCATCAAGGGAGGTTTTACTTTCCAATTCTAAATTTAAAATAGCCAGTGAACCATTAGGTACAGGAACTCTAATGGCATTGGATGTTAATTTGCCTTCTAGGCTCGGTAAAGCTTTGGATACTGCTTTTCCGGCCCCCGTTTCGGTAATGACCATATTTAGGCCAGCAGCACGGCCACGGCGGTATTTGCTGTGGAAATTATCGACTAGGTTTTGGTCGTTGGTATAAGCGTGAATAGTTTCAATATGACCATTTTTTACACCAAATGAATCTTCCATAACCTTTAAGATGGGTGTAATGGCATTTGTGGTACAAGATGCTGCCGAAAAGATATTAAGTTTATCTGGGTTGTTGCCGGCATGGTTCACGCCATAAACAATATTTGGTATTTCTTTACCGGGAGCTGTTAATAATACCTTATCGACCCCTTTAGATTTTAAATGCCTGCTTAGAGCTTTTTTGTCCCTAAATACGCCAGTATTATCTATTACTAATGCATTATTGATGTTGTATTTTGTGTAGTCTATATCTTCTGGGGCATTAGCAGATATAACGTTTACTGTTGTGCCGTTTATGGAAAGCGCATTATTCTTTATATCGGCAGAAACGGTACCGTAAAAATCACCATGTACCGAATCATTGCGAAGTAAAGCAGCTCTTTTTTCCAGAATTTCTGGGGTAATAGTGCCACGGGTAACTATGGCTCTTAAGCGTAGTTGATTGCCTTTGCCGGTACGTGTCATAAGTTCGCGGGCTACTAATCGTCCTATTCTACCAAAACCATAAAGCACAACATCTTTAGGCTTAATGTCTCCATTTTTACGGGCATCTTTTAGTTTTGATGAAACAAAAGCGATAACACTATTGTGTTTGTTGTCTTCTAGATGAAACTCGTAAGTTAGTTTTCCTATATCCAATTTGGCCGGAGGAATATCCAGTGTTTTTATAGCCTGTGCTATTTCAACCGAATCGAAAATTGAAATGGGTTTTTGAACAAATTTGCAAGCGTATTCATGTAGATTTAAAATCTGGCTTACATTTTGGTCTATTAACTGATTTCTAAAAAGCACCAATTCAATGGATTTATCGTACCATAAATCGCTTACTATTTTAATAAATTCTACGGTAGCTCTCCTGCGGTCTGCCTGAAAAGCTAATTCTTTTTCGTAAGAGTCTTTAAAAAGCATCTTTGTTTATTTAGAGTGTTGTTTAAATTTTGGCAAAAATACCATATTTCAAACGTTTTCGTAGCGTATTTCAAAAAAAAATATTCAACTTGAAAAGTTGAAGATTTTGTTGAAATTGTCATTCACGTGAAAACGGGAATCTAAAAAATAACCCCATTCAAAATCCATAGGTTTTGATGGGGTATTAATTACTGTCTTTATGGGTTTTTTATCTAAAGATGACTTCTTTGGGTTCTAAATTTGGAGTTAAATAAGCTAGCTGTTCAATATGCTTATCAAAGTTGCCCCCGTACTTTTCTTTTAGCTTAATGATATCTTTAATGGATTCAATTTTTTTGCCATTTATTTCAGTAATGATATAATCATCCCTAATACCCAAACTGGAGTATAAGTCCTTGTTTTTGGTTTTGGTAATAAGTACTCCGTTTTCAATATCATATTTTTCTTTTATAGAACTAGGGATGTCTCTAAATTCCATATCCCAAAACTCTACAGTTGATATATCTTCTTTAGAAATTGTAACTGGTAAGGTTAGCAACTTACCATCCCTAAGTAACTTAACATTAACAATGTCATCTGGTCGTTTGGTTTTTAAGTAACCTTTTAGGTCTTCAAATTTAGATATCTTTATATGGTCCAACTGCTTTATAATATCTCCTTTTTTTAGCCCTGCTTTTTCTGCTCCAGAATTATGTGTAACTCCATCTACATAAACCCCTTCAGTTTCGTCAATATCCAATTCGTTTGCTTGGAAACTGTTTAGAACCCGTGGATATATTCCTAGAATCCCTTTTTGTATACCGCCATATTCCAAAATATCCATGTATACTTTTCGAGCTATATTACTGGGAACAGCAAAGGAATATCCTATATAAGAACCTGTTTGTGATGAAATTGCTGTATTAATACCTATTAGCTCACCATTAACATTAACTAATGCCCCACCAGAATTTCCTGGATTAACGGCAGCATCAGTTTGGATAAAAGAATGTATATTCTCCCCAGTTGGGTCTAAATTTCTAGATTTAGCACTAATAATTCCTGCGGTAACAGTTGATGTTAAATTAAATGGGTTACCTACAGCCAATGCCCATTCACCAACTTTAACATCGTCGGAGTCAGCAAAATTCACTACAGGCAAATCTTCATCCGAATCTATTTTTATGACAGCAATATCGGTTTCGGGGTCAGTACCAATAATTTCAGCTTTATAGGTTTTGTTGTTGTTCAATGTTACTGATAGTTCTTTTGAATCTTTAATAACATGATTGTTGGTAATTATATATCCATTAGGATCTACTATAACCCCAGATCCAGTTCCTAATCTGTATTGAGGTTCACTTCTACCTAAAAAAAGATCCTGGATAGTCATTTGTCTAGAGCTAATAGATACATTTTTAACATGCACTACGGCATGCACGGCATTTTCGGCTGCTACCGTAAAATCTGGTGCCTCTAAAATGTTGTTTATGGTACTTAAATTATTAGTGGGCAAAAATGTAGGGGTTTCATTTTGTGTGACTACCACTTTGTGATCGTCTTCCAAAAATAATTTATAGGCTCCTAGTGTCATGATACCACCTAAAGCCGAAACCAAAACAAGTGATAAAATCTTCTTCATAATTCTTAAAATTTAAATTGTAATAACAACGATTAAAATTAAATATTTATTGAGTTGCCAATTGGCTTTTAACGCTTTTTAACTTCAACTTTAACGACTATTTAACAGATGTAAAACCGTTATAATATTCCTAAATTTGGTAATAAAGACATCATAAAATTTGTTTTTACTTTAATAACCTTTTTATTGGTTCATCTATTTTTTCATTTGAAAGTTCACCAAAAACAAATGAAAAAAATCATGTACTTTTGTGCATTGATTATGCAACAGACTTTTTATAAATATCAAGGAACGGGAAACGATTTTGTGATGATTGATAATCGTCAACAAAATTTCAACAAAAAAGATACCAAACGTGTAAAGGAACTCTGTGACCGACGTTTTGGCATAGGGGCAGATGGGCTTATTTTATTGGAAAACCATGAGACGTTAGATTTTAAAATGGTTTACTATAATTCTGATGGCAATGAAAGTTCCATGTGCGGTAATGGTGGTCGCTGTTTGGTGGCCTTTGCAAAGCAACTAGGGGTTATTAAGGATAAAGCTGTTTTTGAAGCAGTTGATGGGGTACACCATGCCGAAATTGATGCTAATGGTTTGGTAAGGCTTCAAATGCTTGATGTACAAGATATAGAAAAACACCCTAATCATGTGTTTTTAAATACAGGTTCGCCACATCATGTTCAGTTTGAGGGAGGTATTGAAGATTTCGATATAAAAACCAAAGGCGCATCTATTAGGTACGGAGCGCCTTATAACCAAGCAGGCACTAATGTTAATTTTGTCAAGAAATTATCTGATGCCACGTTTCGGGTAAGGACTTATGAACGCGGTGTTGAAGATGAAACTTTGTCATGTGGTACAGGGGTTACGGCTGTAGCTATAGCTATGAATGCTATAGGAGAAACCCAAAGTAACCATATCGATTTAGAGGTTGAAGGCGGTAAATTGCAAGTATGTTTTGATCTTGTAGATGGAGCCTATCAAAATGTATGGCTTATAGGGCCTGCCAATTTTGTTTTTTCGGGTACAATATGATAACGCTAAAAGGCCAACATATTTATTTACGGGCTTTAGAGCCTGAAGATTTAGCCTTTGTGCATGCCGTTGAAAACGACGAAGCCCTTTGGGAACTTAGTAATACCCAAGCACCTTATTCTAAGTTTGTGATCAAACAGTATTTAGAAAATGCACATAAAGATATTTTCGAAGTCAAGCAATTGCGTTTGGTAGTCTCTAATTATAATGATGAGGCCTTAGGCTTAATCGATATTTTCGATTTTGATTTTAAACATGCCAGGGCAGGTGTAGGCATTTTAATAAAAGAGCCAGGTAACAGGGCCAAAGGTTATGGAAAGGAAGCGTTAAAGCTGTTAATAGATTATAGCTTTTCGCATTTGGGCTTACATCAATTGTATTGTAATGTTTCAAAAGATAATAAAGCCAGTATTAAATTGTTTACAAGTGCTGGTTTTAAGGAAGTAGGGTTAAAAAAAGATTGGAACTTGGTTAATGGCTCTTATAAAGATGAATATCTATTTCAACTTATAAAAGCACATAAAGAACAATAGCCAAACCATGTCCAGTAAAATTTTAAATAGAAGAACATAAATGTATATAAAAAAAATACTTTGGGCCATAGCCATTATAGGGCTTGTCGGGGCTGTTTTTTTCGCCAATTTTGTGTATAAGGCCATGTTGCGCCCCAATACGGCTTTTAATAATGAGGTCGCTTATGTTTATATTCCAACACATGCAACTTATGCGGATGTTCGCAGTCAGTTAGAGCCTTTGCTTGATGATATAAAGTCTTTTGACAACTTGGCTCGGCAAAAAAAATATACAGCTAACATAAAGGCGGGGAGGTATGCTATTAAAAAGGGGATGAGCAATAACGATATTATCAATTCCATCCGCATCAATAATTTGCCTGTTAAAGTATCGTTTAACAATCAAAGTTCTTTGGAAAAGTTGGCTGGTAGAGTTTCAAAAGAAATAGAAGCCGATAGTCTTTCATTATTAAAAGCAATGAAAGACGACGCGTTTTTGTCCCAAAATAAGTTTACCGAAGCTACAGCTTTGGGAATGTACTTGCCCAATAGCTATGAGTTTTTCTGGAATACTTCAGCCGAGTCTTTTAGAGATAGAATGTTAAAGGAATATAAGCGTTTCTGGAATGAAGACCGGATAGCTAAGGCTCGCAATATTGGACTATCTCCCAATCAAGTTATCGCTTTGGCCTCTATCGTTTATGAAGAATCTAAGCAGGCCAGTGAACAACCACGTATCGCCGGGGTGTATCTAAACAGGTTGAGAATAGGTATGCCGCTACAGGCCGATCCTACTATTAAATTTGCGGCTTACCAATTACCACACTATAAAAATACAGTTATAAAGCGTGTGCTGAATAAGCATAAAGAAATCGATTCGCCCTATAATACCTATAAGAATTTAGGTTTGCCTCCAGGACTTATAGCCATGCCCGATATATCGGCGATAGATGCCGTTTTAAATTACGAAAAGCACAAGTATTTGTATTTTGTTGCAGATGCTAAACGCTTAGGGTATCATAAGTTTGCCAAAACATTAACACAGCATAATGTTAATGCGAGGGAATATCATCGATATTTGTCATCACAAGGTATCCATAGGTAACAATGGCTGGTCATGTGTTAAAATGCGTATTCTTTTTACTGTCTATTGTATCTTTTTCACAGTCTGGGCTGGATAATTTTTTCAAGCCTTCCGATACTTTAAACATACCCCGCCGAAATGCTGTAATTATTTCCGAAGCATCTTTAGCCACCATTTCATTGATAGGGTTGGATCAATTATGGTATGCCGATTTTGAGCGTTCTAAGTTCCATACCACAAATGATAATAATGAATGGTTACAAATGGATAAGTTGGGACATGTGTATGCATCGTACCAAATGGGAAGGGTAGGAGCCGAAGTATTGCATTGGAGTGGTGTAAGCCAAAAAGAGCAACTAATTTATGGTGCTACATTAGGTTTTGGCTTCCTTACTGCTGTTGAAGTTTTTGATGGTTTTTCGCAAGAATGGGGCTTTTCTTGGGGCGATGTTGTTGCAAATGCAGCTGGAACAGGACTATATGTTGGCCAGGAGCTACTTTGGAATGAACAGCGTGTCCATTTAAAATTTTCTTTCCATCAAACAAGATATGCAGCATTAAACCCAGACAAATTAGGAGCAGGTTTTTTGGAGCAAATTTTAAAGGATTATAATGGGCAAACTTATTGGTTAAGTATTAATGTGCATGATTTTTTCAAAAAAAACTATATTCCCAAATGGCTCAATATAGCTGTAGGATATAGTGCTGACGGGATGTTACAGGGGGTGGAAGATGTTGACAATATTTTGTTGACAAATAACAACAGGCGACGTCAATTCTATTTAAGTTTTGATGTAAATTTGAATAGAATTAGAACAAAATCTCATTTTTTGAAGTCAGTTTTTAGTGTTTTTAATACCATTAAAGTGCCATTTCCTGCTTTGGAATTCAGCAAAAAAGGGAGTGCATTTCATCTATTGTACTACTAAAAAACGCACATAAACGAGTAATTTTGAAAAGATAAAAAAAATATCTAATTTTGCACGCTCAAATTTTCAAGTGGTCTTCCTTTGGAAAATTGCTGAAGAAATTTAGAAATTATGATAAAGAATATTGCAAGTTATTCGGCCCTGACGCTTACAATTTCTATTCTATTGTACGCATCGTTTTCAGCTAATGAAACGATAGATTTGAGTGAGTATTCAACCAAAGGCCTTGAGCTAAACTATAGTGTAGGTCTTGATGAAGGTATTGCCAGCAATATCGATGTATCGAATGAAAGAACCCAAACGTTTTCCCCTTATTTAGGAAAATCATTTGTTGGATTTAAAGAGGCATTAGCCTTTAAGGAGTCCAGAGGTAACTATGCTTGTATTAATAGGTTTGGTTATCTTGGTAAATACCAATTTGGTAAGGAAACATTAAAATTAATTGGAATACACAACCCTGTTAAGTTTTTAAAGGACCCTAAACTTCAAGAGAAAGCTTTTATAGCCAATGCACAACGCAATAAATGGATTTTAAGAAGGGATATTAAAAACTTTGTTGGAAAACGAATAAATGGTATAGTGGTTACAGAGTCTGGTATATTGGCTGCGGCTCATTTGGCGGGGCCAGGTAATGTAAAAAAATACCTTAGAAGTTATGGCCTTAATAATTTTGCCGATGGTAATGGTACAACAGTATCGTATTACTTAAAGCGATTTTCGGGTTATGACACCACATTTTTAAAACCAAACAGAAAAGCTAAAGCTATTTAGGGCTATTTAGCTTTTATGAATAATGAATACGGTAGGTCTTTTATGTAGATCTACCATATTTTTTTTCCAATCGATGGCACTCATGGTTTTTATATATTCGGTGGGTAAAGTAATATCGCAAGCAACACAAACTTGGGTGGTGCCAGATAAAATATTGGATAAATCCTCCAGCATTTTATTGTTCCTGTAAGGTGTTTCGATGAATAGTTGCGATTGATTGTAGTCGAAAGACAATCGTTCTAATCGTTTAATTTCTTTTCTTCGTTCGTCTTTATCTATTGGCAAATAGCCATTGAATGCAAAATTTTGACCGTTGAGTCCAGAACTCATTATGGCCATTAATATAGATGAAGGTCCCACCAAAGGTACTACCTTAATGCCTTTTTCATGAGCCAGTTTTATAATATCGGCTCCTGGGTCTGCAACACCAGGGCAACCAGCTTCCGATAATAAGCCAACATTAATGCCTTTTAAGCAAGGGGCAAGAAATTCAGGTAATTCTATAGGGTTGGTGAACTTATTTAAGTGAAACATTTGTAAATCTGATTGCGATTTACCAGAACTGATTTTTTTTATAAAGCGCCTTGCTGTTTTTTCGTTTTCAACAATAAACACATCGGTTTGTTCTATAATTTTTTTAACAGAAATGGGAAGCACTTCCAAAGGTGCATTATCACCTAGTGTTGTAGGGATTAAATATAATGTTCCATGTGCTGTAGCCATGTTAGTTGTTTAAAGATGAAAGTAGGTGTTAAAAATACTAATTTTAAGTTAATCGTTCAGCAATTATTGAGCAGGCTTCATCCAGCATTTTGTAAACATTTTCAAAACCGCTATCGCCACCATAGTATGGATCTGGAACACTATAGTTTTGGTTGGGGTATACTTCGTTTAGAATAAACTTGACTTTTTCTTTGTCTTTTTCGTGCCTGGCTAGTGATACGACATTGCTATAGTTAGACTCGTCCATAACAAATATGTGATCAAAAGTATCAAAATCCCTAACGTTAAATTGCCGTCCTTTTAGGTTAGAAATATTCAAGCCATATTTTTGGGCAACAGCAACAGAGCGTCTGTCCGGTTTGGCTCCCACATGGTAATTAGCGGTACCGGCAGAATCAACCATAAAGCTATCTAAAGGCAATTTTGAACGTAAAATGCCTTCTGCCAATGGAGAACGGCAAATGTTTCCCAAGCAAACCATTAAAATTTTAGTCATTACAATAGTATTTAAACAGATAGTTTTTTGGTGATATCCTCAACGTATTTTCTAAATTGCTTATCGGTTGAAGATAGGTTGTCCACTGTTTTGCAGGCATGTAGTACTGTTGCGTGATCTCGCTTACCAATCTGGGATCCAATACTGGCTAAAGAGGCTTTGGTGAACTTTTTGGCAAAGAACATGGCCAATTGTCTAGCTTGCACAATATGGCGTTTGCGCGTTTTGGATTGTAAGGTATCTATATCCATTTGGAAATAGTCTGATACTACTTTTTGTATATAATCTATAGATACTTCGCGCTTGGTGTTCTTTACAAATTTCTCAACAATTTGTTTGGCAAGTTCAAGGGTGATTTCCTTTTTGTTAAAGGAAGACTGTGCAATAAGTGAAATAATGGCGCCTTCAAGCTCGCGAACATTGGTTTTTATGTTTTTTGCTACGTAATCTATAATATCGTCTGGCATTTCTACACCATCACGGTACAGTTTATTCTTTAAAATAGATACCCTGGTTTCAAAATCGGGGTGCTGTAGCTCGGCAGATAATCCCCATTTGAAGCGCGATAATAAACGTTGCTCTATATCCTGCATGTCTACAGGGGCTTTATCACTGGTTAAAACTACCTGTTTGCCATTTTGGTGCAAATGGTTAAATATGTGGAAGAACACGTCTTGGGTTCCGGATTTTCCAGAAAAGAACTGCACGTCATCTATGATCAAGACATCAATAAGTTGATAAAAATGAATAAAATCGTTTCTGTTATTCTTTTTTACCGATTCTATGTATTGTTGTGTGAACTTTTCAGCAGAAATATATAAAACCGTTTTTTCTGGATATTTATCTTTTATGTCTACCCCAATAGCATGAGCCAAGTGGGTTTTTCCCAAACCAACTCCTCCAAAAATTAATAATGGATTAAATGATGTTCCTCCGGGTTTAGCCGCAACAGCCAGACCGGCACTTCTTGCCAAACGATTTGAATCGCCTTCTAGGAAGTTTTCAAAACTGTAATTAGGGTTGAGTTGAGACTCAATTTTTACGTTTCTAATACCAGGGATTACAAACGGGTTTCGTAACTCGGGATTTTTATTATTTAAAGGTACATCGACTTCCTGCGATTTCATCGCAGATCTGTTTGCACTTGGGATTTTTTCTGTAAAGGGCTGTTTATTGCCATAAGTGTTTTCCATTTTAATAATGTAAACTAATTTGGCTTTTTCCCCTAGTTCTTTAGTGAGTGATACCTTAAGGATTTTTACATAATGCTCTTCAAGCCATTCATAAAAGAATTTACTGGGTACTTGAATACTTAAAGCATTATCTGTAAGCTTAACTGCGATAATAGGCTCAAACCATGTTTTGTAGGCTTGCGGTTGGATATTATCTTTTATGAATTTCAGACAATTATTCCATACCGTTTGCGCAGTTTTACTCATTTTTTAGTTTTATTTGGTTTTTGTTAGTTAGAATTTAATATGAAAAATAACTTTTCATGGCGCCCCGTAAAAGCTAAGCAAATATGTGAACAAAATTCTAAAAAAAAAAATCATTTGCTATTGAATTTCTAGAATTTTTTATGCATGTTTAGGTGCTAGCCGAAACTACGAAAAAATATTTAATTATCCTTATGAAAATCGATGAAATACAAATAAGAGTGAGATATGGCGAAACAGACCAAATGGGAGTGGTATACCACGGAAATTATGCATTATATCTTGAAATGGGGAGAATTGAATGGCTGCGAAAGTTAGGGGTTTCATATAAAAAAATGGAAGAAAGCGGTGTGATGCTTCCTGTTGTTTCTTTAAGTTTAAACTATAAAAAATCAGCGGGTTACGACGATGTAATTCATGTAAAGACTCAACTAAAAAAAGTACCCACGGCTAAAATTGAATTTGATTACGAAATAACCAACGACAAAGGTGAAATTTTAACAACGGCATCGACAACTTTGGTGTTTATTGATATGAAAACCAATAAACCCATGCGGGCTCCAAAATATATATTGGATGCTATTGGTGGTTAAATGGCTTTTACCTCTATGCCAAATATGTTGTCGAACAGATTAAAAATCAATTTAGCATCTTTTTTTCTTACCGATATGGTGATTTTGCAATCGAGTTCCAAAACTTGATTTGTAATGTGAAGTTGCTTTTCTTTAATGATACGCATCACCTTATTCATGTTCTTGTATTCAAAACTAATAAGGTAGTTTATATTTATGGTTTTGGTAATAATGTGGCTTTGGTCTAAGGCTAATTGTGCCGTTGTTTTATAGGCGTTTATCAACCCGCCAACACCAAGTTTAACACCGCCAAAATAGCGAACAACAACAATTAAAATGTTGGTGACTTCAAAAGATTGTATTTGGCCATAAATGGGCATGCCTGCAGAATTGCTTGGTTCGCCATCATCATTTGCCCGATACATTATGGATTCGGTTCCTATTTGGTAGGCATAGCACCAATGTCTGGCCGCATGATGCTCCTTTTTTAGTTGTTCTAAATGTTGCTTGACATCATCTTCATTTAAAACAGGAAAGACATAACCGTAAAACTTGCTGTTCTTGTCTTTAAACAAAACAGGTTCTGTGACATTTTCTATAGTTTTATATGTATCCTTTTCAATCAATTGTTAAAATAAATAGTTTTTGGTTTTTAATAAAGTGGTAACATCCTCTGTGTTGGGGTTGATGTGCCATGTTTTAAAACCAATGCGATTAGCGGTTTCTATATTGGCCTGGTTATCGTCAATAAAAAGACATTCGCTTGGGCTTAGGTTGTTTTCGTTTAAGACAAATTCGAAAATATCACGGTTTGGTTTGCTTAGGTTGATTTCATGTGACAAATAAAAGGCGTCAAAACAATTTTTAAAATCATTATAAAAAGGCACATTCTCTTTAATCCAATTGATATGGAGCTCGTTTGTATTGCTTAATAAAATGAGTTTGTATTTTGAGGTTGATTTTAATTCTTTTAAAAAATCCAAACGGTGTTTAGGGAAATTCTTCAGTATACAATTCCAAACCTCGGTTAATGTTTCTTTTGACTGGCCAGGGAAGTGATTTGCGTAAAAATCAAGAAATTCATCGGTGGTAATTAATCCTTGTTCGTATAAACTGTTGACGGCTGTTATTTCTTCAGAAAAGATATCGATGTTTAATGTTTGGCAGGTTCTGCTTAAAGCACCTTCAATATCTAGGTTAATAAATACGTTTCCAAAATCGAAAACAATGGTTTTAATCATTACTGTAAATTTTAAGGCTATCTGTAGTTATCGTTTTTTCGGAAATTAACCGTCCAGAAAACTTTGGGGCTTTTACTCCTTCTTCAAAGGTAACAGCTCCAGTAAACACTCTGGCTTCATCCCAAAGATTGGCATCAATAAATAATTGAAGGGTTTTTGCGCCACCTTCAATGATTATGGAATTAATCTGGTTTTCATAAAGTTTGTTGCTAATGTCTTTGGCTGCATGTTCTTGTAAAACAATTGTTTGTGCACTGTCGTTAAACACATTATAGTGTTTAGAAAGCGATTTGTTTTTGTCCAAAACAATGCGAATAGGGTTTTTTCCTGTCCAATCCCTTGCGGTTAAACTTGGGTTATCCTGTACAACTGTATTGGTGCCAACTAAAATAGCCTGTTCTTCGGTGCGCCATTTATGTACCAGTTGTCTGGAAAAAGCATTGGTGATCCAAACTGGTTTTTGTTCATTTTTAGTGATGGGAGCGATGAATCCATTGTTGGTTTCTGCCCATTTTAAAATTATATATGGGCGCTTTTTATTGTGAAAAGTGAAAAAGCGTTTGTGGTGCGTTTTACAGGCTTCTTCCAGCACACCTACGGTAACGTTGCATCCAGCGTCCATTAATTTTTTAATGCCTTTTCCAGCAACCTTTTCATTATCGTCAATACATCCAATAACCACATGTGGAATTTGGTGTTTTATTATCAAATCACTGCATGGCGGGGTTTTGCCAAAGTGCGAACAAGGTTCAAGAGTTACATAAAGTGTCGCTTGTTTTAAAAGGGTTTGGTCTAAAACCGAATGTATGGCGTTGACCTCGGCATGATTACCGCCAAAGGCACTCGTAAATCCTTCCCCTATTATGGTGCTATTGTGAACAATAACGCAGCCAACCATAGGGTTTGGCCTTGTGGAGCCAAGACCATTTTTAGCAATTTCTATACAGCGTTTTATGTATTTTTCATGTATATTCATCCCGATTAATCGTCGGGACAAAATTAAGGCTTTAAAATGAGTAATGATACGATCGTAATTCGAAAAATAGAACCTGCTGACAATAAGCAGATTGAAAACGTGATAAGAGCCTGTTTTCATGAATTTAATATTCCTTTGGAAGGTACGGCTTATAGTGATGCTGAAACCCCAAAAATGTACGAATCTTATCAAAATGATAATGAGGTGTATTATGTCATCGATTTGAAAGGTGAAGTCGTGGGTGGTGGAGGCATTAAGCCATTAAAGGATTTTGAGGATGATGTATGTGAAATCCAAAAAATGTATTTTTCGCCAAAAGTCAGGAGTAAAGGCTTTGGGAGGCAACTTTTTGAAATTTGTTTGAAATCGGCTAAAACTTTAGGATATAAACGATGTTATCTGGAATCGGCACCACAACTTAAAGCGGCTATTCATATTTATGAAAGTTACGGGTTTAAGCACCTTGACAAAGCCTTGGGAAATACAGGGCACTATTCTTGTGGCGTTTGGATGATCAAGGAATTATGAGGCTAAAAACGGTTCAACACACATTTCACGAAAAGCTTGATGCTATATACCCTTATGAAGAGGTGGATAGTTTCTTTTACTTATTAATTGATCATTATTATAATGTATCTCGGTTGGATTTGGTTATGAAGCCTAGTTATCGGGTCGATGACGCTAAAAGTCTTTTAGAAGCCCTATGGTTATTGAAGCAACAGCAACCCATACAATATATATTAGGTGAAACGGAATTCTATGGGCTACCCTTTAAGGTCAATTCACATACCTTAATACCCAGACCTGAAACCGAAGAATTGGTGCAATGGATATTGGATGAATTAAAAATTAATAATGGAACATTAAAAATACTAGATATTGGCACGGGTAGTGGTTGTATTGCGGTTTCCTTGGCAAAGCATTTGCCAAAAGCAAAAGTTTGTGCCCTGGATGTGTCTAAAGAAGCTTTAAGGATGGCGCAAACTAATGCAGAGCTTAATGATGTTGATATCACTTTTTTTAATGAGGATATTTTAAGTCCGAAGACTTGGAGCGTTGCATTTAAGAGCTTAAAATTTGATGTTATAGTGTCCAATCCGCCCTATGTTAGGGAACAGGAAAAACAGTTGATGAAACCTAACGTCTTGGATAACGAGCCCCATTTGGCACTTTTTGTAAAAGACGATAATCCGTTGTTATTTTATGAGGCTATTTCACAATTTGCTGTTAATAATTTATCGAGAAACGGTTTGTTGTTTTTTGAGATCAATGAATATCTTGGTCATCCTATGAAGGCGTTGTTAAGCAAACATCAGTTTTCAAACATAGAATTAAAACAGGATGTCTTTAAGAAAGATAGGATGGTAAAAGGGGGGCTTTGAGTTTAATTGTCATTCCTGCGGATGCAGGAATCCATGGAAATGAAAAAAAAATTAGTTGGTGTATTATTAATAATTTCTTTTTTTTATTGTAAGGAAAAAGAGAGGAATATTGATTATGATAAACTGAATTTGATTGAGAAGATAAATGATTCATTGATTAAAGAGTCTATAAGGGATATAGATTTTGATGTCCCTCCGATAAACATTAAGGCTTACACATTGGATGATGATAATTTTTGGGTGACATCAAGTATGGTGGATGCTAAATATATGGACTCCTTCTGTAGCTATAAAAGTTATCACCTTCAAAGAGAGTATAATATTTTAAGTAAGACTAATAATGAAAAAGTTAACCAGCTAGAAGTATATGTGAATGATGATAAATATAAATGGAATAGAGAGAAGGCCAATGAAGAGTTTTTGTCCATTGATATTTCAGATGAATCTATAAAACCTTGGAGGGAATTATATGTAGGAATGCATTTGGATTCGCTACTTGGTTACTTGAAAAATGAAGAGTATCACAAGGATTATGGGGTGATTAATGTTTATTCTAAAAATTTTACTTCAAAGTTTTACTTTGAGAATGATACAGTGAATAAAATTATTGTGGAAAGAAATTGCTTTTTGGATTTACAGAGAAGTTTATTCAATAATAATAATTTGGATTCACTATTTAGACTATCGTACAGAACTTTACCAAATTACTTGGAGGCTGATTTCAATGGAGATGGAAAGGAGGATGTTGTTTATTTGGTAAAGGAGATTAAATCTGGTAAAGTAGGTTTGATATTTTTTCACAAAGACAATTTATATTTTATTGTTGGTGCGGGAACAAAGTTTGGATTTGAATGGGACGATATGAGCTGGTTGGATAAATTGACCTTAGATGATAACAAACAACAATATGAAATGGTAATTGATGAGGAGACCTCAGATATAATTGGGGAGAAAGCAATTACTATCCCGAATACTGGGGTTGGTATAAGGGAAGAAGAAGGGAGTGGAGGACTGTTATATTTTAAGGACGGAAAATATAAATATTTACATCAAGGAGATTAAATGAAAGATATTAAACAACACATAGAAAACTTACGAAAAGAGCTACGGCAGCATAACTACAACTATTATGTTTTAGACAATGCGACTATATCAGATTATGAATTCGATATCAAGCTAAAAGAGCTACAAGAACTTGAAGCAAAACATCCGGAGTTTTTTGATGCCAATTCGCCCACACAGCGTGTAGGAGGAGAAGTGACTAAGAATTTTGAAACCATAGTGCATGAGCACCGCATGTATTCTTTGGATAACTCATATTCTAAGGAAGATTTATTGGATTGGGAAAAGCGCATTAAAAAGATAGTAGAAGGCGACATTCAATACACTTGTGAGTTAAAGTACGATGGCGCGTCTATAAGCCTTACTTATGAAGAAGGGAAGTTGGTTAAGGCGGTAACACGGGGTGATGGTTTTCAAGGAGATAATGTGACAGCCAACATAAGAACCATTAAATCGGTGCCATTGCAATTAAAAGGGGATTATCCGCCTAAGTTTGATATTCGTGGGGAGATTGTGTTGCCTTTTGAAGGGTTTAAAAAAATGAATGAAGAACGAATAGAGATAGGGGAAGAGCCTTATAGAAACCCTAGGAATACGGCATCTGGTAGCTTAAAGTTACAAGATAGTGCTGAGGTCGCCAAGCGGCCTTTGGAATGTTTACTGTATAACTTAACCGGAACTAATCTAGGTGTTAAATCCCAATTTGAAGGTTTGGAAAAAGCCAGACAATGGGGGTTTAAGGTACCCCACGCTGCTAAATTAGCCCAGTCTATAGATGAGGTTTTTGCTTTTATAGATTATTGGAATGACGAACGGCATAAGTTGCCTTATGAAACCGATGGTGTAGTGATAAAAGTAAACAGTTTACAACAACAAGAAGAGTTGGGGTA
Organism: Aestuariivivens insulae; assembly: GCF_022662195.1. Lineage (GTDB taxonomy): Bacteria > Bacteroidota > Bacteroidia > Flavobacteriales > Flavobacteriaceae > Aestuariivivens > Aestuariivivens insulae. Next base: position 39,615 of record NZ_JAKMCS010000011.1, on the reverse strand, counting down.
TACAGCTAAAGCGCCCCGTTGGGCCATGGCGTATAAGTTTAAGGCTGAGCAGGTTTCAACCAAACTAAACAGTATAACCTATCAAGTAGGGCGTACAGGGGCTATAACACCTGTAGCTAACTTAGAACCAGTTGAATTGGCTGGAACGACTGTGAAAAGGGCATCCTTGCATAATGCCGACCAGATTGAAAAGTTGGATGTTAGAGTGGGAGATGAGGTTTATGTGGAAAAAGGTGGAGAGATTATTCCTAAAATATTAGGGGTAGATTTAACGAAACGCACTGTTGACTCTAAGCCAACAGAATACATAACACAATGTCCAGAGTGTCATACGGCATTGGTTAGACAAGAAGGAGAGGCACAACATTATTGCCCCAATTATAATGGATGTAAACCACAAATTATTGGTCGTATTCAGCATTTTATATCCAGAAAAGCCATGGATATAGAAGGCTTGGGAGGAGAAACTGTGGCATTGTTGGTTAATGAGGGATTGATTAGTAATTTTTCCGATTTGTATGAACTAACCAAGGATCAGGTAATTCCTTTGGAAAGAATGGCGGAAAAAAGTGCAGATAATTTGATAAAAGGTATCGAGCAGTCTAAAAAAATACCATTTGAACGTGTGCTCTATGCTTTAGGAATTCGCTATGTTGGTGAAACTGTTGCTAAAAAATTGGCTAAACACTATAAGAGTATCGATGCTATTGCTAAAGCTTCGGAAGAAGATTTGGTAAATGTAGATGAAATAGGTAATAAAATTGCTGAGAGTGTTGTGGCATTCTTTTCTTCATTGGAAAATATCATTATTATAAATCGCTTAAAACAGTTTGGCCTCCTATTAGAACTGTCTGAAGATGAGCTTATAGGACAAACCGATAAGCTTAAAGGAGATACTGTTGTTGTTACTGGAGTATTTGAAACCATCTCCAGAAACGAATTAAAAAAACTCATAGAAAACAATGGGGGTAAAGTGAGTAGTTCCATTTCGTCAAAGACCACTTACATTGTTGCAGGTAAAAATATGGGGCCAAGTAAAAAAGAGAAGGCAGAAACTTTAGGTGTTGCTATAATAAGTGAGTATGATTTCTTACAAAAAATAGAATAAATTTTAATAAATATCGATAAAAAGCAAGTTTTTTACGTTTAATTGCAATAATTTTATTATGTTTGTCGCATAACTTTAAACCTGCGTTATGTACAAGTCGAATGCCTTGTTGAGTTTTGTTTTGATACTCTATACTGCTTTTGTAGTTTATCTTCTCAATGAAGAGGTAGAAATAGCTTCTAGTTTAAGCTCGTTAATTTGCCCAGCTATAGCTATTATATATTTTTTGTTGGTTAAGAAAAAAACGCTCTTTTTTTCTCTTTTCTTGATCTTTTTTTCTGTTTCTGAAATAATGAACTTATTGGCTGGTCGTGTTATCCCTCATCTAATAAGTTATTTCATTGGTAACGGGCTATATGTTATAGCATATTTTACCTTGTTACTAGAAATATGTAAGAAGGATTCTGTTGCCCATCTATTCAAAAATTTTAAAATACATTTAATTGTTTTAACAGCATTAGATGTATACATTATTTACTTTTTACAAGATATTATTGCACCATTTATATCAATACCGCAAGAGTATGCTCTCGAATTGGTGTATAATATTGTTATGTTGGTGCTTTTATCTGCTGCATTATTAAACTATTTTCATAGAGATGACAAGAAATCCCTATTATTGTTTTTAGGTTCCTTGTGTATTGTATTTGCTGAAGTTATTGGAGTAGCTTACTTGTACATTAAAGATGAGCGTTTGCTTAGTTTTTTATCAACAACTTTATTTTTGTTGGCATTTTTAACACTCTTAAGACAGTCTAAAATGGAGTATGTAAAGTCAAAAAGACTTTTGATTGATGAACTATGATTTATGTTTTAGTATAGGAATGTCTTTTCTGTATAAGTAGAGTATAGAGCAAGATAGAATGAATGTAATTAGTGCAGTGTAAAAAAGCAAGCCTTTATCGTTATTCACTTCAATGCCCAAAATGGTTAAATGGGATACAAGGGCACCAAATATTACCCCAAGACTAAGTAGGGCGCCTGCCCAAACGGTTTTTGGAATTAATAATAATACACCTGCGATAAGCTCTAAAATGCCTATGCCTATCCTTCCGTAAGGTTCAAAGCCAATAGTTTCAAAAATGTAAATGCTATCAGGGTGAGCGGTAAATTTAAATCGAAGTGTTTGAATTAAAATAATGGCTAAAACTATTCTAAGAATTAAGGGAACATATTTTTTCATAATGTTTTTATTGGAAATATGCTTCTTAGACGAATTGGGAGTCCATACATTTCAAAACCTAAAAAATTAAACAATTATGGATGTGCCGTTGGCCGATTTATTATTGTTTGTATCAAAATAAAAATCGATTTGACCAAGATAAATACCATAACACCCAACTTGATTTACAAGCATATTATGGCCGTCTTTATTTTTAACTATGGTGGGTTTTGGTAAAAAGGTATGCGTGTGCCCTCCTATAATTAAATCGATATCACTTGTTGCAGCAGCAAGGCTTAGGTCACTTACTTTATCGGGCGTATTTTTGTAATGATAGCCCAAATGGGATAGGCAGATAATTAAATCACATTGCTCCTCAGTCTTTAAAATACGGGTCATGTCTTGGGTTATTTCAATAGGGTCTAGGTATTTGGTTTCCTTGAACATCATAGGGTCTACCAATCCTTTTAGTTCTATGCCTAAACCAAAAACCCCTATTTTAATCCCTTCTTTAATAAAAACCTTGTAAGGTTTTGTATGGGTATCCATAACCGTATTTGAAAAATCGTAATTGGCAGAAAGAAAATCAAATTCAGCATGGGGTAACTGGGTAAAAAGACCATTGATGCCATTGTCGAAGTCGTGGTTTCCAATAGTTGCAGCATCGTACTTTAGTTTGCTCATGAGCTTAAACTCCAGCTCCCCACCATAGTAATTAAAGTAAGGCGTGCCTTGAAAAATATCGCCGGCATCCAATAAAAGGGAATTGGGATTTTCTTTTCTTATGGTGTCAATTAGAGCGGCTCTCCTGGCAACTCCACCTTTGTTAGCATTTCTACCGTCTTCTGGGCCAAAAGGGGTAATATGACTATGGACATCGTTAGTGTGTAGAATCGTTATCTTTTTTTTTCTCACAGCAGAGAAAGACTGTAGGCCATAACCTCCTAATGTAGCTAAAGCTGCTCCTGCTGTTGCTTGCTGTATAAAATCTCTACGCTTCATGTTTATTTTTTAATTTGAATAAATCGATCATCAATTACAGGGTTAATGGTATCCACTTTTTTTAAGTAGTCGATTAGCGCATTTCTAATCTTGTAATTTAAGTCATATAAACTGTCATTAGGTCTAAAAAACCTCATGTTGTCTCCATTATTATATAAATAATCACTGGTAGCTACATAATAGGTTTTGTTAACATCAATAGTTTTGCCTTTAATGCTTGCAGAAATAGGTTCGAAATTCTTGTCTAAGGTCAATTTAAGTTTAGAGAAAGGGTGTGCTCTTTTCGCTTTGCTTAAATACGTTATCATACTATCAATTTGTTTTCCTTTTAAGGCAACAACAACAATTTTGTTTTCAAAGGGCATCAATTCAAAAACATTACGTATTCTAAGATTTCCTTTAGGTATTATAGAGCGAATACCGCCATGGTTAAGTAAAACCATGTCTATGTCTTTTCCGGCCCTGCTATTAAAAATAGGGTTTGCCTGTTCGTAAACCACGTCGACCATGAAATTTCCAATAGCTGTATTGAGTTCGCCGTTAGATTTGGTATAAGTGTCCATGGCATATGCAATAACGCTATCCAGGTCTTTTTCAATATGGTTTTTATAGGGTTCTATAAAAGTTTCAATATCTTGTTTTGGACTTATAGAGTCATTGATCTCTATCCTTTTCCCTTCAATTCTAGTAAGGTTATAAGGTTCTTCCTTACAGCTAATAATCATTAAAAAATTTAACAAAAAAATTAAATGTGTAAACCTCATATAATTGCAGATTTATTGATTGTACTTTTGCTACCTTTGCGCAAAGTATAAATTTAAATGATTTTAAAGGGTTTTAAGGAAAAATCTAATAAAAAGTATTTAAACAAAATGTTATCTAAACGTAAGGTTTACGTCGACGATAGCAAAGTTGGTAGCTTGGGCGTTATTATAAATATTGATGAGTTAGACGATTTTGAATTATTTAGAGATTTGGCCACACATTTGAATGTTCGTCCAAATAAGCTTAAAGTGATAGCTTTTTCCCCTTCTAAAACCGAAAAACCTAATTTTTGGGAGTTGTGTTTTAATCAAAAGGATATTGGTTGGAGTGGAGCAATAAAAAATATAGAGTTGCAGGCTTTTCTAGATAAACCCTTCGATGTTTTAATTAGTTATTATACAAGTAGTGAAATAGAATTAAAGCTACTCACGGGCTTGTCTAAGGCAAAATTTAAAATAGGTATTTTACAAACAGACCCTAGACTTAACGATTTAATAATTAAAACCAATTTAGACGAATTTAAGGTATTTAAGAACGAAGTTTTTAAGTACTTAACTATATTAAATAAGATTAAAGATGAACAATAAATTTTTAGGCACTGGAGTGGCCTTGGTTACACCATTTAAAACCGATTTAAGTATCGACCATGACGCCTTGACTAAGATTGTAAATTTCAATATTGAAAATGGCACCGATTATTTGGTGATTTGTGGTACAACAGGAGAAAGTGTTACCTTAACTAAACAGGAAAAGCAAGACGTAATTGCTACTATAAGCCAAGCTAATAATGGTAGGGTGCCTATGGTTTTGGGGATTGGGGGAAACAATACAGCTACAGTTATAGAAGAAATAAAAACTACCGATTTAAGTAATATGGACGCTATTTTATCGGTGGGACCATATTATAGTAAGCCAACACAAGAAGGGCTTTACCAGCATTTTAAAGCCATTTCTGAGGCCTGTCCAGTAGATGTGATCTTGTATAATGTGCCAGGAAGGACTTCAAAGAATATGGAACCAGAAACCACAATTCGTCTGGCCAACGATTTTAATAATATTGTAGGAGTAAAAGAAGCGGGTAATAATGTGGCTCAATATTTACAATTATTAAAGGATAAACCAGAAGACTTTTTGGTTATTTCTGGTGACGACGACTTAGCATTAGGTGTAGTCTTAGCAGGAGGAGCAGGTGTTATTTCGGTAATAGGCCAGGCGTTCCCTAAAGATTTTTCGAATATGATTCGTTTAGGATTGCAAGGAAAAGCCAAAGAAGCATATAGCATTCACTTTAAACTTATGGATATTATAGGTTATATTTTTGAAGAGAATAATCCGGCAGGAATTAAAGCTGTTTTTGAAGCATTAGGCTTATGCCAGGATTCTGTTAGATTGCCATTAGTGCCAGCTTCACAACAGCTAAAGTCGAAAATTAAGGGCTTCGTTAACGATTTTAAATAGTGTTAAATATTACTTAAACCCTATTGGGGCTGTGTTTCAACAGTTATTTTAGCGTTTAAAATATTTTTTTAAAATCCATATTAATACCTTAATTTTGCATCCTGTTTTAAACTATGAAGAAATTTCTATACATATTATTGGCATTCACGATATTAAGTTCATGCAGCGAATATCAAAAAGTTTTAAAGGCTGAAGATATTGCACCAAAATTTAAAATGGGTGAAGCGCTTTATAATGAGGGTAAATTTGAAAAGGCCAACCGTCTTTTTGCACAAATAGTACCAAATTATAGGGGGAAGCCACAAGCGGAAAAATTGATGTATCTGTATTCTAACTCGTTCTATAAAATGAAGGACTACTATGTAGCAGGATATCAGTTTGAGCGTTTTGCTTCTAGTTATCCAAGTAGTGAAAAAGTGGAGGAAGCTTCATTTTTAAGTGCTAAAAGTTATTATATGCTTTCTCCAGTTTACACTAAGGATCAAACTGAAACTACCGAAGCAATAGAAAAACTTCAAAATTTTATCAATTTATTTCCAGAGTCACAGTATTTGGAAGAGGCTAATAAATTGGTGAAAGAGTTGGAATTTAAGTTAGAGAAAAAAGCTTTTGAAATAGCTAAGCAATACAATAAAATAGCGTATAGGTCTGACGAGCTTATTGCAGCAATAAAATCTTTTGAAAACTTTATTTTTGAGTTTCCAGGATCTACATTACGTGAAGATGCCATGTTCTACATATTGGATTCGGCTTACAAACTGGCAGTTAATAGTGTGGAATACAAGCAAACCATTGAAGGAGGTGCCAGACAGGTAGAGCATCTTAGAAAAAACCGTTTGGAGAAAGGAAAAGAGTATTGTAGTGTATTTAAAAAGTCTTTTGTCAATTCAAAATATATGGAAGAAGTTAATAGAATGGCAGAAGAAATAGATAAAGAATTGCAGCATTATCATACCGAAAGTTAATTTTGGATATTAAATTATATAAGTAAAAACGCCACAGGCAAAAAAATAAAATAAAGCGACAAAATGGATTTAAAGAAAACCAAAGCTCCTGTTAATACAATGACTTACGATAGGAATCAAATCGATGAGCAAACAGGGAATATCTATGAGGCTATTTCTATCATATCAAGAAGGGCGGAGCAAATTAATACTGAGATTAAAAAAGAACTTATCGATAAGTTAGAGGAGTTTGCGACTTACAACGATAGTCTTGAAGAAATTTTTGAAAACAAAGAGCAGATAGAAGTATCTAAGTTTTACGAAAAGCTTCCAAAACCTCATGCTTTGGCCGTACAAGAGTGGTTAAAGGAAAAAGTTTACTTTAGAAATACTGAGGAAGATTCTCAGGAATAATTTCAACATGTCAATATTAAGCGGCAAAAATATACTATTAGGCATAACTGCTGGTATTGCCGCTTATAAAACGGCTGCTTTAGTTCGTTTGTTTGTAAAATCGGGAGCCAATGTAAAAGTGGTTATGACGCCCGCTTCAAAAGATTTTATAACCCCACTTACCTTATCAACACTTTCAAAACATCCTGTTTATTCTTCATTCACAAATGATGAAGAAGATAAAGCTATGTGGAATAACCATGTAGAGTTGGGCCTTTGGGCCGATCTAATTGTTATTGCACCAGCAACCGCCAATACATTGTCTAAAATGGCCAATGGGGTCTGCGACAATTTATTATTGGCAACTTATCTGTCGGCTAAATGTCCTGTGTATTTTGCACCAGCCATGGACTTAGATATGTACAAGCACGATAGTACCTTGCGATCGTTTAAGACTTTAAAAAGTTATGGAAATGTTATGGTTCCAGCGACAAGTGGTGAATTGGCCAGTGGACTTATAGGCGAGGGGCGCATGGCAGAGCCAGAGGATATTGTTGCATTTATTGAAAATGATATATTGAGCAAGTTGCCCCTTAAAGGTAAAAAAGTACTTATTACAGCGGGGCCAACTTACGAAGCCATAGACCCAGTTCGTTTTATAGGAAATCATTCCAGTGGTAAAATGGGATTCGAAATAGCTAAAGTTGCTGCAAATTTAGGAGCCGAAGTTATTTTAGTAACAGGTCCAACCCATGAAAAGATAGTCCATAGCCTTGTTGAGGTCGTTCCTGTTGTTAGTGCGCAGGAAATGTACGATGCGGTGCATAATTACTATAACGAGACCAATATTGCTATTTTGTCTGCAGCTGTTGCCGATTTTAGGCCTAAAGAGGTCGCTAACCAAAAAATTAAAAAGAAGGAGTCCTCATTAACCATTATCTTAGAAAAAACCAAGGATATTTTGGAGTCCTTGGGAAAAGCTAAAACACATCAGTTTTTAGTAGGTTTTGCTTTGGAAACCAATAACGAACTGGAAAATGCAAAAGACAAACTAAAAAGAAAGAATTTAAATTTAATTGTTTTAAATTCGTTAAATGATAAAGGTGCCGGTTTTAAGAATAATACAAATAAAGTTACTTTTATAGATAATAAAGATCGCGTAACGGAGTTTGAATTAAAGAATAAAGCTGAAGTAGCCCAAGATTTATTTAATGAGATTTTAAAACATATCCATGCGTAATATTTTATTCAGTCTTCTTTTTTGTATTGGTTTTACTGGGGTTGCCCAAGAATTGAATTGCAGTGTGGTCGTTAATGCACAGCAAACCGGAAACGAAAACCAATCTATTTTCAAAACTTTAGAAAAACAACTTACCGAGTTTGTTAATAACACCAAATGGACCAATAAGGCATTTGGACCTCAAGAACGTATAGACTGCAGTATGGTTATAACCATTTCAGATTATAGTGGTGAAGCATTTCAGGGGTCTATCCAAGTGCAATCATCAAGACCGGTTTTTGGGTCGTCCTTTACAACACCAATTTATAATTTTAACGATAGGGACTTCTCATTTCGTTATTTAGAATTTCAAAACTTAATTTTTAATCCAACACAGTTTGAGTCCAATTTGGTTTCTGTATTGGCATACCATATATATATGATTTTGGGCTTGGACGCCGATTCTTTCCAAGAACAGGGCGGTGATACCTATTTTAAGCAAGCGCAGACCATAGTGAACTATTCCCAACAGGAAAATTTTAAAGGATGGAAATTGGAAGATGGCTTACAGAGTAGGTTTGCTTTAATCGATAATTTGCTTTCCCCTACATTTGCAGCTTACAGAAAGGTCATGTACGATTATCACCGATTGGGTTTGGATGTTATGAGTGAAAATACCAAAAAAGGGAAAGAGGCTGTAGCGGTTTCCTTAAAGTTATTTGAAGCTATGAACAGTCGTAGGCCTAATTCTTTTTTGTTGCGTACATTTTTTGATGCCAAAGCCGATGAGATAGAACAAATCTTTACAGATGGTCCCAATGTAAATATTGCCAGCGTTAAGGAAACACTTCAAAAAGTGGCACCTATGCATTCCAGCAAATGGGCAAATATTAAGTTTTAGTTCAATTCACTTTTTTAGTATATTTAACCCGTTGTGTATTTTGGGTAAAACTAATTCCAAAGATGTCAGTTCGAGTGTCCGCCAAAGGCGGGACGTATCGAGAACTATTTCAAAAGCTAAAATTCTTTTTCTCGATAGTTCTACTGAGCTGAGTCGAAGTACAAATTTTACTTATTTCAATCGTAAAATTCACTCGAAATGACAGAATTTTATCTAAATGCACAGCGAGAAATATTTAGTTTCATTCTAACCCAAAACAGTTTAACACATTTTGTTAGTATCACTTGCTATTAAAAATTATGCTCTAATCGACAGCCTACAAGTCGATTTTAATGATGGACTGTCTATTATTACAGGAGAAACGGGAGCAGGGAAATCCATTTTGCTCGGAGGCTTGTCTTTAATATTGGGTAAGCGTGCCGATTTAAGCAGCTTGAAAGACGACACTAATAAATGTGTCATTGAGGCTGTTTTTAATGTTTCAAACTATAACCTAAAGCCGTTATTTGAGCAAGAAGACTTGGATTACGATGCACAAACCATTATAAGACGCGAAATATTGCCTTCAGGTAAATCGCGGGCTTTTGTAAACGATTCACCGGTTAATTTAAATAGTTTACAATTATTGGGCGAGCGATTGATAGACATTCACTCGCAGCATCAAACCTTACGAATTGTCGATGATGCTTTTCAGTTTCAGGTTATCGATGCTCTAGCGGGTACGATTTCAGAATTAACAGATTATAAGAAGGAGCTAAAACATTATAAATTGCTTCAAAAGGCTTTAGAGGAGCTGGTTAATTTAAAATCGGAAGCGATTAAAGAACATGATTACAATGCCTTTTTATTAAATGAATTGGAGGAGGCCCATTTAGTTGAAGGCGAATTGGAAGCACTTGAAGAAGAGTATGAAACCTTAAATAATGTCGAGGATATTAAGGAAAAACTGGCCGAATCGTATCAATTGTTAAGTGATGAACAAATAGGTATTATCCCAGCACTTACACAGCTAAAGAACAACTTTAGTAAGCTTTCCGGACTGTCTTCTAAGTACAGTAATTTGTACGAACGCATTAATAGTAGTTTAATCGATTTGGATGATGCTTTTGGTGAAGTTGATGGTTTCCAGGAAGCACTTGAGGCTAACCCAGAACGGTTGGAACAGGTTAACGCCAAATTACAACTACTGCATAATTTAATGTTGAAGCATACCGCAAGCGACGTAGCTGAACTTATAGCTATAAGGGATAGTCTGGCCGATAAGGTTTCAATTACCGAAAACTTAGATGACACAATCTCACAAAAGCAATTGGAGATAACCGAGAAAATGAAGTTGCTCGATTCTATTTCAAAGACGATACATGAAAAAAGAGCAGCGGCCATTCCACAGTTAAAACAGCAATTGGAAGCAATTTTAAAAAACTTGGGAATGCCCAATGCGAGATTCAATATAGAACTAAAGCTAACCGATAATTTATTTTCCAATGGAAAAGACGACTTGTCCTTTTTATTTTCGGCTAATAAAGGGGGCGCTTTTTTGGAGTTGAAAAAAGCGGCTTCGGGGGGAGAGTTGTCAAGAATCATGTTAGCTATAAAGTCGGTGTTGTCAAATTATGTTCAATTGCCAACCATTATGTTCGATGAGATCGATACAGGGGTTTCTGGAGAGATATCCAATAAAATGGGAGAGATTATGTTGCAAATGAGTAAGACCATGCAAGTATTTGCCATAACCCATTTGCCACAGATAGCAGCCAAGGGCCATTCGCATTTTAAGGTCTTTAAAGAAGATGTTAACAACATGACCCAAACCAATTTAGTGAAACTAAATCATGATGAGCGCATCGTGGAAATAGCCCAGATGCTGGGCGGTTTGGATATGTCATCGTCTGCTATAGCCCATGCTAAAGAGTTATTAAATTAAAAAGGTCAACATTTTAAAGAGAACTACTTAAGGTTAAGCGCATGAGTATTTAAATCTCGATTATCTAGTAAAGTTTAGTACTTTTGCCAAATAAAATGAGTTATTAACAAAGCAACATATAAACGAGTATAATATGTACAATTTATTAAAAGGAAAAAAAGGAATCATTTTTGGGGCATTGGACTCCAACTCCATAGCTTGGAAAACTGCAGAGCGTGTTCATGAAGAAGGCGGTCAGTTTGTGCTAACCAATGCACCAGTAGCGATGCGAATGGGACAAATTAATGAGTTGGCAGAAAAAACAGGTTCTCAAATTATTCCTGCAGATGCCACGTCTATAGACGATTTACAAAACCTAATAGACCAGTCTATGGAAATTTTAGGAGGTAAGCTAGACTTTGTATTGCACTCTATAGGCATGTCCATAAACGTTAGAAAGGGGAGGTCCTACACAGACCAGAACTACGATTGGACGCAAAAAGGTACAGATGTTTCTGCTATGTCCTTTCATAAGTTGATGCAGACCCTATATAAATCGGATGCCATGAATGAGTGGGGAAGTATTGTGGCCTTAACCTATATGGCTGCACAACGTGTGTTTCCTGATTATAACGATATGGCCGATAACAAAGCTTATTTAGAAAGCATTGCACGTAGCTTTGGGTATTTCTTTGGAAGAGATAAAAACGTCCGCGTTAATACCATTTCACAATCGCCAACACCAACAACTGCTGGTAGTGGTGTAAAAGGCTTTGATGGTTTTATTGCTTATGCCGAAAAAATGTCGCCTCTTGGTAACGCCACAGCATTAGATTGTGCTAACTATACAGTATCCTTGTTTAGTGATTTAACAAAACGGGTAACGCTTCAAAACCTGTATAATGATGGAGGTTTCAGTAATATGGGAGTTAGCGATGCAGTTATGAGTACTTTTATTGGAGAAGAATAAGCTGTAGTTTTAAAAAAGATAATTCTAGCCACCTTTAAAAGGTGGCTTTTTTATGCGGAATAGTTACATTTGTGTATGCAACTACGTTATTCGTTTATTATACCCGTATATAATCGCCCAGAAGAGACTCAAGAGCTATTGCAAAGCTTTGTCGCTTTACAAACAGATATTGATTTTGAAGTGGTTATTGTTGAAGATGGTTCTACTATAACATCAGAGGCTATAGCTAATACGTTTAGCGATAAACTGGATATATCATATTACTTTAAGGAAAACTCGGGACCTGGAGATTCGAGGAATTACGGTATGCAACGGGCTAAAGGTAATTACTTTATTATTTTAGACTCCGATTGTATTTTACCAGAACATTATTTAACCGAAGTAGATAAGAGTTTAAATGCGCATTATGTGGACTGCTTTGGTGGGCCAGATGAGGCACATGAGTCCTTTACCAACCTTCAAAAGGCCATTAATTTTTCCATGACCTCATTCATTACAACAGGAGGCATAAGGGGAAATAAGCATAGTGTAGATAAATTTCAACCCAGAAGTTTTAATATGGGACTTTCTAAAGTGGCTTTTGAAGCTTCAAAAGGTTTTGGAACCATTCACCCGGGTGAAGACCCCGATCTATCGATAAGACTATGGCAATTGGGCTATAAAACCAAATTAATCCCTAATGCCTGCGTATATCATAAACGTAGAATTTCTTGGCGAAAGTTTTATGTACAAGTCCATAAATTTGGTATGGTACGCCCTATATTAAACCGGTGGCACCCCAGTACAAAAAAAATAACCTATTGGTTTCCAATACTGTTTGTTGCTGGTTTTACTGTAGCCTTGGTGATGCTCTTTATGGGGTACAAGTGGCTTATGCTCATATATGCACTGTATTTTGCAGTGGCGTTTATGTTGGCCTTGGTAAGTACCAAGAATGTGATTGTGGCTTTTTTGGCTTTGGTGGCTATTGCCATTCAATTTTTTGGCTATGGTTATGGATTTATTAAATCGACTTTGGCAATAGAGGTATTCAATAAGGATCCTAAAACCCATTTTCCTAATTTATTTTTTAAACAAGCATGATAAAGAAGGTTAAATCTAAATTACTAATATCCATAAAGAATAAGAAGATCAATGTGTTTTTATTGTTCTTGTTACTGGCCTTTATCATATTGATTTTTTCTAAGCTTTCTAAATCCTATACAAATACTATAGCATTTAGAATTGAAAAGGTTAACGTTCCGGAAAACAAGGTGGTTTTAAATAATTCCGATTCTATTTTGAACATAACCCTAAGGGCACATGGTTTTAGATGGCTAGGGCTATATTTTACCAAGCCAAAAGTTAAGATTGATTTTTCTAAAGATGTTACAATAAGTAACTCAAGGTTTATTTGGACAAAATCTGGTGCAAGGAGTTTTAGCAGCAACAATTTTACAAAACAATTGGATGTTATTGATGTTTTTCCAGATACCTTGGTGTTTAACTACGATGTTAATTTAGTTAAAAAAGTACCTGTGGTATTGAATACAAACATAACATTTAGTCCAGGTTTTGACACCTTCAAAGCATATCAAGCCACACCTGATTCTATTAAAATTATTGGGCCAAAGGAGATTGTAGATACCATCAACCAAGTAGAAACCGATACGCTTGTCTTAAAAGATGTAAAAACCAATATAAATAAAACAATAAAGCTAGAGTTGCCAGATAAAGGCGATATTCATTTTTCGCACACATCGGTAGATTTAAAGGCAAACGTAGAACGTTTCACAGAGGGAAATTTAAAGATTCCAGTAAATATTATTAATGCTCCTAATGAACTGCGAATAAAGTATTTTCCAAAGGAAGTAACAGTAACGTTCTATACCAGTTTAGAACATTTTAAAGAGGTTAAGCCTGGCGATTTTAAAGTGGTTTGCGATTACAGTAAAATTGATGATGAACACACCTTTTTTGAAGCACAGTTAGTGAAAACTTCAGAATATGCGAAGAGCGTTAAGCTTAACAATCAGCATGTTGAATTTATTATATTAAAATGACCATAGTAGGGCTTACAGGAGGAATAGGTAGTGGGAAAACCACGGTGGCCAATGCATTTAAAGCTTTGGGGATACCTATTTATATTGCCGATGAAGAGGCAAAAAAGCTCATGAATAAATCCAAAGTTATTCAACGAAAGCTGACTGAACTATTTGGGGAAGAAGCCTTTAAAAATGGTGTTTTAAACAGGCCCTATATCGCCGATGTTATCTTTAATAATAAAAGCTATCTAGCACAAATGAATGCGATCGTGCACCCACGGGTAGCTAGGCATTTTGAAAAATGGGTATTAAAACAAACAGCCCCTTATGTGATAAAGGAAGTGGCCGTACTATTTGAAAACGGAGGGTATAAAGCCTGCGATCTCGTAATTACCGTCACCGCACCAAAAGACGTTAGGGTTGCACGTTTATTGTCAAGAGATGAAATGACCAAGGCACGTATTGAAGCCATTATGAATAACCAGTGGGATGACAAGGATAGGGTAGCATTGTCCAACTTTGTTATAGAGAACATAGACTTAGAAAAAACAAGGGCACAGGTACTTAAAATCCACCATAAAATCCTTAAAAGAATAGCATAACCTGCCAATTTTAACATTTTTGTTAACGTTAGGTTAAATGCAAGGACTTCTAAATGTTAAAATGTTAAATTTGACTGATGAGCAAAAGAATATTTAGCCTACTAATCCTTTTAATGAGCTTATCTCTCATTGGGATTATATTTGTCCAGGCCTACTATATAAGGGGGTCTGTACAGAATGAAAATGAAAGGTTTAAGTTTAAGGTCAACGGGGTATTGTACAATGTTACAAAACAAATTCAAGACGATGAATTGGCCGGTTATTTTCAGACGTATCAAAAGGCTAAGAATTTATTGAATGAAAATGATGGAACGGATTCAGTAGCTGTAACTCAGTCGGTTTCTCAATTGTTCATTTACCAACAAAATAATGATACTAAACAAGCGCTTATTTATAAAAGTGGTATTTTAGAAGATAATTATAAGTTATCATCATCGCTCTTTGACATAGGTTTAGATAGTGTTAATATCAAAAACATTATTGGTAGTTCGAAAACGGAAATTTATAATAATATTGAGTTTTCTGAAAACGATGCCAATGAATCCCCTATATTAAGTATTATAAAAAGTGGGACCTTAAGTGAGGCAGAAAAGCTAAGCATAGAGAAAGATTTTAAGGCCATTTCTAAACGAAACCCCATATATAAAAGGGTTTCCAAAGAAAAAATTAAGGAACTGCTTTCTGAAAAATTAAAGGAAAAAGATATTGATATAGATTTTGAGTATGCTGTGTATAGTAATGACTTGGCAACAAAAGTGCAGAGTGATAATTTTGAATATGATAAAGCATCAACCTTTGGAGTGCCGATGTTTTATGACGAAAATAACGTAAGTACGTATAGGTTATTGGTGAATTTTCCTGATGATAAAAAGTTTATTTTATCCTCAATAATAGGGATGATTTTATTGTCTGTTGTATTCACTTCCATTATTATCATCGCCTATTCAAGTGCATTGTTTCAGTTAATAAAACAGCGAAAGATATCGCAAATTAAAACCGATTTTATCAATAACATGACGCATGAGTTTAAGACACCTATAGCAACTATTAATTTAGCTTTAGATGCCATTAAAAACCCTAAGATTATTGATGATAAAGATAAGGTAGTACGTTACCTTAATATGATAAAGGATGAAAATAAGCGTATGCATGCCCAAGTGGAAAATGTATTAAGAATATCTAAACTAGAGAAGAACGAACTAAATATTAGTAAGGACAGGGTAGATTTGCACGACTTAATTTTAAATGCCACTACCCATGTAGAGCTTATTGTGGAAAATAGGCGAGGGTATATAAAAACCTTTTTAGAAGCCGATAAGTCGTCGGTATTGGCCAACGAAACTCACTTTACTAATGTAATCGTTAACATATTGGACAATGCCATAAAATATTCCCCAGAGGCACCAAAGATTGAAGTATCAACCGAAAATGTAGGGACCAATATTTTATTAAGCATAAAAGACCACGGTAGTGGCATGAGTAAAGCAGCTGCCAAACGGGTGTTCGAAAAATTTTATAGAGAGCACACGGGAAATATACATAACGTAAAAGGACATGGTTTAGGATTGGCCTACGTAAAACGTATCGTAGATGACCATCAAGGCCATGTGTCGGTAGAAAGTGAAAAAGATAAAGGAAGCACATTTACCATAAAGCTTCCAATAATAACATAACTATGGAAGAAATAAACAAGAAAATTTTACTGGTAGAGGACGATCCTAATTTTGGAACCGTCCTTAAGGATTATTTAATGATGAACGATTACGATGTGGTACATGCTAAAAACGGTATGGAAGGTTTCGAGAAGTTTAAAAAGGATGATTTCGATTTATGTATTCTTGATGTTATGATGCCATATAAGGATGGCTTTACCCTAGCTAAGGAGATACGCGAAAAAAATACCGATGTGCCTATAGTGTTCCTAACGGCTAAGGCTATGAAGGAAGATGTACTTAAGGGCTATAAAGTAGGGGCAGACGATTACTTGAACAAACCGTTTGATAGCGAGGTTCTACTAATGAAAATAAAGGCCATTATACAGCGTAAGGCCACAGAAACCATATCGGATAGTAAGCAATTTGAATTCAAGATAGGCCGTTTCGATTTAAACTCTAAGTTGCGTTTTTTACGATTTGATGGTGGAGAGCCTATTAAATTATCGCCAAAGGAAAATGAATTGTTACGCTTATTGGCTTTACATGAAAACGATTTAATGCCACGTGAGTTGGCGCTTACCAAAATATGGCGCGACGACAATTACTTCACTTCACGAAGTATGGACGTGTACATTGCCAAATTGCGTAAATACCTAAAGCTAGATGAAAAAGTTGAGATTCTTAACATTCATGGAGAAGGGTTTCGATTGGTGATTAATGATTAAGTACTTTTTGAATGATAAAATAAAATCCAGCCTCAAGCTGGATTTTTTTTATGTACTTTAATATATATACCACTTTTGAGCTTTTGTCATACAGAGCTTGTTTCGGTATTTATTACATTTAAGAAGCTGTCATTTTTTCCATCTTACTCAGTGCTATATGAAAGATTTAAGCAGTACATAGATATCATGTCGACAGCACGATGGGACATCTAATGATTGCGAGTGTGGCCTTCAATAGCTGCACAATATACTTTCAAACAAAATATATTTTGGTTTCAGTAACATTAGAAATGATAAGTTAAAATGATTTTCAATTGGTTAAGTTCATTACAATTTAGTACTTCTCAAAATCATCCAAAGCAAAAGCCTTGTTAAAAGATATGTCATTGATGGTGTTGTTTTCAGAAGAGTCGTAGTCCACCAGTATTTTCCATTGTGTATTTACTTGTTTTAAAATTACATGAAACTTTCCATAATAACACACTTCATTGGGTGTATTGGGGTTTCTGGTCAATTTATATATACCACGCTCCGAAGCTGTTTCCTCATTGCAAATCCGTTCTAAAAACCGAAAGGCAATGGTTTGATGTACGACTTTATCTTTCCAATTGATTTTATAACTTTTAATATAAGCCCCTTTATTCCTAATGGTCTTGCCATTCCCACTAACACGTACTAAGTCGTCGCTATGCAGGCTTGCAAACAGGTTGGTATCCAAAGTTTCAAAAGCTTTAGTGAACTTGTCCCAAATTTGGGTGTTAATGGCTTTTAAGCATGTTTTGTTTTGTGATATTGCTTGGTTGGGAACTAACAGAAATATGCAAAAAATAGAAGAATACAATAATTTCATTACAAGGCCTTTTTATGTCATTAAGATATGAAATAAATTTCAAGGCCTTTACAATTCGTTAGTCTGAGTTACTTCTAAAATAAAAAGTATCGGACGATTATCCATAAAACTTCGCGATAGTTCTGCAGGCTCTGCCGAAGCACATCACGCCTATGGCGCGACACTTGAAGTTGATGATATAACTTAAATACGCTCGGTTAACCACGTCTTGAACTCATAAAAGTTTTGGGGAGCTACACCATGGCCTACTGGAAATTCGTTATAGAGGTGTTTAATGCCCAATTGCTTTAAGAATGGCGGTGTTTGTCTGGCCCAGTCCACAGGGATTACTTGGTCTACGCTACCGTGGGAGCAGTAGAAATCTAAATGTGAGTAGTCGTAGTTACCAAAATCATTAGGAATAATCTCTTGATTGACATAGCCACTTAAGGCGACAATGTTTTTTACTTTTTCTGGGTAGGTCAAGGCTACTGCATAGCTTAGTATAGTACCCTGGCTAAAGCCCAATAGGGACACATTGTCTTTATTTATAGGGTAGGTCGCAGTAGCTTCATCAATAAATTTAGCAATTAAATCCCGTGACGAAGCAGCTTGTACATTGTCGTTCCATTTTCCTTTTTCGGCATCAAAATTAATGGTGTACCAGGCACTACCATAGGGTTGCATTGGGTAAGGGGCTCTTACGGAAATAATGAACAGTTCTTCGGGTAATTCAGATGCAAATGAAAACAAATCGTTTTCATCACTGCCATAACCATGCATCATAATAAGCAATGGAGCATTGCTGGTTAAACTCGATTCACGAATAACATGATGTAAAGAAAGGGACGTATTTACCATTTATCTACCTATGTTAGCAAACCATTGTTGAAATTTTTCACCAACATAAGGTAATGGTTTTACTTTGTTTTGTATAATGCTAATAAAAGAATATAACCATGATATGGCAGAGATAAGCCATAAAATGTAGCCAAGTGTACCATTAATATATTTATCTGTTATTTGAGCGATAAATAGCATAATAATTAACCCTAGCATTTGTCTGTTATAGAAAGCGGTGTATGTGTTTTTTTTATCGGCATTCATAATGATGGCGATAATTAATCCAACAAATGTGATATGGCTAACAATGGCCATAGTTTTACCTTCGTTTATCTCCTGCTCTGTCATGATCCTTTAATTTAAAACTACTTTGTTATTTGAAATAATACCGTATACTTTACCTTTTAAAGTGCTTCCCTCAAAAATGGCATTCTTTGATCGGGACTTAATATCTTTTTGGGTGAATGTATAGGTTTCGTCTGGATTGAAAAGTGTCGCATTTAGCTTATTGCCTATGCTTATTGATGTAGGTTCAATGCCAAACCGTGATTTCCCTTTGGTTAATACTTCAATGGATTTTTCAGTATTTAGTATAGTTTGTAAAGCACTAAAAGCACTTTCCAATCCTATTGTGCCGTAATTGGCATGGTCAAATTCCACCTTTTTTTCTTCAACATCTATTGGGGAGTGATCGCTGGTGACCATATCTATTGTGCCATCTTTTAGTCCTTCAATAAGTGCAGTAACATCACTTTGTGTACGTAAAGGGGGCAATACTTTAAAATTAGTGTTAAAGTCGCTTAAAGCTTCATCTGTAATGCATAGGTTATGGACGGCTACACTACAGGTAACGTCTAATTTTTTGGCTTTAGCTTCTTTTATAAGTTCAACCGATTTAGCTGTTGAAATGGTTGGGATATGTAGTTTGCCTCCTGTATATTCCAATAAAAATAAATCGCGTGCTACTTGCAGTTCTTCGGCTAGGGCTGGATTCCCTTTTAGCCCCAGTTTAGTACTGGTAATATGTTCGTTCATCACGCCATTTCGGGTAATTCTGTTTTCTTGTGGGAACGAACAGACCAAACCATTAAAATTACTGGCATATTGCAATGCGATTTTTAGCATATTAGGATTAGTGATGGCTGCCTTGTAGTCGTAAAATGCTACGGCCCCGGCAGTTTTCATATCGAACAGCTCAGCTAAATCCTCACCTTTACTGGAACGTGTTAAAGCACCAATGGGCAGTAAGGTAACGGCATGGTTGGCCGATTTGGACAATACAAAGGCTATATCGGTATTGGTATCAATAACTGGATTGGTATTGGCATTCATGGCTACACAGGTAAACCCAGAGGCCGCTGCCGCTTTTAAGCCATTTTCAATAGTTTCACGCTCTTCGTAACCTGGTTCTCCAAAGCAAACACTGCTATCGAACCAACCTTGTGATACATGTAGGTTGTCTAACTGTATCTCTGTATAATCGTTAGGATTTTTTAGGTTACTGCCAATGTTTGTAATCGTGCCGTTTTCAATTAATATATCTTGAGTCGTATTATGAAACTCGCTTTTAGGATCTATTATTGTAGCAGACTTGATAAGTATGTTCATTTAAAATATTTTAAGATGAGCATTTCTATAATGAGTAAGATTAGTGCAAAAATAACAAACCATTTCCATAGGGCGTTAATTTTTGTGTCACTTTTTATGGTGTTAAACACATCGGCAATGGAATCGCTTAGACTTACTTGCTCAAGGTTAGAAAGATTCGAGTAAATTAAATCGCTTTCATTTCTGTTATAATTATAACTAACAGTAGCTAACGTTTGCGCTTTATTGTTTACGGAATAGGTGCCAGCCACCGATGGGCTTTCTAGGGTTTTAACAACAACCTTGTTGTTATATTGTTGCTGCCTTGGAATGATATTGATGTCGTCTTTAACCAATGATAAAATATCATCCTTTTGTAAAGGGGTTGTGATTGCAAAACTATTGTCCTGGCCTATCGTGTAATATAGATTGGGGAGTTTAAGACTGTATTTTCCAATATTGTAAAGTGTAGGAACAATTAAAGGGGAACTTTTAAAGTTTGAAGTTGCTTCGTTTAAAGCAGCCCCAAATACAAAAACCTTATTGTTTGTGCTTAAAAAAGAACTGCCGTTTTCAAATCGTAATGCCGGAGCGGTCGTACGGGATGAGATAGGGTAGTACCCATTAACCTTGGGGTACTGAAAGTTTTTAACTTCTTTTTCAAAAACACCATTGTTATAAAGCGGGTGTGAAAAATTTATGGTCGTAATGCGTTTGTCATTTGGCAGATAATCGTTTAGAGCCATATTATAGTCAAGCAGCAGGGCATTATAAGATGGTTTGTTGATGGAGGTTGATGGAATAACGAGTAATGAGCCTCCTTCAGAAACAAATGATTTAAGCGTTGAAGCCAACGGATTGGGGATTAATTCCAATTCGTTTAGGATGATAAGTTGTTGGTCGCTAATAAGATTATAGTCCAGTTGGTTAATCTCTGTTCCAGAATAATTAAATTCGTTGGGTGTATATATGCGTTTTAAAAAGTCGTCATTGTTACCGTTAATGGCCAGTACATTAATTTTTTGACTATTGTTGCTATTAAAATACAGGGTGTTATCAAATTGAAGTGATGCATCATCAATCACAATCTTGCCATTAATAACGGAATTGTTGGGTAAGGAAAATGTAGTCTGTACGGTATTGTTTAATTCAACTGAAGTTTTTGCAATAAGGTTATTGTTATTAAATAATGAAACTGGGAGGGTTTCTGTTGAACGACCACTATTTTTTAAAGTAACGGTTAATTCCAAACTGGTAGCATTGCTATTGGAAATGTAGGCACTATCTACGGCAATATTGTTTGTGGTTACCGGTTGAAGTTGTATTAAGTGCACATGGGTTAAAGAGTCGATTGTTGATGTAAAATTAGTTTCAGTTCCTTGAAAATCTGAAATGAACACCAAGTTTTTGATGGTATTTCCCTGCTTTTTAAATAAGGTTTTGCTTTTTAATAATGCGGCTTTTGTAGGTAGGGAGGTAGCAGTATAGTCCAGTTGTAACAATTCATTTTTAATTGCTTTAATGGAGGTGTTCTTAAAGGTTGCATCGTTGGTGAGTATCGATAGGTTTTCGTTTTCTGGAACATTAGCTATTATATCCTGTACCGCACGTTTTAATAATTCACCTTGGCTCCCTTTGGCCTGCACGCTAAAGGAATTGTCAAGATAAATAACGGTTTCTGTTTTACTGTTTACGTTGGATGTTTTAGAGGTAAAAGGTTGTGCAAAAGCTAAAATGATAGCAGCAAATAACAGTAGTCTGGTTGCCAGGACAAGCCACTTTTTTATTTGTGAACTTTTTCGGGTTTGTAGTGTGGCCTTTTTTAAAAAAGCAACGTTGGTAAACGCTATCTTTTTAAACTTGCGTAACTGGAAAAGGTGAACAATAATAGGAATTAACAGTAAAAATAAAGCGTAAAGAATTTCGGGGTGTTTAAACTGCATTCGTTTATTTATTAGGTAATTTATCTTAATTTTGGGAATGTCAGTTCGAGTAATTCTGAATCCAAATCAGCTTAATTGTTATAAGGAAAGGATTCAGAATTGTATCGAAAACTTTAGTCCGTAAAACTTCTCGATACAATTTTGATTACCATCAAAATCACTCGAAGTGACAGCAACTCTCAAACCTACATATTTTTTTGATTCTATTAAAGGTTGAAATTAAATAATTTTTAAGCGCCTTAAGTATTTAAAGAGTCTAAAGTATTGAAGTATATAAAATAGGTTTCATCTTATTGTTAATCTTCTCAGTATACTTAGAACCTTTCTAGGTGAACTCTGTGGTTTAAATATAACCACAAAGATTGCAAAGAAGCGCAAAGAACACAAAGTATATTAACTTTTATTATAAGTTAAAAGAACCCGCTTTAAAACTTTAGGCCTTTTTAGTGCACTTCAAGTACTTTTTACTAGCAAAAGAACACATAATCTTCTACAGGTTTTAAACCTAATGTATTCAAATAGGCTCTAATCTCTTGTTGTGCTTTTTTATTGGCAACTGTTATAATGCTTTGTGGGTTTTGGATAGCCTTTAATGCATTAAAGGGCTGCATGGTTTTTCCATAAATGCTTTTTCCAATTTTTTTTGGGTTATCACAAATCCATTCAAACGAAATTTGATGCTTTAAAAGTATCTCTGCTGCTTTTTTACCTTTATTACCTGCACCCCAAACCACTAATGTTTTATTGGGGTTATAATCTATATCAATAAAATGTTGTGTCTTTAAAGTAGTAAAATGGTTGTGTGCATAGTGGATGTGGGTACGCGAGGTTCGAGTACTGTAATCGCGCCAATAATGTAACACTTGGTCGCACGGGATGCATTTGTATTGGTGTTTGTAAAACCTAAAAGTTAAGTCGTAGTCTTCTGGATAAACATTCGGATTGAAGGCACCACAAGCTATTAAGTCGGTCTTATAGACCATCCAGCAGGGTGATGGGATAACACATTCCTTGTAAATTTCAGAATAGTTGTTTCCAGTACGTGTTAGTTTGTTCAACCAGGTTTCGTAACTTTTATAACCAGGGCCAACACCTTCTTTGCAAAAGTATTCCACCAATCCTATGGCAATATGTTTTTCACCATGGGCTAGCAAGTTGTTGGTCAAAAGTTCCAATTTGTTGGGTGGCATGATGTCATCGCTATCCATTCGTGTTATAAAAGTGCCATGAGCTTGTTGTAATGCAAGTTGTAAAGCAGCAATAATGCCTTCTCCTGTGTTTTTAAACAGCTTGATTCTCGAATCTATTTTAGCATAGCGTCCTACAATTTCAAAGCTGGTATCGGTAGAACCGTCATCAACTATTAAAAGCTCCCAACGAGTATAGGTTTGGTTTATTATAGATTCTATACATTCAGGAAGAAAAGAAGCTGTATTTTTAAACGGTGTTAAGATGCTTACTAGAGGTTGTTGCATAATGCGAATTTAACATAACCTTATGAAAATAGGGGGTAACATAATAGTATTTTTGACGTCACGTAAAAAAAAATTTAACTAGAATATATGAATACTAGATTTTTAAGCCTTGCTGTAGCGGGCATGTTGTTGGTGAGTTGTGGAGGCGCTAAAAATACAGCTAACGATCTGGCTGTTAATACTCCTATTGTATCGGCCATACATTTGGAAAAGGTAACGGACGATAAAGTGCCTGTTAGTATAGACCCAGGGCGTTTTACTACAGAAACAGTAATTTACAGATTGCCTAAGGTGGTACAGGGCACCTATTCGGTAAGCGATTTTGGAAAGTATGTGGATGATTTTAAAGCGTTTGATTACAAAGGCAATGAGATGGAAGTGAGTAAACTAGATAACAATTCTTGGTCAATAAACAATGCCAAGCAACTGGATAAGATTACTTATTGGGTTAATGACACTTACGATATTGAAGGAAATGAAGGAGGGATAGGCAAAGAGGTTCCATTTTCACCATCGGGAACTAATATTGAGCCCGACAATTATGTGTTGAACCTTCATGGTTTTATTGGTTATTTTGATGTTCTAAAAAATAACCAATATAAGTTAGATGTTACGGCGCCTAAGGCATTTTTCCATACTTCGGCTTTGCAAAATATGGGATCTAAAACCAGTGATGACGGAAAGACCATAACCAATTCCTATATGGCCAATCGTTATTTTGAAATTACCGATAACCCTATGATGTATGGTAATTTAGATGTTGAAGAATTCCAGGTTGGTGATATAAAAATAGTGTTAAGTGTTTATTCTCCAAACAAATTGCATTCAGCAAAATCGCTTAAGGAAACTATTTTTAAGATGATGCAGGCACAAAAAAAATACTTAGGCGATATTAACAGTACAGCGCGTTATGATATTTATGTGTACTTATCTGAAGGCAAGGAAGAGTCGCCAAAAGGATTTGGTGCGTTAGAACATCATACCTCTACTGTTGTTGTTATGCCAGAGTCTATGTCTGAAGAGGCATTGGCTAGTAGTATGATTGATGTGGTATCACATGAATTTTTTCATATTGTAACACCGTTGAGTGTACATTCTGAAGATGTGCATTATTTTGATTATAACAATCCAACCTTCTCTAAGCACTTATGGATGTATGAAGGGGTGACCGAATATTTTGCAACACTATTCCAGGTTAATCAAGGTTTAGTTGATGAGGCTGAATTTTATAATAAAATCATGGATAAAATTCAGTATTCAAAACAAATGAACGATGCCATGAGTTTTACCATTATGAGTGAGAACGTCTTAAAAGAGCCTTACAAAGACCAATATTTGAATGTGTATCAAAAAGGTGCGTTAATTGGGATGTGTATTGATATTTTAATGCGAGAGGAAAGTGATGGGCAGAGGGGCATTTTATCCTTAATGAAAGAACTGTCCAACAAATATGGAAAAAACAAACCTTTTGAAGATGATAAGCTAATTGATGAAATTGTAGCTATGACCTATCCGTCGTTAAGGGAATTTTTCGATACCCATGTTATTGGAGACCTTCCCATAAATTATAATGAGTTTTTTGATAAAGTAGGCTTGGAAATAGGAGAGACCAGAGTAAAGGCCAATTATATCTTAATGAATGGAACGCCTATTGTTAGCGGAGACCCACAACAAGGCACCATCTTCTTTACCGAAATGGCTTTAGAAAATAGCTTTTGGGCAGAACAAGGGGTTCAGGTTAACGATGTTATTAAATCTATAGATGGTAAAGCGTTAACCTTACAAAATGCTAACGAGCTATTGCAGGAGGTGTTTTTATGGGAGCCAGGAAGAGCTATTGAAGTGAAGTTGGACCGTAATGGAGAAGAAATCGTTATAAAAACAACTACAACCCAAGGTTATACTACAGGAGAAGGATTAATTAAAAAAGCAGATGCTACAGCAGAACAAAAGGCTTTACGAGAAGCTTGGTTAAGAGGGTAAACTGAAAGTGTTTAAACAATAAAAAAGCCTGCTGAATTATACTATACAGCAGGCTTTTTGTTTAAATGGGCTTAGTTGCTTGGTTGTTATTTTATCTAATTCCAATTTCCAATTTCCAACTTCCAACATCTAAATTCTAGCATCGAATTTCGAGCTTCCAATCTCCAATCTCCAACCTCTATTAATACTTTGCAGCTTTACCTTGAGACAAGGAGTTTGTTATAAACTCACGTAAATCGTTATTGGCCGACTTTAAATCTTCATTTCTAAGATACATCATATGGCCACTTCTGTAGCCTTTAAACGTAAAGCGGTCTTTCAGTTTACCACTAGGGTCTATTTGCCACATGGTGTACTTGGCTCCAAAATAGGTCGTAGCTCCGTCGTAATAACCCGACTGAACCAACACCTTTAAATAGGGGTTTTGAGCCATGGCTTGTCGTAATTGGTCTCTGGTATTGTCATTTCTTCTGTCCCAAGGGTGAACATCACCAAACATGTTATACTTCACGTCGGTTTTAAAGTTAAGGTGTTCTTTAATGTAGAAGTTTATGGCCGGGGTGAAAGAATGCATCCACGATGTTAGTTCAGGGCTGTAATCTGGTTTGTCACCAGCTTCCCTTTTGTCGATACCCAAATACCTGGAATCTAAACGACCAATGGTTTGTCCCGTTTTGTCCCTTAGCAGTTCTTTCCAAAAGAAATTTGTGGGTATATCTAAATTATTCTGTAAAATAGAAGTCTCGCTCAGTCCTGAGTAATAACTCATCTTTTTAGCTACTTCTAGTTTTTCAGTATCTGTAATAAACCCTCCTTTGGCTAAGGCGGGCATAAGGGTTTCTAAGGCATAACCTTCAACTTCTGGGAGTATTTCAAGTAAATCTTTTTGTTGTAATGCATTAGGCAATGCTTTTTGATACCAAGCAGCAGCCGTAAAATAAGGGAGGTTTAAGGCAGAATACACTGGTTGATTGGTATTGTACAGTTTATAATCTGCAGGAGATACTAAAATAACACCGTTAAGATACATCCATTGATTGCTTTGCAAGGCGTTAGCCAATCCCATAACGCGAGTGCCTCCATAACTCTCTCCTATGATATATTTTGGGGATGGCCATCGGTTATTCCTTGAAACAAACGTATTGATCCATTCGGCCAAGTATTTAATATCGGCATTAATACCAAAAAAAGTATCCCTTTTGGGAAGTTTGCCTTCTTTGTCGGGAAGCATTCTGGAATAACCTGTGTTAACCGGGTTAACATAAACAATATCGGCGATATCCAATACAGAGTTTGGGTTATCCTTTACTCCATAAGGTTGAACAGGGTAACCTTCACTATCTATATTTAATATTTTAGGACCTGTGTATGCAATATGCATCCATACCGAAGCCGAACCAGGACCCCCGTTAAAAGAAATAATAAGTGGCCTGTCACTTTGATTTTTAACATTGTTACGTTGGTAATAAGTATAATACAAAGTAGCAATAGGATCGCCTTTTTCATTCCATACAGGCTGCGTTCCAGTAGAGGCAGTATATTGTAAATTAACACCATTTATGGTTGCTGAGTGTGTGGTTACTACAGTGGTGTCTATGGGAATTTTTCTGCTTTGCGCACAAACAACATTAATAAAGCAAAGAAAAGCGAGTAAATTTTTCATTGGTTTTGGTTTGTATTGGTTTTTATGATCTAAAACTATGGCTTTTAAGTTTGTAATCTATAAGAATTAACTTTTTTTAACATGAATTAAAACCCTTCAAAAACACCTAATCCAAAAAGGGCAAAATCATATTTAACCGGATCGCTGGAATCTAGATTTCTTAAAGCAGTGTCTAGTTCCAGTAAGGCTTTGGCATCGTTTTGCTTTCGGTTTAACAATCCTAATTTTCGAGCAACATTACCGGAGTGCACATCCAACGGACAGGATAACTGTGAGGGATTGATACTTTTCCAAATCCCAAAATCAACCCCATTTTTATCCGCTCTGCATAACCACCTTAACATCATATTCAATCTTTTGGCGGCTGAACCTTTTAAGGGATCCGAAATGTGTTTTGTTGTTCTTTGTTCATGTGACAACTCAAAGAATATGGTTTTGAAATTAGAAATGGTATGTTGTGTAAAAGTGCTATCTGTGTTAAAAACAGCTTCCAGGCCATTATGGTTTGTGTAAATGTGTTTAAGGGCTTTTATAAAATACTTAAAATCGATGTCGTTAAATGTCCTGTGCACAAAGCCATTTAATTTTTCTAAATCAGACGCTTTGTGATTCATTACAAAGTCGTATGGCGCATGTCCCATTAAGGACATCATTCGTTCCCCATTTTTAATAATCATCTTCCGATTGCCCCAAGCTATGCTGGCTGTTAAAAAGCTGGCTATTTCAATATCTTCTTTTAGACTGAATTGATGGGGGATTTGGATAGGGTCACTTTCAATAAATTTCGGATTATTGTATTGTTCAACTTTGCTGTCTAGAAATTCCTTTAATTCGCTTTTAGTCATTTTGTAACTTATAAATCATAGCTTCGTGAAGGCCATCAACGTTTTGAAAGTGTGAAAATTGAAACCCCAGTTTTTCCAATACTTTTTGGGAAGCAATATTCTCTTTCATGGTTCTTCCAACAATTTCACTGTAGTTCAATTTAGAAAAGCCATAAGCAATGCAGGCTTTGGCAGCTTCGGTAGTATACCCCTTATTCCAATATGTTTCCAATACCCGAAACCCTAAATCTATAAATTGATTGTTATGATTTTTTAGACCACACCAGCCAATGGGGCTGTTTGAGTTTTTTTCAACCATAAGCCATCGCCCTACGCCATATAGTTTATAATCGTTATAATTCTTTATAAAGGTTTTGGCTGCTTCAACAGATTGAAAAGGGGGATCTCCGGTATATTTTAAAATATTGGGATTTTTATTGAGCTTAAACAAAAACTCGGCATCACTGGGCTGAAACTCCCTTAACAATAGCCGTTTGGTTTCTAAGCTAAACATGCCTTAAACAAAATTTCCATCCACCATAGTTAGTTTCCTATCGGCCATATTGGCCAACTCTTCGTTGTGGGTCACAATCACATAGGTTTGTCCAAAGGTATCACGAAGTTCAAAAAATAGCTTGTGCAGTCTTTCGGCAGATTCACTATCTAAATTTCCAGAGGGTTCGTCGGCAAAAATTAAATCAGGGTTGTTAATAAGGGCCCTCGCAACTGCAGTACGTTGTTGTTCACCACCCGAAAGTTCATTTGGTTTGTGGTTAATGCGATCTGCCAAGCCAAGAAAATCCAATAACTCTTTGGCACGTTTTTCGGCCTCTGCTTTTTTTGTGCCTTTAATAAATGCAGGGAGACATACGTTTTCTAAAGCTGTAAATTCGGGCAATAATTGATGAAACTGAAAGATAAACCCAATATGTTCGTTTCTAAATTTCGCTAATTTTTTGTCATTGAGTGATTTAATATCCATTGCATTTATTTCAAGGCTAAACGTTTCTTGTTTTGAAGCTTGGTCTAAAGTGCCTAAAATTTGTAACAGGGTTGTTTTGCCAGCTCCAGAAGCCCCTACAATGGAAACAACTTCCCCTTTGTTAACTGCTATATCTACACCTTTTAACACATGTAGGTTGTCGTAGTATTTATGGATGTTTTTTGCTTTGATCATAGCTACTGAAAAATAGATGGTGAATTTAATATTTTAACTTGGTATGCACAATTTAGAACGTACATTGTTTAGAAAAGATGCGTTATATGTAATATTTTTACAATTAACGAGACAATAAAAATTTAAAAATGTATATATTGAAGTGGTTTAAAGTTTTAGTTAGATTGAAAATTTTAAACCATTTCATTATCCTATAAAAAAAGAGTTATGCCATATAAAGTATTTGAAGAATATAATATGCAGGTTACCGACGATGTTAAGGACCGATACAAAAGGATTATTGAAGATTTGGGTGAGGATACCAAACGCGATGGGCTTTTAAAAACACCAGAGCGCGCCGCCAAAGCCATGCAGTTTTTAACGCAAGGCTATCATCAGGATCCTGTTGAGATTCTTGAAAGTGCCATGTTTGAAGAGTCATACGACGAAATGGTTATTGTTAAGGATATTGAATTGTATTCACTTTGTGAGCACCATATGTTGCCGTTTTTTGGTAAAGTACATATTGCATACATTCCAAACGGACAAATTGTTGGGTTGAGCAAACTACCGCGCGTGGTAGATATTTTTGCAAGGCGCTTACAGGTACAAGAGCGTCTAACCGAACAAATATTAGACTGTATTAACGATACTTTAAAGCCCCAGGGCGTAGCCGTGGTTATTGAAGCATCGCATATGTGTATGATGATGCGGGGAGTGCAAAAGCAAAATTCAATTACTACAACATCTGGATTTAGGGGACAATTTGAAAAGATTGAAACAAGAAACGAGTTTTTAAAACTTATAGGGAAGTAGTTCATGGTATTTTCTAAGGATAAGCCAAACCTATAATATGAACAAATACAAAATATTAGCACTTAGTATTTTATGTGATGCTGTTGGCTATGTGTCTTTTATAATTCCTGTTTTAGGAGAGTTCAGTGATATTGTTTGGGCGCCACTATCTGGTTGGTTAATGACCAAACTTTATAAGGGCAAACCCGGAAAAATAGCTGGGGTTATTGCTTTTATAGAAGAAGCCTTGCCCGGTTTGGACGTTATACCCACGTTTACCTTAATGTGGTTGTATACATATGTTTTTACTAGAAAGAAGGAATTGCAATAATTTGGAAAGATAGACCCCACAGGTTTTTAAAACCTGTGGGGTCTAATATTAACTTAATGTTAGTGGTATTTTAAAAATGGTAAGTAAACCCTAAACTAAAATTACGTCCCATATTAAAAATACCATCGGGTTTTAAACGCGATAAATGATTAATATAGGTCTTGTTAGTCAAGTTGGTTCCAGAGAAAAGAACTTCCAAATCCTTTTCAAAGACCTTAAACGTGCCACCTAAGCCTGCACTTAACAGATTATAAGCATTAGTTGGAGTTTCAAAACCACCAGTATTATTTTGCTTAAACGTAGATTTGTATTTAATAAAGGCATAGCCGTTATTAAATAACGCATTGCTAAATTCGGCACGGAGGGTATTGCTTAAAGAATTAGCAGGAATTAAAGGTAAAAAGGAACCGCCGCTTTGTTTTCCGGTAACGGTTTCAAAGCTACTCTCGAAATGTAGCCAATCCAATGGGTGTGGGTGAACATGGAATCCAATTTCACCACCATATAAATTGGCATTATCCTGAAGGTAGACAAATACGGGGTCTTCATCAATAAAATTGCCGTTTGGGGATAAAAAAATGTAATCATCTATGGTGTTGTAAAATCCATTAACAAAGAGTTCCAAATGGTCACTTTTGTATTCTACAGCAACGTCTATTTGAATATTTTTTTCACTTTTTAGATTTTCATTGCCTATTTCATATCGATTGGTACCTTCATGAGTCCCATTCGATGTTAATTCTGCTAAATTGGGCGCCCTAAAGCCAGTGGCTAAATTTACCCTAGCGACAAGCTTTTCAGCGATGCTTGTCTTTAGGCCCAATGCAGCATTAAAGCTACTAAAGTTCTTTTCGATACCCGAAAGTACTTTAATGGTTCTATTATCCAGCCTGGCACCAATCTGTACATCGGCTTTATTGAAGTGAATATGGGAAGTTGCTAAAATGCCAATATCATGGGTTGTAGCATCTGGGATTAATATTTCTTCACCATAATTTGAATTCGACTGTGTCATGCCTTGTACTCCAATTATGGTTTCAAATTTACCAAGTTCAGGTAGATGATACTTTACATCATAGTTTAGGGTTTTTAATTTCATGTGTAAAGCCGCTTCTAAACCTTCTTCAGGCTCTTCTTCATGTTCCGCATTATCGTGTTCATCTTCATGTTCCTCGTCGTGATGGTGCTCCTCAAATTCCTTTCGGTCATTATAGATTAATCCTAAATTGATATCCAACTCCGAATTATTTAAAAAGACTGTCGACTTAGAGCTTAATACATGGTTAGTAATATCTTGGTAGGGCAACAAGGGTGATTTTAGCTTAGATTGCTCTCCAATTTCTTCTGGAATCCCCAATTTCGATACATTGGCGTTGTATCTTAATTCGGTTTTAAAATTGGTGATTTGATAGCCAATACCTGCTTTAAAATCGGTTTCCTTAAAGCGCGTATTGGTTACCCGATAATTATTGGTATTGTAATCGGCATGCTCAGCTACACCACCCCGAAATAAAAATTTGAACTGCTCACCCGATTGTTTTACACCTATATTGGTATTATATCCTAATGTATTGCTGAAATAATTTGCAGAAATATCACCCATAGTAGTATTGGCCTGAGCAAATTTTTCTGAGTTTATATAGAGTACGCCACCCAAGGCATCGCTTCCATACAGTAGGGAGGCAGGGCCTTTAATAACTTCAACACTTTCAATACCATTACTACTAAGGCCCAAACCATGTTCGCTCCCAAATTGTTGATTTTCTAATCGTACGCCTTGGGTATAAACTAACACACGGTTACTACTTAATCCTCTTATTACGGGTTTTCCAATGCCCAATCCAGTGGAAATACTTTCAACACCTGCTATGTTAGCTATACCGCTGGATAAGTTTACAGCACCTTGTTTTTTTAAATTGGAGATGTTTTCCTGTTCCACTTTCATAACATTCTCGCTTTGGAGTTTGTGAAATGGTGTAGATATAATAATGCCTTCCATTTCCACTGCAGAGGTGACCATTTCTATTTTTAAAACAGCAGTGTTGGGGAACTTATAGTTTATTGATTGGGTTTCGTACCCCAGATAGGAAATGATGATTTTGTAGGTGCCATTAGGGATGTTTTTTAAGTTAAATATCCCTTCAGTATTTGTTGAGGTACCTTTCTCTAATTGGGGGAAATAGACATTTACAGCTTCAATGGGTTGTTTTGTGTTGTTATCTATAATGTGTCCTTCGATACGATTCTGAGAATAAATAGAGAACCATAAAAGACTTAGTAATACAGTTACTATGTTTTTCATATGTATGTTTAAATTAATTTAGATAAAATGTTTTGGAGTTACTCCAATGGTTACTTATACTAAACTAATTTGTGGTGGTCCCCGTAGTGAAAAATGAAGACTTTGATAATCGCTTAGAAAAAAATACGGCGATATTATTTTTGTATGTATTTCTTTTTCTGAAAAAAGATTAAAAGCAAATAGGTTGGTGGTGAAGGTTTTACTAATATGATGTTTGAAAAACTCACAGTCTAAATCTACCTGATGTATATGGGTAGATTTTTCGCCAATACAAATTTTATGTTGGTGATGACTAAAGGTATGGGCAAATTTATTTATGGTTGGGGCCAATAGGGTTACCACCATAAATATAGTAAATATCTTGAAGGCGATATGTTGCTTTAGGCCGTACATTTAATCAATAAATCGCTTTAGACCTATTCTACGAAGCATTTTCTTTTCAAAACTCCAAAAGAACTTGTACTGTCCAAATAGCCAACCATTAACTACCAATAGAATTTGATAAAAAACGAACCCAATAAATATGTATAAAACCCAGTAAAGAAATACTGGTAAGTTGTCTTTTGTAATACCTAAGAGCTTAATAATGGGTCTACCTATAAACACCGAAGAAGACCCAGTAATAGCAAACACAAAAAAAATGGTAATGAGCTCCCATCTGTAGTTCACACGCCATTTTTTTTCAAGTTTATCAAAAAGTTTAAGGGTAAATTTTAGAAGTATAAAAAAGAAAGTGAGCCCCAAAAGGCTTATAGGAACTATATTTTGATTGCTAAAAAATAGATTGGCTAATTTATAGGAACAATATCCCAAAGCTACAATTCCTAATAATAGAAATACAAATTGCCAGTTTTTATTAATGTCCCAGCGCTCTTTTAATTTATCCACTACTTTGTTTTTGAGTTGCAAAAATAAGCAAAGCAATTTAAATTCTAGGGGTGAACGGTCCCAATCTTTGTTTATAGGTTAACTGAAAGTAAATAAAATAATTGTATAATTTATAGTTTACCTCATATCCATAATCAATATGTGGGCTATAATCAATTTGCAATTCGTATAGGTTAGGATTATAGCGTTGTGGCTGAAGCACCCTCTGGTTCCATTCGGTTACATAAAAGTAGTTCCTGTTTTCTAAAAAACTTTGTGAATAATAGCCTTCAGGTTTTGCTATACTGGCAAGCCAGGCATTGAAACCAGGTTCAATGATTATAATTTCATATTCTAGCTTGTCGTTGGCAATTGTTACAGTATCATTGGTTGCAGTTGCCATCTCTTGTTCCGAAGCATTATTATTAGACGTTAGAGGCTTTGTTGTATTACAAGCAATTAATAAGCCTATTATGGTTAACGAAAGGATTAGATTTTTCATTGTTTTTTATTTTGATTCACACAAACAAAAATATAGCTGATGCTACAGTTATAAAAGCTAGATTGAGTGAACAACCATTTTAACCGAGTGAACACCGTTTCTCTTTGTTTGACTTAATATAAATTTACAAAAATCATTCCTTAATGCCTTGTTTATGAATGTTTTTAACAAAAAAAAGCCAAACATGTCCGTTTGGCTTTAGAACTTTTACAGAGGTAGTATTGCTATTTACCAAACATACCACCCAGTAGTCCACCGAGTCCGCTTTTCTTTTTGTTGTCGCCAAGAACCATACCCGCAACATCGTCTATGACACTGCCATCTCCATCGGCATCTAGAATGGATTCCAGAAAGCTTTGTTCTTGTTGTGTAGAATTGCCTTTTAGTAATCCGCCCAATAAGCTTTTCAGCCCGTTTTGGTTTTGTACATTTTGTCTTTTTTTCTCTTTGCCCAACATGCCTAAAACAATAGGAGCTGCTACTTTAAGTATTTGAGCTACTGTATTGGCATCGATACCAGATTTTTGACTTAAAGCATGTTCTACAACGGGTTGCTTTTTTCCTAAGATATGACCCAGGATTTTTTCCCCATCGGTTTTTACGGCTTGGTCTACACCGCCTCCAAACAGACCGCCAAGATTATCTAAAATACTACCATCGTGTTTGTTGTCCAATGCACTTAGCAGGCCCTGGGCGCCTTCCTGCGAGGAGGCGTTTCGTTGCATTGCTGTTATTAAAACAGGTAGTGCCATGGTTAGTAAATTCTGTGTTTTGTTTTGTGGTTGATTGGTTTCTTGCGAAACGCCATTAATTATGGTTTTTCCTAAATCGCTTTGTAATAAATCTAATATTCCAGACATGATATTGGGGTGTTTTTAAAGGTTATAAAATATAATTTAATGTACAAAAAAAAGTCCTAACGTTTATAGTTAGGACTCAAATATAACCTAAAGGTCACATTATGTTTATATTTAGAGCTCTACCCTAAGATGCTAACAATCTGTGAAGCTAATTCTGTGCCAATACGGTCTTGGGCTTCATTAGTTGCTGCTCCTGTATGGGGTGTAAGCGATAATGATGTGTTCATTAACAATTGAACTTCTGGCTTAGGCTCTTTTTCAAACACATCTAACGCTGCTCCAGCTATCTTACCGCTTTCTAAAGCTTTCACAAGAGCTACTTCGTTAACCACACCACCACGTGCTGCATTAGCTAATATGGCTCCGTCTTTCATCATGTTAAATTCTGCCTCATCAATTACATAGTCTTTTTGTGCAGGTACATGAAGCGTGATGAAATCGGCTTGTTTTAAAACGTCTTCCTTAGAAATGGTTTCAATTTCAAAATTTACTTTTTGACCATCGAAAAATTCCAATTCTAAATTCACTTTATCTAAAAACGGATCGAAAGCTACTACTTTCATTCCAGCTCCAAGGGCTACTTTTGCAGTCGCTTGACCAATACGGCCAAAGCCTAAAACACCTAGTGTTTTGCCTTTTAGTTCTGTTCCTTTAGCATAGGCTTTCTTTAAACCTTTAAAGTTCGTGTCGCCTTCAAGAGGCATCTCACGGTTGGAATTGTGTAAAAAGCGTGCCAAGCCATAAAAATGTCCAAATACCAATTCGGCAACAGAGTGTGAGGAAGCTGCTGGCGTATTGATAACGTGCAAGCCTTTTTCCCTAGCATAGTCTACATCAATATTATCCATACCTACACCACCACGACCAATAATTTTTAAGCTAGGGCAAGCATCAATTAAATCTTTACGTACCGTAGTGGCACTACGCACTAATAACACTACAATGTTATTTTCGTTTATATAATTAATTAATTGTTCTTGTGCTACGGTAGTTGTGATCACTTCATATCCGGCCTTTTCTAAGGCATCAATACCACTTTGTGAAATTCCGTCGTTTGCTAATACTTTCATTTTTAAAGTTAAAAGTTAAAAGTTAGAAGATTAAAACAATTGGCTAAATACTTCTAAACTTAAGATTAATTTATTTTATGCTTTACTTTCAAGCTCACTCATTACCTCAACTAAAACC
Organism: Aestuariivivens insulae; assembly: GCF_022662195.1. Classification (GTDB taxonomy): domain Bacteria; phylum Bacteroidota; class Bacteroidia; order Flavobacteriales; family Flavobacteriaceae; genus Aestuariivivens; species Aestuariivivens insulae. The sequence goes on along the minus strand of NZ_JAKMCS010000011.1, from coordinate 3,636 downwards.
TTAACGCTTTCAAGAGGTAACGCATTGTACATAGAGGCACGATAACCACCAACGCTACGGTGCCCGTTAAGGCCATTTATACCGGCATCTTTTAGCATGGTATCGAAGGTTTCCTTTAAATTTTCATTTTCTAGGGTAAACGTTGCGTTCATGTTAGAACGGTCTTCTTTAACTGCAAACCCTTTGAATAATGGGTTTAAATCGATTTCAGAATAAATTAAACGAGCTTTCTTTTCATTTTCCTCTTCGATAGCAGCAATACCACCTAGGTTTTTAAGCCATTCTAAGGTCAGCATAGAGGTATATACCGCAAAAACAGGAGGCGTGTTGAACATACTACCACTGCCAATATGCTTTTTGTAATCCATCATCGATGGGATTTTACGCGATACTTTACCTAAAATATCTTCTTTAATAACAACTAAGGTTGTCCCGGCAGGCCCCATATTTTTTTGTGCACCGGCATAGATTAAATCGAATTTAGAAAAATCTAAACTACGTGAAAAAATATCACTACTCATATCACATACCATAGGTATGGGGGAGTTCGGGAATTCTTTCATTTGTGTTCCAAAAATGGTATTGTTTGAGGTGCAGTGGAAATAATCGTAATCCTCTGGAATCTCATACCCTTTTGGAATATAGTTAAAGTTGGCATCTTTAGAAGAGGCTACTTCGTAAATGTCGTCGTAGATTTTAGCTTCGGTAATGGCTTTGTTGGCCCAAGTTCCCGAATTTAAGTAACCTGCTCTTTTTTCCAATAGGTTAAGGGCTACCATTAAAAATTGGGTGCTGGCACCTCCTTGTAAAAATAAGGCTTTATAGCCTTTACCTTCCAAGCCAAGCAACTCTAATGCTAGTGCTCTAGCTTTTTCCATAATATCAACAAAGGCTTTGCTACGATGTGATATTTCAATTAATGATAAACCACTGTTGTCTAAGTCTAAAACGGCTTGAGAAGCTTTTTGTAAAACCTCTTGTGGTAAAATACATGGTCCTGCACTAAAGTTGTGTTTTTTCATCTTTTGGTTCAAAATTTAAAGGAACAAATTTCCTAATTAATTGAGTATTTTTTAGTAAGAATTCAATAATTTTTCGGTTAAATTGATAATAAAAATTTAATAGAATCGACACTATCTGCATAATCCCAAAGTTGAGGTTTTTGTGTGTGCCCAAAAGCTATTTCGTTTTTTGAAAAACCGTTGGAAACGATACATTGAATTTGTTGCTTATCGGTTTCTAATTTTTCCTTCAATTGCTCGGTATCGTCATAATATTCATAAAAAGCAGTAGCTATGGGCGAAGCATAGCTGGAGTCTTCCTTAATCATAAAGAACCCATTTTCCAGCATGTCAAATTCACTCATTAGATATACCGCTTTATTATAATCGTAATTATTGGCGTACTTTGCTTTTTCTATAATAGGATGCCAATGGTATATGGCTTCAAAAAAGGCATCAAATGTGTATCCTTTTGGGACAAATAGTTTAGAAACATTTCTACAGCCTAAGCCATAGTATCTAAAGACGTCTTCTGATAGCGCTTTTAGTTCATCCTGTGTTTCGTTGCCTGTAAGTACGGCTACCGAATTCCTGTTGTTGCGGATAATAGAAGGTTTGCCTTTAAAATAATACTCAAAATAGCGTGCTGTATTATTGCTACCTGTAGCAATTACAGCATCGAAATGTTCCACTTTTTCTTCAGTAAAGGTTATGGCGCCTTTAAATTGTGGTTCTACATATTCTAAATACTTAGCCAAATAGGGCAATAGGTGTTTATCGTTAGAAGATTGTTTTACCAAAACCCTATGGCCTGAAATCAGCACAGATAGAAAATCATGAAAACCAACCAACGGAATGTTCCCCGCCATAATAATAGCGACCAACTTGGGTGAAACGATGTCCATGTTATAAGACTCCAACCAAGTGTTTAGTTGAGTTGGGGTTAAGGCTTCTGCCCAAGATTTTAGGGCGAATTGTATATTTTCTGAAGTAAACCAGCCATTGTGCTCTTCGGCTAGTTTTAATTGGTGTTTAAAGCCATCAAAAAAGAGCTCGTTATGTTCAACAGTATTGTTTTTTACGGGAACATCATTAGAAAATTGTTCTATAAAACGTCCTAATTTTACAAAAGCGTCAATTCTTTCTTGTAATTGCATGCTTAATTTGGTTATGAATGGTTTTGGCTTTATTTTTGTGTCTGCAAATTTAGAAAGAAAAAACGCTATGGCAATTATAATAACAGACGAATGTATAAATTGTGGGGCCTGTGAACCAGAATGCCCTAATACTGCAATATATGAAGGAGCCGATGACTGGCGCTATAAAGATGGTACCAGTTTAAATGGTGGTGTTGTATTGACCAATGGCAAAGAGGTTGATGCCGATGAGCCACAAGAGCCTATAAGTGATGAGTTTTACTATATAGTGCCTGATAAATGTACCGAGTGTAAAGGGTTTCATGATGAACCACAATGTGCTGCTGTATGCCCAGTAGATTGTTGTGTGCCAGATGATGACCATGTCGAAACCGAAGAAGAACTTTTAGCGAAGCAACGCTTTATGCACCCTGAGGACTAATTAAAAATTAATAATGAATAGTTAATAAGGAATCCCACAGCGAAAGCTTGGGATTTTTTATTGAATAATTATTTAAATGAATGGAGATTATAACTATGCGATGTCTCAATCGTGCCTCATTTTGACATGACAAAAGCTTTGATTGATACTTTTAGTTAGTCATTTTGAACGTAGAGAGAAATCACATTAAGATTTTAAGTCAATTTAAATATTGTGATGTACCAATCGTTCTTCATTTCGACAGGACAAGGAATTATAGATGGTGTTTACGGTCATTTCGAACGAAGTGAGAAATCGCATCTAGCATTTCAGTTGTATAAGCATTATATTTAACCATGCAGCATAGTTACTTCGTTTACATAACAACAAATACTTATAGGACGACATTATATATAGGGATGACTAATAATATCCAAAGAAGGTTATCCCAACATGTTTTTGATAACCAAAATGCCAAAAAGTCTTTTGCTGGTAAGTATGGTTGTATTTATTTGGTTTATTATGAAACCTTTGAGTTTCCAAAGCAAGCCATATTAAGAGAAAAAGAGCTTAAAAAATGGCGAAGAGAAAAGAAGAATAAATTGATTGCTAATTTTAATCCGAAATGGGAGACGTTAAATAATCAAGTGTTTTGAAAGGATGGGGAGTTGCGTCAATAATACTTCATTTTAGTATGATTACAAATGTATGTTAGATTGTTAGTCATTTCGATCGTAGAGAGAAACCAATAAGGTTCAGCGAAGCTAATCGCATTAAGAAATTAAGACAACGTATGGTTAAATTCAAATAATGCGATGTCTCAATCGTGCCTCATTTCGACATGACTAAGGCTTATGTTTGACGTTTACAGTCATTTTGAACAAAGTGAGAAACCAATAAGGTTCAGAGGAGCTAAATCGCATTAAGAGATTAAGACAATATATCATTAATTTCAAATAATGTGATGTCTCAATCGTGCCTCATTTCGACATGACAAAGATTTATAGATGGTGTTTACGGTCATTTTGAACGTAGAGAGAAACCAATAAGGTTCAGCGAACTAACTCGTATTAAGAAA
>NZ_JAKMCS010000010.1 GCF_022662195.1 Aestuariivivens insulae | reverse complement strand
AGAAGTTAAGCCCGTTAGCGCCGATGGTACTGCATTTGTGGGAGAGTAGGTCGTTGCCTTTTTTGTACTGACCGTAGCGTCAGTATTGTAAAGCCCTTCATTTTTTAATGAAGGGCTTTTTTTGTTTCTATTCTATGTTAATTAAGTTTTTACTTACAATTTATTTTTTTAGTTTTATAGCACTTTTGTAAAGAGCAATAGATGGAAAGGAATATAGAACTGGATTTAGCTTGGGATTTTGTAAACTATACTGATAGAAATATATTTTTAACAGGTAAAGCAGGTACCGGAAAAACTACTTTTCTGCATAAGCTAAAAATGAAGTCCTTTAAGCGCATGGTAGTGGTAGCTCCTACTGGAGTTGCAGCTATTAATGCCAAAGGGGTGACCATACATTCCTTTTTTCAACTGCCTTTTGGACCTATTCTTCCCAATGAAGTATTAAATAATAATTCCAATTTTAATAGAAAGTTTAGTAAAACCAAGATTGATATTATAAAATCTTTGGATTTATTGGTCATTGACGAAATAAGTATGGTTCGCGCCGACGTTTTAGATGGCATAGATAAAACACTAAGGCGGTTTAAAAATAGAAATAAAGTCTTTGGAGGGGTACAATTGTTAATGATTGGTGACCTACAACAACTTTCTCCTGTGGTAAAGGATAATGAATGGCAATTATTAAGGAACCACTATAATAACGCATTTTTTTTCAGTAGCAACAGCTATAAGGAATGTAATGCAATTGCTATTGAATTAAAGCATATCTATAGGCAAGACAACCCTAAGTTCATTACTATATTAAATGAAATTAGGGTCAATAGATTAACACTTGAATCGGCTAACGAACTCAATAAGAGATACCAACCTAATTTTATTCCAGACGACCAATCTGGTTATATTACCTTAACGACACATAATAATAGGGCAGAACAGGTTAATATTGAAAAGCTAGACGGTTTAAAAACGAAAACGCTTAGTTATAATGCTGTTGTAGAAGGGAAGTTTCCTGAATATGCATATCCCAATAAAGAAGAGTTGGTTTTAAAAGTGGGAGCACAGGTTATGTTTATTAAGAACGATAGCTCCCCTGAAAAGCGTTACTTTAATGGAAAAATAGGTAAAGTTATTTTGTTGGATGAAGATGAAGTTGTAGTGCACTGTCCAGACGATGATTTTAATATTATTGTTGTTCCAGAAACTTGGGAAAATATAAATTATACCATCGATGCAAAAACGAATGCTATTTCCGAAAATATAATTGGAACATATACCCAAATACCATTACGATTGGCTTGGGCTATTACCATTCATAAAAGTCAGGGTTTAACATTCGAAAAAGTTATTATAGATACCAAGGCGGCATTTGCCCATGGACAAACCTATGTAGCATTGAGTAGATGCAAATCACTAGAGGGCCTGGTACTTAAGAGCAAAATAGATTCCAACCAGATTATTAATGATCAAAACGTGCTGACTTTTAATGAGAATGCCGAAAGGAACCCACCTGACAATGAGGCTTTATTGGAATCTAAATCGACATTTCAATTAAATTTAATAGCGCAGATGTTCGATTTTTATGGTTTCTTATATCCTATTAACCGACTTTTGGATATTTATTATAAAAATAGGAATAGCATAGAGGGTAATTTAGAGGAGCATTTGAATACTATAAAAGAAGGTGTTACCAATTTATTGAAAATAGCCAACAGTTTTCAAAAGCAGTTGCAAACCTTGGTAGAACCACTTGAAGAACCCCAGTTGAATAAGGTTGTACAAGACCGCTTTATCAAGGCTGTTAATTATTTTAGGGAACAGACCGAAACAACCATTAATGCCCCGTTTAAATTAAGCGGTTTTACAACAGATAACAAGGCCATCGAGAAAGATATCGATAAGTTTTTTGAAGATATCGACCAGCAATTACAGGCCAAATTATTATACTTTAAGGGTTTAAGTACAGAGTTTAATGTTTCGCAATTTTTAGAGTTAAACGCAAAATCTGTTTTTTTGGATAAGAAAAAAACAAAAACAGCTAGAACCCCTGTAATTAGTGAGACTACAAACATAGAATTATTTGAATTATTAAGGGCGCTGAGAAATGATATTGCAGAAACTGAAGATGTAATCCATTATCAAATATTCACCCAAAAGGCCTTGTATGAAATGTGCGAAACCTTACCGCTTACCAAGCAAGAACTTATAGGCGTTAAAGGTATGGGAAAAGTTAGGGTGGAAAAATATGGCGAGGCTATTTTGGGTGTGATCAAGGATTTCTGTGAAAAGAATGGTATAGAGGGCTCACCAAATAGCGATAGTTTTGAGAAGCCAAAGAAGCCAAATACTAAAAAAGTGTCTTTAGAGTTATTTCTATCTGGAAAATCCATTGATGCAATTGCAAAGGAAAGAGATTTGGTTCATGATACTATTTTTGGTCACTTATCCCATTATATTCCTACAGGGGAAGTGAAAATTACAGATTTGATGTCTAAGGAACGTTATCAGGAATTTAAGGAAATAATTCCTGAAAAAACATTTGAAAGCTTATCCGATTTAAAAGCCCAATTGGACGATAAATACTCCTATAGTGAATTGCGTTTAATGGTTAATGAATTCAATAACTAATCCCTCAAAATTCTTCTGGAAATCAAAAAAAAGAATTTTAATCTCTTAGAATACTCCTCGATATTACAATCTTTTGAATTTCAGAAGTGCCTTCATAAATTTGGGTGATTTTGGCATCACGCATTAGGCGCTCCACATGGTATTCTTTTACAAAGCCATTCCCCCCGTGTATTTGTACGGCTTCAACTGTAGCATCCATAGCTACTTTAGATGCATAAAGTTTGGCCATAGCGCTAGACCTGTCATAATTATTACCTAGGTCTTTATCATGTGCAGCCTTCATAACCAATAGCCTTGCTGCTTCAATTTCAGTATACATATCGGCCAATTTAAACGCAATGGCTTGGTGGTTGCATATTTCGGTACCGAAAGCTTTTCGTTCTTTAGAATATTTAAGGGCCAGTTCGTAAGCTCCTTGAGCAATACCCAAAGCTTGTGATGCAATACCTATGCGTCCCCCTGATAAGGTTTTCATAGCAAACCGAAACCCCGAACCGTTCGGGCCAATTCTATTTTCCTTAGGAACTTTAACATCGTTGAATTGTAATGTGTGCGTATCACTGCCACGAATGCCCAATTTATCTTCTTTAGGCCCAACATGAAACCCTTCTGTACCACGTTCAACAATAAAAGCATTAATGCCATGAGAACCTTTATCGCGATCAGTTTGGGCAATAACAAGGTATACATCGGCACGGCCACCATTTGTAATCCAATTTTTTGTACCATTTATGATATAATGGTCACCTTTATCTATAGCTGTTGTCCTTTGGGAAGTGGCATCACTTCCAGCTTCTGGTTCACTCAAGCAAAAGGCACCTATATATTCTCCGGTAGCCAGTTTGGTTAGATATTTTTGTTTTTGTTCTTCGGAGCCGTAAGCTTCAAGTCCATAGCATACCAAGGAGTTGTTTACCGATACGATTACCGAAGCCGAAGCGTCAATTTTTGAAAGTTCTTCCATAATGAGCACATAAGATATGGTATCCATACCGCTTCCACCATATTTAGGATCGACCATAATGCCCATAAATCCAAGTTCCCCCATTTTTTTTACCAATTCATCGGGAAAATGTTGTTTATTGTCACGTTCAATAACGCCAGGGAGTAATTCGGTTTGAGCAAAATCACGAGCGGCATCGCGAATCATGATGTGTTCTTCTGAAAGATTAAAATTCATAAAATAAAAAATTATTGATATGGTAAAATATAGTAGCAAATATACTATTTTAATGAGATATTATTAATAATAAATTCTATTTTTACTAATATGATAAAAAATGAGTATAATGTGATTGGCGTGATGTCTGGGACATCTCTGGATGGAATTGATCTGGTATATGTTAAGTTTCATTTAGATACTACTTGGCATTTTGATATCATTCAAGCCGAAACTGTAAGTTATAATAAAATATGGCTGGATAAATTAAGCCGTTTGGTATCATATAATATGGAGGAGCTTAAGTCGGTTGATAAGGAATATACATATTTGTTGGCCGACACCATCAAAGCATTTATTGCCAAACATCAAATAAAAGCTATTGACGCAATTTGCTCGCATGGGCACACGGCATTACATCAACCGGAAAGAAAAATAACGTATCAAATAGGAAATATGCCTATTATTTCTAATCTATTAGAGCAAACTGTAGTTTGCGATTTTAGAGTTCAGGATGTTGAACTAGGAGGTCAAGGAGCACCATTGGTACCTATTGGAGATGAACTGCTTTTTTCTGAATACGATTTTTGTTTAAACCTTGGAGGTTTTGCCAATACATCAACCAGCTTAAACAACGAGCGAATAGCTTATGATATTTGCCCCGTAAATATTGTATTAAACCATTATGTTAAGCAGTTAGGGCATAATTATGACGATAAAGGCCTAATAGCTTTACGAGGAAAAGTAGATGAAAAACTATTATCCAGGCTAAATAATTTGGAATTTTACAAACAGCCCTATCCAAAATCTTTAGGGCTGGAATGGGTTACCAAAACAGTTTTCCCTTTAATAGATGCTTTTGGTTTACATGTGCCAGATATCTTAAAGACATTTTGCGAACATATTGCCATACAAATTTCAAAAGAAATACATATAGAAAACAAGAGTTCGGTTTTGGTGACAGGCGGTGGTGCCTATAACGATTATTTGGTAGGTAGAATAAAAAGCCATTCAAAGTGTAACATAGTAATTCCTACAAAGACAATTGTTGAGTTCAAAGAAGCACTAATATTTGCTTTGCTAGGGGTATTAAAACTTAGAAATGAAACCAATTGTTTAAAAAGTGTTACGGGAGCATCGAAGAATCATAGCTCTGGTAATAAATTTTACCCGTAAAAAACGTATAAATTTAGCCCAAAAAAACTTTAGTTTTCTATATTTGCTACAGTAATAATTCAAATTTTTTTTTAGTATGACTCAGCTTTAGCTACGCTTAGATTAATCTTCCCGTAAACCAAGAATTAAAGCTGAAAATAAATTAGTGCTAAACATGAAAGAATTATTAAAAAAATACGAAAATAAAACTCCTGAAATTGTTTTTAACTGGAAAGACTCCGAAACTGAAGCCGAAGGGTGGGTTGTTATAAATTCCTTACGAGGAGGAGCCGCTGGTGGAGGAACCAGAATGCGAGAAGGTTTGGATATGAATGAGGTACTGTCTTTAGCTAAAACCATGGAGATTAAGTTTACTGTATCTGGCCCACCAATAGGAGGAGCTAAATCTGGTATAAATTTTAACCCAAAGGATCCTCGTAAAAAAGGAGTATTGGAACGTTGGTATGCAGCAGTATCTCCATTGTTAAAAAGTTATTATGGAACAGGTGGTGATTTAAATGTAGATGAAACCCATGAGGTGATACCCATTACAGAGGAAAGTGGAGTTTGGCACCCTCAGGAAGGTGTTTTTAATGGGCATTTTAAACCTACCGAAGCTGATAAAATTAATAGAATAGGGCAATTGCGCCAAGGTGTGATAAAAGTTATAGAAAATCCGCAATACTCTCCAGATGTTTCAAAGAAATATACTGTAGCCGATATGATTACCGGTTTTGGTGTAGCTGAAGCTGTAAAACAGTATTACACCATTTATGGAGGAGACATTAAAGACAAGCGGGCTGTTATTCAAGGGTTTGGTAATGTAGGTGCAGCAGCCGCGTTTTATTTATCCCAAATGGGAGTTAAAATAGTTGGTATTATTGATATAGTTGGGGGGCTCATTAATGAAGAAGGATTTACATTTGAAGAGATTACCAAACTGTTTCTAGCTAAAAAAGGGAATACATTAGTGAGTGAGGATTTAATTCCGTTTGAAGAGATAAATGAAAAAATCTGGACCCTTAAGACTCAGATTTTTGCGCCTTGTGCAGCCTCAAGATTAGTTACTATCCATCAAATAGATGAAATGATAGATAGTGGTTTGGAAGTGATCTCTTGTGGGGCAAATGTACCATTTGCCGATAAAGAGATATTCTTTGGCCCTATTATGGAGCATACCGATTTTCGCGTGAGTTTAATACCGGATTTCATTTCCAATTGTGGTATGGCCCGTGTATTTGCTTACTTTATGGAGCGTCGTGTGCAAATGACAGATGAAGCTATATTTAATGATACTTCAAATAGAATTAAACAAGCACTGGAAAAAGTATATAATAAAAATAAATCGAAACACGGACTTAGCGCAACAGCTTTTGAAATTGCGTTAAGCCAATTAATTTAAATAAGCATATGGAAGCAGCAATTATTTTGGTATTCGCAGTAGGGTATTTAGCTATTACTTTAGAACATAGTATAAAAATAGATAAGCTGGTTCCGGCTCTGGTGATGATGGCCATTTGTTGGGCTTTAATAGCCTTTGGAATAGAAACTTTTCCGCAGTGGTTCGATTCAGGAAAACATACTTTATTAGAAGGCTTTGGTGGCTTTTCATTAGACGAAAAGATGCATTTAATGGAAGAAACCTTATTGCACCATTTAGGAAAAACGGCCGAAATTTTGGTGTTCCTATTAGGCGCTATGACCATTGTAGAAATTATAGACTATTTTGACGGTTTTTCTACAATTAAGAACTTTGTTAAAACCAAGAACAAAACTAAAATACTATGGATTTTTTCCATTCTGGCATTTATCCTTTCGGCCATTATAGATAACCTAACAGCTACAATCGTTCTCATTTCTATTTTACAAAAAATAGTTAAGGATAGAAATGTTAGGATATGGTACGCTGGTCTAATTATTATAGCTGCCAATGCAGGAGGTGCTTGGTCCCCTATAGGAGATGTAACTACAACCATGTTATGGATTGGTAAAAAAGTAACAACAGGTCATTTAATAGGTTATTTATTTGTGCCTTCACTTTTATGTATGGTTGTTCCCTCGTTAATTGCTTCATTTTTACCAGCTTTTAAGGGGGATTTAGAGATGGAAGAGACAGCAGATAAACCGAAATCTAAGTTTAGTAGTACCATGCTTTATTTAGGATTGGGAGCTATAGTTTTTGTGCCTATATTTAAGATGGCGACACATTTACCGCCCTATGTGGGTATGATGTTATCGTTAGGCATTGTTGCTGTTTTTGCAGAAATTTATAGTAGCTCTAAGTTTAGTATGACCCAGTATGGTGCCGAAGAGAGCGATGCCCATGCACACCATAGTCCAGTACATTATTCATTGTCTAAAATAGAGCTGCCAAGTATATTATTTTTCTTGGGTATATTAATGGCCGTAGCAGCTTTAGAATCTTTAGGGATCTTATTTAATTTTGCACGAACATTAGAAGAGACTATGCCTATGTTGGGGACGGAACTACATCACAGTGGAGTGTCCGATATTGTAGTGTTATTGTTAGGTGTAGGGTCAGCTGTAATAGATAATGTGCCTTTGGTCGCAGCTAGTTTAGGGATGTTCCATGAACCTATAGATAATGAACTTTGGCATTTTATAGCGTATTCAGCAGGAACTGGAGGAAGTATGCTTGTTATAGGGTCTGCTGCAGGAGTTGTAGCTATGGGTATGGAAAAGATTGACTTTTTCTGGTACTTGAGAAAAATTTCATGGTTGGCCTTAGTAGGTTTCCTAGTTGGAGCAGTAGCCTTTATGTTTACCAGAACATTGTTTTAATGGGGAAGCATAAAATCAGTATAAAATGATTAACCCAATAAGTGGTAACCAATAACAAAAAAGAAAAAGATTAGCCGAACGGTTAATCTTTTTCTTTTTTTATTAGAATGTAATACTGAAAATAGTATCGAAAACTATTTTTATTATACTTTAGCAAAAAAAGATACGTTATACAGTTGCAATAAAATTTTAATTTATGCTAATTACATTATTACAAAATGCCCAAGAAGGTGAAGTTTTAACAGATGGGGAGTCTGTTGAAAAAACATTATCAATTATAGAATTAATAAGTAGTGGTGGTGTTGCAGGACAGTTAATTATCGCTATTTTATTCTTGTTGCTTATCGCAGCCACTTACATTTACTTTGAACGTTTATTTGCCGTTAAAGCAGCATCAAAGGTCGATGCCAACTTTATGAATCAAATAAAAGATTATGTGAGTAATGGTAAGATTGATTCTGCCCAGGTACTTTGTGCCCAAGTAAACTCGCCAGTATCCCGATTAATAGGGAAAGGAATTTCGAGAATAGGAAAGCCTCTGGCCGATATTAACACAGCCATAGAAAATGCAGGACGTCTTGAAATTTATGGGTTGGAAAAAAACGTAAGTATTTTGGCAACCATTTCGGGGGCGGCACCTATGATTGGTTTTCTTGGAACAGTTATTGGTATGATTTTAGCAATATTTGAATTGGCCAATGCTGGTGGAACGATAGAAATGGATGTTTTGGCAGGCGGATTATATACAGCTATGACCACAACAGTAGCTGGTTTAATTGTTGGTATTGTGGCCTATATGGCCTATAATCACTTGGTGGTAAGAACCGATAAAGTGGTATATCAAATGGAAGCCAATTCGTTGGAATTTTTAGATCACTTAAACGAGCCTACTTAATATGAATTTTAGAGGAAGAAACAAAGTTACTCCCGAATTCAATATGTCGTCCATGACGGATATTGTATTCCTGTTACTTATCTTTTTTATGATTGCATCTACCTTGGTAACTACCAATGCTATTGATATTTTATTACCAAAAGCAAGCGGTAAAACGGAGAATAAGCGTTCGGTAGCAGTGAGCATTAAAAAGAATTTAACCTATTATATAGACCAAAAAAGGGTTGGTGAAAGTGTGTTGGAAAATGAATTGCTAGCTAAGCTTTCGGGACAGGAAAAGCCAACCATTGTACTTCGGGCCGAGAAATCGGTGCCAGTTGAAAACGTAGTAAAGGTCATGGACATAGCCAATAGAAATAAGTTTAAGGTGATATTGGCCGTAAAACCTAAATAATGAAATACTTCGAGACCAAACATGAGAAGGATTCAGCAAAATTAACAGCATTAATTACTGTTATTATTGTTTTGTTGTTGTTTGTGGTTGGTACAACCTATATGGATCCGCCAGAGGAGTATGGTGTAGCGGTAAACTTTGGCAATAGCGATTTTGGCCGGGGCAATATTCAGCCTAAGCAACCCGTAAAATCGGAACCTAAAAAAATTCCCGAGCCTCCTCAGCCAGAAGCCTCGAAATCACAACCGTCGCCATCTTCAGAAGCTAAAGAAGAAGTGTTGACCCAGGAGAATGAAGAAGCCATTGCTATAAAAAAGCAAAAAGAAGCCGAAGCCAGAGCAAAGGCCATTGCAGAAGCTAAGGCCAAAGCAGAAGCCGAACGCATTGCAAAAGAAAAAAGAGAGCAGGAAGAGAAGAAAAGAAAACTGGATGCACTAATAGGAGGTGTTAGTAAGTCGGAAGGGACAACAACTGGTAGTGAAGGCAATGATAATAGGGCAGGAGATAAAGGGCAATTGGATGGCGATCCTTATGCACCAAGTTATTTTGGAGGGCAAGGCACAGGAAGTGGTGGCGTAGGTTATGGTTTAAATGGCCGTGGCCGTGCTTCGTATAAAACCATGAAACAAGATTGTAATGAGTCTGGAATGGTGATTGTTAAAATTGTTGTTAACCAAAGCGGTAATGTTATAGAAGCTATTCCAGGTGTTAAGGGAACAACAAATACAGCACAATGCCTTTTAGAACCAGCAAAAAAAATAGCGCAATCCCATAAATGGCCGGCAGATTCTAATGCTCCTACAAGACAGATTGGATTTGTAAGCGTTAATTTTAAATTAAGTCAGTAGTACAGTATGACCTATCAAGAGACTGTCAATTGGATGTTTTCACAACTTCCAATGTACCAACATCAAGGTAAATTGGCTTTCAAAAAAGATTTATCCAACACCTTAAAACTTGCTGCGTATTTAAACTTTCCAGAGCGTCATTTTAAATCTATCCATGTGGCCGGTACCAATGGTAAAGGCTCTACAAGCCATATGTTGGCATCGGTTTTACAAGAAGCAGGCTATAAAGTGGGGCTATATACCTCGCCGCATTTAAAAGATTTTAGGGAGCGCATAAAAATAAACGGTCGGCCAGTAAGCAAACAGTTTGTTATGGGCTTTATAAAGCGTAATAAACCTTTTTTTGAAGCCCATCAATTATCATTTTTTGAAATGACAGTAGGCATGGCCTTTGACTATTTTTCAAAACAAAAGGTAGATATGGCTATTGTGGAAGTAGGTATGGGAGGACGACTGGATTCTACCAATATTATTACGCCAGAGTTATCGGTGATTACGAACATAGGCTTGGATCATACCCAGTTTTTGGGTCATACTTTAGAGGTTATTGCTTTTGAAAAAGGTGGCATAATTAAACCATATGTTCCTGTAGTTATTGGTGAAACCCAAGAAGAAACAAAGCCCGTTTTTGAGGACTTAGCTAGACAGTCCAACGCTAAAATTGTATTTGCGGACCAACATGTGAAGACTATTTTGGAGAGTGATTTAAAGGGACCCTATCAGTCCAAAAATATAAGGACTGTAATGCAAGCTGTGTTGGAACTTAAGCAGAAAGGATTTAAACTCTCAAATTCCAATTTAAAAAAAGGACTATTAAACGTTGTTAAAAATACGGGACTGCTAGGGCGTTGGCAAGTTTTAGGAGAGGGGCCAAAAGTAGTGTGCGATACAGGGCATAATAGGGAAGGACTTGCTTATACTATGAAACAGCTTCAGGAAGAAACCTTTAATAATTTACATCTTGTTTTTGGTGTAGTTAATGATAAGGACATAAATACAATAGCAGACCTGTTACCCAAAAAAGCCAGATATTATTTTTGTAAACCAGATATTCCGCGTGGGCAAGATGCCAAAGTATTACAGAAAGCTTTAGAGGTATATGGCATAGAGGGCCATTGTTTTGCATCGGTAAAAGAAGCTTATCAAGCGGCTTTAGAACGCGCTTCTCCAAACGATTTTATTTTTATAGGGGGGAGTACGTTTATAGTTTCAGAAATCCTTTGATTTTTTGTAATAAAAAACCTATATTCGTAGCTTAACCTATAAATAATCCCATAAATAAATTTACCATGAAAAAATTACTGTCTATTTTTTTAATTCTGGCAATTTCTGTTTCTGTTTTTGCCCAAGAATCAACGCTTTTACGATTAAATTATAATAAAGGCGATAAGTATCTCATGAAAATGAACATGAGCCAAAACATGGGCGGTGGCGCCATGTCAATGGATATGAATATGCATATGCTAATGGAAGTTGTCTCTTCAGAAGACGCTGTTTTTGGAACAAATGTAAGCTTTAGCAAGGTAGCAATGCATATGGAGCAAGGTGGTATGAAAATGGCTTATGACTCGGATGTTGAAGAAGAAAGCCTGGATGAAAACGCTAAGCAAATGGGCCAGCAAATGAAGCCTTTATTAGAAACGGTTTTGTCTGTTAAGACCAATAATTTGGGGAAAGTGTTAAAAGTAGAAGTCGTATCTGGTGCAGCAGCTAATATAGATCAATTTACCAGTCAGGTAGAAAGTGTTGTCTATCCAGAAGAGAAAGTATCTGTTGGGTATGCTTGGACTGCAGAAAAAGATAATAATGGGTTAAACATAAAAAGTACCTATACTGTAAAATCTATAGAAGTAGATAAGGTTGTTTTAGATGTGAATGGTGTTATCTCAGGTAACGCAACAGGTTCTATGTTAGGCACTATGGATATTGATAAACAGACGGGTACAGTTATAGAATCTAACTTAATAATGGATATGACGGTAATGGGGCAAGAGATGAAATCTGTTATAAAAATTACCATGGAAAAAGAATAATTTAATTTTTTTAAAAAAAGTTTTTGCCAATTGAAAAACTAGACTATATTTGCAGTCCAATTACGAAGGGCGCGTAGCTCAGTTGGTTCAGAGCACTTGGTTTACACCCAAGGGGTCAGGGGTTCGAATCCCTTCGCGCCCACAAAAAGCTTCCAGAAATGGAAGCTTTTTTTATATATTTACACGATAAATATAAAAGGGTCGTTAACTCAGTTGCCCGCCCGCCAGGGTTTTTATTGGAGTGTTAGCTCAGTTGGTTCAGAGCATCACCTTGACAGGGTGGGGGTCACTGGTTCGAATCCAGTACACTTCACATAGGCAGGCGGGGTTCAGAGTGTTACCTTGACTAGGTAGAAGTCACTGGTTCAAATCCAGTACGACCCACAACATAATTTAGTGCTACTGTTAATTTATCTGCTAATTCACGTAGCCTATAAAACAAACGCTCATATCAGGGCGTTTTTTATTTGCATTTTTTTAGGTTATGGGTTCTCGTTGTGGTTGTCGGCTGTAATCTGTTATTTTTTTAAAGTAAATCCAACGGGAGCTTTCAGTTTTCCTGAATCATACATGTTGATGTAAATTGAAATGGTATCTTTAGAATTCTCCCAAGTAACTCTATAATTATCTAGCATAACACTATCAAAACCAAAAGGGTTGTTGTCGCTTTTAATAGCGCAACAGCTTCCTGCTCTATAATATGAAATTTTTTCACCGTTTGGTCCAGCCAAGGCATTAAGATATCTTCTTTCATTTTTAGGGCCTTCCGAATTTTTAGATCCACCAACCTCTACTGGGTTTTTAGGCGATAAACCATAAGTTTTATCAGTAGATATTTCGGTTATCAAAAAGGTGTTGTTGTCACGAAGAATTTGTGCAGTATTCTTAGAAATTTGTTTTGTAGAAGAACACGATAAAAGGAATAATAAAATACCAAAAGTTGAAAGTTGTTTGCTCATTTCAATTTATTTTAACGGTTTGGCTAAATTGCATTTTAATACAGTTTAGGTTTTTTTATGTTTAGTTATATTTTTTAACATGCCCCTGAAAATTAAACCATGAAAAGGCAAGACGGAATACCAATATAGCCTACCAAATAGCCCCAATGGCCTGAAGGTGGCAGTTTGTTCTAATTTGTTACCGACAAGTTTAAATTCTAACCATGCTTCACCCGGAAGTCTCATTTCTGCAAACAAAAGTAATCGACCTTCATTTTTATTTGCGTATAAAACTCTCCAGAAGTCTAATGAATCTCCTGCACTGATTGAAGTAGCGTTTGTTCTACCTCGTCTCAGACCTACACCACCCACCATTTTGTCCAATAAACCTCTTAACCTCCATAGCAAGTTACCATAATACCAGCCAGTTTCACCACCTATACTCCAGATTCTTCGAATACATAAATTACGATCACCAAATCGTCTTGTTCTTTTATCAATAAAACATCCATAAGTCGGAACTTCTATGAAATCAGAAACATCAAAGCTAATTCCACTACTGGTGTAAGAATCTTTCCAGCTCGATATTATTTCGTTATTCTTGATTTTACTAAATGCTTTCTCAAGCGCTTCTTGATAGTTGCCGGGTTCAATTTCTAGAATTTTACTCAGCTTATTGTCTCGGCAAACGACTTCAACCTTCATGCTGTTTACAAGAGACACAGCTAACCTATAGGATGTAGACGTAACAAAGTACAACCAGTATGATGATAATCTGGGTGTCATTACAGGAACGATAAGAATTGTACGTTTTAAGCTTCTGCATTTAGCAAAGCCTAAAAGCATTTGCTTATAAGATAAAACGTCAGGCCCTCCAATATCAAAATTTTGATCGTAGGTATTAGGATTGAAAAGTGATTTGTGCAAAAACGCAATAACATCAGTAACTCCAATAGGCTGACATTTAGTTTTTAACCATTTTGGGGTGATCATTATTGGTAACTTCTCTACTAGATCCCTGATTATTTCAAAAGAGGCACTACCAGATCCAATAATTATTCCAGCTCGGAGTGTCGTAAGACTGTACCTTCCTTTATTAAGCTCAATTTCAACGAGTTTTCGTGAGCTTAGATGCTTAGATAGTTCTGTTTCATTTACAATTCCACTTAAATAAATAACATGCTCAGCATTTGTATTATTTAATGCATTCCGAAAGTTAATGGCCGATATTTTTTCGAGAGCTTGGTAGTTCTTTGATGAAGTCATAGAATGGATCAAGTAGTAAGCCCCATTAATGTCTGCAGGAATTTTTTCTAGCGATTCTTCTTTTAAGAAGTCAACTTCAATTACAGAAATCTTATTGCTAATGGAGGGGGGAGGGCTAAATCTTCGCTTATCACGAACGCAACATACTACTTCATAACCTGCTTCAATTAGAACAGGTAATAACCTTTTTCCTATGTATCCAGTTGCACCGGTAAGAAGTACTTTCATGTTCAATTATACACAACTAAAAAATAAACACAATGGGGTTTATTTCCATTATATTTATCGTACTAAATGTAATGAAAATTCTTAAATGGGTGTGAAGGCAGACTGCAAAAAGGAGCGAAGTTGCAGTATTGCTATTAGTTAATATTGAATAATAATTCGCTTTCAACAATACAAATATCATTGTAATAGCTAAAGCGCAATTAATCCTGAGTGGTTCAAAAGTTAGATTTAGTATGCTTACCGTTGTAATTGCTTAATGTGGTTCTGTTAACGTAATTAGGTGTTTGTACCTTATGAAATCGAATAAGTTCGAGTAAGGTTTCAAAGTTTTCGTAATCTTCACTGTTGCCATGATTGGCATAATAAAACTCCAAATCCAATAGGCAATCGAATATTCTTTGTTTTTGTTGTTTGGTTAATTTCATTAGATGTTCGGTTATGAGAGGCCTTGATTAAGTAAAGGGTTGGTTGTTTGCACGAATTACACCATAGTTTAAAGTGGTTGTATACGATAGCATAATGTTATTCCCAGAATTCGATGAGCACCCCATTACGATAGCCCTTTAGGGTGATATTGGCAGGGATTTCTTGGCATAGTATGGCAAGTTGGATAATTTGTTGTCTCACTAAAGGCTCCTTAACAATGGTCATATAACCATTAAATCCGCCATATTTCTGAGTTTCGATACCTCTAAGTGTACGGGTATGAAAAATGGTGTTGAATCCATCTTCAATTTTTTTATGGTAATCTTTAAAATTTATTGTTTTTTTTCTCATGTACTTTAAGTTTAGGTTTTCGCATGTTGTAGGATTTGGGGTTAACATATGTGGGTTATTCTTTTAGGTTCTCTTTTAGCTTTAGTGTTATGCTTTTATACTCTCTAGCAATTTCTACGATGGTATTAAAAATGACAATGTTTTTAGTGAGTCCACATTTCGTGTTTCTAACCGTTTGGGAATCGACTTCATAATGCTTGGCTTTTAGTTTGCTTATAACTATGGCTGTGTATTCTTTGGGAAGGTATTTGGTAAGCAAATCTTTTAAAACCTCCCGTTCTTTGGGTGTGTTGACATCATAAGAAGTATATAATTTATTTAAATTTGTCATAACTTGTATAAATTTGTTTAGATTTGGGTAAAATCTCACGATACGAATGAATTTACATACAAATATATGTAAATAATTAAAAAAAGTCAAAAATATTTATCTATTAGTAAAAATTTAGTGTTTGTTATGGTATTTGAAGATAAGCTTAGGCAACTTATAAAAAGTAAATATGATAAACTGGGAGATCTGGCTGTAAAGTTTGATATGAATTATTCACAGCTATCCCAATATGTAAATGGCAAAAAGGTATCGATAGAATTTTTGACTAAGATTATTCATGAGTTTCCAGAAGCTGATCTTAATTGGCTTTTAAGGGACGACTATTTTGTTGAGGATGGAGTTAATGAAAAGCCAGGAGCATATAAGGTCTTTTTGAACAATGAGCAAATAATTGACAAAATGGAAAAATTACTTAAAGAGCTGAGAAGTAAGTTACCTGAAGAGAAATAAAGAGCTGTGGACCTATCTATTTAAGCTCCAATCCTAAATTATTAAAAGTACAGTAGTATATTGGCTTTAGCACTATGTAAGTCGTTTACGATTGTTAAAAATATAAAAACCTCATTATTAAACAGTCTAAAGTAACTTTTGGGGTGGCTTAGTTTTTATTTCTCCAAATAATTGTTATTTTTCCTTGGTACGGGAATTAACAATTTAAAATATAAAAATTATTTTTATGAGACTGGCAGATATAAAGAGTAAGTATAAAACCATTTTTGAATCTTATGACAGCCCATCGTTAGATGAACATATTAGTAAGATTATTGAGCTCGATTACTATTTGCCTTACAGTTCTACATTTTTTTGTGTGACCAACACACAGGACTTAACCTTTCAATATGTGAGTAAAAATGCCAAAGCTTGTTTGGGAATTGAAGCTCAAGAATTACAATCTCAGGGCATGCGCTATTTTTGGAGTAGGATCCATCCCGACGATATAGACAAATGGTTGAAGGCACTTAATGATCTTATGGCATTCACGCTTTCTGAGATTGCACTTAGCGATCGAAAGCAGATGAGTTATACCTGGAACTATAGGTTTAAAAACATTAAAGGAGAATACGTCAACATTATACAGAATACTACGCCTTTAGAGTTCGATGCCCAAATGAAACCCATAATAGGTTTGGCGCATTACACGGTTTTAAATTCAAAAATAAAGATGCCTGTAACGGCTTCGGCTAAGTTTTTAAACGCCAATAATGAATATGAAACAAAGTACTATAATAATTTTTCGCAAAAGCTGTTAACGGATGGTATTAGTAACAGAGAGCGTGATATTGTACGGCTATTAGTGTTGAATTACACCAGTAAGGAAATTGCAGATAAGCTTAATATTAGTTCTAATACCGTTGACACACACCGCCGAAATATCCTTAAAAAACTAAATATTTCTTCTACAGGAGAATTGGTTGGATTGCTAAAAATGAACAATGCGCTATTGATTTAGATGTTGTTTGTGGTCAATGAATAGTAAAAATACTCAAATTGAGTATTGCAAATTACAGTTTTTAATAGGTACTTTACATTGCTATTAATCGATAGATTTAGGGAAGAGTTTAACGATGGACGTCTATAAGCATTTATGCGGATAGACGTTTTTTTATCATAGCTACTATTAAAAACAGTTTAAAGTTCGTTCTAAGGCCATACCCCTAGAACCTTTTATTAAAATGGTGGTATTATCGACTTTCGACAAATCTAATAAGGCCTTGAAATCATTAAAAGTATTGAATTGTTTAACCTTGCTTGCATTAGTTTGGCATTTAAAAAAGTTTTCACCAATTAAAATGATGTCATCAAAATTCAGGGATATAGCTAAGTCTGTAATAGCTTGATGTTCCTGGGCTGCATAATTGCCCAATTCGAACATGTCCCCAAGAATTACCATTTTTAAGCCTTGTTGTTTTTCTAGATTCATTAAAGCAGCACGCATGCTACTTGGGTTGGCATTATAGGCATCCAATATAATTTTTAAACTGCCTTTTTTAATAATTTGTGAACGGTTATTGTTAGGGGTATAGTTTTCAATGGCATGCTTTATAGCTTCATCATCAACTTTAAAATAATGTCCCATAGCTATTGCAGCAGCAATATTGCTAAAGTTGTAGCTCCCTATAAGTTGGCTGTTTATTTCAAGGTTGTTGTAATTCAGTTTTACAAAAGGTTCGGCACTAATAAAGTTGATGTTTACATGTTGTAGAGCGTCGCCAAAGGTATGTCTGTTAGCCTGCTTAGTCTTTTCAGCCTGTATCGCATCATTGGCATTTACAAAAATAGTTTTGTGGTGTGCTATTAGGTAATTATATAGTTCGCTTTTGCCTTTTATAACGCCTTCAACGCCTCCAAAACCTTCTAAATGAGCTTTGCCAAAGTTGGTAATATAGCCATAGTCTGGTTGGGCGATGCCACATAGAAACTCAATTTCTTTTTGATGGTTGGCGCCCATTTCCACGATGCCTATTTCGGTACCATTAGTCATAGAAAGTAAGGTTAGGGGAACCCCAATGTGGTTGTTTAAATTGCCAACGGTTGCAGTAGTACTATATTTTTGCGACAAAACAGCGTTTATCAGCTCTTTGGTGGTGGTTTTGCCATTACTGCCGGTTAAAGCTATAATAGGAAGTTTTAAATGCTGTCTATGGTAAGAGGCTAATTGCTGTAATGTTTCAAGAACATTATTAACCAGAATAGTTTGGTTTTTTATAGTGAATTTAGGGTCGTCTATTATAGCATATTTGGCGCCTTGTTCTATTGCTTGCTTTGCATAAGCATTGCCATTAAAATTATCACCTTTAAGTGCAAAAAACATATCGTTTTCAGCAATTGTTCTGGTGTCTGTACATGCGGCGTGGCATTCTAGGAATAGGGCGTGTATATTGGCTATGGTCAAGGGCGTATTTTTGTAATTATAAAATAATATTAAGCTATTCTACATTTCAAATAATTCTCCGAGTCATTGTGAGTGATTCCGAGTATTCCAAATTGCCTGCCTGCTGGCAGGCAGGTATCGAGAAGCTAGATTTGCTAGTGTTCTTGATACGCTTCGCACTCGAACTGACAATTGCAATATATTTAAAATGCACAGCAGGTTAAATGTAATAAAAAAGCCCTAACCGAGGTTAGGACTTTTTATTATTTTAAAACAAAATTAATTTTTCGTTTTATTCTTTCTTTTGGTTTTAGAACCTACTCTAGACATGGCGCATCTAAATCCTATATAGTCGGTTGCCATATCTTCTGGGTAATAGCGGCGTTGTGCAGGATCTAACCAGTATTCTCTATCTTTCCAAGAACCGCCTTTGTAAACTCTTACATTGTCATTGATTAATGACGTTCTATTGTTGTTTTTATCGTATTCTCTAATAATGTTGCCCGTAGAATCTCTTTCAATTCGGTGCGTAGGAGAGTTGTACATTTTTCTGGTATGGTTTGTAGCTTCTTCACTTTCATCTCCTTCATTAAAGCTTTCAAAATATCTAGAAGAGCGCTTGTCACCATCTCTAAAGTTGATATGATCACTTTTATCAAAATTAGTTCTTAAATAGGTTTCATTTTCATCTACTGCTACTTGGTGTATTTCACCAGGTAAATTTCTTGCAATAAGTTTGCCTGTAGATAAGGTATCGTAAACAATATCTTCTGGTGTTACCACTTTAACCTGGCCTTCTTCGTCTATAGCATTTTTGGTGTAAATGTTACCTCTAAAGTAGTTAAAGTCGTTAAACTCATCATCTACAATAGGTCTGTAAACATCTGCAACCCATTCGGCTACGTTTCCTGCCATATCATATAAACCATAATCGTTCGGGTCGTATGATTTCACTTCGTTAGTAATATCGGCACCATCATCAGACCAACCGGCAATTCCACCGTAGTCTCCTTTACCTTGTTTAAAATTAGCTAATTGGTCACCACGAATTCTACGTTTTCCAGCACGAGTGTACTGTCCATCCCAAGGGTATTTTTTACGACCTCTATACACGTTATAACTTCTAATTTCGCTTAGTCCAAGTGCAGCATATTCCCATTCTGCTTCAGTTGGGAGTCTATATTTTAAAGGAATAACCCCCGATTCTCTTTTGGCATAAATATTTACTGGGTTTCCATCGGCGTCTACTTGTGCATTTCTACTTCTACCACCTTCTGGATTGATAACCTCTTCATTACCTCCATAAGTCATCGTTGGCGCATTAATATAAGTGTCTATATTAAACGTTGCATCGGCTGAAACATCGGTAAGGTGAGAGCCTCTTTTAGTATAGCCTGCTTTTTGTAAAGCCATTTCTCCAACACGATCCGATCTCCAATTGGCAAACTCCACAGCTTGAATCCAACTAACACCTACAACAGGGTATTCGGCATAACCTGGGTGACGCAAATAGTTTTCGGTCATAATCTCATTAAAGCCCAGTCGGTTTCTCCAAACTAAAGTATCTGGTAGGGCTCCGTGATAAATTGCTCTAAAGTTTTCGTCTGTTGGAGGATAAACACGTTTAATCCAATCTAGATATTCTAGGTACATTACATTGGTTACCTCGGTCTCGTCCATATAAAACGATTGTACGTGCTGTTGATTGGGTGTATTGTTCCAATCGTGCATCACGTCGTCCTGTACACGGCCCATGGTAAAAGTACCTCCTTCAATAAATACTAAGCCAGGTGCGGTTTCTTGTTCTTCAAAACGGGTATTGTATTGAAAACCTCCTTCACGGTCGTTAATTTGCCATCCTGTAGCTCTGGAAGTGTTTTTAGAGCTCGTCGACTTTTTACAGCTAAATGCTGCTAAAGACAACCCTAGTATAAGCAGAGTTTTGAATGTTACTACTTTTTTCATATCCATATCTTTAAGTAAGCTAATTTATATTTTGGTGCTGCAATATAAGAATTAAACCGAAGATTGCAAGCGATTTTAAGCATTTTGACTAAAAAAAAGTGTATTTCACCTTATTTTTTATGCATTTTATCGATGATTTTGCTGATTTTAACCACCGTTTTGTGTTGTATTAACGTATGTTTTACGAATTTATTATTGTATTTTTGAAGCGAGTGTAAAAATATTTTATTTTTAATAATAACGACCTATTAAATACGTTATTCTTGCAATGAAAGAAAGATTTTTAGTCCTATTTATATTATTTTATACGCTTGCTTTTGCTCAACAGAAGCAATTTTCTATTCAATGGGAAGGGGTTCAAAAGCTTTCTACAGGTCATAGCACCATCGAAATCCCTACTTTTAATAGAGACAATTTTAGTTACGATTTTGATACAGGTCTGCTGTTTATAGCACAATGGAAAACAACTACACCTGTAAACGAAGCTTCTATTGTGGTTAATAATATTAGCTATAAAACGGTCGCTAAAAATGAGCTAAAAGATTTAGATCTAAGCAAGATAGCAACTAAGCTAACTTATAGTTTGCATAATTCTTATGGCAGATATAAGCAATATGCCTTTTTCCAATTGTCTCCAATTATAAAAGATGCTAGTGGGAATTACAAGAAGGTCGTTTCCTTTCAAATTGAATATAAAAATGGTGTAAGCACCAGCAAAACGCTATCAAATAAAGGATTTACTTCGTCTCGTATTGTATCTAACTCTGCGCTAAGTTCTGGGGAATGGTACCGCTTTTATGTGGATACCACTGGGGTGTTTAAGCTAAGTAAAGGCTTTTTACAGCGCTTGGGCGTTAATGTTAACAATGTAGATCCCAGAACAATTAAAGTGTATGGTAATGGCGGCCGTATGATTCCTTATGCAAATGGAGTAGCTTATCCATTTGATGTTGAAGAGAATGCCATAAAATTTGAAGGCGAAGACGATGGCGTATTTAACGACGAAGATTATATACTTTTTTATGCTGAAGGCCCTAAGTTGTTTGATGCACAAAGCAATACCAATATTAATTGTTATACCGATAAAACCTATTATTATATTAATGTAAGCCCTGGAAACGGTAAACGCATAACACCGCTTTTAGAGCCTAGTGGTGCGGTTACCATGAACATAGATACTTATGAAGATTATCAATTTCATGAGGTGGATGTTTATAATATTGCGTCTTTGGGCAGGCGTTGGTTTGGTGAACGATTTGATATAGAAAGCGATAAATCTTTTGAGTTTCAGTTTCCAGGCCTAGTGACTTCAACGCCAATTCACTTAAATGTGTATGTGGCTGCAGCTTCATCAACATCAAGTGCCATGCAAATAAGTGTTAATGGTGCTTCTGTTTCAACTCTAACCATGGCTGGCTCTTCTGGGGCAAATTTGGCAAGTGGTGCTCAGTATAATGGAGATGTTAATGTAAGTTCTCCTTCCGTTATGGTGAGTTTAAGCTATAACAATCAAGGTAATCCCAGTGCTTTGGGTTATTTGGATTATATTTCTATTGAAGCCACCCGAGCATTAAACTTTAATAATAAGCAATTTCAGTTTAAAAACAGTGCTGTTGCTACAGCATCAGGGGTTGGACAGTACACCATTGCTAATGCATCCCAGATGTCTGAGGTATGGGAAATAACCGATATCTATAATGTAACAAGCCTTCAAAATACCGAATCGACTTCTTCGTTTAGTTTTAAAACTACATTAGGAACACTAAAGACTTTTGTAGCGCTGTCACCTCAAGATTTTTTTGAGCCTAAAGTAGATGGAACCACCACTGTTCCCAATCAAAATATAAAAGGGACCATTTTTACCGATGCTCAAGGGAACTTTCAGGATGTAGATTATATAATTGTTGCCCGAAACGATATGTTAAATCAGGCAGAGCGCTTGGCAAACATCAATAGGAGTAAATATGGCATTAATGTTAAGGCTATAGGGCTAAATGAAATTTATAATGAGTTTAGTACAGGAAACCCAGATATTGGTGCCATTAGAAACCTTGTTAAATATGTTTATGATAATGCCAGTTCACCAGACAAACGGATAAAATACTTGTGTTTGTTCGGAGATGGGTCTTACGATTATAAAGACCGGGTGCAAAATAATACCAATGTAGTACCGTCTTGGTATTCGTTAAACAGTTTTAACTTAACCAGTTCTTATGTCTCTGATGATTTTTATGGGATGATGGACGATAATGAAGGTATGATGTCCGTTAGTGATAAGTTGGATATTGCTGTAGGGCGTATCCTTGCCGATACCCCGCAGCGAGCTAAAGATATGGTGGATAAAATAGAATTGTATTATGCCAAGGAAGCCTATGGCAGTTGGCGCAATAATTTTATCGCAGTTTCAGATGACGTGGATCAAGATTGGGAGGGCATTTTACAGGAAACGACCAATAATTTAGGTGATATGGTTACAGCTGAGAAGCCATACATCAATGTAATTAAAATTCATAGCGATGCTTATAAGCAGGAAGTTTCGGCCGGTGGAGAACGTTACCCTTTGGTCACAGAGGCCTTGGTTAATGGTATCGATAAAGGAGCTTTAGTGGTTAATTATTTTGGACATGGAGGCGAAGATGGCTTGTCGGGAGAGCGTATCTTTTTAAAGCCTCATATTGAAAATTTACAAAATCTGTGTAAGCTCAACTGTTTTGTAACCGTAACCTGTGAATATACCAAGTTTGATAATCCCCATAGGGAAACAGCAGGAGAGTTTACGTTTTGGAATAAGGAAGCTGGAGCCATAGGGCTTATTACTACAACGCGGCAGGTGTTTGTGATTTTTGGAACCAACTTTAATAATGTTCTAGAAGAATACTTGTTTTCGTTTAGCGATAATGATACTTATAATGACTATGAGTACCCATCGGCTGCTGAAGCCCTGCGTTTAACCAAAAACGATCCTTCCATATCCAATCAAGGACAAAGGCGTCTGGTGTTTTATATAGGGGATCCAGCCATGCAGTTGGCATTTCCAAAACCCAATATCAGGTTAACAAAAATTAACGACGTGCCCGTAGCGCAGGCAACAGATACGCTCAAGGCCCTAAGCTATGTTAAGCTTGCCGGTGAAGTTACCGATGTAAATGGCAATGTATTGACCAACTATAATGGAACACTGTCTACAACCATATACGATAAGTATGTAGATAGACAAACTTTGGCCAATGATGGTACCAGGGATTCAAATGGGCAGCTCATTAAACTGGACTTTACTGCTTTGGGAGCTACTATTTTTAGAGGGCAATCCTCAATACAAAACGGACAATTTGAATTCGATTTTGTAGTGCCCAGGGATGTAGGTATTCCTGTAGGCTATGGAAAACTAAGCTTTTATGCTAAAAATGAAACTTCAACAGAAGATCAAACTGGAGCCAGTATCAATGAGGTTAAAATAGGAGGGCTAAATGAGAATGCCGAAGAAGATAATATCGGTCCGGTAATTACCTTGTATATGAATGACGAAAATTTTGTTTCGGGAGGTATTACTAACGAATCCCCTACCTTATTGGCTAAATTGGAAGATGCTAACGGCATAAATACCGCCAGTGGTATTGGGCATGATATTGTAGCTATAATTGATGGAGATGAAACCAATCCATATGTGTTGAATGATTATTATCAAACCGAAGTAGACAATTACCAAAAGGGAGTGGTGAGTTTTCCTTTTCGGGATTTAGAACCCGGGTTGCATACCTTAACCCTTAAGGCATGGGACGTTTACAATAATTCCTCGATAGCCGAAATCCAATTTATTGTTTATGATAAAGACCAAGAATTGGTTATTAATAATGTGCTGAATTACCCCAATCCATTTGTAAATTATACAGAATTTTGGTTCAATCACAATAGTTCTACACCTTTAGACGTTTCAATACAGATATTCACCGTGTCTGGAAAGTTGGTTAAGACCATTATTGGCCAAACCAATGCGGGAACAAAAGTAACCAGTTCCTTGTCCAGGGATATGGTCTGGGACGGTAGGGATGATTTTGGTGATAAAATAGGGAAAGGTGTTTATGTTTATAAACTCACTGTGAAATCGGAATTGTTGAATAAAAAAGTAGAAAAAATAGAAA
This sequence comes from Aestuariivivens insulae, assembly GCF_022662195.1. GTDB lineage: Bacteria > Bacteroidota > Bacteroidia > Flavobacteriales > Flavobacteriaceae > Aestuariivivens > Aestuariivivens insulae. Next base: position 94,400 of record NZ_JAKMCS010000010.1, on the reverse strand, counting down.
AACTGGTCATTTTGTAGCCCTAATCATGGATTGTGACCGATTATTTTTGCAGGTTAAGGGTAAAGACTGTAACAGTTTAAAATAAAATTTATATTTGTTAACTAAACTAATTTCATGAAGAATAAACTATTATTAGCAATGGCTTTTGCCGCTATATTAAAATTAGGAGCTCAAACTACAATACAGCCTTATGATAATGATTCTAGGGTGATTACTACAGGGATGCCATTTGTTTTAATAGCAGCAGACTCGAGAGCTGCAGCTATGGGGGATATGGGGGTAGCTACTTCGGTCGATGGGTTTTCTCAACAATGGAACTCCTCAAAATATGTGTTTTCAGAGACTAAATCTGGTTTAGCGGTGAGCTACACACCTTATTTAAGTAAATTGGTAAATGATATCTTTTTAGGAAACCTAACTTATTTTAATAGGTTGGATGAACGTAGTGCTTTTGCTGCCAGTTTAAGGTATTTTTCTTTGGGGGATATTGAATTTATAGATCAATTGCCAGATGGGAGTTTAACACAAGAAATTATACAAAGACCTAATGAGTTGTCTTTGGATGTATCTTATGCTCTAAGGTTGAGTGACCAGTTCGCTATGTCTGTAGCCATGCGTTACCTAAGGTCAGATTTAAGGCTGGATGATGGCAGCGGTAATACAGATGCGGCTAATACTTTTGGGGTTGATATTTCAGGATATTATCAAAGTGAAGAGGAAGCCTATAACGATTTTAATGGACGTTGGCGAATGGGTTTTGCCATTCAGAATATAGGGCCTAAATTTAAGTATCTTGAGGATGGTTCTGAAAATTTTCAACCTACAAACTTGAGGTTAGGAGCTGGATTCGATTTTATTTTTGATGACTATAATAAAATTGCTGTTACAGCAGAGGTGGCGAAACTATTAGTGCCAACGCCTCCAATTTTAGGTATTGAGTTTGAAGATGCTAATGGGAATGGTACTTATGATGATGGAGAGAATATTGTAGCAGAAGATGTTATTTATAAAGGGAAATCACAAGACGTTAATTTCTTGTCAGGAATATTTCAATCCTTTGGAGATGCTCCAGGCGGGTTTAGCGAAGAGTTAAAAGAATTTACCTATGCCTTAGGAGCCGAATATTTATATCAAGATTCCTTTGCACTAAGGGCTGGTTATTTTAATGAAGCCGAAGAAAAAGGGGCAAGAAAGTTTTTTGCATTAGGAGCCGGATTTAAATACAATGTTGTTAATGTAGACTTGTCTTACCTGTTTTCTGCATCAAAGGTGCAAAGTCCGTTAGAAGGAACCTTGCGCTTTTCGTTAACCTTTAATATAGGTGCAGGGGAATATACAGAGTATTAGTAACGCACACACAGCTTCTTTTATATAAAAAAGGCCATTGCCCAAGCGGTAATGGTTTTTTTGTTTAAATTGAGGAGAATTTCCTCGATGCTTTTGTGTCGAGGTATCAATTGAATCTGCCTGACTGCCGGTAAGGCAGACAGGGTTGTTATTCTCGCAGAAGCGGGAATATCATATTAGTAAGTTCAAAAAGATACAATAGAAGCATAATAAAACATTCATGACTAAAGTTTTAACTCACAGTAGAAAGTTAATATGGATGTTACATGCGATACCCTGGGCTTGCCGAAGGGGGACCATTAAAAAATAATAAATATTAACACATGAGAGAAGTAAAAATAAAGTGTGTTTTACAAGTTTTTGGCGGTATAGACCAACTTCCGGAAGATGTTAAAGATTTGATGCAAGAAGCTATAAGAGCTAGAAAGAAAGCCTATGCGCCCTATTCAAACTTTCAAGTAGGGGCGGCAATACTATTGGATAATGGAGAAGTCATAATAGGTAGTAATCAGGAAAATGCATCGTACCCATCCGGTTTGTGTGCCGAACGTACTGCGGTATATTATGCTGGTGCAAAATACCCTAATATTAAAATTTTAAAAATGGCCATCACTGCCGCTTCGAGCAAAGGAACAACACTAGAGCCTATACCGCCATGTGGTGCTTGTAGACAGGCTATTGCAGAATATGAAGTAAAACAAAACCAGCCTATAGAGATATATTTTATGGGCGAATCTGGTAAGGTGGCAAGATCCAATTCACTATCAAATTTATTGCCCTTGGTTTTCGATAAGTCGGTATTGTAAATAAAAGGTTAAAGGTTGAATGTGAAGTACTGCCAACTGACACTGAACCCTGAACACTGAGCACTAAGCTCTGCGACTGTTTACCAAGCAAACCTGATGCGTTTGAAAAATAAAACTTCCGCTTTCTAGCCCCTAATTTCCAGTTTCTAACCTCCAGCATCAAGCATCTAGTATGCAACTTCAGTCCTCCGTAGTCGGTCTTCCAAATTCTATCTTAAAACTTTTAACTTTTTGGCATAAAAAATTATCAAATAATCAATTGTTGCCGTTTAGAATATTTTTTTTGATATTTTACTAGTTTAATCAGCTTGTATTTTTTCAATATCTCACAAAGTATTACTTTTGTACCTCGCATAAATTAAACCTAGATATAAGTCGATGCAAAAAATAACAAAAGAGGTTTACCTTAAATGGTATGAAGACATGTTATTCTGGAGAAAGTTTGAGGACAAACTAGCTGCAGTTTATATTCAACAAAAAGTTAGAGGATTTCTTCATTTATACAATGGTCAAGAAGCTATTTTAGCAGGAGCATTACATGCTATGGATTTGACCAAAGATAAAATGATAACAGCTTATCGTAATCACGTGCAACCTATAGGTATGGGAGTAGATCCTAGACGTGTTATGGCAGAGCTGTATGGAAAAGGCACAGGAACATCCCAAGGTTTGGGAGGGTCTATGCATATCTTCTCTAAAGAACACCGTTTTTATGGTGGACATGGTATTGTAGGAGGGCAAATTCCGTTAGGGGCAGGTATTGCTTTTGGTGATAAATACCACGGAAGCGATGCTGTTACCTTATGTTGTTTTGGTGATGGAGCAGCAAGACAGGGTTCATTACATGAAACCTTTAACTTAGCGATGCTTTGGAACTTACCTGTAGTGTTTGTTTGTGAAAACAATGGTTATGCTATGGGAACATCGGTAGAGCGTACCGCAAACCATGAAGAAATATGGAAGTTGGGGCTAGGTTACGAAATGCCTTGTGGTCCTGTAGATGGTATGAACCCTGTAAAAGTAGCCGAAGCTTTCGATGAAGCAATTCAACGGGCACGTAAAGGAGGAGGACCTACATTCTTAGAATTGAAAACCTATCGTTATAGAGGGCATTCTATGAGTGATGCACAACACTATAGAACAAAAGAAGAGGTAGAGGAGTATAAGAAGATAGATCCTATTACACAAGTAAAAGACATTATTCTTGAGAAAAAATACGCCTCGGCAGAAGATATAAAAGTTATAGATAAGCGTGTAAAAGACAGAGTTTCTGAATGCGAAAAATTCGCAGAAGATTCACCGTGGCCAGAAAAGAGTGTGATGTACGATGTGGTTTACGAGCAAGAAGATTATCCATTTATTCAACATAAATTATAGACTATGGCAATAGTAGTAAATATGCCGCGATTAAGCGATACTATGGAAGAAGGAACCGTGGCAGCATGGTTAAAAAAAGTAGGTGATAAGGTTGAAGAAGGCGATATTTTAGCAGAAATTGAAACCGATAAGGCAACCATGGAGTTTGAATCCTTTAACGAAGGAGTTTTGCTTCATATAGGTGTTCAAGAAGGTGAAACTACGAAAGTAGATGAATTGTTGGCTATAATTGGTGAAGAAGGTGAGGATATATCTGAATTGTTAAAAGGAGGGGCGAATGTAGCTCCAACAGAAGCAAAAGAAGAAAAAAAGGACGATACTGTCACTCCGAATGTGGCTGAGGAGCCTAAAGCAGAGGTGGCTTCACAAGAACTTCCAGAAGGTGTTGTAGTGGTAACCATGCCACGTTTAAGTGATACCATGGAAGAAGGTACTGTAGCTACCTGGTTGAAGAAAGTAGGAGATACTGTTGAAGAAGGGGATATATTAGCAGAGATTGAAACCGATAAGGCCACTATGGAATTTGAGTCATTTCAATCGGGAACCTTGTTGGAAATAGGTTTACAAGAAGGTGAATCGGCTAAGGTAGATGCGTTGTTAGCTATTATAGGGCCGGAAGGCACCGACGTATCTGGTGTAGCGGCTAACTTTAAAGCACCTGCAGAAGCTAAAAAAGAAGAAACACCAAAAGCTGAAGTTAAGGCAGAGGCTCCCAAAACAGCTCCAACTGTCACTTCGAGCGCAGTCGAGAAGTCTCATCAACCAGCTCCAACACCTGTAACTTCAAACGGTAGGGTATTTGTATCGCCGTTAGCAAAACGATTGGCCGAAGAAAAGGGCATTAATTTAACCCAAGTTCAAGGTTCTGGAGAACATGGACGTATTATAAAGCGCGATATAGAAAACTATACGCCAGCGGCTGTGGCATCGGTTGGTAAGTTTGTGCCAGCAGGCCAAGAAGATTTTGAAGACATTCCAAATTCACAAATGCGTAAGGCCATTGCCAAAGCATTGACCAATTCTAAATTTTCAGCACCGCATTATTACTTGGCAGTGGAGTTTGATATGGATAATGCCATAGCATTCCGTCAGCAATTTAATTCATTACCAGACACTAAAATATCATTTAACGATATCGTTGTTAAGGCCTGTGCTTTAGCGTTAAAACAACATCCGCAGGTTAACTCGCAATGGTTTGCAGATAAAATGCGTTTAAATAACCATGTGCATATTGGTGTTGCTGTTGCAGTTCCAGACGGATTGGTAGTGCCAGTGGTACGTTTTGCAAACGAACAAAGTTTGCCACAAATAGGTGCGGCGGTAAAAGAATTGGCAGGAAAAGCTAGAAACAAAAAGCTAACACCACAAGAAATGGAAGGTAGTACCTTTACCGTGTCTAACTTGGGTATGTTTGGTATCGATTATTTTACATCGATTATCAACCAGCCTAATTCAGCAATATTATCGGTGGGAGCTATTGTTCAAAAACCAGTAGTTAAAAATGGTCAAGTAGTGGTTGGAAATACCATGAAGTTAACTTTGGCTTGCGACCATAGAACGGTTGATGGAGCTACGGGAGCAGAATTCCTTCAAACCTTAAGAGGGTATGTTGAGAACCCTGTAACTATGTTGGTATAATACATTATTATCCTGAACATGCTTTGGGATTTCATTATAAGTTAAAACCTGTTTCAAATTATATGAAACAGGTTTTTTTAATAAATCAACTTTCTAACTTCTATTCAAGTTTGCTAGTAGAGGGATCAATAACGGTTTTTATAGCTAAATCAAAGTAAAACCTTATATAATTCATTTGGCATTTTAAAAATAGTAATGTTTAAGGTCTTCAGCCCATATTATTACATAAGAAAATTATTCCCATTGTTTTAGGTAGCCGTTTCATATCAAAACATATGGTGTTGTCAAATTATTAATCAAACATTAATTTTTTTAATTTTTCTTTATGTGGAGATTCAAACATAGAACTATGTGAGCCGTCGGGAACTTTATAAACAGTTGCTTTATGGGTTGTTAAAAAATTAATTTCCTTATTGGTTAATCTACCAACGGCTTCATCCTTCTCTCCGAATGCATAGATAACATTGGATAGGTCTATATCTTTAAGAAGTTGTGTATAACGATTTTTTCCGAACCCTGCCTGTAATCTAAATTTAGCATAACTTTCTTTTTTCTCAACTTCAGATATGTCTGAAGAAAAATTTTCAGGTGTAGGCGTGACGCCTTCTTTAAAGATATAACTTTTCCGGTCTCTAAAGCCTTGCCATACCAAATCGGGAAAATCCAGTCTTCCTGCCATGATGAGGTATTTTTTGACTTTTGGTTTGTATTCTGCAATTAATGAAGGAATTAACACTGCACCAAAGGAATGTCCTACTACATAAACTTCTTTCCCTTGTTTTCTGAAGTGCTCGATAACTCTATATAATATTTTTACGGAAACTTGATCTTCTTTTATTGCTCTCTCAAAGGTTAGGTTTTCGTTTAGGCCAACTATTACTCTCTTATTATATGTGTTTGTTTGGTGTACGTACACTTCATGAAATTCAGAAAAATTAAGATCATCAAAATAGTCTGTACTCAATTTACTGTCAGGTCCTCCATTACTATATAAAATAACTTTATTGGATTTGGTATTCCCTTTTTCAACATAAAGTTTGGTTACATCATTAGGTAATTGCGTAACATTATCTCGCTGTGTTTTTAAATCATCTTTTGAACAGGATGAAATAAAAATCGCAATAAACATTAATACTAAGGCATTTTTAACTTTATTCATTTTTAACTTTATTTTTTTATTTAACATTCTTTCGTTAGGTAGTAACACTAGATATATTCTATTGCTTACAATACATTTTAATTTGATTTAAAAACTGAATTCATAGGTACTTAAACTTACAACCGCAAAGTTGCCTAGAGCGGGTCTTTTGGTCGACATGTTGGTAATGTTTCCCGTTAAGTTCACTGGGGGAGTGGAAAACAAGCGCCCGGGATCACCAGATCCATCATCGGAATTTTCAAATTCTTGTTGGTAGAGGTTGGAATAGAACAGGAAAGACCTATAATTCAAATTAGATAGGGTCGCCTTGACCTTGTTACCAGAAATACCTTGAACTTGTATAAACGCATTCTTATTGCCGTTAAAAAGCGTATCGTTGGACAGCTCAAAAGTGCTGTGAAGAAAATTGTCCCCTTGGAAGTAGCTCAATTCAACAAAATAGAGGTTGGTGTCGTTCCTGGGATCTTCAAAATTGATCGCGAGGGAAGTCCCATTTTTATTGATCGAACTTATGGGTACTACGGGTTTCATTTGTTCCTCTTGCGACTTAAAGGTGGTATTATTGTTGGGAATCTTTATTTCAACCCAATAATAATTACCAATAGTGGGAGAAATGATTTCTGTACTGGTGTATACGCCCTTGGATTCTTTAAAGCTATTGGTTACTAGTGACTTATCTCCTTTAGGGGTCTTGGTATACAAGGATATTGTGGCATTTCTTATCGGTTTGACGGTGGTCTCTTGTACCGGCACGGTCTCCTGGATTTCAATGGTCACATTATCGGGCTCATTGCCAATAGCGCCAAGAATGAAAATCTGGGACTCAAAATCGATTTGTAGATCGATCTCTTTTGTACAGCCAGCCAAAAACGGTAAAAGGATAAGGAGTTTATATAATGTTTTCATCTTTTTATTTTTATTATTTGTTATAGGTTCGATATAATTATTCAAGTTGTAAATAATTGATTTCCAATTATTATAAGTTGATTTTTCATAGATCCTAAAATTTGAAGTTATAGGTAATAAATGGTATGGGGGCACCAATTACGGAAAATTGATATGTTTTTACTTTTTTATTGTTGTTAAAAGTGGAATACACAGAAAATGCATTTTCATTAGCATACACGTTGTATACCCCAAAGGACCAACTGCCCTGCCATCTTCTTGCCTTGTTGTCCGGGGTGTAAGTGAACGATAGGTCTAATCTATGGGTGTCTGGAATTCGGTAGGCGTTTCTATTAGAATAAGTAAAGTACGATGTGTTGCTGTCTCGGTCAGTTAATCTGCCCGTTACCTGGGTAATGGGGCGTCCTGTCTGGTAAGTGAAAAAAGTACCTAATTCCCACTTTTTCCCCAATCTGTAATTGCCGGTAATGTTGATGAGGTGGGGCCTGTCATAGTTGGAAGGGTAATACGCCCCCCCGTTCACGTTTTCAGAGGGAAAGTTACTAACCGTTTTTCTTTTACTTACGGAATAGGTATAGTTGATGTTTCCCGTAAGCTTACCCTTGTTTTTATAGGCTCCGAGTTCTAACCCATAGGCATAGCCATTGGCATTCAACATCTCGGTCTCTATATTTTTGTTTATAAAGAGATTCGCCCCATTTTTATATTCCACAATATTATTGAAAGTCTTATAATACCCTTCAATTGAAAAGTTATAGGATCTATCGGGAGTGTCATAGGCATAACCGGCCGAAAATTGGTTCACTTCCAAAGGTTTTACATGGGGACCCGAAGGTTTCCAAATGTCAAATGGTAAGGCCGAATACGTGTTGGAAATTAAATGAATGTACTGGAACATTCTGTTATAGCCTAATTTGAATGCCTTACGGTCGTTAAGGTTATATTTTAGTGCTAATCGTGGTTCAAAGCCTGAATAGTTTTTAATGACCTTCCCCTTTTTATAGGTAGTGTTCTTCGTTATGGAACTGGTTGTTTTAGGCAGGTTTAGGTTGTACTCCGAAACGGTATACGGGCCCAAGTTTCCGAACCAAGAATACCTGAGGCCCGCATTTATGGAAAGTTGCCCCCATTCCCTTTCATATTCAACATAGGGGGCAATTTCCAACCCCTTCTCCTTTTCTAAATCAATGGAATTGATGCCTGATTCTTTGCTTTTTACATTGGCAGGTGAAAATATATACAGCGTGTTGTGCGCACCAAACCTTATTTTGGTATTGCTGTTAGAATAGAGTGTAAAGTCAGGTTTGAATATCCAGTTTTCAACTGCTGACTTCCATAAGAAAGCCCCTGTTGCACTTGTTCCCCCAGCAGTATTGTCGTTTGAAGAAAGGCCATAGTTGTATCGGCTATAGATTACCGATGTGTTCAAGAACAGATTTTCCGAGAAAATATGGTTCCAACGTAAAGTAGCCGTTGCATTCTTCCACCGAAAATCGACATTATCATCGTCTTCCTTAGTACCATTAGCAAGGGTTTCCCCCTCAAAATTCAGCTTCATGACATCGGCACCAAAATATCCCGATGCAAACAACTTGTTGTTCTGGTTGATGTTCCAGCTCAATTTGGTATTTAAGTCATAGAAATAGACTTTATTGTTCTTAACATCGTCACCCATTAAAGGAAAGAAAAGATCAAAATACGATCTGCGTCCGGAGACCAAATAACTTAGCTTTTCCTTTTTTATGGGCCCTTCCAGCGTAAGCTTGGAAAACAACAGTCCCAATCCACCTTCTCCCTTAAACTTTTTATTGCTCCCCTCGCGCTGCCTGATATCTAATACAGAGGACGCCCTGCTTCCAAAACGGGCTGGAATACCTCCTTTGTATAACTTTAAATTTTTGATAGCATCTGCATTAAAAATAGAAAAGAAACCCCACAAATGGGAAGAATTGTATACAGGAGCCTCGTCAAGTAGGATAAGGTTTTGATCAATATTGCCACCCCTTACATTGAAACCCGTTGCCCCTTCACCAACAGTAGCCACTCCAGGTTGGGTTAAAATGGCCCTTATAACATCTGGTTCTCCCAATAATGAGGGTAATTGTTTTATTTCGGCAGTATTTAAGCTCACCGTTCCGTTTAGGATGGTCTTTACCTGACTTTTAACCTTCAAATCTGATAAAATGACAACTTCGTCCAGTTCATTGGATGTTGGGGATAGCTCTATTATTAGTTTTTGGTCCTTGTTAAGTTCAATGGGAATCTCCTTTTGTAGGTAACCTATGTATGATACGACCAAAACATACGATTTTGAGGGTAACGTAATGGAATAAAAACCATATTCGTTGGTAACGACACCCCTTGAGGTATCTTTTACACTAATTGTTGCGCCAAGCAAAGTCTCGCCCGTTTCGGCATCTTTTACCGTACCGCTAATAGTATATTCGGCCTGAGGCGAATTATAGACCGTTGGTTTTTTAGCTAAAATGATATGTTCTTTTCGTATCTTAAATGTGATGTCTGACCCTTTGAAAAGTCTGTCCAATATTTTGTTTATTGTCTTGTCGTTTTCCTTTATACTGAATCTTTTCGCATCATCGATATCATCGTTATTATATATAAAATTGAAGGTCGATCGGTCTTCTATATATTTTAGTACAGAAGATAGCTTCTCATCTTTAAGGTTAATACTAATCTTGTTCTGGGAACGTGCCGTGTGTGCTATAAGCTGGGTTACCATAAAAAGATAAAATGCTAGAGATATTTTCATCAAGAACAAAAATTTGTGATTGAGGCTGTTTATCCCAATTAAGGATAAAAATGATTTTTTTTTCATACTTTTGAATGTTGATATTTACTTTTTTACATTAAACGTTATTATTGACTTTGCATGTGGGAAAATGGCAGTTTTCCCACATCTTTTATTCCACTACCCAGTTTCCATGGGTGGATTGGTAATAATTGAAAGGTTTTGAAACCTGTAAGATTTCCAGAATTTCTTCAATGGAAGTGTCTGGCCCAAACGAACCAGTAAACTTGGATTTTGCAATTTCTTCATTTTTAAATTTGATTTTTATGTTATATTGAATGTCTAGGTCTTTTGCTATTTCTTGGAACGATTTGTCCACGAATCGCATCATGCCTTCTCTCCATAAAGTGAAATTCACGGGTGTTTTGACTTTGGTAGTAACCAGTGTCCCCTCATTCTGTTGGTAGGTTACTTTGTCATTTGGAACCATTTGAATCTTCTGGCCAAGCTTTGGACAAGAAAGTTCTACTTTTCCTTCCAAGAGTATGGTCTCGGTAATTTTTTTTTGCTTGTATGATGCTATATTAAAACTGGTGCCCAATACTTTAATTTGGATTTTGTCGTGGGTATCTACCGTGAAGGAGATTTTTTTGTCCTTTGCTACCTCAAAGAAGGCCTCGCCTTCTAAGTATACGTTCCTGGGAGACGATCTCCTGTACGATAAAAGACTAGAGGAGTTCATCCAAACCTTTGAGCCGTCTGGTAAATCTATAGCCTTACGTTCTGCATAGCTGGTTTCAAAGGTTATTTTGTCACTATCCTTCATGAAGATGTAAATTGCAGAAAAAATAAAAATAGCCGCTACCGCTGCATACTGAAGGTAGTTCCTCAAGAATCGGTTTTTGCGGGAAGAAGTTCGGGAGAGAGAGCTTAGAAGCTTTTCCTTGTCTTTCTGCAAATCTGACTGCCCAAAAGTTTCTCCATTGCTGGTCAGTTTATATATCTTGGCAATACGTTCAAACCATACGGGGTCGTATTGGTTTGATGTTTTCCAAAGCAAAACCCTCTTTACGGTTTCATCATCGGCATTGCCGGCAATATATGCCCAAATATCTGTTTCGGTAATATGCCTGTCTTCCATAATTATATCTTTAGATTTTATAGTTTGCTACCGCCAATAGGTGCCAAACACTTATAATTAGGTTTCCCATGTATTATGAACATGACCATATTTGGTTAAATTTGTTCATAGGGATGCGTACCGTTTTGGAGCAATCTTATTATAGGACGTTTCTCGAGAAGGTTGACCCTATTTTTTTTAGAGAAAATTTTTCAATTCTTTTTTAAAAGCGGTCGTTCTACTTGATATCTACAGTTACGGTAAATGAGCCATTGCCATTTTTTATGACATTGTACAGTTTAACGTCGTCATTTTCATAGGTCATATTGGGTTTTAAAACAACGTCTCTAAGATCTGGCACATTTGATCCAACAAAATTGATGTTAGGTGATGGACTGGCATCCAGTAAGTACGACGTAAACCCATCTGTTTGATGAATCATGATTCCTTCAAGGTTTCCTGCCAGTTCGGCATTCAACAAAGCTTTGTCCCAAGCACCCGCATTGCGTACTTCCAAAAAGTAGCCCTGGTTTTTAAGACTTGAGTTAAAGATGAATGCGTTTTCCTCGTAAAATGGAGCAGCGGGTTTGCCAGGTATTCTTATTTCTACGGCGTTTTTCTTGTTTCTTTCGTTGATAGGAAATATCGTTACCGTTTTTGTGCCTTTGGTATTAATCGTTTCTAGTGTGTTCGTATTGTCATACCATCCGAAAAAGTCTCTGTAAACAGCATTAAGAGAAAAGCCTTGTGCAGCAAGCCCCACAATATCAAATTGATCTCCATATTCGTGATACATCAAACTGTAACCATCTTTAGTACTATTATTAGGTATTTCTGGCTCATAGGCAGGTTTGTCGCCATTTGTTCTAGAGAAGGCGTGATCAACGCCTAAATTATGTATCAACTCGTGGGCAAAAGTCAGTTCAAAGTCTGTAAAAGCGCCATTTTCGAAATCCTCAGATGAGTTTTCCCCTGTGGGTATTCCCGAACGGTATTTGTCTTCTATTGTATTGGAAAAAGGAGCGTTGGGGTCTCTATGAAGTTTGCCAACAGAAATAGGGCAGTAAACCCATCCCTTACGGAAAGCTTTTCCATTGATTAACAGTTCCTCTGTACGCTGGGCGAATGCTTGACCAAGCCCAGCGTCATTAACAGGCACTAAGATAACCGCATCGTATTTGTTAGGATCAAAGTTTGGAACGTTCCTAATTATATCGGTGTACAGAAATATGGTGCCTTCTGCTGCTTTACCATCCTTCATGCCGTCTACAGCAATTGTGGTGTAACCAAAAATATCTCCACTATAGGTAAACTGCCCGTAAGACATATCGTCAAAATATTTTTTCAGCGGACTGTTCTTATCAAAAATGATCTTTTCCATTTCACTTTTGGTTGGAAACTTTGCCCTGTTTTCAGCTGATATGTCTTGATATTCAAGCAAAAGGATGGCCAAATTCTTTTTTAAGATTTTCTGTCTAACAGTAGCTACATGTGTATGATTCTCTGGAGATATGTCATCCGAACTACAAGCCAATGCAAAAAAAGCAATGGCTAAAATAAAACCGGGCTTAAAGATGTTTGTCGTACGCATATTCATGGGGATTTAATTTGTTCATAGGGATGTGTGCCGTTTTGGGGCAATCCGGTTATAGGACGTTTCTCGATAAGGTTAACCCTATTTTTCTATAGAAAATCTTTCAGGCCTTTTTTAAAAGCGGTCAAGGCCTTTGACATGTGCAGTTCCACAGTTTTTATAGAAATGCCCTTTAGCTCAGCTATCTCTTTGTATGAAAGTCCGCTAACTCGTGATAGTTTAAATATTTCTACGGTTTTTTCGGGCAGGGTGGCATAAACTTGTTCTATCTGGCTGGTTATTTCCCATTGACCCTCTATACGATTTTGTGTTTCCCTGTTATGTTTGTATAGATCAATATGCTTTTTCCGTACCTGTTCTTTTCTATAAAAATCGATGATGTTGTTTTTTAGTACAGTAATTAGATAGGACTCTATGGAACGATTATCTGGACTTATACTATCCAAGCGCTTCCATAGCTTGATGAAAGCTTCTTGTACAAGTTCTTTAGATATGTCTTTGTCACCAACAACCGTTAGAGCATAATTGCAAAGCTTTGGATATTGCTTATCAAAGAGTAGGGAGAAATATTCTGTTTTTGCTTGGGGCGGCATATACGATCTGATTATGGAAATAGGCCAAAACTACAAAAAAAAAGATTTAACATTTGTTAATTTTCTGTCAAAAATAGCGTTTTTACTTAGTGTTGGTGTTTTTTAGGATTACATATTAACTCCTCTGTAATTAGTAGGGCAGATATCTAACTAGGGGATATTTTGTATCGATTATCAACTAGCCTAATTCTGCAATATTATCGGTAGGTGCTATTGTTCAAAAAACCGTAGTTAAAAATGGTCAAGTAGTGGTTGGAAATACCATGAAGCTAACCTTGGCTTGAGACCATAGAACGGTTTATGGAGCTACGGGAGCAGAATGCCTTCAAACCTTAAAGGGGTATGTTGAGAACCTTGTTACTATGTTGGTATAATATATTATTATCCTGAACATGCTTCAGGATCTTATTATAAGTTAAAACCTGTTTCATGTAATTTGAAACAGGTTTTTGTCCAAATTATTCTGCAGTTATCGGATCTATAACTGAAGCTACTTCACTAATAGAGCTAATAGGAAATTTGCCCTGTTTGGCATGTTCCTCAATTAATGATTTGTTAGGTGAAATGTACACGCAGTATATCTTATCACCGGTTACATAGCTGTGTACCCAATTAATTTTTGGGCCTAAATTTTCTAAAACGTCGCATGATGTTTGCGAAATGGCTTTTAATTCTTCTGCAGATAATTTTCCAGCACCTGGAATTTCTCTTTCAATTACATACTTTGGCATGACTTAATTTGTTTAGTTAATAAAACATATCTATTTAGCAATTATCATCCCTTTAAGGGACCATAAAATAGCTAGTACATCCTTTTTGGTGTCTTCATCAATGGCATTTTTGTCCAAAGCCATAAAAATATCATCTATAACATGCATATATTCTTCTGGGCTAATATTCATTCCTGTATGTGCAGTAACCATATCTTTCCCCGAATAAACTACTGGCCCACCGCTACCAGCACTAAAAAAATCTATGCTATGCTGTTTAATGGTGGCGAGGTGTTCAGGACGTTCTTTAAAGGGAAGAAAACGAGCGTTGATTTTTGGGTTATTCATATGGTTTTCTATAGCATCCTCTACAATGTCTGCTATACCATTACTTCCGCCTAAGCGATCAAAAAGTGATTTGCTCATAATTTTTTGTGTTTAGTGTGTGTTAAAGGTAGGTGTTAGTTGCAGGGAAGACTAGTATATTTAATTCAAAAAAAGATAATTTTAGACCATTTGTTTTCTTTGTTAGTTAGTTTAATAAGCTGAAGCGTTAATTTAAATGTTGTTGAACATATTTAGAAGGTAGAATGCCATAGGTATTTACAAAGCATTTGGAAAAATAACTTGGACTGTTAAAACCAGTTTCAAAAGCTATTTCTGAAATGTTGCCCATTTGGAGGTGTAATAATTTAATGGCTTTATGCAATCTGTATTCTTTTAAAAATTGGTTGGGTGATAGACTTGTTAAAGTCATTAGTTTTCTGTAAAACTGGGATTTGCTATAGCCTGATACTTTACTAAATTCATCTACTGTAATATCGGGTTTGTTCCAGATGGTTTCTACAGTATTCATAAGTTGGGTTAAGAATTTTTCTTCCTTAGGTTTAAGAACCCTTATCAAAGTATTGTCGATAATAGCATTTTTGTTTTCATTTTCGTATAATGTTTTTACTTCTGATGTAATAACTAGTGGTTCTTTTATGGTATCACATATATATTTTGCCAAGCAAATGGATTCTTCATATAGCGAAGCTTTATCGGTAACAGGGTTTCCAGTTGTTAATGAGATATTAAGTTTTCGCCCTGAAGCATCAAATTTTGGAGTTACATATTTAAATTGATAATGGATTTTGAGAAGGCATTGTACAGCATCGGAAGCAGACTTAAAAGATACCAAATACGAATTGTTATCGTTCTTAACGATACTTCCGTTATAATGGTCGAGAGTTTTGGAAATATTGTTATGGAACTTTTGGGAAAACAAGGTAAGTTGGTAGGCTTCAAGTCTGTTTAGGTAATTACTCGTTTTAATGAGCATCAATATACGAAAGGGAGAATCGTTTATGATATTTAAATCGGTAGTGTCTTTTGTTTTAGGATCCTCTATGCGGCCAAGAAAGGATTCTACAACAGTGGTGTCTACTTCAATAATACAATTAGGCAGCTCGCCATGTGCGTGGTTATGCATGGCTTCAACCGCTTCTTTGTTTGGAGCCTCTATAAGGCAAAAGGCTGTGTTTCTTTTAGCGTCGAACCAATAGGTCATTCCTTTGCATCCAAATTCATGTTGTATTTTTAAATCTTCAAGATGTAATTGAGCAATGGTTTCGGCTGTCACGCTTTTGGAAACATCATGTCGATCCATATATATTGGCATGGCGTTATGTTTGTATACAAATTAATGATTTTTAGATTGTTATGCAAGTCTTAAGCAGAGATTATTAATAAAGAGCATTTAACCTCTAGTAGTATACCGTAGTTTTTTATCTTTAAGCACAAAAAAATATAACCGTTATGAAACATCATTTTGCTATTCTTACTTCAATACTTGTTTTTTTTCTTTTTATAGGATGTAAAAGTTCTAAAGTTGAGCTCGCTTCGGTTTCTAATGTCAAAGAAAGTTTAACCTATCTGGCGTCCGATGCATTAAAAGGTAGACAAACTGGAACCAAAGGGCTTGAAAAAGCAGCAGCTTACATAGAAAGCATTTTTAAAAGCAATGGTATAAAACCTTATTTTGAGACATATCGGGATAGCTTTAAAGTAAAGGATATTATTGGGTATAATGTTGTGGGATACCTAGAAGGCAACGATCCTGTCCTAAAAAATGAGTTTGTGATTTTAGGCGCGCATTACGACCATATTGGGACAGCTAAAGAAGTTAAGGGAGATGTTATTGCCAATGGCGCAAACGATGATGCTTCTGGAACCGTAGCCGTTTTGGAGTGGGCAAAATATTTTTCGAAAACAAAAAGTAACAAGCGAAGTGTTTTATTTACGTTGTACGATGCAGAAGAAATGGGACTGAAGGGTTCCCAACATTTAGCTAAGAAATTGAAGGAAGCCAATTTAGAACTTTATACTATGATTAATTTTGAAATGATAGGTGTGCCAAGAGCCAAAGAAGAAACGATGGCTTATATATCGGGGTATGAAAAGTCCAATATAGCGGAAAAATTAAATGGTTATGCAGATAAAGAGATTATCGGTTTTTTTCCAAAGGCAAAGGAATTTCAACTGTTTATGAGGTCCGATAACTATCCGTTTTACAATGCGTTTAAAGTACCGGCGCATGCTATTTCAACCTTCGATTTTACTAATTTTGATTATTACCATCATGTGGATGATGAAGCGGATAAAATGGATTTTGAACACATGACCAATTTTATAAACTTAATGATTCCAGCTTTAGAAGGAATGATTAATGCACCAACCAAGGAAATACAATTGAACAATGAGTAAACATGTAATTATAACCGGAACAAGTAGAGGGATAGGCTTTGAGTTGGTACAATTATTTGCCAAAGCAGGCCATCATGTTTTGGCATTATCGCGTAACGAACAGCCCATACAAGATTTAAAATTGAACCATGTTACTAGCATGGGGTTCGATTTAAGCAATGAAAGTGATTATGCCAAAGTTGAAGATTTTGTGAAAATTAACTGGGAACAGCAAGTAGATGTTTTAATTAATAATGCAGGGCAATTAATAAATAAGCCTTTTTCAGAATTGTCAATTAAAGATTTCGAAACGGTCTACAAAACCAATGTCTTTGGCGTTGCCGAATTGACTAGAGTCATGTTACCATTTATGAAAAAGGGTAGCCATGTGGTGACCATAAGCTCTATGGGCGGTGTACAAGGCAGTATGAAATTTCCGGGACTAGCGGCTTATAGTTCCAGTAAAGGAGCGGTCATTACCTTAACCGAATTGTTGGCCGAAGAGTACAAGGATTCTGGAATTGCGTTTAATGTCTTAGCCTTAGGCGCCGTACAAACCGAGATGTTACAAGAAGCTTTTCCAGGCTATCAGGCACCAACAACGGCGCTTGAAATGGCAGAATACATTTTTAGTTTTGCCCTTAACGGCAATAAATATTACAATGGCAAATTGTTACAGGTGTCTAATTCTACGCCATAAATGTCTTGGTTTTCTATGAAAAAAGCACTTCAAGATTATATCCCTCAAGAGGCCGTTTCTAAAGTTTTAAAACTTTTGGAGCATGATCATTTGGTGGTTAAGATAAAAAAGGAACGCAAAACACGTCATGGCGATTATAAACGATTGCCTAATGATAGGCACCAAATAACGGTCAATTCAAATTTAAACCCCTATCGTTTTTTAATTACACTCATTCACGAAATAGCGCATTTTGAAGCTTACCAAACCTATGGCGGGTTTATAAAACCACATGGCGTTGAGTGGAAGCGAACCTTTCAGTATTTAATGTTACCATTTCTAAATCCAGAGGTTTTTCCAAACAAACTGTTGCCACTATTGGCAAGGCATTTTAAAAATCCGAAAGCGAGTAGCGATACCGATGTTAATTTGGCCTTGGCATTAAAACAATTTGATGTTCCCAATGATAAAATCTATATTTTTGAGGTGCCTTTTGGAGAAAGGTTTAAATTATATAACGGGAAAGAGTTTAAAATGGGACAAAAACGAGTTAAACGCTATGAATGTGTTGAGGTTAAAACAGGAAGGTTATATTTGTTTAACCCTAATGCAGAAGTCGAATTATTAAGTTGAACTGGTAGTTGGAGTTGAGAATGTCTGTTTTTAAGAGATTCTTCACTTCGCTGCGTTCGTTCTGAATGACAAAGAATATGAATAAAAATTATTATGCCATTTTAATGGCAGGAGGTGTAGGATCAAGGTTTTGGCCGGTAAGTACCCAAGACTTTCCAAAGCAGTTTCACGATATGTTGGGGACGGGGAGTACATTAATCCAAAAAACGTTTCAGCGTTTGGCCCATATTATACCAAAAGAAAATATCTATATATTAACCAATGAGCGGTATAACGATTTGGTTTTAGAGCAATTGCCAGAAGTAACCCAAAAGCAAGTGGTATTGGAACCAGCCATGCGAAATACCGCACCATGCATATTATATGCATCTTTAAAAATTCAAAAAGAAAACCCAGATGCTGTTATGATCGTGGCACCGAGTGACCATTGGATTGAAGATGAAATAGCATTTAGCAAAAATGTACAGCAGGCTTTCGACTTTTGTGAAACAAATGATGCGCTAATGACACTTGGTGTTCAGCCAACCTTTCCCAATACAGGTTATGGTTATATCGAGTTTGATAAAATTTCCGATGAAGTAATTAAACCAGTAAACCAATTTCGTGAAAAACCAGATTACGAAACTGCAAAGCAATTTATTGCACAAGGTAATTTTTTATGGAATGCCGGTATTTTTATGTGGAGCGTGAAAAGCGTGGTTAAAGCATTTCAAAATAACCAACTAGAATTGTTTAAGCTTTTTGAAGCAGGGATACCTGTTTATAATACTGAAGGTGAAAGCGATTTTATTAAAGCGTATTATCCAAAGGCAGAAAACATATCGGTCGATTATGCCATTATGGAAACATCGGATAATGTATTTGTCATTGCAGCAGAGTTTGATTGGAACGACTTAGGAACCTGGGGGAGTCTTTATGATAAACTGAATAAGAGTGAAACGGGTAATGCCATTGTAAATGCTAGAGTTTTACCCAATAATGCTTCAGGTAACATGATTAGTACGAAAAACAATAAAATTGTGGTCGTTGATGGGATTCAGGATTATATAATTGTTGATAAAGACGAAGTTTTGCTTATCTTTCCTAAGACAAAAGAGCAAGATATAAAAACAACCCTCCAAAAGGTAAAGGACAAATATGGGGAACAATATGGATAATTATGAGCCAAGAATCGAAGTTTAACTTTTCTGAAGAAGAAGAAAACGGAAACAATTCTGCTGTAGAGCAATCTAAAGAAGCGGTAAAGCAAGATGCAAAAGGCTTGCTAAAAAGCACCAAGCGGTTTTTTAGGGAATTACTCGATTTTCGTGACGACACCGATAGGGAGGCTACCATTGCGGCCATAAAAGGAGATATTTCCTTTAAAGGAGCTACGGCCTGGATTTTGGTCTGCTCCATATTTGTGGCATCTGTAGGGTTAAATGCCAATGCCACAGCGGTTGTTATTGGTGCCATGTTAATCTCGCCACTTATGGGACCTATTTTAGGGGTGGGATTGTCCATAGCCATTAACGATATTGATACCCTCAAGCGGTCGTTGATAAACTTGGCCATAATGATTTCCTTAAGTTTAATTACGGCCTTTCTATTTTTTTGGTTGTTCCCTTTAAGTGAAGATACTTCGGAGCTTTTAGGAAGGGTGCGCCCCGATATTCGTGATGTGTTAATTGCTTTTTTTGGTGGTTTGGCCCTTATAATAGCACGAACCAAAAAAGGGACTATAGCCTCAGTTATTTTTGGTGTGGCAATAGCCACGGCGTTAATGCCTCCATTGTGCACGGCGGGTTACGGTTTGGCCAAGGGTAATTTGCTTTACTTTGGCGGCGCTATGTATCTGTTTACCATTAACACCATTTTTATAGCTTTGGCAACCTTTTTGGTGCTTAAATTGTTACGCTTCCCGATGCTTAAATATGTTAATTCCAAAAGGCGGCATTTTATTTCTAGAATGGCAACCCTATTGGCAATAGTGGTAATGGTTCCGGCTGTATGGACTTTTATAAATGTGCTGAACGAAAGTAACTTTAACCGTGATGCAAGGAATTTTGTGAACAATGAATTAAGCACATTAGATCATTACGAATATTTGAAAAGCAATGCGAGATACTATTATGATGGAGAAAAAGGATCGTTAATAGAGATAAGTACCTTTGGATTGGATGAAATTCCAGAATCAACCAAAGAATTGTTAGAAAATCGTATGAAGGACTATAATGCTTTGGCCAATACGACTTTGAAAATTAACCAAAACAGGTCTAAAAACTTAGATAACTTACGTTATATGGAGGAGCTGAGAACACGAGACTCTTTAGATTTGTTATCACAGACCGAGAAGATCAACTATTTAGAGAACAAGGTAAGGAAACTGTCGAAGCTTGAAAAAAACTATATTGCTTTTGAAGAATTAGCCAAAGAAGTAAAAGTAAACTACGAAACCATAGAGCAGTTATCGTATGCTAATGTTATTCATTCCAATTTCACTAAAATGGATACCATTTCCGTTTTTACAGTGAAGTGGGTCGATTCTTTAGCTAAAGAAGAAAACAGAAAAAAGGATAAAGAGAAACTGGAAAAGTGGTTAAAGCTTAAACTGAATTTAGATACTTTGGTGGTAAAGCGGGCTAATTAGTTTTGGTTTACATTGCTTACTGAACACTGCTCACTGGTTTTCCTCCAAATACATCCTGCGTACTTTTTTAAAGAGGTTGGAAGAGTAAACAAAATCGGTTACAGCCACATTGTCGGTTTTGAAAATAGTGTCTTTCGAGCCTTCCCATTCCTTAAAGCCATTTTTTAGGAACACGATTTTTTCGCCTATTTCCATAACAGAGTTCATATCGTGGGAGTTAATCACTGTGGTGATTTGGTATTCTTTTGTGATTTCCTGTATTAAGTTGTCTATAACTATGGCTGTTTTAGGATCTAGTCCAGAATTGGGCTCATCGCAAAACAGGTATTTTGGATTGTTTACAATAGCTCTGGCAATGGCAACCCGTTTTTGCATACCACCAGAAGCTTCACTGGGCATTTTATTATGGGCATCTGCTAGGTTCACACGTTTTAATACAAAATCGGTACGATCCTGCATTTCACTTTTACTCATTTTAGTAAACATTTGGAGGGGAAACATCACATTTTCAGCAATGGTCATTGAATCGAATAGCGCGCTGCCCTGAAACACCATGCCAATTTGTGATCTTAAATTACGTTTTTGGTCTTCACTCAATTGGGAGAAAATTTTGCCATCGTATGCTATGGCTCCCTCTTCGTAATCAAACAAACCTAATAGGCATTTTAAAAACACCGTTTTTCCAGAGCCACTTTGCCCAATAATTAAGTTCGTTTGCCCTTTGTCAAAAGTTGTGCTAATACCCTTAAGAATATGGGAATCACCAAAGGATTTATGTAAATCTTTAACTTCTATCATTAGCCTAGCATAATATCGGTTGAAATATAGTTTAATAGAATAATGGCCACACTGGTCCAAACAAAGGATGTGGTACTGGCCTTGCCTACTTCTAATGCACCACCTTTCATGTAATATCCATGATACGACGGAATAGTAGCCAACACAAAGGCAAAAATGAAGGTCTTTATAAAGGAATAGGAAACATGGAAAGTATCAAAATCGGTTTGGATACCCAAGATGTAATCCGATACTGTAGCATAGCCTCCATAAACACAAGCGGCCATGCCACCCAGAATGCCTAAAAACATACCAATAGCAATGGCAAACGGATAGAACAACAAGGCAATGACTTTAGGGAAAACCAAATAGTTTATAGAATTTATGCCCATTACTTCCAAGGCATCAATTTGTTCTGTAACACGCATGGTGCCAATGCTGGAAGTAATAAAAGATCCCACTTTACCGGCCATGATAATGGATGTGAACGTTGGTGCAAACTCTAATACTACCGATTGTCTGGTTGCGAATCCAACCAAGTATTTTGGGATTAGTGGATTGCTTATGTTCAATGCAGTTTGAATGGTAATTACACCACCCACAAAAAAGGAAATAAAAGCAATAATACCCAAGGAGCTAATAATTAGGTCATTAATGTCCTTAAAAATTAAATGTTTCATGACCTTCCATTTGGTAGGTTTGCGAAACATTTCAGCAATCATTAAAAAATATGTTCCAATATGATGAAGGTATGCCATATAAAAATTTATTAACGCTAAAGTAAAAAAAACTTAGAGGTATTTTACTTTAATTTTAATTAATGATTCTTTTAAATGTCTATTTTTGGGAAATTTAAAAAATATAGGTCAAGATGAAGTACACAACGCTAACACTTTTAGGATTAATTTTGATGATGTCATGTAAGGTTAAGGAGGAAAAACAGGCACCATCAAGTCGACCAAAACTGGTGGTGGGTATCGTTGTAGACCAGATGCGCTACGATTATTTAACTCGTTTTTATAACAAGTATGGCGATGGTGGGTTTAAGCGTATGATGAATGAAGGCTTCAATTGTAAAAACAATCACTATAATTATATTCCAACTTATACAGGACCAGGCCATGCGTCGATATATACGGGGACAACACCTAAATATCATGGAATAATTGGCAACAATTGGTACGATAAAACAATAAAGCAAAGTGTGTATTGTGCTGGGGATACATCGGTACAGTCGGTTGGGACTTTAGAGAAATCTGGACAAATGTCTCCGCATCGATTAAAGACGACCACTTTTGCAGACGAAAACAGGTTGTTTACACAAATGCAAGGTAAAACCATAGGTGTTTCAATTAAAGACAGAGGGGCTATTATGCCAGCTGGCCATACCGCCAATGCGGCCTATTGGTTCCAGGGGAAAGATGAAGGCAAATGGATTTCCAGTACCTATTATATGAATGAATTACCAGTTTGGGTAAACGATTTTAATGCTGAACATTCAGTATCTAAATACCTAACCGAATGGAATACATTTTATGATATTGAAACCTATGCGGAAAGCGGCGATGATTTAAATGATTTTGAAGGCGGATTTAAAGGAAAAGAAACAGCTACATTTCCATATCAATTAGATGTTTTAAAAGATTCAAATGGGGGTTACGACATTTTAAAGTCAACCGCTTATGGTAACAGCTTGATAGCAGATTTTGCCATTGCGGCCTTAAAAGGAGAACAGTTAGGACAAGATGATATTACCGATGTGTTAACAGTTAGTTTTTCAAGTACCGATTATATTGGGCATAATTTTGGGGTTAATTCCAAAGAAATAGAAGATACCTATATCCGATTGGATAAAGATTTAGAGCGCTTCTTTCAGGCTTTGGATGCCCAAGTGGGAAAAAACAATTATACCGTGTTTTTAACAGCCGACCACGCTGCGGTTAATGTGCCGGCCTATTTGCAATCGGTTAAAATTCCAGCAGGTTATCTAGATAATGCGAAAACCAGAACCAAATTTAATGCCTTTATGGAACAAACCTTTAAAGCTTCAGATTTAGTTGAAAACGTTAGTAACAACCAAATCTTTTTAAACAGGGAAAAGATTAAGGCTATGGGATTGGAATTGGAAGATGTGCAAGAAGCTATTGTGAACGAACTAATTGCTTACGATCATGTCGACAAAGTGTATTCGGCAACGACAATGGGCACAACAGAGTTTAGTGAAGGCATTGAGGCTTTGCTTCAAAGAGGGTATAACCAAAAACGTTCTGGGGATGTAATTGTGGTTTCAGACCCTGCTTATATTTCTTATCCAAAAACAGGTTCAACCCATGGTAGCGGTTTTAGTTACGATACCCATGTACCGCTTTTATTTTTTGGACATGGAATAGCTCATGGCGAAACAATCAAGAAAACGGAGATCACAGATATTGCACCAACTATATCTGCTCTTCTGGGTATTAATTTCCCCAATGGTGCTATAGGCCAACCACTGGAATTTGTTTTAAACTAATTGAGGAAGCGTACCCTATATTCCATTATAGCAGCTCTCATTCTTATAGGAGTATATGCTTACGAGCATATTTTAATAGAGCAAGAAAAGGAAGCTATAGTCGTAGAGGGCAAAACCGCTAAAGCAAATACCAATGTGTTCTTTTTGCCAACAAGTACGGCTGGGCAAATAGTACATCACGAAGGCTATTCGTTATCTTATAGCGAAACCCACGAACAGGCCGAATGGGTGGCCTACGAGTTAAAAAAGGAACACTTGTCCAAAGCCAATTATAAGCGACCCTATTTCGAAATTGACCAAGCGGTAAATACAGGAGCGGCACACTGGCGTAATTATAAGAACTCGGGTTATGACCGCGGACACTTATGTCCGGCAGGGGATAGAAGATATAGCAAACAAGCGCATGACGAAACTTTTTTAACGAGTAACATTAGTCCACAAGAACACGAATTTAATTCCGGTATCTGGAATGAGCTTGAGCAAAAGGTACGTTATTGGGCCAAAAGGTACGATGGTGTTTTTGTGGTCACTGGTGGGGTTTTAAAAGGCAATTTAAAAACCATTGGAGAAGAAGCTGTCGCTGTACCTAATCAGTTTTATAAATTGCTTTTAGATTACAATTCGGAAAATCCTAAAATGATTGGGTTTTTAGTACCCCATGAAAACTCCAATAGACCGTTAACGGATTTTGTGGTGTCGGTAGATTCTATTGAAGCCCTTACGGGAATTGATTTTTTTCCGCAGTTAGAAGACCGTATAGAGACTGTTTTAGAGGCCTCTAATAGTTCTGAAAGCTGGAGCTTCAACTAGTTGTCGATAATATTTGCATTTGAAATCTTAAATAGCTGGTAATCCTATTTTTTTTCGTAATTTTTATTTCTTATTAATTTATTAATCAGGCAGTTATGAAAGAAAAAGTACACACTTCACCCTCAAATCTTTTTTTAGCCCAACCAAAATTATTACTGTTAATTTTTATCTTTTCGTTGTTTGGTCTTTTTGTTTTGCAGGCTCAAAATTCAAATGCCAGTGATACAGGTAACGAAAATGCGAATGAAAATGCTACAGTTGAAGGTGGAATGGTTAGCACCATGGATGGTTCAGATTATGCCGAAGCTTGTATAGGAGATGAGGTTGAGGATATTGTCCATTTTATGGTTGAAGGTGCTTCTGGAAGGCTTAAGCAATGGGTGATTACCGATGATGAAGACAATATACTTTATTTGCCGGAAGAACCGTGGTTTGACTTTAATAATGAAGAAGAGGAAGGCACAGTAAGAGTCTATCACTTGTCCTATAATGGTATGAAACCGCTAGTGCAACCTTTTTGGCATAAACATATTTCTAACCTGTTAGAAGATCTAAGGGGGAAATATGATATATCCGACAATTACATCGAGGTTAAGCTTATCCAACAGCCGGAAGGCGGTGAGGCGTCCCTGGCCGACGGTGCAACAGAAATTGAAATTTGTGCCGGTGATGGAAATTCAGATTTGTTTGAAGTAAATGTCACGGGAGCCAGTGGAGGAGCACAGGTGAGCATGATATGGGTTGTAACAGAAACTAATGCCGATATTGTAATGACAACCACCGATACCACATTCGATTTTGAAGCAGATGGTGAGGGAACTTACCTCATTTGGCATTTGAGTTATGCCGAAAACGTAAGCTTGGAGGGCGTTACCAATGCCAATGATTTAATGGGGTGTTTTGATTTGTCCAACCCAATAACAGTAATTAGAAATGGTGTTAATGCTGGAAGTATAGCAATAGCTAACGACGGGGGGACAGCCATAGAAATTTGTGCAGGCGATGGTAATAGTGATGCTTTTGATGTAGAAGTTATGGGAGACCTGTTAGGTGATAATATGGGCTGGATAATAACCGATAATGCCGAGGATCCTAAAATATTGGCAGTGCCAGACGGCCCACCATTCGATTTGGAAGGCGCTGGTGGCGGTGTATGCTTAATATGGCATATAGCCTATGAAGATGGTTTGCAAGGCATGATGGCATCAACCGAAGCCGAAGACTATTTTGTTTCTGGTTTAGAGGGGTGTTTTAGTTTGTCCAATGCTATAGAAGTTACAAGAATTGGTGTTAATGGTGGCACATTAACAGCAGGAGACGATAACAGTTTTAGTTTTACTGTAGGCGATGGAACGGCCGATACCATTGAAGATGGGGCTATAACATTAGAAGGTAATATGGGCACTAATTCAGCCTGGATAGTGACTAACGAAGACGGTACTATTATTCTTGGCTTACCAGCTAATTATACCGATGTTGATTTTGATGGTGCTGGTGAAGGGGTTTGTAAACTATGGCATATGAGTTATGAGGACGGTCTGGAAGGTTTGGATCCGCCAACAGAAGGCGATCACTTAATGTCCAGTTTAGTAGGATGCTTTAGTCTGTCTAATGCCATTACCATTAATAGAACGGTTGCAAGCACTAGTAAGGTGGCACTTTATCCCAACCCAACAAAAAGTTCGGTTAGTGTCGATTTAACCAATTTTTCAGGAGATAATATCAATATTAGTCTGTATAATTTGAAAAGTTTAAGATTTTACAATCAAAATATGTCTTTTAATGGCTTATCTAGGGCTAAGTATTTAAATGTAAGCGATTTTGAAAGCGGACTTTACTTTGTGAAAGTAACAAACCTTGAGACTGGAGTTAGTGCTGTTAAGCGATTGGTGATAAACTAGACTGTTGTATTATTAAGTTATTAAGTTATTAAGTTATTGAGTTATAAGGAGAGGTGTTTAAAAAGTATCGTTTTTGTTAAACTGAATTTATTTTAGTTACTGTGGAAAATTGATGGTTGTTGAGGTTCTGAAATAAGTTTAGAATGAGAAGAGCGGTGTCATTCAGAAGGAGGGAAGTAACGACCGATTGAAGAATCTATTATCTTCAAGATTATTTGGTAATCCTTGCTCGCTTTGAATGATATTTAAAACTTTTTTAGGCACCTCTTTTTCTTTGCAACATACCTTTCCACCTAAGTTGTCTTATAAATTTACCTTGTGTTTTGGTTACCAAAAAGTCTGGTTTTTCCTTTTTGGCCTTAAAGTATCCAGCCATATAATCTTTAAAGAATTGAAATTTTCCTTTCTTAAAGGCCAATTTTACGGCAGAAATTAAAGTGATTACAAAACCATAGCGCATTTTATATAGGGCTTCGCCTTGCAAATATTTTGAAGCTTTGTTGTAACTGGCGCCGGTAGGTTTTAGATGTTTTACATGTAAAGATTCATCCGTTAAAATTTCCCAACTGTAATATTTAGCAAGAAGTTCGTCTACCGTATCCCATCCCATAGATGGTTTTAATTTGTCAATTTGTAAAAAGCAATCTTTACGATAGGCTTTAAGCGCCCCGCGAATATGGTCCTTTCGGGTGAGGTTTTCCAAAACCCATTGTCCGTTTTTTTCAATGTAGCAAAACCCCGAAGCCATGCCTACTTTAGGGTTGGATTTAAAATGAAAAGCTAACTGTTCTAAATAGTTGCTAGGAAAGATTAAATCGGCATCAAACTTACAGATCACGTCGTAACCTTCATCTAACGTATTAAAACCTTTATAAAAAGCATTTATAATTTTTGAACCGGGTAAATGTTCATTTGAGGATATTGAGTTAACCAGAGAAATCCATTTGTGTTTCTCGGTATAACCATTAACAACGTCTTCAGTATGATCTGTTGAATTATCATTAACTATAACTACTTGCTTAGGCAATAAGGTTTGATTTACTAAAGCATCCAAAGTTAAAGCTATGGAGCTTTCTTCATTATGTGCGGGTATGACGATATAGAAGTTCAAAGTTTAAAATTTAATGTTCAAAGTTAAACGTTTTAGTGCATGAGCAAAAATATCTTGACCAAGATTAGAACCACCTCGTCTTCGGTTTCTCAGTTACCAGAAACCGAAGTCACTCCTCATTATAAAGGAGGAGGGTTAAAATAAATCTATAAACACAATTCCTTCCCTTTAAAAGGGAAGGTGGCT
The DNA here is from genome assembly GCF_022662195.1 of Aestuariivivens insulae. GTDB lineage: Bacteria > Bacteroidota > Bacteroidia > Flavobacteriales > Flavobacteriaceae > Aestuariivivens > Aestuariivivens insulae. Next base: position 66,439 of record NZ_JAKMCS010000010.1, on the reverse strand, counting down.
TTAAACTCAATTAAGGGTTTAAAGTCGGAAGGGTCATGTTAAAATCAATAAAACAATACAAAACCAAATAAAAAATCAAAGGCATTAAAACGTTCTTGAAATGTTGGTTTTAGGCATTGGAATTTTCTGTCCTTTCAGCATAAACAATATAGTATCTGGGTGTAAACCATCTTAAAATGGGACGAATACCTATCTTTTTAGTGGGATGGGCCCATTTTTTACGGTCAATGATTTTCCATCCTGTTTTTTCCAATAGCCAATCAAATTGCCAATCTTCAAATTCGTGGTAATGCCTGTCCCATAAATCTGTTTTACTTTGGTATGCCGATGAAAACCATAATCTAAGCGGTACACTCGCTACCAATTTAGTAGCTTTAATGTTTTGTAAAACCGTAAAGGGGGAGAGAAGGTGTTCAAAAATCTCAAAGGCCGTTATGGTATCTGCGTTCGAATTTTCTATGGTAGAAGTATCGAAATCTAAATCTTCTCCTTTGGTATTTTCAACCTGGTACCCCTTGGAAACCATGATTTCTGAAAATGGGTTTTCAACGCCCAGATCGAGTATTTTTTCCGATTTAGGAACATGTTGCTCTAAAAATTCTAAGGTAAGTTTAAAACGCTTATTCGGATAAGTCTGTTCGTACATACTAATACTTGTAAACAATAGCATTGATATGCATGCCAGCGCCAACACTAGCAAACATAACCACATCGCCTTTATTTAAACTATGGTTGTCTAATTTGTTGTTTTTAACCAAGTCGAATAGTGTAGGCACTGTGGCTACAGAGCTGTTGCCCAACTTTTGAATGCTCATGGGCATTACCTGTCCTGGAATGTCTGTTCTGTAAAGCCTATAAAAGCGTTTCAAAATGGCTTCATCCATTTTTTCGTTAGCTTGATGGATGAATATTTTTTTAACATCTTTTATGTCTGCGCCACTCTTGTCCAAACAAGCTTTCATGGCTTGTGGTACATTGCTTAATGCAAATTCATAAATTTTGCGTCCGTCCATTTTTATGTAACGGGTATCCCTGCACAGCTCTTGTTTGTTGGAGTTGCCAAAAAACAAATAATAGGCTTCGTCATAGGTAAAGCTAGCTGATTCATGAGCTAGAATACCACCTTCTTCATTTGTGGCTTCAATAATGGTTGCTCCAGCGCCATCGGAAAAAATCATGGCGTCCCTATCGTGTTTATCGACCACTCTAGACAAGGTCTCGGTACCAATAACCAAACAGCGTTTGGCCAAACCTGATCGTATAAAGGCATTGGCTTGTATAACGCCTTCAATCCAACCTGGACAACCAAACAATATATCGTAAGCAATACACTTAGGGTTTTTAATGCGTAAGCTATGCTTTATTCTAGCCGCTAGCGATGGCAGCATATCACTTTGAATGGTATTATGCTTTACATCACCAAAATTGTGCGCTACGATAATGTAATCGATAGTCTCTGGGTCTATATTGGCATCTTCAATGGCTTTTTCTGCTGCAAAGAAACCTAAGTCTGATGAGTTTAAGTGCGGCTTAGCATAACGCCGTTCAATAATCCCAGTGATAGACTTGAACTTTTCAACTATAATTTCATTCGGATCATTTATTGAAGATCCATCGGCATTTAAAAATTCATGCTCATGAAAGCTTTCATTTTTTTCAATATTATCAGGTATATAGCTTCCGGTACCTGTTATCTTAATGTTCATAGCTTTAAACTTAAAAAGCTAATATAATTGCTTTAAATGATATGGCGAACTTTTATAAGATAACTTTACGATGTTCATCGATAAAATTATGCTTCTATATACTCTTCAATTGGAGTACAGGTACATATTAAATTCCTGTCTCCATAAGCATCATCTACACGTCTTACACTTGGCCAAAATTTATTGTCTTTTACATAGTTCAATGGAAAGGCAGCTTTTTCACGGGAGTAAGGAAACAGCCATTCATCGGCAGTTACCATATCCAATGTATGTGGTGCATTTTTTAATACGTTATTGGTATCTTCACTGGAAACGGCATCAATTTCTTTTCTAATTGAAATTAATGCATCACAAAACCTGTCAATTTCAACTTTACTTTCACTTTCCGTTGGCTCAATCATTAATGTTCCTGCAACAGGGAAAGATACGGTAGGGGCATGGTACCCGTAGTCCATTAAGCGTTTTGCAATGTCTGATACTTCTATGCCTTTTGCTTTAAAGGGGCGGCAATCTACAATCATTTCGTGAGCTGCTCTGCCACGTTCACCAGAATACAAAGTGTCGAAGCTACCTTCCAAGCGCTTTTTCATGTAGTTGGCATTTAAAATTGCCATTTTGGTCGCTTGGGTTAAGCCTTCGGCTCCAAGCATTTTTATATAACCATAAGAGATTAAACAGGCCAATGCCGAACCGTATGGAGCCGCCGAAATGGCCGTTATTGCGTTATCTCCGCCAACTTCCTTAACAGGGTTGCTTGGTAAGAATGGTACAAGTTGTTTGGCTACACAAATAGGACCAACACCAGGACCGCCACCACCATGAGGAATGGCAAAAGTTTTGTGTAAGTTTAAGTGACAAACATCGGCTCCAATATTACCAGGATTTGTTAAACCTACTTGGGCGTTCATATTGGCCCCGTCCATATAAACTTGTCCGCCATTGTCATGGATAATTTTGGTGATTTCTTTAATGGCAGATTCGTATACACCGTGAGTAGATGGATAAGTAACCATTAAAGCAGCTAGATTGTCTTTATGCAACTCGGCTTTTTCACGTAAGTCGTTTACATCGATATTTCCTTCATCGGTCGATTTGGTAACGACTACTTTCATGCCCGCCATAACAGCACTGGCTGGATTGGTGCCATGTGCCGACGATGGTATTAAACAAATATTTCTATGGTGGTCGCCTCTTGATTCATGATAGGCTTTAATAACCATAAGCCCGGCAAACTCACCTTGAGCTCCAGAATTTGGTTGTAATGATGTTGCTGCAAATCCTGTAATTTCAGTTAATTGGTCTTCTAAAGCCTTTAAAACTTCTAAGTAACCTTTGGCTTGATTAAGTGGTGCAAACGGGTGAATGTTCCCCCATTTAAACCAGCTTAGTGGTAACATTTCAGATGCAGCATTAAGCTTCATGGTACAGGATCCCAAAGAAATCATGGAATGGTTAAGCGATAAATCCTTGCGTTCTAATTTCTTAATGTAACGCATCAATTCAGTTTCGGAGTGGTAACTGTTGAAAACGGGTTCGGTTAAGAACGTTGAGGTTCTTTTAACGGCGGTTTCAATATTACTAGCTTCGGTTATAGCATCTATAACTATGGTTTCTTTGTTAGCCGCTTCAGCAAAAATGGAAATCAAATAGTTAATGTCCCTAATTGATGTCGTTTCATTAATTGAAATGGTGACAGTATTTTTATCTGGATAGCATAAGTTGACCTTTTTCTCTTTTGCTACTTTCTTTATTTGCTTGGCTTTTGTCTTTATTTGAAGCGTATCAAAATACGATGTATTTACTTGGTTATAGCCTAAAGTCTCTAAGGCTTCTGCAAGTTTTGATGCTTTATTGTGTACTTTGTTGGCTATGAATTTTAGCCCTTTAGGACCATGATAAACGGCATACATACCAGCCATAACAGCTAAAAGTACTTGTGCTGTACAGATGTTAGATGTTGCCTTATCGCGTTTAATATGTTGCTCACGTGTCTGTAAGGCCATACGTAAGGCTCTATTGCCGTTGGCGTCTTTTGTTATCCCTATAATACGCCCAGGTATATCACGTTTGTAGGCTTCTTTTGTAGCAAAAAATGCGGCATGAGGCCCTCCATATCCCATAGGAATACCAAAGCGTTGTGTGGTACCAACAACCACGTCTGCTCCAAATTTACCAGGTGCTTCAAGTTTAACCAAACTTAAAATGTCGGCCGCTACTGCTACCTTAATGTTAGCATTGTTAGCTTTGCTTATAAAAGTTTCAATATCTGTTATTTGTCCATCTCGCCCAGGATATTGCAATATGGCTCCAAAAAAAGTTTCAGAAAAATCAAATTCATCTTCGTTACCAACAACCAATTCAATACCAATAGGTGTCGCCCTGGTTTGTAAAACCGATAGGGTTTGGGGCAATATATTTTCTGAAACAAAAAATTGGTTTACCCCAGCTTTTTTCTGCGTACGATCACGAACGGCAAATAATAAGCTCATGGCTTCTGCAGCAGCTGTACTTTCATCCAGTAAAGATGCATTGGCGATTTCCATTCCCGTAAGATCGGTAATCATGGTCTGGAAATTTAGAAGGGCTTCCAGTCTTCCCTGGGCGATTTCGGCTTGATAAGGAGTGTAAGCCGTATACCATCCTGGGTTTTCTAGAATATTTCGTTGAATAACTGCAGGCAAAATAGTTGGGTGATACCCAAGGCCTATATATGTCTTTCTAGCTTTGTTTTTTTTGGAAAGATCATGGATATGTAACAAATATTCATGCTCTGTCATTGGCTCATCTAGATTTAGCTCTTTTTTTAAGCGAATGTCATCTGGGATGGTTTCGTAAATAAGTTGATCTAGAGAGTTTAAACCTATAGCTTCCAGCATAAGGTTTTGGTCATTTTCATTAGGGCCGATATGACGCAGAGCAAAGGCATTAGTATTCATTAATTGTGATAATTATGATGATTTATTATATAGTCCGCAAAAATACGTAATAATTAATGTTCTTTATTTATGAATTGATAAAGTTTTCAACCATTTAAAACCGTTATCAACACTTTGGTTACTTTTCTTCTGTAAAACTAAAATTTAGTATTTAATGAAATAACAAAATTTAGTTTCACTTCAGTAACCACTTCGTTAGTCCATATAACTTTTTTCGTTTGTTTTTCGCGAATTTTCACCTGCTCAAATTTATTTATTTTTCAAAGGTCAGACCTGCCTTGCCGGCAGGCAGGTGTAATTCGCCTACTAGTAAATTGAAGGAGACCTATATCTTTTATAGCTCATTTCAAACGAAAAAATTCATGTACTTTTGTTATATGAAGTTATTGAAACAACTTGTCAATTTTTATATCAATAGCAGCATTCATGTGGCGCTGTCGGTTATTTCATTAACTTATATTACGGTGCTAGATTACGATATTTCGATAGATTTTGCAATGCTAATGTTTGTGCTATTTTCGTCAATTACAGGGTATAATTTTGTCAAATTTTATGGCTTGGCTAAATTTCACCACAGAAGCTTAGCAAACTGGTTGAAAACTATTCAAGTATTTTCATTTTTTTGTTTTCTTTTGATGTGTTATTATGCTTTACAATTAAGTGTAAGGACACTATTATATATAGCTGGTTTTGCACTCGTTACTTTTTTGTATGCCATTCCGTTTTTGCCTAAACGTTTTTTTTTAGATAGCAAGCATAATTTAAGAAGTATAGGAGGGCTTAAGGTTTATGTCATTGCTCTGGTGTGGACAGGTGTTACGGTTTTTTTGCCTTTAGTAGATGTGGATTTTAGTATAAACAGCGACGTTATTTTAACGGGTGTGCAACGTTTTATATATATTGTTGTTTTAATGCTCCCTTTTGAAATTAGGGATTTAAGGTATGATAGTTTAAAGTTATCTACGATACCTCAAAAAATAGGGGTAAGGCGAACCAAGCAAGTTGGCGGTATCCTTTTGATAGTTTTCTTTTTATTGGAGTTTTTTAAAAGCGAGATTAATCTCTGTCAAACCCTAGTAATGTTTGCCGTTGCCTTGATAACCCTATTGCTTGTGGTGTTTTCTAAAACAGAACAAGGAAAGTATTATAGCGGATTTTGGGTGGAAGGATTGCCTATATTTTGGCTTTTATTCTTGTTGGCATGTTGTTAGTGGGCCTGCTCTTTAATGGCTTTGTTTAAGTCCTCTTTCATTTTTTCTTTTGCAGTTTTGTCCAAGCAGGTAACATGTGATTTCGTAATGGCTTTGGTGAGTTTCGTGTTGTTTTTTGTGTATTCCCTACATGCTCTGCAATATAGAAGGTGAATATTGAGTTTTATCTTTTCCCAAAGTGTCGCATTCTTGTACTGTGTTTTATCACAGACATGGTTTGCTTCATTGCAAGGGATAACAATTTTAATCTTCCCCATAATTAGAACCAGTTTTCTTTTAAGCAATTGGCCATAGCGGTACGTGCTCTATGGATAATTACCCAAAGGTTAGACGGTGTTATATTGAGTTCATTACAAATGACTTCGGTTTCGAAACCTTGTATTGTTTTCATCTTAAAAACTTCGGCTTGCTTTTGTGGTAGTTTGTCTAAGCAATTGTAAATGGCATCGCCAAGTTCTGTGTTTTGTATTTGGTCTTCGGCAGTTTTATCAAACGGGTCGGCAACACGTTCTTCCAGCCAGTCACCTTCATTTTCGGTATCGTTATAGGACATTCTAACCTCGGCCTTCCCTTTGTTGGAATTTATTTTGCGGTAATAGTCAATAATTTTTCGTTTTAAAATAGAAATGAGCCAGGTACGTTCGCTGGCTTCTCCTTTAAAGTTGCCCATTGATTTTAAACCTGCCAAAAAAGTGTCTTGTACTAAATCTTGGGCTACTTCACGATCGCTAACCCTAGAGATGGTATAGTTGAATAAGTAATCGGAGTATAGGTCGATCCACTTATTAGGGTTGAGTTTGTGATTGGACATCCATTCTATTTTTGAATATCAAAAATAGGATAAAAAAGTGAATATTTAAATAAGTTTAAATTGATACTATTTATTGTAGCATACCTTTTTGGATACTTACTTCTGAACCGTCTATCAAATATGTAGATAAATGTTTTAGATTTTTGAAGTTTGTTGGTAAAAGCTTTAATAAATTGTGGTCAACATGTGCATTTTGGGGTTGGTATGTTTTCCATGGTCTGTGATATATGTTATATTTAAGGGTTGTTTTTTTTTTACTTTTTACAAATGCAATATATCTGTCAACTATAAAATGCGTTAAGGTGTTAGAGAGCGGTTCTTTGGTTTTTAATGTAGCATTAGTTTGAACTGATGCTTTTTGATAGCTGTATTTTAAACTAATGTTATCTTGGGTTTTGTGTTTCTTATAACGAATACGTTTAAAATAATAAGGTTCATTATAAATTTTATTGCCAACAAGGGCTATTAGGAGTTTTGGAGCAAACTCCCTAATAAAAACAACGCCTTTAGAGCCATCAATTTTAGATTTAGCATAAAACCTAAAGTTTATTTGGCCAAAATGTTGGTGAAATGGAATTTTAAAGCCAAAGAACTTGACTTTTGAAAATGTAAAAGCTACCAAGCTTATAAGGGCTTTATCTTGATAGAGGTCCAATTCTGTATTTGGAGGTAAATAGGGTTCAAGTATTGATTTGTCCACTTCGTATGTCGACATAATTAAGTTTTTCCATTCACAGGTCATGAAAATGTTTTTTGGTTTCATTTTAGTATGTTTTAAACTTTCAGAAATAATTGAAATCATATTTTAAAAAATTTTATTTAATCAGTTTTAATAAAGATTTAGTGATCCAGTTTTGTTCTTGGCTCACAATTTTATTCATCAAAGCATCTGCCGTATCAGCTAGATCGTGCAATGCCTTGGTTTGTTTGATTAACTCTTTGGTTTTAGCTGTGCCATCATCTTTAATTGAACTTATTTCTTTCAATACTTTTATCACAGGTTTTATTTCCCTTCTACTGCGCTCTTTTGCAATATGTCTTGCCAATTCCTGTACATCTTTTTCGGTGGTAAAAAACTCTTTGCGCTCTCCAGGTATTAACTCTTTGGTTACAATGCCCCAATCCATAAGCTGACGTAAATTCATGCTGGCATTGCCACGGGAAATTTTAAGTTCTTCCATGACCTCTTCCATAGATAATGGCTTAGTGGATATAAAAAGCAAGGATTGTATTTGTGCCATGGCCTTGTTAATACCCCAAAGTGTGCCCAAACTGCCCCAAGTACTAATAAACTTTTCTTTTGCTTCTTGATATTCCATGACACAAATATAAAAATTATTTCTAAACTTTCAATAATTATTGAAAGTTTATTTTATTTGAAAATGAATATGATCATCATGTCTAACAGCTTGGCAACCATGGAATCGAATTTTTGAATATGCATTTAAACCCAGTTGATCTTTTAAATAGGGTTCAATAAATAGCTTTTCTGAATTTGCCGCCTTTAATAATTCTAGGATTAAAGTTTTAGTGTTTTCTGGGTCAAACTTTAAATTGCTTTTATTTTCTAATGATAAATATTTTGTGAAATCGTATTGCAAATACCCTTTGTTTATACAATCATTGGCAGTTGGGTTTTCCTTTTCTACATATATGCCATAACCCGATACTGAAGGCTTTTTATTTGTTTTGTTGCCTTTATTGGTCATATACATAAATGAAATATCAATCTTTTTTCCGTCATTATGGCTTAAATGAGGTAACAAAGGAAAGCCATCTAAAAAAGGGAAATTGGCATCTAGATAAGTTATAGTGATATCATATGTAGTCAATCTTTTTGCGGTATTTTTTAATAAGTCATTTAATTCTGGTTTCACATAATTTCTAAACAGTAGGGGATAAGTAATATTCCTTGGTCTTAACTGAGAATTAAGCACTGGAAGTCTTTCCCTTCCTAAAAACTTAGCGATAGGAGGGACAATCATTAGATTGAAAACTAAGTATATTAAAGGGAAAACAATTCGTTTTCTTTTGCTGTATTTATATGATACAAAACAAGTAATACACCAAATTATTCCTCCAACTTGAGTTAAGGCTGTTAAAAATAGAAAGATGAGTAGGTGTCCAATTATTTTGATTAATTTCATAAACAATTAAACGACTAAACAAATCAACTTATTTTATCAATCCCGCCCGTCTTAATAGGGCTTCTGGTTTTGGTTCTTGTCCTCTAAACCGTTTGTAAAGCGTCATAGGGTCTTCTGTACCGCCTTTGGAAAGTACATGTTCTTTAAATTTATGGGCAACGGTTTTATTAAAAATACCTGCCTCCTTAAAATATTCAAAGGCGTCGGCATCGAGTACTTCTGCCCATTTGTAACTGTAATATCCAGATGAGTAGCCCCCTTGGAAAATATGGGAAAAGGCCGTGCTCATACAGGTGTCTTGGGTATCGGGATATAAAGTTGTATTTTTAAAGGCTTCGGTTTCATGTACTTTTACATTGTTTATGGACTCTGGAGCGTTGCCAGCGTGCCAGCTCATATCCAATAATCCAAAACTTAATTGGCGTAGGGTTTGCATGCCCTCATGGAACGTTGCCGACTCCTTTATTTTTTCAACCAAATCCATAGGGATTAGGTCGCCTGTTTCGTAGTGGTTTGCAAACAGTTCCAAGGCTTCCTTTTCGTAGCACCAATTTTCCATGACTTGGCTGGGGAGTTCCACAAAATCCCAATATACGCTAGTGCCCGATAAACTGGGGTAGGTGGTATTGGCCAACATGCCATGTAAAGCATGGCCAAATTCATGGAATAAAGTGGTCACCTCGTTAAAGGTTAATAACGATGGTTTGCTCTTTGTAGCCCCTTCGACTACGCTCAGGACAGGCTTAGTGAAATTACAAACAATTGAAATATGAGGGCGGCTATTTTCGCCATCTTTTACATATTGTGGTTTGTAAGAGGTCATCCATGCACCGTTGCGTTTACCCGGTCTAGGGAAAAAATCGGCATAGAAAACCGCTATAAAATCACCTTTGGTATTTGTAACCTTATAGGTTAAAACATCGTCGTGGTATTTGTCTATGTTATCAATTGCTTCAAATTGCAAATCGAATAGTTTGTTTGCCACAGTAAAGGCTCCATCAATAACGTTTTCTAATTTGAAATAAGGCTTTAGCTTTTCGTCATCCAAACTAAATAACTTTTGTTTTAATTTTTCTGAATAATAAGCCCCATCCCATTTTTCAAGTCGGTCGATGTTGTCCAGTTCTTTAGCAAATTGTTCCAGATTTTTGAATTCCCGTTCTGCAGCAGGTTTGGCTTTTTCCAGCAATTCATTTAAAAAGGATTGGACTTTTTCCGGGGTTTGAGCCATGCGTTCTTCCAAAACAAAATGAGCATGGGTTTTGTAGCCCAATAAGTTAGCTCGTTGGTGGCGTAATTGTACAATCTCTAAAACATTTTGTTGATTGTCCAGTTTGTCACCATGAAAACCTTTACTTCCAGCAGCAAAGGTTATTTGTTTTCGAAGCTCTCGGTTATCGGCATAAGTCACAAAAGGGATGTAGCTAGGATAATCTAAAGTAAATAGCCAGCCTTCTTTATTTTTGGCTTCGGCCAATTGTTTGGCCGCTTCTTTGGCACTTTCGGGTAAACCGGATAAATCATCTTCATTGGTGATAATCATCTCAAAATCATTGGTTTCTGCCAATACATTTTCACCGAATTTAAGTTTAAGCTGACTTAGTTTTTTGTCGATGTCACGAAGCACTAATTTTTTATCTTCTGGAAGATTGGCCCCGTTTCGGGAAAAACTTTTATATTTTTTTTCAAGCAACGTAAGTTGTTCTGTATTTAAGTTTAACGCTTCCCTAGATTCGTAAACTGTTTTGATTCTTTTAAACAATGCTTCGTTTAAGGTAATGTCGTTACTAAATTCAGATAAAAGTGGAGACACTTCCTGAGCAATCGTTTGAATGGTGTCGTTGGTCTCGGCAGAATTTAAATTAAAAAATAGACTGGAGATTCTATCTAGTTGCTCTCCAGAAAACTCTAAGGCTTCAATGGTATTTTTAAAATTGGGAGCTTCAGTGTTATTCGTTATGGCATCAATTTCCTGTTTTGCATTGGTAATAGCCACCTTAAAAGCGGGCAAGAAATGGTCCTCCTTAATTTTTGAAAAAGGAGCTGTATGGTATGGTGTATTAAATTGTTGGTTGAGGACGTTGCTGGACATAAATTGAATGTATTAATTTTATTATTATTATGTTATGCATGCATAATAAAGAATTTGTATATTTGCCACCGTGATTAAAGAGTGACTAACTCATTAAATTATTGTTAATAGTTTAAAAACCCCAAATTACTTTGGGGTTTTTATTTTATAGGTCTTTCGCAGATTCGTTGACCTTTACTTTAAGCCCTTCTTTATACGCTACTATTTTATCGAGTACACATGTGTCGTGGGCACCAATAATTTGAGCAGCCAATATGCCCGCGTTTTTAGCGCCATTAAGCGCAACTGTAGCAACAGGAACCCCGCCAGGCATTTGAAGAATAGAGAGAATAGAGTCCCATCCATCTATAGAATTACTGCTCTTAACTGGAACGCCAATAACGGGTAGCGGTGACAAAGAAGCTATCATTCCTGGTAAGTGGGCAGCACCACCGGCACCTGCTATAATTACCGAAAAGCCTCTGCTATGGGCGTTTTTGCCATAATCGAATAGTTTTTCTGGGGTGCGATGCGCCGATACAATATCTACTTCTACTTCTATATCAAAACCTTTTAAGATGTCTATGGCATCTTGCATAACAGGAAGATCACTTTTGCTTCCCATAATTACACCTACTTTACTCATTTTCAATATGAATTAAATTTATAATTATATTTATTATCAACTCCTTTTCTTTTGGATTACTTTCTGCAATCATTATAGTTAAAGCAACCAAAGTGTCGTTCGTTATTTTCTTTTTTCCATCTTTATGGTAAAGAAAATTATTTTTATCAAGATACCAAACAAATAACCATGCCGCAATTCTTTTATTACCGTCTGTGAATGAATGGTTCTTTACAACAAGGTACAATAGATTTGCCGCTTTTTCCTCAATACTTGGGTATAAATCGTTTCCGCCAAAAGTCTGATCTATAACAGCAATAGAACTTTTAAAAGAATTATCTTTTTCATTGCCAAATAATCTTGATGCCCCAAAGTTTACTCTTAATTGTTGAATGGCTTTTAGGGCTTCATTATAGTCTATCTTAAAAACAGCTCTGGATAAACTCGGTATTTTTTTTATCCTTTGATGGTCATAATCATCTAAAATATTCAAGGCTTTAGTGTAATCATCTAAAACATTAATAAGGTTTTTTGATAAATCATCAATTGGTATGCTGTTTTTAGCAGTCCGGGTTATTAATTGTACTGTTTTTTTTAATTGTTTTAAGCGCTTTTCGTTTAATGAATACCCTTTTATGAGGTGATTTTTTAAAACGTTATTTGCCCAAATTCTAAATTGTGTTCCTGTTTTTGATTTTATGCGATATCCAAGTGATATTATAACATCTAAATTGTAGTAATTTATCGGTTTATCGGAATGACTAAAGTGCATTTTTTGCACATTGCCTTTTTTAGGAAGCTCATTTTCTTTAAAAATGTTATTTATATGTCGTGTAATTACCGAACGATCCCTTTTGAAAAGTTCTGAAAGTTGATTTTGGTTCAACCAAATATTATCATCTTTTAGATTGACTTCAATTTTTGATGAACCATCTGCTGTACTATATATGATTATTTCACCTGATTCTTTCATGAACTACTAATCACTTCGATAGTATTCTTTACCGCTTCAGCAACTCGTCGTGCTTCATTTAAATCTTCGTTCACAATAGTAACATGTCCCATTTTTCTAAATGGGCGTGTTTGTTTTTTACCATATATATGAGGTGTTACACCAGCCATCTCCATTATGGTCTCAATATTTTTGTAAACTACATTACCAGTGTAGCCTTCTGCGCCAACTAAGTTAACCATAACACCACCTGCTTTACTATCGGTTCTACCCAGAGGTAAATCTAAAATAGCCCTTACATGTTGTTCGAACTGTGATGTATAGCTGGCTTCTATAGTTTGGTGTCCCGAATTATGGGGCCTAGGGGCTACTTCGTTTATTAAAATGTCGTCATCCTGTGTTTGAAACATTTCAACCGCTAACAACCCAACATGGTTAAATGCTTTTGATGTTTTTAAAGCAATGTCTTTTGCTTTTTTAGCAACATCTTCAGGAACTCTGGCAGGGCAAATTACATATTCAACTTGATTGGCTTCTGGGTGAAATTCCATTTCCACAACAGGGTAGCTTTTGGTATCGCCCGAGGCATTGCGAGCAACAATAACCGCTAATTCGTTTTTAAAGGGGACTAAGGTCTCTGCAATGCATTCCACATTAGGCAATCCTTTTAAGTCCTGTAATGTCTTTACAATTTTAACGCCTTGGCCATCGTATCCAAACTGTGCTGATTTCCAAACAAAGGGTAAAGTTAGTCCGCCATGATTTACAGCGTCCTTGATTTCCGATGTGTAGGCGAAACGGGAAAAGGGAGCGGTTGGCAAATCATTGTCTATATAAAACAATTTTTGACTAGCTTTATTTTGAATGGTCCGTAATGTTTTTGAAGCGGGATACACTTTTACGCCTTCCTTCTCTAGTGCCTCAAGGGCATCTACATTAACATTTTCAATTTCAATGGTTAAAACATCAACCTGCTTCCCAAAATTGTAAACCGCCTTATAATCCATTAAATCACCTAAATGGAATTCATTACAGGCAATTTTACAGGGGGCTTCCTGGCTAGCTTCTAAAACACATGTGTAAATGTCAAATTTTCTAGTATTGTAAAGCAACATTTTACCAAGTTGTCCGCCACCTAAAATACCGAGTTTAAAATTTGAAGAGAAGTAGTTCATTATAATAAATTATATCTAAAAACTAAATTAAGGTTAGGCAAAAATACATTTTAATATCAAATGAGCCATAACAAATCTTGATGCTTTCAGGGAGGCTTTTTAGCTAATTGCACCTGCCTGCCGGCAAGGCAGGTCTCACCAATTAAAAACAAATTAATAATAAACAGATGAAATTACTTTGTAAAAGGCAATTCAAAAATCGCAAATCGTAAATCATTTACTATCTTTGCCTTTTTAAAAACGAATTAGGTTGATAAAGCTTCACGATAAATATTTCAAACCATTTATTTCAGCACAACAAATTGACGATGCCCTAAGCCGAATGGTTCAGGAAATAGCCAATGATGTAGGTGACGATATTCCCGTATTTGTTGGGATCTTAAATGGCTCGTTTATGGTGGTGAGTGATTTTGTAAAGAAATATCCTAAACCTTGTGAAGTAACATTCATTAAATTGGCCTCTTATGAAGGGGTGAAATCCTCCGAGGATATCCAACGCTTAATTGGGTTAACACAAGATTTAACAGGACGAACGGTTATTATTCTGGAAGATATTATTGATTCTGGGAATACCTTGGCAGAAGTACATCGTATTTTTAAAAATGAAAAGGTAAAAACCTTAAAAATAGCCACCCTGTTTTACAAACCAGAGGCTTATAAAAAAGATTTTAAACTCCATTATATAGGTATAAAAATTCCTAACAAGTTTATAGTTGGTTTTGGTTTAGACTATGATGGCTTGGGAAGAGACATACCAGAAGTATATCAAATAAAAGAAACACAACACATGACAAACTTAGTGCTTTTTGGCCCTCCAGGAGCAGGGAAAGGAACCCAGGCAGAATTTTTAAAAGAACAATACAATTTAGTGCACATTTCAACTGGAGATGTATTTCGTTATAATATAAAAAATGAAACTGCTTTGGGCATGTTGGCCAAATCCTATATCGATAAGGGTGAATTGGTGCCAGACCAAGTAACTATTGATATGTTGAATGCCGAAGTTGAGAAAAATGCAGATGCTAACGGATTTATTTTTGATGGTTTTCCACGTACCAACGCACAAGCCGAAGCCCTGGATAAGCTAATGGACAGTAAAGATTCTCAAATCAATGCAATGATAGCGCTTGAGGTTGATGATGAGATTTTAGTGGAACGTTTACTTAAAAGAGGTGAAACAAGCGGACGGGCAGATGATGCCGATGAATCCATTATTAGAAATAGAATCACAGAATACTACAATAAAACAGCCGTTTTAAAAGAGTATTATTCAGCTCAAGATAAATATTTTGGTGTTGATGGTGTGGGGAGTATAGAAGATATTACCAAGCGTTTGAGTGCTGTTATAGATTCATTGTAGATTGAAGTGGTTGATTGGGATTGATTGGGATTGATGGAGATTGATTGGGATTGATTGGGATTGATGGAGATTGATTGGGATTGATTGGGATTGATTGGGATTGAATAAGATTGATGTGTCAATGCTTAGCAAGTGAAAAATGGAAAACTTTAGTTGGACAGAGTACAAGATAAGTGTTCGTGAAAGACTTCGTATTTTTGCATTGCAAGTTCTAGATTTGTCTGAAACTATTCCAAAATCTATAAGAGGTAAAGTCGTCAATCATCAATTAACCAAATCAGGTACTTCTGCCTATGCTACTTATAGAGCAGGGTTAAGGGCAAGGTCTAAAGCAGAATTTTTTAGTAAATTATCCATAGCTGTTGAAGAAGTAGATGAAACCGAAATGTGGATTGAGCTGTTAATTGCCTCAAATATTATAAAAGGTGATAAAGTAAAGGAGCTACATAGTGAAAGTATAGAGTTGATTAAGATTTTGGCCAGTATGCGAAAAAGATTATCAGATAATAGTAAAAGATAAGTATTTGTTCAATTTATTTCAATCTTTATGGGCCTGTTTCATTTCAATCTGCTTCAATCTTAAATAAATCAATCTTAAATAAATGACCGAAGGCAATTTTGTAGATTACGTAAAAATGTATGTGGCTTCTGGAAACGGAGGTAAGGGCTCTGCCCATTTACACCGCGAAAAGTATATCGCAAAAGGTGGTCCAGATGGCGGTGATGGTGGTCGTGGCGGTCATGTTATAATTAGGGGCAATTCCAATCTATGGACCCTCTTTCATTTAAAATTTAAAAGGCACGTTCGTGCTGGCCATGGTGGACATGGAGCCAGTAGTAGGAGTACGGGAGCCGATGGTGAAGATACTTATGTTGATGTGCCACTGGGAACCATAGTAAGAGATACCGAGACCAATGACGTTATTTTTGAAATCACCGAACATGGGGATGAAAGAATAATAGCTAAAGGCGGTAAAGGCGGTTTGGGAAACTGGCATTTTAAATCGGCTACCAATCAAACGCCTAGGTATGCGCAACCAGGGCTTCCAATGGAAGAAAAATACATCACTTTAGAATTAAAAGTATTGGCCGATGTGGGCTTGGTAGGTTTTCCCAATGCAGGGAAGTCAACTTTGCTATCGGTAATGACGTCTGCAAAACCAAAAATTGCCGATTACGAATTTACCACACTAAAACCAAATCTAGGTATTGTGGAGTATCGCGATTTCCAAAGTTTTGTGATGGCCGATATTCCAGGAATTATAGAAGGTGCCGCCGAAGGTAAAGGTTTGGGCTATTACTTTTTAAGGCATATAGAGCGTAACTCGATACTATTGTTTTTAATTCCTGCCGATGCCGATGATATTAAAAAACAATACGATATTTTGTTGGATGAGTTACGACGTTACAATCCGGAAATGTTGGATAAAGAACGTATGATAGCCATTTCGAAATGCGATATGCTGGACGAAGAGCTTAAAGCCGAATTAAAAGAAGAACTAGATAATGAACTCCCTATTCCCTACGTGTTCATTTCCTCTGTAGCCCAGCAAGGCATTCAGGAGCTAAAAGATAAGCTTTGGAAGATGCTTAATGATTAATTTTTTCTCTGAACCACCTCATAAACCTCATTGTCATCACATTTTAAGGTTTTGCTTGGGTATTTAAGCAATAAGGCATAATCGTGCGTGGCCATTAAAATGGTATTGCCGTTTTTGTTTATGTCCTGGAGCACTTCCATAACTTCCACGCTGGTTTGGGGGTCTAAATTACCAGTAGGTTCATCGGCTAAAATAAGCTCAGGGTTGTTCAATAAAGCCCTGGCAATGGCAATGCGTTGTTGTTCGCCTCCAGAGAGTTCGTGAGGAAATTTAAATCCTTTGGTTTTCATATCTACTTTAGTAAGCACTTCTTCAACGCGAGAGTCCATTTCGTTTTTATCTTTCCACCCGGTAGCTTTAAGTACAAATAATAAGTTGTCGTTAATTGTTCTATCGGCAAGTAATTTAAAGTCTTGAAAAACAATCCCTAATTTACGCCTTAAAAAAGGAATGTCCTTTTCCTTAAGCGTTTTTAGGTCATAATCCACAATATGGCCTTCACCTTCAGTTAAAGGTAAATCGCCATAAAGTGTTTTCATAAAACTACTTTTTCCCGTCCCAGTCTTACCAATTAAGTACACAAAATCACCTTTGTTCACTTCAACATTAACATTAGAAAGCACTAGGCTGTCACCTTGATAAATAGAGGCGTTTTTTAATTGTAAAATTGGGTTGGGCATTTTTAGATAAAAAATTAAAAGTTAAAATTTCAAAGTTAAACGTTTTTATATTTAGTATGGTATCGGGACACTACAAATATCGATTATACAAATATTTTTTAGGGCAAATGGCAAGCCACCACGCTATACGCTATAGTTTTTTTAAATTTTTAAGAATTTAAAAAAAGCTGCCGCTCCTATCGTTTTTGCTGGGAATAGATTGCAAAGGCTGATGCTCGACACCAATGGTAGGTGTTCATACAATCACCCGTCATCGGTCATCTAGCATCAATCTCCTTTTATCTAAAAAAGAGCATTTAATAACTCCGTTTATAATTATAGCACGATTGTTGCGTTATAAGGTTGAGATTAAATTATATTTGATTTTAAATTTAAACCCAATCGTTAATGACTATTAAAAACTTAGCAATTCTGGTGCTGGCGTTACCGTTTAGTTTTCAGGTTTTTGCGCAGCAATCCGCGACCTATACCAGTGATTTAGTAGACTACCAAAAAGCACTTTCCTTATATAATAATCAACAATATTTAGCGGCACAGTCTATGTTTAGGCATGTAAAGAAGACCGCCAATGAAGATGTCCTGCAATCAGATTGTGCTTATTATATAGCCAATTGTGCTGTGAGGTTAAACCAGCAAAATGCCGATGGTTTGGTAGAAGATTTTGTAGAGGATTATCCAACCAGTACCAAGCGCAATACCGCTTTTGTAGATGTAGGCGATTACTATTTTGAAAATTCCAAATACGCCTACGCCAAAAAATGGTACGACAAGGTGGATGAAGCCGCCCTAAGCAGAAATGAAAAGCAAAAATTCAACTTCAATAATGGTTATGCGGCCTTTTCGACCAAGCGGTATAAAGAGGCCAAAAAGTATTTAAGTAGAGTGGAAAACTCGCAAAAGTACGGTTCGCAAGCTAAGTATTATATCGGGTTTATGGCTTATGAAAGTGACGATTACGATCAAGCCAATGAATATTTCGACCAAGTAAGTGACAAGGAGCGGTACCAAGAAAAACTTTCCTATTATCAAGCCGATTTAAATTTCAAATTGGGAAAGTTTGAAAAAGCAATCGAATTGGCCAAAGAACGTTTAGAAACCAGTGATGAAGCCGAAGTATCGGAATTATCCAAAATTATTGGAGAAAGTCATTTCAATTTAAAACAGTATGACCGAGCTATTCCTTACCTAAAAGCCTATAAAGGCAAGCGTGGCAAGTGGAACAATACCGATTTTTACCAATTGGGTTATGCTTACTACAAGCAAGGTGATTATGAAAGTGCCGTTTCAGAATTCAATAAAATTATTGGAGGTAATAATGGCATTGCCCAAAACGCCTATTACCATTTAGGAGAGAGTTATATAAATCTGGATAAAAAACAAGAGGCCTTAAACGCCTTTAAAAATGCCTCTGAGATGGATTTCGATTTAAAAATCCAAGAGGATGCATGGTTAAACTATGCTAAAATTAGTTACGAAATAGGCAACCCTTATCAATCTGCTCCCCAAGTATTGGCTGGGTATTTAGATAAATATCCAAATACCAGTTACAAAGAAGAAATTGAAACCCTTTTAATTGATTCTTATATTACGTCAAAAAATTATAAGGAAGCCCTCAACTTATTGGAAGGTAAGCGTAGTTTTGAAAATAAGGTAGCCTATCAAAAAGTAGCGTTTTATCGTGGTATAGAACTTTATAATGAAGGCAACTATTTAGAAGCTATCCATTTGTTTGATGCCTCGTTAAAAGAGCCAAGAGATCCAAACTATACGGCAAGGGCAACATTTTGGAAAGCCGAAGCCGATTTTAATTTAACCAATTACGATGATGCTCTGGTAGGCTTTAAGCAGTTTCAGCAGCAAGCACAATCGACCTTGCCCGAAACTGAAAATTTAGATTATAACATTGCCTATACCTATTTCAAACAAAAAAACTATCCAAAGGCCACCGAGTATTTCAATACTTTTATTAGAAACCATAAAGGTGATAAAGTAAGGCTTAATGATGCGTATTTAAGATTGGGTGATGGTTACTTTGTATCCAGCGACTATAGCGATGCCATAGATGCTTACGAGCAGGCCATAAAAGTTAATGAAATAGATTCCGATTATCCTTTTTTCCAAAAAGCCTTAAGTGCAGGTTACCTAGGTCAATCCTCAAAAAAAATTACAGAACTGGAACGCTTTATAGACACCTACCCCAATTCTAAATTAAGGGACGACGCGATGTACGAGTTGGGGAATTCGTATGTAAAGGCCAATCAGGCCGAAAAGGCTATGGCTATTTACGACCGTTTGAATAAAGAATATCGAATGAGTTCTTTTGTACCAAGAGCACTATTGCGTCAAGGGTTGGTGTATTATAATGGCAGCCAGAATGAACAGGCTCTGGGAAAGTTTAAGAAAGTGGCCAACGAATTTCCAAATACTCCTGAAGCCCAGCAAGCGGTGTCTACAGCACGATTGATTTATATTGACTTAGGACGGGTAAATGAATATGCGTCTTGGGTAAAAACATTGGATTATGTTGAAGTGACCAATACCGATTTAGACAATGCCACCTATGAAGCTGCAGAAAAGCAATATTTAGATAATAATACAGATAAGGGCATAAGGCAATTTAATGGTTACTTAAATGAGTTTCCTAATGGATTGCACGCCCTACAATCGCATTTCTATTTGGCGCAATTGTATTTTAAAAAGGATTTAAAAGGTAACGCTGCACCACATTACAAGTATGTGGTAGAAGCTTCACAAAGCGAGTTCACCGAAGAAGCCTTATCCCGTTTGTCACAATATCATCTAGAGAATAAAAATTGGAATGAAGCCATGCCATTGTTGTCACGTTTGGAGCAAGAGGCAAACTTTCCGCAAAATGTCATTTTTGCACAATCTAATTTAATGAAGGCCAATTACCAATTAGATCGATACAACGAAGCAGTAACTTATGCCGAAAAGGTATTGGGCAATTCTAAAATTGATAATAAGATAAAAAGTGATGCCTATATTATCATTGCGCGTTCGGCGATAAAAACAGGCGATGAAGCAAAAGCTAAAACCGCTTATACCGAAGTAGAACGTGTAGCGACAGGAGAAACAGCGGCAGAGGCACTCTACTATAATGCCTATTTTAAACATAAAGCGGGCCAGTTTGAGGCATCAAACAAATCGGTGCAAAAATTGGCTAGGGATTTTTCAGGATATAAATATTATAGTGCCAAAGGATTGGTACTTATGGCTAAGAATTTTTATGCCTTAAACGATGCCTTTCAAGCGACTTATATTTTAGAAAGCGTTATTGAGAATTTTAAGGAGTTTAGCGATGTTGCCGAAGAAGCCAAAACAGAACTAAACAAAATTAAGCAGGAAGAGGCAAAAACCAATTCATCCATACAAACCGAAGATTAAATCAAAAATAAAATTTAAATGTCATGCTGAGCGCAGTCGAAGCATCTCATCAATCAGTAAAAAAACGTAAATCAGAACCTATGCGCAAGCACATCAAACATATAACCGTTATAGTCTTTTTATTAGGCGTTACTTCGGTATTTGCCCAAAGAAAACAAAACGACACTCTAAATACAGGAGTCATCGATGTAGTTAAACCGTATACCCCATCCATATCCGATGCCTTTAAGGTGAAGGAAACACCAACCTTGGACGATGAGGTTACCGATACCAAAAAAGACATTAAGTATAATATTTTTTCAATCCCAGTGGCTTCAACATTTACACCCGCCAAAGGAAAAGCGGCAGTGGTGGAAAAGGCCAAACCGGTAAAATTATACGATAATTATGCAACACTGGGCGCGGGAACCTATACAACGTTTTTGGGTGAGTTGTATTTAAACCATGCCATTAGCAGAACCGAAAGTGTTGGGGGCTATTTAAGCCATCATTCTTCGCAAGGGGGGATTGAGGGCGTTCAGTTTGATGATGATTTTTCAGATTCTAAAATCAATGCTAATTATAGTTCACAACTGCGGGACTTGTCCTGGAATGTCGAAGGGGGCTTTCAAAGGCAAACCTATAATTGGTATGGTATAGAAGATGCTTTGGTTAATTATGCAAAATCGAGAAACATTCAAGTAGACCATTCATATTACAGTGCTCATTTTGGAGGTGATATTACTTTTGAAAATAGCTATATTAATTCTGGGAATTTCTTTTTTAGACGTTTTGGGGACAACCAAGGTTCTGGTGAAAACCGATTCAAGTTTAAAACAGCTATAGATGTTCCAATAAATAGGGAAGAACTCTCTACCGATATAATTTTTGATTATATAGGTGGCACCTTCGACAGAAGTTATGATGCGGGAGAGGAATTAAACTATGGTAATTTTCAAATAGGCCTTGCTTCACAATATGAAATGAAACAAGATGACCTGACGGTTAATTTTGGAGCTTCAGTCTTTTATTTAAACGATAAGGAGAGTGGGGATAATAAGTTTTATATCTACCCTAAGGTAACGGCAACTTACCGTTTGGTAAGCGATGTGTTGATTGCTTACGGTGGCATCGAAGGTGGATTGATACAGAATTCGTATTACGGTTTTGCTAACGAAAACCCTTTTGTGTCTCCTACATTAAATATTATGCCAACCGACCAACAGTATAACGCTTATGTTGGCCTTAAAGGAAAACTGTCCAGTAATATGAGTTATAATATTAATGGTCATTATTTGGCCGATAGAAATAAAGCCCTATTTAAAACCAATGTTGTAAAGAATGTTTCAGCTGAAGAAGATTACCATTATGGAAATTCTTTTGGAGTAGTTTATGACAATTTAGATACCTTTAGTGTCGCTGGGGAGATTAATGTAGATGTCAATAGAAATTTCACTTTAGGTCTAAAAGCAGAATATTTTAGTTATTCAACCGATAATGAAACTGAAGCCTGGAATTTGCCAGATGTAAAAGGCTCCCTGTTTTTAGATTACCAAATAGATGAACAATGGTTTGCAGGAGCCAATTTATTTTACATAGGAGAGCGAAAAGACCAATTGGTACTGGAAGGGGCATTAACTCCAGATGATATAGTAACAAATGTTGTTTTAGATAGTTATTTTGATGCCAATGCCCACGTTGGTTATAATATTAATGATAAAATAGCCGTATTTGCCAAAGCCAATAATATTGTTAACAAAACCTATCAAAAATGGCAGAACTTCCCAGTGCAAGGCATACAGGTTTTAGCTGGAGCCACCTTTAAGTTCGATTTTTAGCAACCTTGGTGTCGTCCTGAGCATGATTGTATTGGATTTTATTTGGTTTTCAGTACCACTTTTTTTTGTCATTTCTTTATGGTTAGTATACTTATAAGTATTGCTGAAATATTTCATAATCCGCTTCCTAATAAGGTATTACATTCTTAATATCGGATAGATGTAATTTTTAGTCTATCCGATTATTTTGTATCTTTGTTAAATGATGAAGGTGGATTTTGCATATAGGGATGAACTAAACCCGTTCTTTGAGCGGTTAAATCAAAAGCTTGTTTTGTTAAATCAGAACAGGCCATTACCAGCTATGGCCCTTGGCAAAATAAAAGAAGCTTTATCTGTAGAATGGACATACAATTCTAATGGTATAGAGGGTAACACCTTAAGTTTAAGGGAGACCCAAATGGTATTGCAGGAGGGGATAACCGTTAAGGGAAAGTCTTTACGTGAACATTTTGAAGCCAAAAATCATGAGCGCGCTATTAACTACCTTTATAAGCTTGTAGAAGAAAACGAGTCTATATCTGTTAAAGATATGCTTTCGTTGCATAGTTTAGTTATGAATTCCATAGAAGAAGATTTTGCAGGAAGATTAAGAAATGGTGGTGTTCGTATAGCTGGAGCCAATTTTGTGCCTCCCAATGCTCTTAAGGTACTAGAATTGTTAGAGGACCTTGTAACTTTTGTAGTAGAGAATCCGTTGCAATTAAATGCTATAGAAATGGCTACGGTGTTCCATCATCAATTTGTTTGGATTCATCCATTTTTTGATGGCAATGGACGTACTGTACGCCTAGCCATGAATCTTTTACTTATGCAGGCAGGCTTTCCGCCAGCTATTATTTTAAGGAACGATAGGAAAAAGTACTATATGGCGCTTAATGAAGCCAATAAAGGACGTTATTATAAGCTTATGTTGCTTATGGCACAGGCCTTAGAGCGTACGCTTAATATATATTTAGAGGTGTTACCAGGGAATTCTTCAGAATATAAAGAGATTTCCAATTTAGTGGAAGAAGAACATTTGCCCTATGGGCAAGAGTATATTAGCCTATTGGCCAGAACAGGAAAAATAGATGCCTATAAGCAAGGAAGAAACTGGCTTACTACCAAAGAAGCTGTTGAAAACTATATTAAAAGTAGAAAGCGTAAACGTTAACTAATAAAATGAATGTTTTTATGAAAAGAATGGTTTTCATTGTAGCTTTATTATTAAGTGTTATTGGCGAAGCCCAAGAAGAAGCCCTAAAGTTAACACTGTCTGACGTTGCTTTACGATTAACCCATCAAAAAGTAACTTACGATCCGAGTTATTTTTCAATAGCCTATCCCAATGGAGATGTGCCAAGCGACAAAGGGGTTTGCACAGATGTTATTATTAGGGCTTATAGGCAGTTGGGAGTTGATTTACAAAAGGAAGTGCACGAGGATATGAAAGCATATTTCAATGAATATCCCAAATTGTGGGGGCTAAAAACGACCGATAAAAATATTGACCATAGGCGCGTGCCCAATTTAATGACCTATTTTAAGAGGAATGATGCAGAAAAACCAATCACACAAAATGCAAAAGATTATATTCCAGGTGATATTGTGTGCTGGAATTTGGGTGGAGCCATAACGCATATTGGTATTGTAGTCAACAAAAAATCAAAAGATGGTAAGCGGTATTTAATTGTACATAACATAGGTTCTGGCCAAGTGTTGGAAGATTGTTTGTTCGATTTTAAAATTATTGGACATTATAGGTATTTAAATTAGGTTTTGTCATTCCTGCGTATTGTCCTGAGCTTGTCGAAGGGAAAGCAGGAGTCCATTTTAAAGGATTATGAAAAAAATAAACATCATTTTCGTTATGCTTTTCGCCGTAACTGCTACTAAGGCACAGGAGCTAAGCGGTAAATCGCTTTTAGAACAATCCATTCAATTTCACGACCCCAATCAAAACTGGAAAACATTTCAAGGCACTTTATATGTGACCATGGAAACTCCCAACAAGCCTAATAGGAACAGTGAAATAGCTATAGATTTGCCCCAAGAGTATTTTTATTTAAAAGCGCAGCAAGGAGATAAAATAACGGAATATACAATCAAGCAGAAGGAATGCACTATTCGATTTAATGGACAATTGCCAACAGAGGAAGAACAAAAAAACAATAATTTAAGTTGTGAGCGGGCACATTTATACAAAAACTACTATTCGTATTTGTATGGCCTTCCCATGAAATTAAAAGACCCTGGAACATTAATAGACCCCAATGTTGCGCGAAAAACATTTAAAGGAAAGCAGTATTTAGTGTTAAAAGTAACCTACGATGAAACAGTTGGGAAGGATACATGGTTTTTCTACTTTAACCCTAAAACCTTTGCTATGGAAGCGTACCAGTTCCTTAAAAATTCAGAACCAGAAACTGGGGAGTATATTCTGTTAAGCGGTATGGAAACCATTAACGGTATTAAAATGCCAAAAACAAGGGCATGGTATTATAATAAAGATGATAAGTACTTGGGGACAGATATTCTAAAGACGCGTTTTTAATTCAAAACCAATAAATATTTAGGATACAATTAGAGATGAAGTCATTGACAAAAGATTGCTTAAGACGTTGTTCATTTCGATGAAATGCTGTCAGTTCTGTAAAGGTCAACTAATTCGAGAACTATTTCAATCGTAAAATTCACTCGAACTGATATTTAGTAACTAGTTTGACCCAAAAGCACAACGTTTAACTCAACCTGACCAGATAATCATAATGCTCACCTTCCATGACCAGTTCGCAATTTAGACCTACAGTATCACAGGCAAGTTTTAAAGTATCAAAATCTAGGTACAACCACTTCATGGGTGTTTCTTTTTCACCTTTATAACTTAAAAAGTAGTCCAGTTCACCATAATAGCCTGCATTAGTGTCTATCCAAAAACCACCGTCGTCATCTTCATACATAAATTTAATATCGGAAGAATCGATTAAAATTTGCCCTTTCGGATTTAAAAGGCTTTTTAAATGGGTTAAGTACTTAGACACCTGAATGAGCTCTTGAAAAATCCCCGTGCCGTTCATAAGTAATAAAATAGTATCGAAGGTTTGGCTTTCATCCAAAACATTCAAAACTTCAGCATGCTTCACACCACGTAGCTTGGCCACTTCTATAGCCCCTTTCGAAATATCAATGGCTTTTACGTCCAACCCCTTGTTTTGCAAATACAAACTATGGTTACCGCTACCACAGCCCACATCTAAAACCTTGCCCTTTGCCAATTGCAATGCTTTTTGTTCCAATAAGGGCATGCCCTTAAAATCACGGAAAAGATAGGGCAGGGGCAATTCATCATCATCCGAAATGCTGGTTGAGGTAATGATGTCTTCTGTATAATTACCCTTATGGTAGTCTAACAATGCTTTTCCAAAGAGGTCTTTCAAAAGTTAACGATTTAATGTCATGTTGAGCGCAATTAAAGCATCAAAAGTTTTAGATGATTAACTTCGTTCAGAATGACAAAGATTAAGTAATTTTACAGCATGCAAGACCTTATAAACAATCTTCCAAAGCAGGCCAAAGATAAGCATAATGAGAACAAAAAATTCTTTGCAAAGCTTAAAAAGAAGCCTCCAAAGAATTTAGATTACATCATGCAAGAATTGCATAATGACGAGTTTAGGCAAACCGATTGCTTGAAATGCGCCAATTGCTGTAAAACCACTGGGCCGTTATTTACCGATAAAGACATTGAGCGCATAGCTAAATTCTTTAAGCTAAAACCACAACAGTTCATAAACCAGTATTTGCGTATCGATGAAGATAACGATTATGTATTGCAAAGTGTGCCTTGCACGTTTTTGGGAGCAGATAACTATTGTAGTATCTATGAGGTTAGGCCTAAGGCCTGCAGGGAGTTTCCGCATACCGACAGGAAAAAGTTTCAGCAAATTTCTAATTTAACCTTAAAAAATGTGGCCATTTGCCCAGCAGCTTTTAATATTGTGGAAGCCATGAAAAAAAGAATAAAATAGGCCATTGCATATGGGAAAAAATAATGGTTCCTAATATTTTAAAGATTTGGGCGTTGCCTAAAGGCCGGGCTTTCGGCAGTCGCTCCTTTCAGGGAGCTCCAACAATGCCTCAATCCCTAACGCAAAGGCCGATACTTACATCCAACATACCGTTTGATATGGAAATCCACCAATCAGCCCAATTTATGCTAAACAGAAGCTGTCTGAAAAGTGATTTATCTTGTCATTCAGAGCCTTTCGACTGTCGCTCAAGACAGGCTAAGGCGAAGAATCTTATTGTGTTGAAAATTAAAGTTTTATTTTTTTAACAGATTCTTCATTTCACTTCGAGTACCTCAGTGACCACATTCAGAATGATACTTTTCAGATAGCCTCTCAAGAATTTCTCAATATGCAGAGTTTAACTTTGTTGAATTTTCAATTTTCCAACTTCCTGCTTGTCGGCAGACAGGTTTTGGATACATACCGACAGTAAACGTCGGTACACGCAATGCGACATAAATTTTCACGTTAAATAGTTAAATTGCAGTTTTAAAACAGTGCTTTATGGAAACCATCCTAAACTATTTTGAAACCATCCCGCCGCCACATCGTATGATCCTTATTGTAAGCGGCCTAACACTGTTTTGGATTATAGAAGGATTTATGCCTTTGTTTAAATTTAACTATAAAAAATGGCGACATGCGATTCCTAATTTATTTTTTAACCTAACATTAATATTGGTTAATATCCCCTTGGCTTTTATGCTATTAAAAACGGCAGATTGGGTTGTTAAGGAAGATTTCGGGATTATCAATTGGTTACCCGAAATGCCTTTATGGCTTTATAGTATTTTTGGGTTGGTTTTAATGGATTTCTTCGGGGCTTATTTACCGCATTTTATAGAGCATAAAGTAAAACCACTTTGGATGGTACATTTGGTGCACCATACCGACCATAAGGTAGATACCACCACTGCGAATAGGCACCATCCTATAGAAAGTGTTATTCGGTTTTTCTTTACACTTTTTGGGGTGTTTGTGGTTGGAGCACCAATTGGGTTGGTATTCTTGTACCAATCGTTATCGGTATTGGCAACCCAATTTAGCCATGCCAACATAAAATTGCCTAAAAAGGTAGATAATGTTATAAGCTACGTACTGGTCTCGCCAGATATGCATAAAGTACATCACCATTACCGAATGCCTTACACCGATTCTAATTATGGCAATATTTTTTCGGTGTGGGATAGGTTGTTGGGAACATTTATGAAACTAGATACCAAAGATATCATTTATGGCGTCGATGTATTTCCAGATGAAAAACAGAATAGTAACATTAAGGATTTGCTCATTCAGCCATTCCAAAAATACCAAAAGCCTACATTCAATCCAGATGAGGGCTAATTGACAAAAATAGCTTCTAGTCGTTCTCCAATATCAAAAATAGGAACGCCCGATAGATTGGTTAAAATAGAAATGACCATCCTTTCCGTAGGGTAAATTAAGAGTAAGGTTGAAGCTCCAACACCACCGCCAGAATGGTTGTATTTGGGCGTATTTTTTTTGGTTTTGCCTATGCCAAAGCCAGTACCATAATGGGTTGGCTTACCAGAATCCAAAACTTGCGAAGTAAGCAATTCTTTTAATGTCGCACTTGATATTAGGGTGGGGACAATAATTTCATTACCGAAACGGATTAAATCTTCCGAAGTCGACAAAAATCCGCCACCAGCAACTTTATATTCATTATTGACTGCTGGACCAAGAATGACTTTATCGGTGCCGTTTTTTACATAAAACTGGGTGCGGTTGGGCATGTTGGAATCGGCTACATCCAAGCCTGTGAATTCCATTTCTAAAGGTTTAAAAATATTGGATTCAACATAGTTTATAAATGGTTTTTTGGCAACCGTTTGAATGACTTCACTCAATAGGTTGAAACCGTATGTGCTGTATTTATAATCGCTTAGGGGTTTAAACAATAAGGAATCGTTTTTAAAGATGGCCAAACCTTCAGTAATGGATAAAGCTTCATTTAGCATAAATTCATTATCCCTATAATGTCTTATGCCCGCGGTATGTCCGCCAAGTTGCCTTAAAGTGAAATCGTATTGTTTTCGTGGATAGTTGGGCAAATAATGATAAAGACTTTCATCTAAATCTATTTTACCGTCATCGGCCAAAAGACCTAAAGCAAATGCCGTAATGGGTTTGGAAATACTCGCAATTCTGAATAAGGTCGTTTTTGGGGAAACTTTTGTTTGTGTTTCTAAGTTCGCATAACCAAAACCTTGGGACCAGATAAGTTTTCCGTTTTTTGATACAGAAATGGCCATACCTGGAATGTTTTCCTTGTTTAAAAAGTGTATGGCCGTTGTGTTTACCTTGGCAGTTTTAGTTTTAATCGACCCTACAGTACTTTTACAAGAGAAAAATACCAAAAGGACTAAGACAAGGGAAAAGGATTTTTTAATCATTTATAGATGAGGTATTTTTTTCTAACCATCTTAAACGCATTAAGGTCGGCTTGCCAGGTGGCTTTAATTTCAGCTTCCGATAATCCCGCTTCAATTTGTTGTTGCAGTTTAGCTGTTCCTGCATGCTTTGTAAAATTAGCGGTGTTAAATACCAAAGTTTTGTCGGTAGCATTATGGTAAGCTTGCATGACCCACTTTAAGGAGACTTCACCATGAAACGTCATATTGCTAAGGTCTTCACCGTAACATAATTCGTTTTTATGTTTTGGGTGTTTTGCACCAAAGTTAGCTACAGGGGTATAGGTAAACGTAAAAACCCGCTTATCCAAAAAGGGAGCACCATAACGTTGAAACTGATATTCGGTGCCTCTACCTGCATTAATATTAGTGCCTTCAAAGAGGCCCAGACTAGGATAAAGTTTTATGGACTGGTCATTAGGTAGGTTAGGCGAAGGTCTTATAGGTAGGCTATACGGGGTATTGTGTGTGTAGTTTTTAAGAGGAATTACTGTAATGTTACATTGGATGCCATTGGCCAACCATTGTTCGCCATTAATCATTTGGGCGTATTCCCCAATGGTCATACCATGAACTAAAGGTATGGGGTGCATGCCTAAAAAACTTTTATTTTCGGGTTCTAATGTAGGGCCGTCTATATAATGTCCGTTAGGATTGGGACGATCTAAAATCAGTACAGGGATTTGTGCTTCGGCACAAGCTTCCATAATGTAATGTAGTGTGGAAATGTAAGTGTAAAACCGTACGCCCACGTCTTGAATATCAAAAAGCACAATATCTAAACCTTCTAATTGAGAAGGAGTGGGTTTTTTGTTGTTGCCATAAAGTGAAACTATTGGTAAATTGGTTTTGGTATCTATACCGTCTTTAACAACTTCACCGGCATCGGCAGTACCACGAAATCCATGTTCGGGAGAAAATACTTTTTTAATGTTTACGTTTAAAGCTAATAACGAATCAACCAGATGGGTATATTTGTGGTTGTTTGAATTATTGGTGTCTGAAGTTCTCGAAGACACCATATCTGTGAAAATTACAGAGGTTTGGTTGGCAACAATGCCAACACATTTATTGTTGAGTAAGGGTAAATAGGCTTCCGTTTGGTTCGCTCCCACAATAATTGTCTTGTTGCCTTGGGGCTTATGAAGTCTTACATGATCTTCATTAGTGTGCTTTTTTATTTTAGAACCACACGAAATCATTGCTAAAAGAAATAATAAAACTGTATTTTTGAACACATTAAAAGTCATAGCCTATTTTGAATTACGAGTATTTTATAGCCAAACGCATTATTGCCAGTAAGGCGTATAAAAGTAGTATTTCGGCACCAATAATAAAAATTGGTATCGCTGCAATTGCCATTGGTATTGTAGTGATGATGATTGCTATAGCGACTGGTGTGGGGCTACAGCAAAAAATAAGGGATAAGGTGGTGGCATTCAATGGGCACGTAACCATTGCTAATTATGACGGTAATAATTCTCAGGAAAGTGTTGTGCCCATTTCCAAGAAACAAGATTTTTACCCAGAGTTTAAATCGGTTGAAGGGGTAACGCATATTCAGGGGGTTGCTACCAAATTAGGACTAATACGTACGGAAACCGATTTTGAAGTTGCAGTTTATAAGGGCGTTGGAACGGAGTATGACTGGCAATACTTTGAAGACTTTTTGGTTGAAGGACGAATGCCCAATCATAAAGAAAAGTGGAGCGAAGAAATTTTAATATCCCAATACTTGGTAAACCGTTTAGGATTTAAGCTTGGTGATGATTTTCAAATGGTCTTTGTAAATAATAATCCAGAGAAAGCTCCTAATCAAGTGAAGTGTAAGATTGTTGGAATCTATAATTCTGGGTTTCAGGATTTAGACAAACAGTATATTATTGGTAATCTACGTCATATTCAACGTTTAAATAAATGGGATGAAGACCAAATAGGGAATTTTGAGGTCTTTATAGACGATTATAATGAATTGGAGCAAAAGGGTATAGAAATCTACAAAAACACCCCATCAACATTAAATACCCAAACGGTGACCGATACCTATTATTCTATTTTCGAATGGATTAAAATATTCGATACCAATATTTATGGCATTATAGGAATTATGATTCTTATAGCGGGGATTAATATGATCACTGCTTTGTTGGTCTTAATATTGGAACGCACCCAAATGATAGGAATTTTAAAGGCTTTGGGCAGTCACAATTGGAGCATTCGTAAGCTGTTTATCTATAATGCGTCCTATTTAATTATTGTAGGCTTGTTATGGGGCAATGCCATTGGGCTAGGATTACTGTATGCACAAAAATATTTTAAGCTGTTTCCGTTAGACCCCAGTGTTTATTACGTTTCCGAAGCTCCAGTCTTTATTAACTTGGGTTATATCGTAGCCCTTAATGTGGGAACCATGATCATGTGTTTGTTGATGCTTTTAATACCCTCATATATCATTACAAAAATATCTCCTGTAAAAGCCATTCGGTTTGAGTAGAAGGAATAAAACCTCACAGGTTTTACTTCGACTACGCTCAGCACTAGTAAACCTGTGAGGTCTTTAAAATAAAGTTTTAACCAATAACGCCTTTCACAAATTCTGAAATAGAGCCAACGCCATGCTCCTTTAGTTTTTTCACAAAAGCACTACCAATAATAGCGCCTTTAGCATATTGTGTGGCTTGGGAAAATGTTTGGTTGTTACTAATGCCAAAACCAACAATTTGTGGGTTCTTTAGGTTTAAGTTAGCAATGCGCTTAAAGTACTGGGTTTGCTCCTCGCCAAAACCAGACTTAGCTCCTGTAGTACTGGCGCTACTCACCATATAGATAAATCCGTTAGACACCGAATCGATATATTTTATACGCTCATCACTGGTCTGTGGTGTAATTAAAAAGACATTTATCAAGCCATATTTTTCAAAAATGGATTGATATTCCTCATGGTAAACGTCAACAGGAAGGTCTGGAATAATCAATCCGTCTATACCTAGCTCTTGACATTTTTCACAGAAAGCCTCTACACCATATTGTAGCATGGGATTAAAATAGCCCATGATAATTAATGGAATGGAAACGGTTTCCCTAATTCCTTGTAATTGATTAAAAAGTGCTTCGGTAGTCATGCCATTCTTTAAGGCTTGGGTGGAACTCTCTTGAATGGTCGGGCCATCGGCAAGCGGATCGCTAAACGGAAGGCCAATTTCAATCATATCGACACCGTTTTTTTCCAAATCCTGAATAATGGTAACCGTGTCATTTAGATTTGGATATCCAGCTGTAAAGTATATAGACAGTAACTTTTTGTTGTCTTGTAATTTTTTGTTTATTCTGTTCATTTTTTCTGTCATTCCTGCGAAGGCAGGAATCTATATTTTAAAATACTCAATATAATTCTGTAAATCCTTATCGCCACGACCAGAAAGGCTCAATACCACGACATCATTAGGATTAAACTGTTTTTGTTCGAAAATGGCCAAGGCATGCGAACTTTCAATGGCAGGAATAATACCTTCAAGTTTGCATAGCTCCAGTCCGGCATTCATGGCCTCTTTATCGGTAATGGACATGAATTCGGCACGACCGGTCTTGCACAAATGGGCATGCATAGGGCCAACACCGGGGTAGTCCAATCCAGCTGAAATAGAGTAAGGTTCTGTAATTTGACCATCCTTGGTCTGCATCAACAGGGTTTTACAGCCATGTATTATGCCTTCTTTTCCTAGAACGGAAGTTGCTGCACTTTCCCCAGAATCAATACCCAATCCAGCGGCTTCAACAGCAATAATTTTTACATCCTCTTCATGTAAAAAGTGATAGTAAGTCCCAGCGGCATTACTACCACCACCAATACAAGCAACCACATAATCTGGGTTTTCTTTGCCTTCATGTTCCTTTAATTGCCATTTTATTTCTTCTGAAATTACCGCTTGAAAGCGTGTAACCATATCGGGGTAGGGATGTGGGCCAATAGCAGAACCAATAATATAGTGGGTGTTTACAGGGTTATTAATCCAATCACGAATGGCTTCGTTGGTGGCATCTTTTAAGGTTTTACTTCCTGATGTTGCAGGAATCACCGTAGCGCCAAGCATTTTCATACGGGCCACATTGGGTGCTTGTCGGGCAATGTCTATTTCGCCCATATATACAATGCACTCCAAGCCCATTAAGGCACAAACGGTAGCGGTTGCAACGCCATGTTGCCCGGCACCGGTTTCGGCAATAATACGGGTTTTGCCCAAACGCTTGGCCATAAGGATTTGCCCTATGGTATTATTTATTTTATGCGCCCCGGTATGATTAAGGTCTTCGCGTTTTAAATAGATTTTCGTGTTGTATTTTTCTGAAAGTCGCTTAGCAAAATACAATGGAGAAGGGCGCCCTACATAGTCCTTTAAGAGTTGGTTGAACTCTTTTTGGAAATCGGGTTCTGCCATTACTTTTAAATACTTTTGGCGTAATTCCTCTACATTGGGGTATAGCATTTCTGGGATGTATGCCCCGCCAAATTCACCGTAGTAGCCTTTTTCGTTTACGTTGTAATTCATGTTATTCTTATCGTTGTCAGGTCGAATGAAATTCTGAAAGAATTTAGTATCGAGACCTAAAACCTCTTCTCGATACAATTCCTATTGAAAATCGGAATCACTCGAAGTGACCTAAATTTATTTTAAACTCGTTTAATAATTCTATATTTTTTAATCCAGGCTCAACCTCAAACTTACTGTTTACATCAATGGCGTGACAATAAGTTGAAGCTTTACTGGTTTTAAAAGCATTTAGTTTTTCAATTTCATTTAAACCAATGCCACCGCTTAAAAAGTAGGGCTTGGTTGATGGATATTTATTTAAAACATCCCAGTTAAAGGTATAACCATTACCTCCGGGAAGTTTGCCTTTGGTGTCGAACAAATAATAGTCGCATACCTTTTCATAAGGTTTTAAAACCTCAAAATTGAATTCGTCTTTTATGGAAAAAACTTTAATGATTTCAAGTGTGTTGTCATGCTCAACTGTTGCACTGGGTTTATCGATGTATTGATTCGACATCTCATCTTTTAAGGAGATTACTTCGTTGTTATGCTTTTGACGGCACTCGGACTGATACTCCTCGTAAAGACATTTTAATTCATTGCAATATTCTGGAGACTCCTTGCCGTGAAGTTGTACAGCTTGTAAGTTATGCTTGTTTACCATGGCCATAACATGGTCTAGATTGGCATCAACAAATACCCCTGTTTTTTTTATTGTATTGGGTAGCGCTGGAATTTCGGTATTAAAAAATCTAGCTGATTTATCATAAAATATAAACCCCAAATAATCGGGTTGCAATGTGGCAACCTGTTGGATGTTGTCTTGATATTTCATTCCGCAGATTTTCAGTTTCATTTGTCTATTGTCATTTCGACATGAGCGAAGCGATTGAGAAATCCCATGATGGGATGTCTCACTTACGTTCGACATGACATTAATTTTCCAATTCTTTTATAAATGTTTTAGCATTTTCACCTGGGTTGTCGGTCTTCATAAAATTTTCTCCAATTAAAAACCCTTGGTAGCCATAGGGTTGTAATTCCTTTATTGCTTCAATATTACTAATACCACTTTCAGAAACTTTTACAAAATCATCTGGAATTAAGGTACTTAGTGTTTTGCTTGTTTCCAAGCTTACGTCGAAAGTCTTTAGGTTTCTATTGTTAACCCCAAGCATATCCAAACTAGGCATAATGGATTTATGCAGTTCTTCTTCATTGTGAACTTCTAAGAGTACATCAAGTTTTAAGCTTTTAGCAAATTCTGAAAATTGCTTGATTTCATCTCGAGTTAGAATGGCTGCAATAAGCAAAATAACATCGGCACCATGAGCTTTTGCTTCTAGTATTTGATAACTATCAATAATGAATTCTTTTCGCAACAATGGTAGGTTACAGCTTACTCGGGCAGTTAGTAAATCGTCTAACGAACCACCAAAATATTTGCCATCGGTTAAAACGGACATGCCACAAGCACCTGCGTTCTCATAACCAGTTGCGACATCGAATACGTTTAGGCTATTGTTGATAACGGATTTTGAAGGCGACCTACGTTTGTGCTCGGCTATAATACCAGAATTGCTGTTTCGCAGTTTTGTGGCCAACGACACAGTTTCTCTGCTAAATAGGACCGATTGCTCTAATTGTTTGGATGGAATGAGGCTTTTCCTGAGAGCAACTTCTTTGCGTTTATCTAATGTTATTTTATCTAGTATGTTCACTCTAAAGCGTTTATTTTTTACTTAATTCTATTAATTTATCTAAACTGGTTTTGGCTTTCCCCGAAAGCAACGATGTTTTAGCCAGTTCAAATCCTTCCTTATGGGTGATTTGTTTGGTGGTAGCTATGGCCAACCCAGCATTGGCACAGACCACATTGTTTTGGGCTTCGGTACCTTTCCCACTAATAACGTTTACAAATATTTTTGCGGCATCTTCAACCGTACTGCCTCCAAAAATTGCTTCTTGCCCTATTTTTGAAGCTCCTAAGTCTTCTGGGCTAAACATGGTTTCGGCATGGTTTGAAATGATTTTAGCTTTTCCGGTAAGCGAAATTTCATCATAACCATCAAGGGCGTGTACAATACTATAGTTTTTATCGGTTTGCTGATACAAATAACCATAAAGACGTTGCAATTCTAAATCGAATACGCCTACCATTTGGTTTTTGGGGAACGATGGATTTACCATGGGACCTAGCATATTAAAAAACGTCTTTACACCCAATTCACGGCGGATAGGAGCTACATTTTTCATAGCGGGATGAAATAAAGGCGCGTGCAATACACATATTCCGGCCTGGTCTATGGTACGCTTTAAGAAATCTTCATCATTTGAAAAAGTGATGCCTAAATATTCCATAACGTTTGATGATCCGCAGGCAGACGATACCCCATAATTTCCGTGTTTTGCAACATTAACCCCAGCACCGGCTGTTACGAACGAGGCTAGTGTTGAGATGTTGAAAGTGTCTTTTCCGTCGCCTCCCGTACCACATAAGTCTATGGCGTTAAAATCTTTTAAATCTATAGCAACACAAAGCTCTAAAAGGGCGTCCCTAAAGCCTTGCAATTCTTCAAGGGTA
The DNA here is from genome assembly GCF_022662195.1 of Aestuariivivens insulae. Classification (GTDB taxonomy): domain Bacteria; phylum Bacteroidota; class Bacteroidia; order Flavobacteriales; family Flavobacteriaceae; genus Aestuariivivens; species Aestuariivivens insulae. Next base: position 30,339 of record NZ_JAKMCS010000010.1, on the reverse strand, counting down.
ATGCTTCGCATCATAAACACGGTTAAAAACGAAGCAATCTGGCTTTGGTTATACATACCATTGGATATATTAACCAACACTTGTCTGGCTTCTTCGCTAGTAATGCTTTCGTGGTTTATAAGTCTATTTAGTAATTGTTTCATTTTTTTGTTGTCTAACCCCAAAAAACAAAAGGGGGTTTTGTTATAACTTATTTTTTTACTGTTTACAACAATTGCTTTCTATTAGCTGTTTATCCAGTTTTCTAAAATTTGCTTTCCCTCTGGTGTTAAAACCGATTCGGGATGGTATTGTACACCTTTTACATTGTATGTTTTATGTCTAAGCGACATGACCTGTCCGTTTTCATCAAAAGAAGTGGCCTCCAATACATCTGGTAAATTTGGATTGACTACCCAAGAATGGTACCGTCCTACGTCTATACTTTTATTGAGGCCTTTAAATAAAACTTCATCGTCAACACAAATATTCACTTTTGTGGCTACACCATGGTATACTTCATCCAGATTTATCAATGAGCCACCAAAAACCTCACCTATGGCTTGTTGCCCCAAACAAACACCAAAGATGCTCTTGGTTGGTGCATAGGCTTTTATAATTGGTTTTAAGAGTCCTGCTTCATCTGGGATGCCTGGACCAGGTGACAATACAATCTTATCGAATGGCTTAACATCGTCCAGTGTTAATTTGTCGTTTCTTAATACGGTTACATCGCAGTTTAAATCTTCTAAATAATGCACAAGATTATATGTAAAACTGTCGTAATTGTCTATAACTAATACCTTCGTCATCTTTTTTGTTATTCCTGCAAAGCAGACATTTGTTTTAATAAAATATTTATTCTTGTTTTTGTTCATTTGTCTTGATACAAAACCCTAAGACTTCGCTCAGGGTAGACCAAGCCAAAAATTATATTGAAATGAGGAATTTTTCATACTCATTTTTTCAACTTTCTAACCTCTAACCTCTAACCTCTAACCTCTAACCTCTAACCTCTAACCTCTAACCTCTAACCTCTAACCTCTAACCTCATCATATGTCCTCTGCTAGTTTAATGGCTTTTGTTAGTGCCCCTAATTTATTGTATACTTCCTGTAGCTCGTTTTCTGAATTAGATTTTGATACTAATCCAGCTCCAGCTTGCCAATGCAGTTTATGGTTTTTACTTAAAAATGTACGAATCATAATAGCATGGTTGAAGTTGCCTTCAAAGTCCATAAACCCAATAGCACCACCATAAAATGTTCGGCTTGTTTTTTCGTATTGCTCTATAAGTTGCATGGCACGGTGTTTCGGCGCTCCGCTTAAAGTGCCAGCGGGAAACGTGTCTGATACCACCTGCATGGTTGAAGTGCCATTGTGTTTTTGTCCTGTAACTTTGCTAACCAAATGGATAACATGGGAGAAAAACTGAACTTCACGATAGGTGTCTACAGTGACGTTACTACCATGACGGCTTAAATCGTTTCGTGCCAAATCTACCAGCATCACATGTTCGGCATTTTCCTTATCGTCCATAGTTAGTTGTTGGGCGAGTTCGGCATCTTTGGCATCATTGCCTGTTCGTTTAAACGTGCCGGCAATGGGGTGTATTTCGGCTTTTCCGTGGCTTACTATAAGCTGGGCTTCCGGAGAACTTCCAAAAATTTTAAAATTGCCATAGTCGAAGTAAAATAGATAAGGCGAAGGGTTTATACTGCGTAGCGCTCTGTACACATTAAATTCATCTCCTTTGAATTGTTGGGCAAAGTTTTTGGATAGTACCAATTGAAATACATCGCCACGGGCACAATGCTTTTTGGCTAGTTCGACATGCTGTTTGAACTCATCATCGGTTAAATTTGATTCAATAGTACCTTCCGAAGAAAAATTATAAGATGCATAATTCTTAACTTTTATCAGGTGGTCTATTTCATCAATATTACTTTCCGTTTCATAACAATGGGCGAAAATATAAGCTTCATTTTTAAAATGGTTAATGGCAATGATGTTTTGGTAAACAGCATAGTAAACATCTGGTATTTGTAATGAGTTTTCCTTTTTGGAAATTTCAATGTCTTCAAAATAGCGAACCGCATCGTAAGCCAAATAACCAAATATGCCGTTGTTTATAAATTTAAACTGCTCATCGGAATTCGTTTCAAAACGTTTGGTGAATTGATGTATTTCTTCCGTTACGTCAGCTTGCTTAGTTATGGGGATGCTTGTATGGTTTCCATCCGGGAAAGTTTGAGAGATAATTTCGTTCTCTACTTTAATGGACGCAATGGGATTAAAGCATATATATGAAAAACTATTGTCATTGGCATGGTAATCGCTACTTTCCAGCAAAATACTATTGGGGAACTTGTCCCTTATTTTTAAATAGATACTTACCGGAGTTATGGTATCTGCCAGGATTTTTTTGTAGTGTGTAAATAAATTATATCTCTTCATTATGCTGAACTTTATTTCAGTACTTTTTTTAATTGTCTAGAACAAAAAAAGGCTTGTCGTGAATGACAAGCCTTTTTATATTTTAAGTTTTAAATATACCAGGTTTACTTCACGAAATTTAGTTTCGAAAGCACCACCACCAAGTATTATTTAAAATTGTTTTCATTTGTTTTTTTGTTTAACGGTGTCAAATATAGAAATGAAAAAATAATTACACAATAAATCTATCTATTTTTTTAATACGATTCAATAAAAAAACTACCATAAAGTTATGGTAGTTTTAGATGATTATTAGGGTTAGAGAGAATTTTAGTTTGCTATTAACCTTATCTTTCCTAATAATCGGATGAGTTCTTGAGCTTCATTATTGCTTAGCGTTTTAACAATGTCTTGCTCGGTGCTATCTATCAAAATGTCTATGTCGTCAAGAAAAGCTAAGCCTTTACCGGTAATTGTAATATCTATTTTTCGTTTGTTTTTATTATTAATTTCTTTTTCTACATAACCTTTTTTAATGAGCTTGTCAATTAGCCTCGTCGTATTACTCATTTTATTAATCATGCGATCCTGTACAGTGGCTAATGTGGCAGGTACTCCTTTTTGCCCCCTTAATATTCTAAGTACATTAAATTGTTGTATAGAAATGTCATGGGGTTTAAGAACGTCATTTAGTTTACTGTTTATAATGCTATAACTAAACAAAAGGCTTACAACAACTTTCTTTGAAACAGGTAAATTATTAGTCTTTATAATCTCTTCAATATGCATTTACCAACTGTTGTATATACAAAGGTATATAAAAAATTGAATTATTTAAACTTTTGTTAAATTCGATAGGATTAATTTGTGAATCTATAATTTTATAGATATAATAGTGATAATAGGTAAAAGGGTATGAGATTATATTATTTAGCGGTATTATTCTTGTTTTTTTTAAGTTGTAATAATCAGAAGAAAAATGTTGTCACACCTAAAGAATTAATGAGTGTTAATAGTACTGTTTCTGAAAAGGATTCTGTTTTAGAATTAGAAGTATATACGTTTGATGAGTTTGAAAAATTCTTGAACAAGAAGGATGGAAAAGTACATGTGATAAATTTTTGGGCAACTTGGTGTGCACCTTGTATAAAGGAGTTGCCTTATTTTGAGGAACTCAATAAAAAATATAAGGATAAAAATGTTGAGGTGCTTTTAGTGAGTTTAGACTTTCCGCATTTATACGAATCAAAATTGAAGCCCTTTATAATAAACAAAAAAATAAAGTCTAAAGTCATTGCTTTAGATGACCCCGATATGAATAGCTGGATCCCAAAAGTAGGCACTGCTTGGTCTGGTTCTATACCAGCTACAGTAATATATAAAAATAATGATAAGAAGTTTTATGAGGGCTCATTTACTTTTTCTGAATTAGAAACCGAATTGAAACAATTTTTAAATTAGGAACCTATGCGACAAATAAAAAATGCAATAGCGGCCTTAACATTATTAGTGGTGTTAAGTGCTTTTACAGATTTTAATGCCCATTTAGAAAATGGGTATAAAATAGGTGATGTTGTTAGTGATTTTAAACTAATGAACGTAGACGGTAAAATGGTTTCGTTGTCTAAATACAAAGAAGCTAAAGGCTTTATAGTGGTGTTTACATGTAATACATGTCCATATGCAAGGATGTACGAAGAAAGAATTATTGCGCTTAACAATAAGTATGATGCAAAAGGGTATCCAGTAATTGCAATAATGCCTAACAATCCTACTATTAAGAAAGGAGACAGTTTTGAGGCCATGAAAGAACGTGCAAAAAGCAAAGGATTCACTTTTCCGTATTTAATAGATAAAGACCAAGAAGTTTATCCGCAATTTGGAGCTACAAAAACCCCTCATGTATATGTTTTACAAAAAACAAAAAAAGGAAATGTGGTGGAATATATAGGAGCAATAGATGATAACTACAACGATGCCTCGGCAGTTAGTAATAAATATGTAGAGGATGCCGTTAATGCGCTTTTAGAAGGAAAGGAAGTGCAACAAAAAGAAACAAAGGCTATTGGTTGTTCAATAAAATAAGGCTTAAACGAAAAAGACATTAATAAAAAAAATCCGAGTTATAATATACTCGGATTTTTTTGTTTGTTTTAACCAAGATATATTAATTTTGTATTTCATCCTAATCACTAACCAATGGAAGATTTAACACAAGAAGAATGGTCTGAACAACTAGCTAACGACAATAATGCTGTTGTTTTAGATGTTCGTACAGACGATGAAGTAGCAGACGGAATTATCCCCAACGCTATTCATATAGACATTTATAAAGGGCAAGACTTTATTAATGAGCTTGAAAAATTAGACAAGTCCAAAAATTATTATGTATATTGTAGATCGGGCAACCGAAGTGGACAAGCCTGTCGTATCATGGATGAATTAGGTTTTGAAAATGCCTTTAACCTAGAAGGCGGTATTATAGAGTGGCACGGCGATATAGTAGATGTTGATTAAAAAATGATAAGGTGAGATTACTTTTGTTTTTATTTGGGGTATCAGTTTTAGTAGGGTGTAAACAGCCTGACCAAACAGTGACTAAAATTGTTTCTTCAGAAGAAATGCAAACCTTATTGCAAAAAGAAGGTGTTCAGTTTATAGATGTGAGGACACCCGAGGAATATAATGAAGGTTTTATTCCAAATGCAACAAACATTAATTTTTTATCGCCCACTTTTTTAAAGGATATAGAAAGCTTGGATAAGGAAAAGCCTATTATTATATATTGCCGAAGTGGAAGACGAAGCGGTAAATGCTCCAAGACATTAGAAGAAGTAGGTTTTAAGGAGATATACGATTTGGAAGGTGGCATCACCAAATGGAAAGCTCAAGGCCTTAAAGTCGAAACAAAATAGTTCAAAGCTCTCATTATGAGAGCTTTTTTTATATCTCCCTGTTTTTTTTTCTTATATTTAGTATCTCCAAATTATGAGCCTTTATCTTAAATGAGAAATAAGACGCTCATTTATTATATAATTCCATTCTCTATTCTCTCCCCCAATGATTGATTTATAGCAACTCTATTACACAATAGTGTGTAGTAGTTAACTAACCAAACAATTTAATCATGATTAAAAAATCAATTTCTCAATGCTTACTGGTTCTTATAGTGATAAGCGCCAGTTTTTCTTTAAATGCACAAGACGATTCCAAGGACTATGTCATGTTTGAAACCATGATGATGACACCAGATTACACCAATCTCAAAGTTTTAGGAGATAACATGCGGGCCCACAACGCAAAATATCACAGCGAAGGAGCTTATGAGGCAGCGGTATATACCATTTCAACTGGGCCAAACTCTGGAAGAATGGTTTGGATGATGGGGCCTGTAACGTATACCCATTTAGATTCACGTCCGTCAGAAGGTGGACATGATGAAGATTGGAGGGATAATGTCATGCCTTATATTAAAAAAATCCATACTTCGGAATATTGGAAAATGGATGGGAAGCTTTCTAATGTGTCTATGCTAGATGGTGATAACGCTAAATACCCAATCGTATTTGTGAGATATGGGGAAGTTGAAGACGATCATTCATATGCTTTTAAATCATTTTTTGAGATGGTAAGTAAAACTGTAAAGGCTATGGAAGGAGAAAATCCTTGGGGCTTGTACTATAACGAGTTTAGGCAAGGCGATTTGGGTAGACATGTAGCTTCGGTTAGTTTTTTTAAAAACTGGGCAGAGTTTGATGATGATTCGGTAAGTTTTAAGGATACATTTAAAACAGCTATAGGAGAGGATAAATGGCAGAATTTTATAGATATGGCAGATAACGTGTTTTCCAATACTTGGGACGAAATATGGTCTTATAATGCTTATATGAGTGGTAAATAATTAAGTTATTTACCATATTACCTTTTGTCTAGGAATAAAAACCTTTGCTAGAACTTTTTAGTAGAGGTTTTTGTTTTGTCTTGTTTTTGAGTTATTTAACTTAAATATTTTTCAGGTTTGGAACTTTTTGTGTAAATTTAAAGAGCAACATAAAAATTTAGAGTTATGAACATGATGAATGGCTGGTTAATTTTGTCCATAGTAGCTTTACTGTTTTTAAGCATGTACGTTTATGCTAATGTTTTTGTTTTTTTGGAAAGGATTAGAGAAAAGAAAAAGAAAAGAGCAGAACAGCAAAATCTTGAGTTAATAGCTCAAGAAAAAGAAAGGAAACGCCAAATTAGGGAGGAAAAGTTTAAAAAACTAAGAGATAGGAGTAAAGAAATTAGAGAAGAATTAAAGCGGTTGGAATTAATGAAATTAAGCAAGATGAAAGCGCAAAAAGCACATTAATAAGCGTTACTTATAGATATAAAAGCACCTAAATTAAACTTAGGTGCTTTTTTTATGGGGAAATGGTATGGGTAATTTAAAATAAAATGGGAATTGTTATTTATGAACACTAATTTTAACGTCCTTAAAATTTAAACTCCAATCGCTTTGCGGGTTTTTATGGTCTAATGCTATTTTAATGCCGTTAAAATCTTGATAGTTTTCAAAAGTATTAATCAACGTTGGTTCAGTACTGTTTCCCCTTCTAAAAATCCATTCTTCAATGATATAATTGTCATTATAAAATAAATCATAAGCATCACCAGGAGTATAGCCACCGGTATTAGAGTAAGTCATTGTTATTTTGTTTAGATCGCGGTTGCTAATGGGGGCTTTTGCTATAATCGGTTTGGATAGCGTAAGACCTTCATCCCATATTAACTGGAAGGGGATAAGCAGCCAGAATTTATCATTTACAAAAGCACGATCTATTTGTATGGTTGTTGAATCTACCGTAGCACGATTATAACTAATACTAATGGTATCTTTGGTATAGATAATATCATTTGTTTTAGGGTTCCACTTCCAGTGCCGTTTACCGCTGAAATTAAATTCAACTTCAGTAACATTTTTCCAATGCTCAAAGCCATGCGCATTTGCGATCTTTTGGGCGTTAGTAAGCTTAATTTCTTTTTTAGTTTCTTTACAGGAAACAAAAAGACAAAACATGGCTAAGGAGTAAAATAAGTTTTTCATTAATTTGGTTTTTGTAAAGATAAAGATAAGGTTTCACTATGAATGAAAATGATAAATATTTTAAGGTTAATAAAGATACCTGGAACAAAAAAGTAAAAGCGCATGCCAATAGCAATATGTATGATTTGAAGGGGTTCAAAAAAGGAAAATCTTCGCTAATGCCATACGAATTGGAAGCCTTAGGCAATGTGAAAGGGAAAACGCTATTGCATTTGCAATGCCATTTTGGGCAAGATACTTTAAGTTGGAGCAGAATGGGGGCCAAGTGTACAGGAGTTGATTTAAGTGATGAAGGTATCAAGTTGGCAAAAGAATTAAATGCCGAACTTGGTTTAGATGCCCAATTTGTTTGCTGTAATGTTTTGGAAACTTCAAAGTATATAAGAGAAACATTTGATGTGGTGTTTACCAGTTATGGTGTGATAGGCTGGTTGCCCGATTTAGAACCTTGGGGTAAATTAATTGCTGAAAAACTAAATAAAGGAGGGGTCTTTTTTATGGCTGAATTTCACCCTATAGTTTGGATGTTCGATTATTTAGAAGATAAACCAATTATGAAATATGGCTATATGCAAGATGCTGTTATTTATGAAGAGTACGCAGGCACATATGCTAACCAAAATGCAAAAATGATTAGTAAGGAATATGGTTGGAACCATGGGTTGGGAGAGGTGGTTTCGGCCTTAACACAGGCCGGTTTGCATATTGAATATTTAAAAGAGTTTAATGAAAGCCCCTATAATGTATTACCCAATTTAATTGAAACAGAATCGGGGTTGTACGTTTCTAAGGATAAACTATATCCATTGATTTTTACTATCAAGGCAACAAAATAATGGTGGTCCAATTAGATATCTTCTACAATAAATATAGCATTTTTGTTGAGGTCATAAAAACCAAACTCATTGGTTTTCCAAGGCGTTTGTAGCCGTAATTTATCAGGTTTTACAGTACCTTTTTCTACAAACTCCTGAAAAATGGGGGTAATGTTCTTTACAAATATTTTAATTACAGAGCCACCAAGCAAGGGATCGTCTTCCGTATCGGCATGCCATTGTAAATGGATGCATAAATTCTCCCTTCTCATAACGGCATACATGCTGTCTTTATGTAAAAGTTTAAAGCCAACATATTTTTCATACCATAAAACATCCCTATTAATGTCCTGACTGGGTAAAACAGGGGAGATTTCCAATAATTGGGTTTTCATATGTGATAAATAATGATTTGTTGAATTTAATGGAAATTTTTGTAATGAGAAAAACAATGTGTTTAATGCTCTTTCTTTAATACCTCGGGCATTTTTGTTTGAAACCGTTTTAACCTTGGAATGGAAACGTTTCTTATATAACTGTTGTTGGGGTGTAGGCGTTCGTAGTTTTGATGATAGTCTTCTGCTTTCCAAAACTTTTTAAAAGGAAGGACTTCGGCAGCAATACTTGCATTTAGTTTTTGGGCTAAAGCCTCTTTTTTCTTTATAATAATATCTTTTTGAGCCTTGTTTTGATAAAAAATAATAGAGCGGTATTGAGAGCCTCTATCTGGACCTTGTCCATTAACCTGAGTTGGATTTTGTGAAGCAAAGTAAACATCTACCAGGGTTTCAAAACTTACCACATTGGGGTTGTAAATAACTTCTACCGCCTCGGCATGCCCTGTTCTTCCAGTGTTACTGGATTCATAGGTAGGGTTTTGGGTATGACCGCCAGAATAACCGCTTATAGCTTCGTCTACACCTTTAACACTTTCGTAAATAGCTTCTACACACCAAAAACATCCGCTTGCAAAATAGGCTCTGGCTTTCCCATTTTTTATTGGGACTTCAACAGGTGGTCCAACTTCAGTTGCTTGTTGTTTTGCGTTTTCTTGTGCATTATTTCTGCAGTTAAACAATACAATAAATAATACCAGTGTTACTATACGATTCATGATGTTTATTTTTTGTTATTCACCTTAGACGGATTAGTGTTTAAAAACTTAACTTAAAATTATAAGAAATTTAAATAGGCTATAAGATAAGATAAAAATAAAAAGCCTTCATGTTTATTACATGAAGGCTTTAATCTATAATGGTTTAAAATGGTTTAGAGCTTAGAAAAAAGCTTTTCCATTTTTGCTTTTTGTTCTTCAGCTAAAGCGGCGTCTACTAAAATTCGTCCACTGTGTTCATCTGTAATAACTTTTTTGCGAGAAGCTATTTCTACCTGAACCTGTGGGGGTATGGTAAAGAAAGATCCACCAGAAGCACCTCTTTCAATTGGTACTACAGCCAGCCCATTTTTAACACTGCCACGAATTCTATTGTAGGCCGTTACTAAGCGCGCTTCTATTTGCTCTTTGTACTCTTCAGATTTAGCGATTAACGCAAGCTCTTCTTTTTCGGTTTCAGCTAAAATAGCATCAAGTTCTCCTTTTTTGTGCTTTAAATGCGTTTCGCGTTCTTTTAAGCGCTCTTTGGTTTCGGCAATAATTTCTTTTTTCTGCTCTATTTGCGCTTTAAACTCCCTTATGTGCTTTTCGGCCAGTTCAATTTCTAATTCTTGAAATTCAACTTCTTTGGTAAGTGAGTTATATTCTCTGTTATTTCTAACATTCTTTTGCTGCTCAGTGTACTTTTTTATAAGTGTTTTAGCTTCTTCAATAAGGTTCTTTTTAGAAGCAATATCATTATCTATTAACTCTAGGCTTGAAACTAATTTTTCAAGTCTAATGTTTAATCCAGCCACTTCATCTTCTAAATCGCGCACTTCTAAAGGCAGTTCACCACGAACATTTCTTATTTCATCAATGCGTGAATCGATTAATTGTAAATCGTATAAAGCTCTTAAACGCTCTTCTACAGTTGCTTCTTTCTTTTTAGCCATACTTTAAAAATACTTAACAGGATTGGTATTTGTCTTTGATAAAACGACTGCAAAATTAGTAATTTTTTTTGTAAGATACGCTACTAGAAGGTTTTTTGTGAACTGTTCACTTTCATAATGCCCGATATCTGCTAAAAGTATCTTGTTTTCGGCAGTAAAAAAGTCGTGGTATTTTAAGTCGGCCGTGATAAAAGCGTCTGCACCAGCGCCTTTGGCAGCTTGGATGGCAAAACTGCCTGAGCCTCCAAGTACAGCAACTTTTTTAATGGATTTTCCCAATAATGCCGAATGTCTAATGCATTCAGTTTTCATGGTGTCCTTAATGTGCCTTAAAAAATCAGTTTCACTTAGGGGAGATTCTAATTCACCAACCATACCCATGCCTATGTTTTGATTTGTATTGTTAAGTGTGATAACTTCGTAAGCTACTTCTTCATAAGTATGCGTATTAAAAAGGGTCTTTAGTATTTTAGACTCTAAATGTTTAGAGAAGGTAACCGTAATTTTAGTTTCCTTTTCTGTATGTATTTCTCCTTTTTGTCCTTTTGTGGGGTTAGATTGTTCGTTGCCATTAAATGTGCCATATCCATCAACATTAAAGCTGCAATCATTATAATTGCCAATGCTACCGGCTCCTGCTTGAAAGAGGGCATTGCGTAAATGGTCGGCTTCCTCAATGGGGACATAGGTAGTCAGTTTTTTAATGGTTCCAGATTGGGGAATAAGTATGTGTTTGTTGGTTAAGCCCAATGTATTGAAAATCATATCATTTACACCCAAATTCGAATTGTCTAAGGCTGTATGCATGCTATAAATGGCAATATTGTGCTTTATGGCTTTTATAACCACGCGCTCCACATAGGTCTTTCCGTTAAGCTTTTTAAGGCCTTTAAAAATTATTGGGTGAAAACTCACCACAAGATTGCAGTTGTTCTCTATGGCTTCGTCTATAACAGATTCAAGCGTGTCGAGTGTTACTAATACACCGGTTAAATTTGTGTTTTTGTCTCCAACCAAAAGCCCTACATTGTCAAAGTCCTCGGCATAGTTTAGGGGGGCAAGCTCTTCTAAGTGATTGATGACATCTTGAATAATCATATTATTTTCATTTATTGATTATTAAACAAATATAAAATATTTACTTTGCTCTTATAAAAAGAGACCTAACAATAAAATGGGTTTAATTGAAAATAGTTATTGGTAAATTATATTAGCCACTCGAATGGTAGGTCTCGTTTATAAAATTTGATGCATGAAATTATTACGGAACATAGCCCTTCCAATTGTGCCCATTTACTATTTGGTAACTAGTATTAGGAACAAGTTTTATGATTGGGGGATAAAGAAGTCTACATCATTTAATTTCCCCGTGATTTGTGTTGGCAATTTAAGTGTAGGAGGGACTGGTAAAACACCAATGATAGAGTATTTGATAAGGCTGTTAAAAGACGATTATAAGGTAGCGACTCTTAGCAGAGGCTATAAACGAAAAACACAGGGGTTTCAATTGGCAGATGAAAGCTCTAATGCAGAAACCTTAGGTGATGAGCCTTTTCAGTTTTATAATAAGTTTAAAGGCAATATACAGGTTGCAGTTGATGCCAATCGGGTTAATGGTATAGGGCAATTGAGGTTGCTGGAAGAGCAACCCGAAGTTATTTTATTGGACGATGCTTACCAGCATAGAAAAGTAAAAGCTGGGTTTAATATTTTGCTTACTACGTATAGTAATTTGTATGTTAACGATGTTGTTCTTCCAACGGGGAATTTAAGGGAACCCAAGAGAGGGGCGAAACGTGCCGATATTATTGTAATTACAAAATGTCCAGAGCATTTGGACAACGCCGAAAAGGAAGCTATTTTAGGCAGTATAGCGCCTTTAGACCACCAGCATGTATTTTTTAGCCATATTCAATATGCTAGCGAGGTAAGGTCTTTGGACAAGCGTATTAGTTTGGACGATTTAAAATCTTTTACTTTGGTGACGGGTATTGCCAATGCTAGGCCTTTGGTTGAGTTTTTAAAGCAGAAGGGACTTAATTTTGAGCACTTAAATTTTAAGGACCATCATGAGTTTTCTGTAAATGATATTGAAAAGCTTAAGGGCACGTCCCATATTGTAACTACAGAAAAAGATTTTGTAAGATTGAAAAAATTTGAAGCCTTAAAGGATAGGTTGTATTACTTGCCAATAGAAACTAAAATAGACGATAGCAAAGCGTTCGATTCGCTTTTAAGAAATTTTGTAGAAAGGTATTAGGCCGACTTTTTCTTTTTGTTTAAGGCATTAAATAACTTTTTCTCAAATTCTTCCTGCTTAAATGGCTTCGGAATAATGTCTGTAAATCCAGCTTCATCAAACTCTTGCATTCTGTCTTCGATGGTTACTGCGGTTAATGCAAAAATGGTTAATTCTTTGTCGAAGGTTCTAACGATTTTGGTAGCTTCAATACCACTAATACCTGGCATATGAATGTCCATTAACACGATATCGTAACTGTTCGTTTTAATTTTATCTACAGCATCTTCACCATTGTCTACAATATCACAGTTAAGATTCATTTTAGTTAGAATCTTCTTGGTAATCATTTGATTGATTTTGTTGTCTTCAACCACTAAGATCTTAACCTTAGTTAAATCAATTTCGTTAGTGTCCTTGGTGAAATAAGACTGTTTGGTTTCTTTAATTTCACCTTGATCGGTATATTCGAGCGGTATTTCAAAATAGAAGGTTGTGCCTTTACCAAGTTCACTGGTTAAGTAAATCTTACCTTTTAATATTTCTATAAGCCCCTTAACAATGGAAAGGCCAAGACCTGTACCTCCATATTTTCTATTAATTTGGATGGAGCCTTGTGAGAAACTTTCAAACATATGGTCTTGCTTCTCCTTGCTAATACCTATACCGTTGTCTTCAACTTCAAACCTAAGGGTATAATTGTTATTGTCCTGTTCAATTTTATGAACCCTTATCCAAATATCCCCGTCTTTGGTAAATTTAATGGAGTTGCCTATTAGGTTAATTAAGATTTGGGATATTTTTATTTGGTCGGCAATAAAGTTTTCGGGTAAATCTTTAGGGTATTCAAAATGTATTTTAATATTGTTATCTAATGCCGAATTATTTAGGGCCATAACAATATTATTAATCTTGCTTTTAAGGTTGAATGGCTCTGGCTCTATATTTACTTTATTGGCTTCAATTTTATTTAGTTGAAGAATATCGTTAATAAAAGTAAGCAAGTAATCTCCAGAAAACTTTAGAGACTTTAAATGCTGTATTTGTTCAGGCTTTGGGTCTTCGTCCAATAACATGTTACTTAAACCTGTAACAGCATATAAAGGCGTACGTAATTCGTGTGTTACGGTTGATAGGAAGTTGGCTTTGGTTTTAGAGGCCAATTCGGCTTTTTCTTTAGCAATAATAAGTTCACTATTCTTTTTATGAAGCATATTATTGGTCTTTAACCTTATATTGTTGTTTTTATATAATGATAAAGTTAATAGTGATAAAATAGTAATTAAAGCCACACTTAAAATAGAGATGAGGGTGCCTAAATCGTTTTTACTTTCTGCTTCCTCTTTATCTTTATTTGCTTTTTTTAGCTCCTCGGCTTTATCGGCCATTAAATATTCAATTCGCTTTTCAGGAGAAAGGTTTTCATGTTGGATGGCTTGTAGTGAATCAGACAGTTTTAAATGGCTTTTAAGGTAGTCGTAAGACATTTTAAAATCGTTTTGCTTACTGCTTATATCACTTAATACCAAATAGCAATCATTTAAAATACTTATATAGTCGTTCTGCTTGGCTAATTTTAAACTTTCATTTACTAATGTTGAAGCTCTTTGAACAAGGCCTGAATCAAGATATACCTTACTAAGGTTAACCAAAGCTTTGCTTTGAAGCCTAGTAAGGTTTAATTTTTTTGATAAGTTAAGGGATTGGTCTAAGTGAATTCTTGCATTTTTTAAATTCTTTAATTCCATATAGGTAAGCCCCTCATGAAATAGAATCTCTGCCAATTTTTCATTTAAATCTTCTTCTTCGAATTTAGATTTAGCCGCTCTATATTGTTCTAGGGCAAGCTTGTACTCCTTCTTCTTTAAGTAAATATCACCAAAAATTTTATATGACTCCCCTAAGTTGATATTATCGTTGTTTAATCGTTGTACTCTAATCGCTTGAGTTATGGACTTAATAGCTTTGTCTGCTTCTTCTACAGTTAACTGTAACTTCCCTATTGTGGCATAAATAATGCCCAAACGCTCTTCGTTATTAGCCTCGGTAGCTAGCTTTAAAGCTTCATCAAGTTCTTTTTGGGCCTCAAAATAATCGAAGTTTTCAATATCCTTTTCGGACTCTTGAAGGTGGTAATCTATGCGGTTTTGGATGATCTCTGGATCATCGTCAATGGAGTTTTGTGCAAAGGAAATTAAGCCTAAGCATAAAAAAAATGCAGATATGTAGTGTTTTATTTGGGGCATTTTAAATTAATCTTACCGACAAATATAATTATTTTATCGATAAAACACTCTTTTTTACCGATAAATTGCATAATAAATCAATTATTCTTTGTGAATAGCCAGTTTCATTGTCGTACCACCCAATAATTTTTACCATGTTTCCTATAACCGAGGTCATTAGTGAATCAAAGATACAAGAATGTGTGTTTCCTACAACATCAATGGAAACAATAGGGGCTTCTGTATATTGAATGATATTCTTATAATGGTTATTAGAAGCTTCTTTAAAGGCTGTATTTATGTCGTCTATTGAAACGGTTTGTTTTACATTAAATGTGATATCGGTTAAAGAACCATTAATAACAGGGACTCTTATGCCACATCCACCAATAACATCTGAAAGTTCAGGAAAAATTTTGGTAAGTGCCTTTGCTGCTCCGGTAGTTGTTGGGACAATGGATTGTCCTGCTGCCCTGGCTCGTCTAAGGTCGTTATGTGGTTGGTCATGTAAACTTTGGTCGGTCGTATAAGAATGTACCGTAGTAATATATGCCTGGTCAATACCACAGAGTTTGTTAATAACATCAATCATTGGGGCAGCATTATTTGTAGTGCAAGAGGCATTAGAAATAATGGTTTCTGTCCCATCAATAATGTTGTCGTTTACACCCAATACAATAGTTTTAATGCTATCCTCAAGTGGGGGCACACTTAAAATAACACGTTTGGCACCATTTATTAAATGGTATTGTAAATCTGTAGCGGTTTTAAATTTTCCGGTAGATTCAATAACAAAATCAACTTGAAAAGCACTCCAATCTATATGTTTTGGATGGTTTTCGTTTAAAAGAGGAATTGTTTTATCGTTTACTACAATGGCCTTATCGGTAAATGAAGTTTCAGCGGGGAAAATGCCATGAATACTGTCGTATTTAAGTAAATGGCTAAGCGTTTTGCCATCAGATAAATCGTTTATGGCAACAACTTGAATGTTTTTGTGGTTTTGGAGCAACCTAAAAACACGCCTGCCTATTCTGCCAAAGCCATTAATAGCAACATTTATCATAGCTTTTAATGAATGTGTTTTTGTGCGTGATACGAAGAGCGTACCAATGCACTACTTTCTACATGTCTAAAACCAAGGTCTAAACCTATTTGTCTATATTCTTCAAATTGCTCAGGGCTTATAAATTGCTTAACGGGTAAATGTTTTTTACTAGGTTGTAAGTACTGTCCAATAGTAACAACATCTACATCATTGGCTTTTAAATCGTGCAATGTTTCTACTACTTCATCTCTGGTTTCCCCCAGTCCTAGCATAATGCCCGATTTGGTCCTGCGCTGTCCTTGTTGCTTTAAATATTTTAGAACGCCCATGCTTCTGTCGTATTTTGCTTGAATACGCACCTCACGTGTTAACCGTCTAACTGTTTCGATGTTGTGTGAAACAACTTCAGGAGCAACATCAATGATTCTGTCTATATGTTGTTCTATTCCCTGAAAATCGGGGATAAGGGTTTCTAAAGTGGTTTCTGGGTTCATTCTGCGAACAGCTTTAACGGTTTCGGCCCACATAATACTTCCCATGTCCTTAAGGTCGTCGCGATCTACACTGGTAAGTACAGCGTGTTTTATTTTCATAAGCTTTATGGAACGTGCTACTTTTTCTGGTTCGTCCCAATCTACAGTTTCTGGTCTCCCGGTTTTAACACCGCAAAACCCGCAGGAGCGTGTGCAAATATTGCCTAAAATCATAAAGGTGGCAGTACCTTCTCCCCAGCATTCGCCCATATTGGGGCAACTACCCGATGTACAAATGGTATTTAATTTATATTTATCGACTAAACCTCTAAGTTCGGTGTATTTTTTACCTGTTGGTAATTTAACACGTAACCATTTTGGTTTTGGAGTTCTTTCTTTTGGTAATATATTGGAAGCTGTTTCTGTATTCATGCTTTTAAAATAAGGCACAAAGATACAAAGTATTGTATTAATCATGAAGTGCCTTAAACTTAAAAACTTAAATAACTTAAAACTATAGCTGATGGCTCTTTTGTGGTAATTTAGTTGTTAGTCGGTAGTCGTTGGTTATTGGGTATTTGTTAAATAAGTGTAACTTCCAATAACTAATATCTTAATTCAGATCTCCAGGTAGCCAATCTAATTCAAACTTAAGAGGAATATTGGTGAGCCTTTCAATTTGTATAACCCCTTAGGCTTTGCTCTTTTGCATTTTTATAATATCTGCAAGTAATTTTTTAGCTCTTAACAGCTTTACTTTAACATTATTTATGGGCTCGCCTAGTTGGTTGGAGATTTCTTTATAGCTCAGCTCCTGAAAATATCTAAGATTAATTATTTTCTGGTAATGTGGTTTTAGCTTTTTTATATCCAATAATAGTTTAGCTAAATGCTGTTCGGTAATGATTATGTCTTCAGGTGAAGGCGATTCATCTAAAACTTTGTAGGCATGATCATCATCATGTGAAATAACTTTGGCTATTGATCGTTCTTCTTTCCGCAATAAATCAATATGAATGTTTTTTGAAATGGCTATAAGCCAAGTTTTGAATTTGTAAGATTCATCGAAAGTTTCTATTCTGTCGAATGCTTTAGAAAAGGTTTGGATGGTAATATCTTCGGCATCGTTTTCATTTTGAATGCGTTTGAGCTGAAAGCCATAAACATCATCCCAATACCTATCCAACAAATAATTGAATGCTTTTTGGTCATTCATTTTGGCGCGTTTGATGGCTTCGTTTATTTCCAATGATTTGGTTTTGAGATAAGATTATTTATAAATATAAATAATTGCACGCTAATTAAGAAAATTTCCAGAAAAGGAATTAAAATAATAAGGTCTTTACTGTCCAGTTTCTTTGAGGCAGATCCAACTATTATATATTGTGCGATTAGTCGTAAGCCCAAAAAAAGAATTACTGTAAACCACTGGTGTGTAGTAGCTAATAGTATTAAGCCTAGAACCCAAAACAACAGTTGCATACTATAGGTTAAGGCTAAAAGTATTTTATGCTTTTGTTTGTAATATTTTGCAGTAGAGACATGGCGCCTTTTTTGGGTAAACCAATCTTTAAAACGGGTTTTAGCGGGTGAGGTGGTAAAACTATTTTTATTAAAACAAATATTGGTATTGTTGGCCGTAGCTACTTGATTAATAAACAGGTCGTCATCACCAGATTTAATCCGCATATGGTTCATAAAGCCATTAGCTTTAAAAAAAAGATCTTTCTTGTAGGCTAAGTTTCTGCCAACGCCCATATAGGGCATGCCTATTTTAGCAAAGGAAAAATACCGAAGTGCTGTTATTAATGTTTCGAAACGAATGAGCTTGTTTAAAAACGAATTTTTGATTTTTATGTGTGCACCAAAGCCCAAAACAATTGAAGTTTTTGTGTTGAAATGGCTGATCATTCCACTTATCCAATACTTAGAAGTGGGCTTGCAATCGGCATCGGTAAATAAAAGCAAGTCGTGACTTGAAGCTTTAATGCCTAAGGTTAATGCATATTTTTTATTGCCCCAAAAAGTTTCAATGGGTTTAACATTTACTATTTTAATATTGGAATGTAATTCAGCAAATTTTTGCATGACCTCCAATGTGTTGTCATGTGAAGCATCATTAATTAAAATAATCTCAAATTCGGGATAATTTTGTTGGATGATAGTAGGTAAAAACCGTTCCAGGTTTTCGGCTTCATTTTTGGCACAAATTATTACGGAAACCGGTAATTTTTTTAAGGCTGGTTTTTTAGGTTTCGAAAATGAAAACTTTCCGTAAATAAAAATATAAATAACGACTTGAATACAGACTACAATAATAAAGCTGTAGAACAGAAAGTCAAGAATTGGCATATATTACTAGGAATGTTGAGGTTCGTTACATTCGCTAAATTGGTCTGGGGTTTTTCCGCAAAAGCCACAGGCTTCACCTTCTTTATTTAGCATGGGGTTTTGGCTGGCACAAGTTCCAGAAAATTTACCGTCTTTTTTTGCCCAAATTTTAATGGCAATCCCAGCAATGCCCAACCCTAATAGGATAAAAGTTATAAGTAGCAGTTTCATGTGTTAATATTTATTTTTTACTAAAAAGTCACATGTAACATCCAAATTATCATTTCCGCAGTGTGACTAAAGTCTAGGCATGGATGTTTCATTTGCGATAATACAATTAATTTCTGCAAAGATATGGGTTTAAAAATATTTAGTGAAGTCTATGGAGAACTTTATGTATTATTTAGGTGGGTGTGCGAGAATTTTTTTAAGCTTGAAGCGTGTTGTGAGTAAAGTACAGTGTACAGAGAACAAAGTATTAAGTATAGTGGTTTAAGAAGCATAGCCCAACCATGAGGCCCGCCAACGGCCATTATCTTGCAAAAGCAGTAGGAGCGGCAGCTTTTAGCCCCACCTAACCTCCCCAAAGGGGAGGGATTCTTACTCAAATGAATTAAAAATCAAGAAACTCCTTCCCTTGGTGAGGTCGGGAGGGCTGCGGTGGCTTGCCATTTGCCCAAAAAATCCTAAATAGTAATTTGTTTATGCCTATTTAAAACGTAAGTAAATAATTTATATATTTAGTTGTAACTAAAATCTTAAAAATTATGAAAAAACTTTTTGCTGAATTTTTTGGGACATTTTGGCTGGTCTTTGGTGGATGTGGTAGTGCTATTTTTGCTGCTGGATTTCCAGAACTAGGAATTGGCTTTTTGGGTGTTGCGCTTGCGTTTGGGTTAACAGTTTTGACTATGGTTTATGCTGTAGGTCATATTT
This sequence comes from Aestuariivivens insulae, assembly GCF_022662195.1. Taxonomy (GTDB): domain Bacteria; phylum Bacteroidota; class Bacteroidia; order Flavobacteriales; family Flavobacteriaceae; genus Aestuariivivens; species Aestuariivivens insulae. Next base: position 10,719 of record NZ_JAKMCS010000010.1, on the reverse strand, counting down.
CGGGAGCACATTTTAATCCAGCAGTATCTTTAGGTTTATGGGCAGGAGGGAAGTTTCCTGCTAAGGATATAGTAGGTTATATTGTTGCGCAAGTAATTGGGGCAATAGCAGCTGCTGGTGTATTGTTTGTAATTGTATCTGGAAAATCCGATTTTGTTGATATTGGTGGGTTTGCAGCTAATGGTTATGGTGAATTATCGCCTGGAGGTTACAGTATGTTATCTGTTTTAATAGCAGAATTTGTGTTAACCCTATTTTTTTTATTGGTTATTTTAGGGAGCATACACCACAAAGCGCCTAAAGGCTTCGCTGGTATAGCCATAGGTTTAGCTCTAACATTAATACACTTAATTAGCATACCAATTTCAAATACGTCGGTTAACCCTGCTCGTTCTACAAGTCAGGCCCTGTTTGCTGGCGGTGAATTTACAGCACAGTTATGGTTGTTTTGGGTGGCTCCAATTTTAGGGGCTATTGTGGCCGGGATTATACATAAAGGCTTATTTGATAAAGAATAAATTAAAATAAGAATGAATGCAAACTAAGCAAAGCGTAACCGGGTGGACTATCGCTTAAGTTTAGGACTAAGTATGTAATAGGGCGAGGGAAATAATCGATGCCTTCGTAGCTGTATGTTTTGGTACGTAGCGAGGAAAGACTGTTGAGGCATGCCTTGAGAAATAGGGTAGCTTTGATGGGAATAACCAAACACCGTTGCGTATGCCTAAAGTACCAGAGTAAATACAAGGGCAATACGGTATTAAATAAAACCATATAAAAGAAAATCCCAGAACAACCCATGGGTTGTTCTGGGATTTAGTAATTTTAATCCAAATAAAAACTGTAATGGTTACTCAGGACTAGCATTATTAAATATGGGTAAAGCAATAACTTTTGAAACCTTTACTAAGGTCGATTTACGTGTGGGGACTATAATTGAAGTCAACGATTTCCCAAAAGCACGGCACCCAGCTTATCAATTAACCATCGATTTTGGGGATTTGGGGATTAAAAAATCTTCAGCACAAATAACAACTTTATACACAAAGGACGATTTATTGAACCGTCAGATTATAGCGGTCGTTAACTTTCCAAAAAAGCAGATTGCTAATTTTATGAGCGAATGTTTGGTGTTGGGCGCAGTAAAAGCTAAAGATGTTGTGTTGTTGAGTCCTGAACATCAGGTAAAAAATGGAACGGTAGTATCTTAAAACATGCTGGAGCTAGATCAAGTAAAGATTAATTTTGACAGCACAGGGTTGTGGGGGTTAAACATAGCACTAGCAGTAGTTATGTTTGGCGTGGCCTTAGGTGTTACAATCGATGATTTTAAACAGTTATTAAAAACACCAAAATTGCTTTTTGTTGGGGTGTTATCGCAGTTTGTTCTACTGCCTTTACTTACTTTTCTGCTTGTTTTATATATAAAACCACAGCCAAGCATTGCTTTGGGGATGGTTATGGTGGCGGCTTGCCCAGGAGGAAACATTTCAAACTTCATGACTCATTTGGCAAAAGGGAATACCGCACTATCGGTGAGCTTAACGGCTTTTGCTACATTTTTGGCTGTTTTTATGACGCCTTTTAATTTTCAGTTTTATGGGAGCCTCTACCAACCTACTGCACAGCTTTTAAAAACCGTGGAATTGAATTTTTTTGAACTTTTTAAATTGGTGGTTTTAATTCTTGGTATTCCTTTAATGTTGGGCATGTTTTTTCGTAGTAGGAATGCAATGATGGCAATACGGCTTTCCAAATGGTTAAAACCGTTTTCCATTCTTGTTTTTAGCCTAATTGTAATTTTGGCATTTGCTAAAAATATAGAGGTGTTTAATACCTATATCCATCGTGTATTTATGTTAACGGTATCGCATAATGTGCTGGCCTTATTGCTGGGCTTTTTAATGGCATATTTATTTAAATTGTCATTTAAGAATAAGAAAACCATAACCATTGAAACGGGGATACAAAATTCTGGTTTAGGGCTATTGCTTATTTTTACCTTTTTTGAAGGATTGGGAGGCATGGCTATATTAGTTGCCTTTTGGGGCATATGGCATATTATATCTGGTTTAATATTAGCTTCATTCTGGGCTAAAAAAACATGATGATTTGAAAAAGGGTTTAGAACTATTTTGGTTACATGCTATTCGGACTTATTTACGGATAGGGCTGTTTTTTTATTTTAAAAAGGTAGAACATGTTAACCAAGATGCCCTTCCAAAACATAAACCTGTATTGTTTTTGGCTAATCACCAAAATGCTTTGATCGATGCTTTATTGATAGCGACCAAATGTGGTAGGTTTTCCTATTTTTTAACACGTGCCGCTGTATTTAAAAAGCCATTGGTTAGTAAAATACTTCATAGCCTTAGAATGTTTCCTGTGTATCGTATTCGGGATGGGTGGAATACCTTAACGCATAATAATTCGGTTTTTAATAATTGTTCTGTGTTGTTACATAAGGGGGAAGCAGTTACCATTTTTCCAGAAGGAAGCCATAATATAAAAAGAACGGTTAGGCCTTTAAGTAAAGGGTTTACGCGTATTGTTTTTGATACTTTGGAGAAGTATCCCAATACCGATTTACAATTAGTGCCCATTGGTTTTAATTTTGAAAAGGCCGAAGGGTTCCCCAGCCAGGTTGCAGTTTATTATGGAAAAGCAATATCAGCAAAAGCGTTTTTGGATGCCAATAGAAACATAGCTGTAAATCGTTTAAAGACTATGGTGCATGCGGAATTAACGCAACTTACGACACATATCCCAATAGAAGCATACGAGTCTACTTTAGAACGATTGGAAGGTATGGGGACAGATTTCTTAAATCCTAAAGCGGTAAATGCCTGTATAGCTAACGACCTTTTGGATTGCCAATTCAATAGGCCCAAAAAATCGGGAGTATTTGGCCAGGTAATAAATGTCTTGTTCGTATGTGGTTTAATAGCGCCTTATGGCATTTGGAAGATTGTTGTAAAACCTAAAATAGATGAGGTGGAATTTGTATCTACATTTAGGTTTGCAATAGCTATTACAGTAGTTCCTATGTGGCTACTGTTTATAGCTTTCATGTTGTTTTCGCTATATGGTTGGCATGTAGCAATTGGTGTTGTGTTGATTATACTAACAGTTACTTTACTAAGGGTTAAAGCATAAAAAAACCACTAATATAAGCATTAGTGGTTCTTTAGTTAATTGAGTAGTAGTGTTTAGTTAGGTTTTAAATATCGTCAAAATCGATATCTGTAAAACTGTCTGTAGAATTCAAAGCATCCTGAGAGACCGTTTCGCCGTTGTCAGAATGATTGTATTCTTTTTTGAAATCTTTTTGATGACGCTCACTAATCACTTCATCGCCTTTTTCATTAATGATATATTCTGTCATTTCTGCTAATATGTCCTTAAACTCAGCAAAATCTTCTTTGTAAATGTAAATCTTATGCTTTTTGTAGTGAAAAGACCCATCATCATTTGTAAACTTTTTACTTTCTGTAATGGTCAAATAATAATCATCTGCTTTTGTGGCACGTACATCAAAAAAGTAGGTGCGTCTTCCTGCTCTTAAAACTTTTGAAAAAATTTCCTCTTTCTCCATCATGTCATTATAATTCTTTATGGTTTAGAAATTGATAACTATATCGTTGTATTCACCAAAAATCTAAAAAAAACCGAAACTAACCAACAAATTTTAAAGTTTCTTTTTTTATTCTCTGTTTTTATTGTGTTAATCTTAATTATTTGAGGAAAAAAAACACATATAATATATGTTTAAAGCTTGTGTGTATCGGTCTCTGTTAATTGTTTTAAGTAAAGGTGCTTATAATAGCCATCGGTATTTATCAAGCTGTCATGAGTGCCTTCCTGTACAATTCCGCCATTTTCCAGAACAATAATTTTATCGGCATTTTTAGCCGAGGACACCCTATGGCTTACAATAACGGTGGTTTTGTTGGAAGATATCTTGTTTAGGTTTTTAAGTATTTTTTCTTCAGTTTCGGTGTCAACAGCAGAAAGGCAATCGTCAAACAAGAGTATTTTTGGCGACTTAATGATGGCACGGGCTATGGATACCCGTTGTTTTTGTCCACCAGAAAGGGTGATGCCACGTTCACCAAGAACGGTATCGTACCCATTTTTAAAATTGATAATGTTTTTGTGCACGTTTGCCTGCTTGGCGGCAACAATAACATCGTTGTCACTAGCGTCTTCGTTGCCAAATTTGATGTTGTTCTTTATGCTATCTGAAAACAAAAAGGCATCTTGTGGTACATAGCCAATGCTATTGCGTAAACTGTTTAGGTTGAGTTGGTCTATTGCTGTGTTGTTAATAGTGATTGAACCGGAATTGATATCATACAGCCTGCCTATTAAATCTAATATGGTTGATTTTCCAGAGCCTGTTTTGCCCAATATGGCAAGGGTTTCTCCTTTCTTAATGGTGAAACTTATGTTTTTAAGTGCCTGAATGTTGGTGTCGTCGTAAGTGAAAGATACATTGTTAAATACAATATCACCATCAATTTCTGAAGGATGCGTTACGGTATTTTTGATCTCGGGTTCAAGCTTTAAGAACTCATTTATTCGTTTTTGCGAAGCTTCAGCTTGCTGCACTATTGAAGTTACCCAACCTACAGTAGCGACAGGCCACGTGAGCATATTTACATAAATAATGAATTCGGCAATGGTGCCTAAACTTTCAATCTCCCCATTTATATATTGCATACCTCCAATATAAATAACAAGTAAGTTACTGGTGCCAATAAGCAGGATCATCATAGGAAAGAACCAGGCCTGCACACGGGTAAGGCTTATTTGTTTTTCTTTACTCCCTAAAGCCAGGGTGTTGAAGTTTTTGTTGGTTAAGGGCTCTATTCCGTAAGCCTTTATCACCGATATGCCACTAAAGGATTCTTGGGTGTAAGTGGATAGTTTGGATAGATATTCCTGTACAATAGTACTACGTTTATGGATTTCCCTGCTTAGTTTATAAATAATAACCGATAAAATGGGTAAAGGTATTATGGTGTATAGGGTAAGTTTGGGCGATGCATTTACCATATAGATAATTACGATAATAAAAAGCGTTATGGTATTAATACTGTACATTAAAGCTGGGCCTACATACATGCGTACCCTACCAACATCCTCACTTATACGGTTCATTAAATCGCCCGTTCTGTTCTTTTTATAAAAGTTTAGGGATAGTTTTTGGTATTGGTTATAGACTTCATTTTTTAAATCGTATTCAATATACCTAGACACATTTATAATGGTTTGACGCATAAAGAAGGTAAGGATACCACCAATTAAAGCAGCCCCGATAATATATAAAACGGCTTCGATTAATTCAGCTTTAAAAGCTTCGTCTGTTATAGCGTTGTCTAAGCTCTTTTCAACGATTACAAATATCTTTTTTACATAACGCGGGGTGTAAAGCAGAAAAATTCTAGCAACAATGGTTATAATAACACCAATAGTTAGATAGGTTTTGTACTTATAAAAATATTTATTTAAATGTTGAAGTGCTTTCATTTAAAATTGATGACTCTTTTTTTTAAAATCAAGAAAGCAAAGATACAGGATTTAAAGTATATTAATGTTTGTATTCTACGTGGAGAATGTTAAATAATGTATAAATTAAGGAGTTAAATGCATAGCAAAGATTGAAAACATTGCATAGCCCCCTAATAGTAGTTGTGCAGAAAAATGTTTTGATAGCAATAGGTGTTCGGTCATTATTAGACCTCAGTCCATTGCCAGTGGACTTAGTGTCCTTGGTACTTTCTTAGTGTGCTTTGTATTTAGTTAAAACCACAAAGCTAGCGAAGAAGCACAAAGCACACAACGTAGAATGAATTTGTTAGGCATATAGAAAAATGAGTAATAATAAATGTGATGAATTGAACTTAAATATTGAAAATAGTATTATTTTTGTGCCGGAATTTAGATTTAAAATAACGCAATTTATTTAAAGGTTCTTTGTAATTATGCTAAACAGGAGACATATTCGTGTAAAAGTAATGCAGTCTATATATGCATTTAATGGTAGTGCGAGTGACGATTTATTAAAACCTCAAAAGTTTCTTTTGTTTAGTATCGATAATATGTACAATCTGTACCTATTATTAGTAGCACTACTTATCGAGGTCCAAAAAAGAGCAGAAACCGACTTACAAAAAAAGCAAAACAAGCATTTAGCAACCCAAGAGGATAGAAACCCCAACAGGAAGTTTGTTAATAATGAACTGTTGCACCTTTTAAGGGAAAATAAGCCTTTACAAGACCAATTGGAAGCCCACAAAATAAACAATTGGGAATTGGACGACGAGTATGTCGATGTGGTTTTTAAAGCGATTGCAAAAAGTGATTTGTACGCTAGCTATATGCAAACCCGTACTTCTAACTTTAAGGAAGACAAAGAATTTGTAGTTGATATTTTTAAAGACATCATAGCGCCAAACGATAAGCTTTACGATTATATAGAAGATAAACACTTAACTTGGTTGGACGACCTTCCAACCGTTAATACGACCATTTTAAAACTATTAAGGAAAGCTAAGCCAACAGTGCACGATCATTATTTTACACCAAGGCTTTATAAGGATATGGACGATAAACAATTTGCCATAGACCTATTTAAAAAAACAATATTAAAGACAGAAAAGCTTAATAAAGAAATAGGACAAAAAACCAAGAACTGGGATGCCGACCGTATTGCCGATGTCGATTTTGTGTTGTTGCAAATGGCCATTTGTGAACTTAAGGAGTTTCCGTCCATTCCCGTAAAAGTGACTATTAATGAATATTTAGAGATAGCAAAGGAATATTCAACACCAAAGAGCAGCATTTTTATTAATGGTATTTTGGATAAGCTGGTGAAAGAATACCAAGAAGCCAATACGTTAAATAAAGTAGGTAGGGGCTTGCTATAAATTAAAAGGGTTTCCAGACGCTTTAGCATTTTGATTCCGAAGGAATTGCCATTCCTGTGAAAATGGGAATTCTGTTAAGAAGTCATAAAAATTTTAAATCGGAGAAATAATTGTTATTTTTACGAACCAAAAAATTAAAAACCATCTATTATGAAGAAGTTAATTTTAGGATTAAGTGCAATCTGCTTAGTAGCTTTTACATCATGTAAAGAAAATGCAGCAAAAAAAATAGACGAGAATAATGTAGCTCAAGCAGCCGAAAGAGATGCTGTAGCTTCTAAATTTCCTGTTATTGAATTTGACAAAAAAGAACATGACTTTGGAGAAATTGAAGCCAAAACACCTGTAGAAACGGTATTTAAATATACCAACACAGGAGAAGCGCCTTTAGTTATTACAGATATAAAAAGTTCTTGTGGTTGTACGGTGCCTAAAGATTGGAGCAGGGAACCATTAGCTCCTGGAGCAACAGGAGAGTTTACCGTTAAGTTTAATGGTAGTGGTACCAATAAAGTATCTAAAACAATTACAGTTACTGCCAATACCGAAAAAGGTACAGAGACTGTAAAAATAACGGCTTTTGTAAAGCCAGATCCAAATAAAACAGCTGCAACGACTGCAGCGCATTAAACAAAATTAGACATGGGAGAAGGAATAGGGTCTATGTTACCCTTTATTTTAATGTTTGTAGTGGTTTATTTCTTTATGATAGCACCACAAATGAAACGCGCAAAAAAAGAGAAAAAGTTTGCTGCCGAATTAAAACGTGGTGATAAAGTAGTCACCAAAAGTGGTCTGCACGGAAAGATTGCCGAGCTAAACGATAAAGATAATAGTTGTATTATCGAGACTTTAGCTGGAAAATTAAAGTTCGACAAATCGGCTATTTCTATGGAAATGAGCAGTAAAGTAAATGCGCCTGCTAAAAAATAAACAGCAAACAGTACAAATTACTAAGAAAGCTTCCTAATAGGAGGCTTTTTTTTGTTTATATCCCATTTGTAGTAAGCTTAATTGGCCTAATTTGACATTGGCTAATAGTTTTTGTAGCTTTGCAGCATGGGAAAAGGAATACATGAGCGACAAAATAGTAGAATCTTCAACTTTAGTTTTCTAGTTTTTAGAAATCAGTCCAGTAAATTTATCCCTCCTGCAATTCAATAGGCTTTTAAGCTAATTTCTCACGAAATATTTTTTATCCATTGATGCCGGTTGCTTCAATAGCATATGGCCAATCTATTTTATATCTAATATTATACGTTGCATCTACTTATTGTAGATGAAGGTGCAATGTAATACACCCTATTGTAATGCCAATAAAAACCTATGATGCTTTTTCAAGATTATCTATTAATGATATAAATCGCATCACTAATTTTTTACATGAATATTCTGGCGAATTTAAAGATACTAAAAGAGCCATAAGAAAATCCATTTTATATGCCGCTAAAGAGATACCTGGCTTAGGGGGATATGTGTTTGTTAAAGAAGAACACAATGAAATATTGGGAGTTATAGTAGTTAATAGAACGGGAATGAACGAATACATGCCAGAAAACCTATTGGTTTATGTAGCGGTTAAAGAAGGTGCAAGAAGACAAGGTATAGGCAAGGCATTGATAAAGCATACCAAAGCCTATTGTAAAGGCGACATAGGAACTTACATTAATGTAAAGAATCCTGTTATTAAACTGTTTGAAAAACAGGGGTTTACGTTAAGGAACGTAGAAATGCGGTTAATTAGATAAAACCAAAACATTTAAGTTATTAAAACAAACATATGGGCACAGAGCTTGGTTGAAATGTGACCATTGAAAATAATTAAAAACACATGAAAATTTTAAAAGTAAAACGAAAAACCAAATATGAAAAACGACATACAGTAAAAATGGGTGAGTTAATTACAAAAGTCACTTACATTAAAATGTATCTGTTAGGGTGGCCAATTAAAACCTTACATAAATACCGCGAAACTTATTATGGTGAGGTAAAAGATACTAAAGACTGTATGTTGTTTGTCTAAACAGTATATATAAATAAACCGTAAAATAAAAACGAATGAAAGTACTAGTAATAGGAGCCGGAAATATGGGGCTTACCTATGCCGAAGGAATGGTCAAATCAAAACTTCTTAAGAAGAAGAATATTATGGTTTTGGACAAATCTGAAGAGAAATTTGAAGAACTCAATAAAATATCACATTTTGATGCCTTCGAGAAATTGGATGATTGCGTGCCTAAAGCAGATATTATTTTTATCGCCGTAAAGCCGTATCATGCAGAAGCGTTGTTTAAAACGATAAAATCTTTGGTGAAACCACAGCAAATTATTATTTCAATAATGGCAGGGGTAACCATAGATTCTATGAAAAGGATGACCGGGTTGACCAAAATAGTACGGGCAATGCCAAATTTGCCAGCTAAAATAGGTAGGGGGTTAACCTCATATGTCACCTCTCCAGAAGTGTCAAGGATTGAAAAATTAACGGTTGAAGATTTATTGGATACCACAGGAAAATCAATAGAAGTAGGAAACGAAAAGTTGATAGATGCTTCTACGGGAATATCCGGTAGTGGCCCTGCTTACGTGTTTTACTTTATGCAGAGCATGATGGAAGCAGCTACACAAATGGGGTTTTCAAAAAACGAATCTACGGTATTGGTGAGCCAAACGTTTTTAGGGGCAGTAGAGTTGTTCAACCAATCCAATTTATCACCAAATTCTTGGATGGAACGGGTAGCTTCCAAAGGGGGGACTACACGAGCGGCCTTAGATTCTATGGATGATAATAAAATTAATGAATTAATTAAGGAAGCCGCTTTTGCAGCTTTTAGCCGCGCTGTAGAATTAGGAAAAGCCCATTAAAATGTACAAGGAGAAAATAGTAATTAAGGTTGGGACTAACGTCATGACCAATAAGGACAATAGAATTGTACGACCCGTTTTAAGGCGTTTGGTGAAACAAATAGCCGAGCTATACGAAAGGGATATCATGACCATTTTAGTGTCGTCTGGTTCTGTAATAGCAGGAAAAGAAGTTTTGGGGAAATCTAAAATTACAGATAAGACTCAACGCCGACAAGTATATTCGGCCATTGGACAACCAAGAATGATGCGATTGTATTACAATATTTTTCATGACTATGGCATGAAATGTGCCCAAGTACTGCCTACCAAGCGAGACTTTAGCCCAGGTATGCATCGAGAGAACATGATTAATTGTTGCGAAGGTTTACTGTCTGAAGGCGTTATACCTATTGCCAATGAAGATGATGCCGTATCGGTTACCATGTCTATGTTTTCCGATAATGATGAATTGGCGAGCTTAATAGCCCAACTAATGAAGGTCGATAAGCTTATTATTTTAACCGATATAGACGGGCTTTATACGGGGCACCCCGAAGCAGAAAGCAGTGACCTTGTTAAACAGGTGAATCCAGAGGATGATTTCGATAAATACATAAAAGATAGTAACAAATCTGATGGCGAAGGAAGAGGCGGCATGGGCTCTAAGTTGGATTATGCACAGCAAACAGCGGCAAATAATATTCCAACCTATATTGCCAATGGGAAAAAGGACAATACCATTATTGATATTATAGACGGTAAAGCCATTGGAACAAGGGTTGCCCTTCCATAGATTTTATACTTATTATTAAAGACACTATCCCGTAAAGTGTGTAAGTTATAAATCGAGGGTTTAGCTTTTTTATAGCCGGACCCTTTTTTCAAATATAGTCAAAAACTGGTTTAAAATAATGCCCCAGTTTCTAATAGGCATCGACCA